>NZ_JBHSHU010000002.1:0-292404 GCF_042653125.1 Nocardioides sp. GCM10023255
GGCATGCTGGTGGTGTACTCCGACGGCCTGGTCGAGCGCCGTGACGAGGACGTCGACCGCGGCTTGGCGCGGCTGGTCGCGCTGTCCGGTGGCCAGCTCGGTGCCACGGAGCTGTGCACCCGCCTGATTGAGGAGTGTCGGGACCCGAAGGAGGACGACGACGCCACCATGCTGGTGCTGCGCCGGGACCGGTGAGCGGGCACGGTCCGGACCTGGCTGGCGAGCCGCGAGCGGCGCGCCGCGTGCGGCCACCGGCCGGCGTCGCCCCGTCAGGGCGCGAACCGTCGCGCCACCTCGCAGAGGTTCGCGTCGCCCAGGTGGCCGTGACCGACGTACACCTCGTCGATGGGCACGTCGTCGTCCTGGTCGTGTCGCCTCCGCGTGCCCCCTGATGCCCGCGTCACCCAGTACTGGGCGGCCACCGTCCACGACCGTGACACCCAGACGTTCCTGCGCGAGGTCCCGCGCCCGTTCCGGCTCCACGGACCCACCCCGGCCCTCATCGACAAGACCTGGCGCCTTCCCGCCACAGAGACCTGACCAGCGAGCGAGTGGCCTCTAGTGTCTGGGCCCATGAGTCGCAGCAAGACGTCCGAGGAGCACGACGCCCTGAGTCACTGGGTACGGCGGCATCCGGTCATGGCCGTTCTCATCGTCCTGGCTCTCATCGCCATCGGCCTGACGTTCCGCTTCCTCAAGGCCACGACGTAGCACTCCCTGCGGACCAGATCCGGCGGAGCTGCCCGTGGCCTGCGGTGATGCTTCGACCTACACGTTGAAGCGGAACGTCGCCAGCGCGTGAGTGAGCGTTGGCCACCGTTGACGTATGTCCTCTGACCTGCAGAAACGAGTTGAACTCGTTGAGCCAACGCGTATCGAGGATGGCTGTCGTGCGGACTCAATGCGGACCAGACGCTCCGGCCGGATAGGGCCTGCCGCTTGCGCATGCCGAACTTGTCCGAGGCCCCTCGGCAGTCGAGCCGCCGACGACCACGCCGCCCACGTCACGTCCATCTCCTCCACGATCCACCTGTGCCTCGCGGACGGGACTGTCTTCTTGGGCCGGGATTCGCGCGAACCGCAACGGCGCCGACCCGTTCGCGGTCGACTGGCCCTGGCGCGTGACGGAAGCGTCGTCACGGCTCGTACGCCGCCGCGTCCGCACGCGCGAGCCTCATCGCCACCGGGTGCAGTTTCTTCGGGTGCGGCTCGTCCCGGTGGGGTGTGACTCGTCATGACCCGGTGCCGCCGCGAGCTACTTCTGCCCGCCCTCCAGGCCGAAGATCACGAAGGGGATGACCACGGTCACCACCAAACCGAGCAGGGCGATCAACCCCTGACGGCGCTCCCACCAAGGCAGTTCCCGCCCGCGCAGTCTTATCAGGCCCTTCGAGGGGGCGGATAAGAGGACCAGCAGAAGGACGCAGAGCCACACAAGGCCCGCCACGACCGCTTGGCTCGCCGTGCTCGTGAGCCAAAGGTCCATCACGGGCTGCCCGCCCACCAGCAACAGCGCAGGGAGGGCGAACAGGGCGGCAAGCAGCAGCTTGCCGGGGCCGCGCTGCCTGAGTGAGGCCAGCCCCGTCAACTGCCGCGCCCGGATTATCTGGCGCAGTTTCTCGGCCGCGTCCTCGACCGCCTGTTGGTCAGCGGCCGCCTCCGGGGCGAACGGCTTGGTGAGGAGCGTGCCGGAATCCGACGCTTGGAAGGAAAGGCGGAGTTGCCCGGACAGAATGTGCAGCGAGGGGATGGTGTCCGCGTCCTCGAAGGCGAGCACGTCTTCGATGCTGTCCGTCTCGTGCTCCGCCAGGTGGAACTTGGTCCGGAACTGCGGCAGCGCGAGGTCCACTTTGGAGTCCAGGTCAGCGAAGATCTCCGCGAGGTCGCGAAGGTCCTGTGGGCCGAGCCGGACCGGGCCGAAGCGCTCGTGCTTGTACGTGCGGTGCGTTCTCTGTAGCCCCATTGCCCCTTTGCTCCCGTCCGTGGCCCGGATCAGAGGCTAAGGCCTCCGCCGCCGTGCGCGGCTGAGGGCGCTCAGGCGGCGGCCCACGCCGCGCGGCAGGCGCGAGCGTCGCAAAACATGATCGGCCCCTCGTGGCTGGCGTAGTGGTCGGGATAGGCGGCCGCGATCAGCCGCTTGTGAGCCGGTGCTCCCGGACGTAGACGTGGTGGATCGGGGTGTCGTCGTTCACCTTCTGGCCAGACGGTGGACGGCCCGGCCGCCCGCACGCCCCAGGGCGGGCCTTCCGCCCCTACCGTCCGCTCCCTCAGGAGGCACCCGTGACCGCTGACCTCGACCGCCTGCTCGCCGCCCTGGACCGGGCCGGCCGCGTCACGTCACGCGCCCGGTTGGCCGCCGCGGCGGACGAGGCGCTCGCCACCCCGCCCCGCGGCCGGGACAGCGGCCGGTTCCCGCCCGACTGACGTTCCGGCTGCCGAGTCGTCCGGCAGCCAGGTCCCCGTGTTCGTCATGCGGTGACCGGGTCCTCGAGACGTTCCGGCTACCGAGTCGTCCGGCAGCCAGGTCCCCGTGTTCGTCATGCGGTGACCGGGTCCTCGATGGGACGAACCGCGCCGGCGCGCAGGGACTCCCAAGGCCCGCCCAGGGAGAACACCCCCAGGATCAGAAGCACCACCGGCCAGCCGTGCTCGGGATCGTGCGCGAGTGCCCCTGCCCCAAGCGCGAGCAGAGTCGCGCCAAGGCTGCCCATCGCGCCGAACAAGAACTCCTTGCGAGTGCCGCCCTCCAATTGGTGCATGAGTTCGATCCTCGGCGGTCCTACCTTCCGGCTACCGAGGTACTCGTGAGCGATCCGCTGCCGCTCGAACAGGAGGCGCAGCCCCCTCCTGTTCGAGAGCGCCAGCGACACAAGGACGACGCCAGCGAACAGCAAGGTGTCCTTCTTGAGGCCGTCGTGCCAAACCGTCACCCCGAGCGCGATGGGTGCACCGATGAGCCACACGATGGCCTCCGCGAATCTCCAGCCGGGCACGAGCCACCCGGCGATGAGCCGCGCAACGGCAACGTCGTGGATCGACTTGAGGACGACCGCACGCTCGCCCTCCTCGGGTTCCGCGAGAGTTTTGGCGGACTCGATCGTCTTACGGAGGCGAGCGCGCAGCGTCAGTTGCTCGACCCCCACGATGACGCCAACAGCGGAGGCGGTTACGGCCAGCGCCGTCCCCGCCGTGGTCAGGATGCTGGTCACGGGATCATGTGGACCGGCTTGAACGAACTGACCTTGTTGTGCCGCGGCCAGAACCCCGAGTCCTCCTCGAAGAGCATCGCCACCCTCGTCCCCCTCGCTCGAATTGTCGGCGCATAGCGTCTCACGAGACACCGAACGATCACGGGACGACGCAGAGCCGTTCACGGCGCTATGCGCCGTTCCCGCCGAGTGTGGACGAACGAGCGACCAGGCCTCTCCCCCGTTCGGTGCGGGAGACCTACGATTTGGACAAACGAAAGAGCCATGCCGGGGTCGGGACCCGACTACGGTGACGCGAAGCTGACACGATCTAACGGGGGCTGATGTGGCGGACGGGCACGCGTACTGGGAGTGGCGCGACATGTTGCTGCTGCACCCCGAAGGCCGCGCCAAGGGCGGGGAACCTTGTGTGAAGTGCGGTGAACCGGTCCCGCCCGCTGCCCACTGGAAGCACCGCGACCGGCACGTCTGCGGCCCACGCTGCAACAGCAATCTCAGCCGCCAGTTCAACCGCCGAATGCGTGGAGGCGCTGACACCGACATGCACGGTCGGGAGGTCACGGCTGCGACTCCACTCGCCAACCCCCGCAAGAGCGGACCTCGCTACTTCGTCACGCGCGAGGACCAGACGCCTCCTTTCGAGTGGGAGGGATTCGGCGTGATCGCCGGCGACCTGGTGGAGCGCCACGGCGTGCTGGTCGGGTACTCGCTCGTTCACCGCGAGAGCGAGGAGGTCTGGCCCAACTGGTGGCCGGACCACGTGCTGATCGCCGTCGAGTCCACCACGGGGCATCGCGCGATGTGGGGCGCAGACGCTGACGGAAACCTCACTCGCCTGTGCCTGCTCTACGCGGGACCCGACAGCGAGTTGTCCTACGACGAAACGTTCTCGATCGGCGACGTGAAGTGCCGCTGGCATCTCGAGTCCGTTTCAGCCTGCACCGAGGACGGGCGCGAGTACCAGTGGGAAGCGGTCGTTGCCGCCCCGGTGGACTCGCCCTACAAGCCGGGCTGGTGGACGCCCGAGCGGGAGGCACTGAGCGAGCGACGCAAGCGCGAGTCGTCGTCGCTCGCCAGGCATGTACGCCGGATGCGCGAACTGGCGGCGACGGCCGAGCGGTTCGACCCGCTTGAGGTCTACGAGCGCGACGGCTGGGTCTGCGCCCTCTGCGCGAGGCCGGTAGACCGCGCCCTCGCCTGGCCCGACCCCATGTCTCGGAGTCTCGACCACGTAATCCCACTGGCGGCGAACGGTCACCACTCGCGGGCTAACACGCAGTTGGCTCACTGGATCTGCAACGTGCGCAAGGGGGCCCGACTCGCGGAGAACGAAGTGCTGGGTCACGCCGTAAGCGACGCCTGACCGATGGCAGTTCGCAGAGCCATAGTCAGCGCTGTGCGGCTGTCTGCGGTGCTTCCGGTGCGCTGGCAGAGCAGCCCCTGGTGCAGCTCGGAAACGGGTGAGGCAAGGTCAGTGCGCCCGGACACGGGTAGATGCCAGCACTCCGTGAACACTGGAGGCGCGCCAGGTCAAACCACCTCTGGCCGTCGGGACAGCGTCAGCGGTGAGCCTTTCAGCAATGGCCCTGAGTGAGTGGCCCGCGAGTCGCTCGCGAACGATGCGATCAACCGTCGCCATCGGCAGTGACGGAGGTCGGCCGACGTGTACCCCCTCGGCACGCCGCTGCGCCATGCCCTCCCTTGTCCGGATCCCGATCAGATCGCGCTCGTACTCTGCCGCCGCCGCGAGCACGTGCGCAGTGAACTTGCCGGCTGCATCCTCGGTGTCGAGGTTCGGGTTGAGGAGCACCAGTCGCCAGCGTCGCTTCTTGGCGCGGTTTAGTAGGCCGGCGAAGTCGGCGACCGATCTGGAGACGCGGTCGAGTCTGACCGCCATGAGGGCGTCCGCATCTCCAGCGTCGAGGCGGTCAAGGGCCTCCTGAAGTCCGGGTCGATTGAGGGACTTGGCGCTGACACCGCCGTCAGCGATGACGTCCACCCGCCAACCCCTGCGTGCCCCCTCCAACTCGAGGGCTGTTCGCTGGGCTTCCAGGCTGGCCCCCTCCGTTGCCTGCTCGTCAGTGCTGACACGCACGTAGGCGATGGCTCGAATCTCGGTGTTGTGGGCAGTCGTCATGGCTGAGTTGTACGAGAAGGGGTCCCTTCTCGTACATAGAAACCGTGTTACGCCCGGCGAATTGATACAGCGACGACAGTAACCGGGCGGGTCCGGCCGGGATTAGGACTAGTGACCACCCACTACATCCAACAGGAGTCACCGTGCTTCATGCCCTTCTCACGACCGCAGAGGTAGCCGAACGGTGCCGGACAAGTCCCGAGACAGTTCGGTACTGGCGCCACGTCGGCCGGGGTCCGAGCGGATTCAAGGTTGGTCGTCGGGTTCTGTACCCAGCAACGGAGGTTGATCGCTGGCTCGAAGAGCTCGCCACTGAGTCAGCGAACTGAGACGGCTGCCCCCGGAACGAAAGGTTCACTCAGTCATGAATGACGACGCCTACTCGCGCGCGCACGCGAAGGCACCCCCCAACAACCACACCAGGCTTGCAGCGGCACCACGACTGTGCGCCTCTCAACAGAGTTCAGACCTTCTTGCTTCATATGGTCCTCTGGAACACGACCAGCGCGCCGTTCGTGTTCGCGGGCGCCGAACCCACGCCTCTCAGCACCACAGTCTCCCGGGGTGTCCTCGATCCAAGGTGAAGCTGTTGGATCGAGAGACCGGTTCGTTGTTTACGGGTCAGTGCGGCAAGGCCAGCTGTCCGATCTGCATCATCCCGCGAGCGCTCAACATCGCTCACGCACTGGCCCTTGCAGCTCCCGAGTACTTCCTCCGTCTGTCCCTGGTGGGGCGCGACCACCAGGACATACGAACGCGAATGAAGGGGTTCACCCGACGACTGCGCACCAGCGGTCGGCAGTTCGCCTACGCCGCGAGTGTGGAGCCCAACCCCAACGGAACTGGGAATCATTCACACCTGTGGATCCACGGCACCCCGCTGGACCCAAGCGACGTGCAAGACGCCGCCGTGATGGCCGGCATGGGCACCGACATCTGGCTCGAGGCTGCAAGGGTGCCCAATGGCCCCGACCCAAAGCTCACTTACGGCCTCAAGATGGTCCTCGATGAGGAGCGCCACTCGACCGAGGAGATGCCGCCGGCGGCCAAGGTGTATCTCGAACTGAACGGTGGAAGGTTGGTCGCCTCGTCGCGCGATTTCTGGCGCGACGGACGCAACCGTGAACCTCTGGGCGGGCGGCGCGAGGCGGAGCGACTGGCCAGGCGTCGCGCGGGCCTCCACAAGCGATACCTAGTGGCCGGTGCTGTCTGACGGTGCAGGCTGTGATGATCCGAGCCACTCTTCGAATCAACACGTCTCAGGAGTCTCATGCGGGGGAACATCGCAAAGCGGCCGAGCAACAAGTGGCGAGCTCGTTACCGAGACGCTTCCGGGAGAGAGCATGCGCGGCACTTCGACCGGAAGATAGACGCCGAACGCTGGTTGTCCGAGATCACGGCCGCTCGCGTCACCGGGAACTATGTCGATCCAGGCGCTGGTCGGGCCTCCTTTGCCGGCTTCTACGCCGACTGGTCACAGAACCAGATCTGGGCCTCCACGACTCGTCGGGCTATGGATCTCGCAGCGTCTTCAGTGACGTTTGGCGACATGCCCTTGGGGCGCATTCGGCGGTCTCACGTCGAGCAATGGATCAAGTCCATGGAAATGGGCAGCAGCCCATTCAAGCGGCCGCTAGCTGCCGGGACCATCCACACCCGTGTCAACAACGTGCGAGCGGTGCTATGCGCCGCCGTCGCTGATCGACTCATCGCGACAGATCCAAGCGACGGCGTCCGCCTCCCCCGCCGACGACGGGCAAGTGCGACCATGGCCATCCCTTCTCCCGCACAGGTGGGCGCGCTTCTCGAGCACGCCCCGTCACCGTTCCGGCCGTTCGTGGCGCTGTGTGCCTTCGCTGGGTTGCGACTCGGTGAAGCAGCTGCTCTCCAGGTGGGCGACGTGGACTTCCTTGCGCGCAAGATCACGGTCAACAGACAGGTCCAGAGGGGAGAGGGTGGAGCCGTCCAACTATCGCTGCCGAAGTACAGCAGCGAGCGCCACGTTTTCGCGCCGCCATCACTGTTGGACCTCTTGGCAGAACACGTGCAGGCGCTCGGGGCCAGCGGAACTGACTGGCTCTTCACGGGTTCGCAGCCATCAACCCCGCCGCACCAGAACACCATTGGTCATAGGTGGCGTGAGACGGTGAAGGCGGCTGGCCTTTCGGGCTTCACACTGCATCACCTGCGCCACTTCTACGCGAGCGGACTCATCGCGGCAGGATGCGACGTGGTCACCGTTCAGCGGGCTTTGGGCCACGCTTCAGCCTCGACCACGCTGCAGACCTACGCCCATCTTTGGCCCACCGCCGAAGACAAGACCCGTGCCGCGGCGGAAGAACTCTTCGCGGCTTCCACGAACGTCTTAACAGCGGAACCGGTCATTGGGGCCTGAGGCGCACTTCTATCGATCGACGGCCAACCTGGCAAGGCAACTATCCCATGGCGCTGCGTAGTCGGTCGGTAGCGTGCCCGTGAGCTCTACCAGCAGGCGCATGTGATGACCGAACTCCGGACCATTAACCCTGACGACGCGGACGCTGGGATCGCCAACTGAAAGTACAGCGTGGGCGTAACCGAGAAGTGGATTCGGAACCCACCCAAGCGGTGTCTCGTCCCGAGCAACCAACAGTGCTTTGGGATCCTTCGGGTTAGCCGGCTCGCGAACCAAACAGAGCTCATCACCGGCAGATAGGCGCGAAAGCGCGTCCTCCGCGCCGGCCTGATATCGGACGCCGTGAACCAAGAACGTGCAATTGGTCTCGCCTGCAGCGCCGACGAATGGAATCGGCAACACCTCCAAGGTGTCACCGCCTCGACGTCCACCAGAGCGGGCCAAGAACTCGAGCGGGCCGGCCTCTTCGCCAAGCGCTAGCGCATCCAACATCGTGGGACGGTCGGGCCGAGACGGGTCAAGCACACGTTCGCTGAAGAGAGGAAACAGACCGGGCGCGCGGTAGACCGAATCGAGATCCGAGAAGCCCAGCAAGGGGCGGAAACCGGCAAGTTCCTTCGCCTGATCCAAGTACGCGAACAGAAACTCGCCCTGGCTGCATGTCAGGACCGCGACGGCGTGGTAGCTACGGGTCACCGGCTCCTGCCAACACACGAGTAGGCGGGTCTCGTTCATCGAGGACGAACCCGCCACGCCAGCCGTCGCGACAGACGCACTAGTCCCCATCGAGCAGCCTCCTCTTGTTGATGCTCAGTAATCGTAGGCAGAACGTACGGCAAGCCGCCGACATCACCGGCGTTCGGCTGATCACAAGTTCACAATTAGCCTCCGACACTGCCGCAAGCCGCTCCTTCCAGTAGGAGCCGGTTCCAGGGGACGCGAGCCCAAACGCCTCGCTGACTAGATCGACCAGTGGCGTGCTCCTGCGGTCCTCGAAGCGAACGGCATAGCCCCTGGCAGCCCATTCCTCCACACCCCTCGGCTTCGCCAGGAGAGACTGGTACCGCTGTTCTGTCAGATTGAAGCCGAGGCTGTTGCCATGGTCGAACGAGCCCGCCAAGGTCACCTCGCCCTCGGGGCTTTGAAGCACACCCCAGTTCGCCTCGTGCCGGTCCGGATTCGCCACCCAAGCATCGAGCATCAGATAGCCGCACACTTGGTCATAGGCCGTGAAGCTCGACATCCCAGGGGCGGTCGCGGGCAGCCCGCTGAGCACTGCGTGCATGTTCGTGAGGTTGTGACCGAGTCGGTTGCGAGCCTTCGCTGTCAGGCGCGAATCGATCGCTCCGATCAACACGGCTCCCGCTTGCAACTCCCATCCTTCGGGTGCAAGGTCCGCCGAGACTAGGCCTGACTTGCCGTCGCGTACGGCCATATCGATGCGGGCCGCGGGCACTCCTATCGCGCCGGCTAACTGTTCGACGATCTTCTCGGCCCAGTCCTCACCTTGCCGGCGACCGTCCCTGGCGACTACAGGCTTGAAGAGCACCCTGCCGCCGGCAGGAGTCCAAAGCCAGTGATTCGGCTCGCTCCCGCCGGGCTCGACCGATTCCAGCGGCCAATCGGAAACGTCCAAGATCTCAAACTGCTCGGGCACCGCGACACCCTAGACCCAGGTAGCTCGCACGACGTGCGACACAGATGCCTGACGAGCCACCTCGATCGGGACGCAGGACTCCCCACTCGCAGCGGAGGTGCGGACTGCGTGCGGACCTGTCACCAATTCCAGCGCTCCGACCTGCGCAAACGTCGTTGCTCACACGTTGAAACGGAACTCCACCACGTCACCGTCGGCCATGACGTAGTCCTTGCCCTCCATGCGAACCTTGCCGGCCTCCTTGGCCTTCTGCATGGAGCCCGCGGCCATCAGGTCGTCGAAGGACACGATCTCGGCCTTGATGAAGCCGCGCTGGAAGTCGGTGTGGATCACGCCGGCGGCCTCGGGCGCGGTCGCACCCTTCGGGATCGTCCAGGCGCGGGTCTCCTTGGGACCGGCGGTGAGGTAGGTCTGCAGCCCCAGGGTGTCGAAGCCGACCCGGGCCAGCACCTCGAGGCCGGGCTCGTCGACGCCCATCTCCGCGAGCATCTCGCGCGCCTCGTCGTCGTCACCGAGCTCGACCAGCTCGGCCTCGAACTTCGCGTCGAGGAAGATCGCCTCGGACGGCGCGACCAGGTCGCGCATCTTCTGCTTCAGCTCCTCGTCGCCCAGCTCGTCGGCGTCGCAGTTGAAGACGTAGATGAAGGGCTTGGCGGTGAGCAGCGAGAGCTCGCGGATCAGGGAGCGGTCCACCGACGTCGCGATGATCGGCGTACCTGCCTCGAGGTGGCCCAGGGCCTCCTTCGCGGCCGCGACCACGGGGGCCAGCTCCTTCTTGCCCTTGGCCTCCTTCTCCAGCCGCGGGATCGCCTTCTCGACCGTCTGCAGGTCGGCGAGGATCAGCTCGGTCTGGATCGTGGAGATGTCGTTGCCGGGGTTGACCTCGCCGTCGACGTGGGTGACGTCCTCGTCGCGGAACACCCGGGTCACCTGGCAGATCGCGGCGGACTCGCGGATGTGGGAGAGGAACTTGTTGCCCAGGCCCTCGCCCTCCGACGCACCACGCACGATGCCGGCGATGTCGACGAACTCGACGGTCGCGGGCAGCACCTTCGCGCTCCCGAAGACCTCGGCGAGCCTCGCCAGCCGGTCGTCCGGGACGCCCACGACCCCGACGTTCGGCTCGATCGTCGCGAACGGGTAGTTCGCCGCGAGGACGTCGTTCTTGGTCAGGGCGTTGAAGAGGGTCGACTTGCCCGCGTTGGGGAGACCGACGATGCCGATGGTGAGTGCCACGGGCGGCGAGTCTACGGGGCGACCTCACGACTCCGGACATCGCGAGCGTCGTCCAGCGCGAGCGCTGGCGAGGCGGAGGAGAGAGGCCGGACAAAGTCCCGTGTCGGCGCGTACGGCGGTCGCCCGAATCAGTGCTCCCGCGGCCGGCGTCAGCGGCGCGCTGCGTCCTCCACGCACAACGTGGCCCACGGCAGCGCCTCCAGGCGTCCCTCGGCGATCGGGCCTCCGCAGGCGTCACAGGTGCCGTAGGTGCCCTCGTCCAGCTTGGCCAGCGCCCGCTCCACGTCGGCCCTCGTCACCTGGAGCTTGTCGTGCACCGCGACCTGGGAGAGCCGGTCGACCGCCATCGCGGTGCCCTCGCCGACCCGCTTGCCGAACGAGATCTCGCCGCGCTCCCCCGGGGGCTCCTCGAGCCGGGCCATCTGCTCGTCCAGCTCGGCCAGCTTCTCGAGCAGCGTCGTGCGCACGGTGTCCATCGGTCCAGCATCTCTCGCGCACGCAAGGGCGCGGTCGCGGCGGTGAGCTGGCCACCGATCCCACCACCGAAACGGTGGCTGCCTCACCGCCCCACGCCGACCCGAGCGCCGGCGGTGAGCTGGCCACCGATCCCACCACCGAAACGGTGGCCTCCTCACCGCCCCACGCCGACCCGAGCGCCGACGGTGAGCCGGCCACCGATCCCACCACCGAGACGGTGGCTGCCTCACCGTCCCACCACGAGTCAGGCCGCGGCGCCGGGCGGCTCGTGGCCGGGGATGCAACCATCGGGGCGTGGACACCGCACGCATTCGCGCCCAGTTCCCCGCCCTCGAGCACGGGGTCGCCCACTTCGACGGCCCCGGCGGCTCGCAGACCCCGACCCCGGTCGCGCAGGCGGTCGCCGCCACGCTCACCGCCGGGCTCGCCAACCGGGGGTCCGTCACCGATGCCGAGCGGCGGGCCGAGGACGTCACCGTGGCCGCCCGCGCGGCGATGGCGGACCTGCTCGGAGCCGACCCGGGCGGGGTCGTCTTCGGCCGCTCGATGACGCAGCTGACCTTCGACATGGCGCGGACCCTCGCGCAGGGCTGGGGACCCGGCGACGAGGTCGTCGTCACCCGGCTCGACCACGACGCCAACATCCGGCCCTGGGTGATCGCCGCGGAGCGGGCCGGCGCGACGGTCCGCTGGCTGGGCTTCGACCCGGAGACGGCCGAGCTCGACGACGTCACGCCCCTGCTCTCGGACCGGACCCGGCTGGTCGCGGTGACGGGTGCGTCCAACCTGTTCGGGACCCGCCCCGACGTGCCCGCGATCGCCCGGGCTGCCCACGACGCGGGGGCGCTCGTGTACGTCGACGCCGTGCACCTCACGGCCCACGCGCCCGTGGACAAGGCGGCGCTGGGCGCGGACCTGGTCGCCTGCTCGCCGTACAAGTTCTTCGGCCCGCACAACGGTGTCCTGGCCGCGTCCCCGGAGCTCCTCGAGACGCTGCACCCCGACAAGCTGCTGCCGTCGACGAACGCCGTGCCGGAGCGCTTCGAGCTCGGCACCCTCCCCTACGAGCTGCTCGCCGGCGTCACCGCCGCGGTCGACTTCATCGCCGGCCTCGACAGCGAGGCGACCGACCGGCGCACCCGCGTCCTGGAGTCGATGACGTCGGTGGAGGAGCACGAGGACCGGCTCCTCGCACAGCTGCTCGCGGGGCTCGGCGCCCTCGACGGCGTGACGCTCCACGGGCGACCGGCCCGGCGTACGCCGACCGCACTGTTCTCCGTCGCCGGCCGCACCGGCCGCGAGGTCCACGAGCACCTGGCCAAGCTGGGCGTGAACGCCCCGGCCAGCCACTTCTACGCGATCGAGGCGTCCCGGCACGCCGGCCTGGGCGACGACGGGGCGGTCCGCGCCGGCATCGCGCCGTACACCTCCGCGGACGAGGTCGACCGGCTGGTGGCGGGCGTCGCCGAGCTGGTCTGAAGCGGACCGTCGGTCAGAACACCGACCAGCCGGTGCGGGTCGTGAACAGGTCGAGGGCCGCCAGCCCCGCCGCGGAGTTCCCGGACGGGCTCAGCGCCGGGCTCCACACGCAGATCGTGCAGCGGTCGGGGACGACCGCGAGGATGCCGCCGCCGACGCCGCTCTTGGCCGGCAGCCCCACGCGGTAGGCGAACTCCCCGGCGGCGTCGTAGGTCCCGCAGGTCAGCATCACCGCGTTGATCCGCTTGGTCTGGCTCAGGGTGAGCATCCGGGTGCCGTCGGCCCGGACACCGTTGCGGGCCAGCAGCGACGCGGCGAGGGCGACCTCGCGGCAGGTCATCGACAGCGCGCACTGCCAGAAGTACTGCTCGAGGACCTCCTCGACGCTCGTCTCCAGGTTGTCGTAGCTCGCCAGGAGGTGGGCCATCGCCGCGATCCGGTGCCCGCGCTCGCTCTCCGAGCGCGCCACCTCCGGGTCGGCGTCGATCTCCGCGTTGCCGCTCTCGGTCCGCACCAGCGCGCCCATCGCCGCCCGCGCGTCGCCGGTCAGGCCGTGCAGCCGGTCGGTGACCACGAGCGCGCCGGCGTTGATGAACGGGTTGCGCGGGCGGCCCTGCTCCTGGTCGAGCTGGAGCAGCGAGTTGAACGGGTTGCCGGACGGCTCGCGCCACACCCGCTCCCAGATCCGGTCGTCGCGCTCCATCACGAGCGCGAGGCTGAACACCTTGGAGATGCTCTGCACCGAGAAGGCCACGTCGCCCGCGCCGGTCGCGTGCACGGTGCCGTCGTTCATCGCCACCGCCATCCCGAACTGGTCCGGATCGACCGACGCCAGGCCGGGGATGTAGTCGGCGACGGCACCCGCACCCACGTGCGGCGCCACCTCGTCGCGGATCTCGTCGAGCACGCCAGCGATGTCCATGGCCGCGATTGTGCCGCGCCCGGGGCCCCGGCCGGAGGTGCCGGCCCACGGGCGGCCCGTTAGGTTGCACGCGTGCGCATCGCCACCTGGAACGTCAACTCCCTCCGCTCCCGCATCGACCGTGTCGAGGCGTTCCTGCAGCGCCACGACGTCGACGTGCTGGCCCTGCAGGAGACCAAGGCCCGCGAGGACCAGCTGCCGCTGATGGGCCTGCAGTCGCTGGGGTACGACGTCGCTGCCGCAGGCACCAGCCAGTGGAACGGCGTCGCGATCGTGAGCCGGGTCGGGCTGGAGGACGTGCACGTCGGGTTCGACGGGATGCCCGGCTTCGCCAAGGACGCGGAGGGCCCGCTGACGGCCGAGGCGCGCGCGATCGGGGCCGTCTGCGGCGGCGTCCGCGTCTGGTCGCTCTACGTGCCGAACGGACGCAAGGTCGACGACCCCCACTACGTCTACAAGCTCGACTGGCTGGCGCGGCTGCGCGAGGCCGCCGGCGACTGGCTCGGCGACGACACCGCGCTGGTCGGCGACTGGAACATCGCACCGCTCGACGAGGACGTCTTCGACATGGCGCAGTTCGCCAAGTCCACCCACGTGACGCCGCCGGAGCGCGCGGCGTTCCGGGCGTTCCTCGACGACGGGTACGTCGACGTCGTGCGCCCGCACGCACCGGGACCGGACGTCTACACGTACTGGGACTACTACCGGCAGCGGTTCGAGCGGAACCGCGGCCTGCGCATCGACTTCGTCCTCGGGTCCCCCTCCCTCGCGAAGCGGGTGACCGGTGCGTTCATCGACCGCGACGAGCGGGCCGGGACGGGCGCGTCGGACCACGCCCCCGTCGTGGTCGACCTCGACTGAGGAGCGCGACCGTGTCCGCCAGCCCCCTGACCGAGCCCCGTCCGGCGCTGTCGCCCCGGTCCCGGCTGCGCGGGCTGGACCCGCTGGTTCCGCTCACGGCCGTCGTGGCGCTGGCCGTCTACGTCACGCACGGCTTCGACGGCGGGCTGACCCGCGACCTCGGTGTCTACGCCTACGGCGGCCAGCAGGTCGCCGAGGGCGTGCCGCCGTACGTCGCCATCGTCAACCGCGCCGGACCGCTGGCCCACTTCCTCCCCGGGATCGGCGCGTGGGTCGCCCGCCTCGTCGGCGTGGACGACGTGCTCGGCATGCGGGTGTTCTTCCTGCTGATCGCGGTCGCCTGCGTGGTGGTGACCTACCTGCTCGCGCGCGACGTCTTCCGCTCCCGCGCCACCGGCGTGGTCGCGGCGGCGGCGTTGCTGAGCGTCCGGGGCTTCGTCATCTACGCGACCTACGGTCCCCGCGAGAAGACACCGCTGGTGCTCTTCTGCGCACTCGCGCTGCTCGCCGTGGTGCACCGTCGCTGGGCGACGGCCGGCTTCTGCATCGCGCTGGCCACCCTCACCTGGCAGCCGGCGTTCTTCGCACTCGGCGCGGGGGCCGCAGTGGCCGCGCTCCTCCAGGCCGAGCGGCGGCTGGGCTCGCTCGTCCGGATCGCCGTCGGGGGCCTGGCCCCGTTGCTCGCCGTCGTGGCGGCCTACGCGGTCGTCGGGGACCTGAAGTTCTTCATAGACGACTTCGTGCTGGTCAACGCCCGCTACACCGAGCAGGTGTCGCTGATGACCGAGCCGCGGATCATCTGGGAGGCCACCAAGGAGATCTACGGCTGGACGACCTGGCTGCTGATCGGCGGGCTGGTCGCCGTGGTCCTGCAGGCGCTGGCCTCGGTCCGGTCCGCCCTGCGCCATGACCCGCGGGCCGCGGCCCTGGTCGGCATGGGCGTGCTGGCCATCGTGGGCGCGCTGTGGTCGCTCAAGGCCTACAACGGCTGGCCGGACTGCTTCTTCGTCTTCCCGGTCGTGATGGTCGGCATCGGTGGCCTGGCCCCGCTGCTGGGCCGGCTGCTGCCCCGCCCGGCCCTGGTGGCCCTGGTCGCCGTGTGGGCGGTGGTCTCGGTCGTGATCACCACGACGTACGCCGTGACCACCCGCAACCACGACCTCGACGAGCAGCGGCGCGACGTCGAGGCGGTCCAGCGCGTGCTGCCCGACGCGCGGATCATGTCGCTGGAGGCGCCGCCGGCGCTGGTGCTCGCCCACCAGCGCAACCCCACGCGGTTCCAGCTGTTCGGCAACGGCCTGACCGGCTACCTCGACGACGTCTGGCCCGGCGGTCGGGAGGGCTACGCCCGCTGGGTCGCCCGCCGGGCGCCCGAGCTGCTCGCGGTCGGCACCGAGTCGGGCCACCGCAGCTGGCTGGAGGGCGTGCTGCAGCGCGACTTCGTCCTCGTCGGCGAGTCGCCGGAGTGGGACTGGTACGTGCGTCCCGAGGTCGGCCCCGACCGCGTCGAGGAGCTGCGGCGGGTCCTGCGGGACTGATCCCGCTCGGGCGGGGATGGCACGATGACAGCGTGGACGCCGCAGCGCTGCCCGTGCCCCCGGCCGAGCCGGACCCCCGCCCCGTCGGGGCGCCCGACCGCGCCGCCTTCCGCTACTCCGTGGTGATCCCGGTCTTCAACAGCGAGGGCGTCGTGGGCGCCACGGTCGACCGGGTCGTCGAGACCTTCACCCGCGCAGGTCTGGACCACGAGGTCATCCTCGTCAACGACGGCAGCCGGGACGGCAGCTGGGAGGTCATCGCGGCCAAGGCGCGCGCGCACCCCCAGGTGGTCGCGCTGGACCTGCTGCGCAACTACGGCCAGCACCACGCGAACCTCGCCGGCCTGCGCGAGGCGACGGGCGACTACGTCATCACCATGGACGACGACCTGCAGAACCCGCCCGACCAGGCCCTCCTGCTCATCGACAAGGCGCTCGAGGGCCACGACGTGGTCTTCGGGAAGTTCGAGCGCAAGCAGGCGGCGGGCCACCGTCGGCTGGGCACGCAGCTCATCGGCGCGATCAACCGCCGGGTCTTCCACCAGCCCGCCGGCCTCGAGGTCACCAACTACCGCATCCTGCACCGCGACGTGGTCGACCGGATCTGCGCCTCCCGGACCGCCCACCCCTACATCACCGGGCAGGCGCTGCTCTACTCGCGCAACCCCGGGAACGTCACCGTGCGGCACGAGCCCCGCACCGTCGGCAGCAGCAACTACAACCTCGCGCGGATCCTCCGGCTGGTGCTGACGATCCTGTTCTCCTACTCCTCCTACCCGCTGCGGCTGGCCGCCCTGGTCGGCTTCGGCATCTCGGCGGTGAGCTTCCTGCTGGGCGCCTTCTACCTCGTGTCCGGGCTGCTCGGCCACACCGAGGTGCAGGGCTGGACCACCACGGTCGTGCTGCTCTCCATCCTCAACGGCTTCACGATCGCGCTGCTCTCCATGGTCGGCGAGTACGTCGTCCGCACGCTCAACGCCGTGAGCGCCCAGGACACCTACCACGTGCAGACCCGGGTGGACGGGTGACCAGGCACCTGCTGGTCATCGGTGCCCAGCGCTGCGGCACCACCTGGGTGCACGACCTCCTCGCCGCCCACCCGGACGTGGCGATGGCCAGGCCCGCGCGGCCCGAGCCCAAGGTCTTCCTCTCCGGGACCGACGCAGCGCGCGGGCGGGAGTGGTACGTCCGCACCTTCTTCGGCCACGCCTCGGGCGAGCAGCTGCTCGGCGAGAAGAGCACGAGCTACCTCGAGTACGCCGAGGCCGCCGACCGCGCCGCCGCCGTGCTGGGTGACCCGCTGGTGCTGGCCGTGCTGCGCGACCCGGTCCGTCGGGCCCAGTCCCACTGGGCGTTCAGCACCGAGAACGGGCTGGAGGACCGGCCGCTGGCCGAGGTGCTGGAGCTGAACCTCGCCGGCCCCCTGGCGTGGACACCGGGGCAGACCTCGGTGTCGCCCTACGCCTACCTCGAGCGCGGGCGGTACGCCGACTACCTCGCCCCGTGGCTCGAGCGGTTCCGCGACGACGTGACCGTCGCGTTCCTCGAGGAGCTGACCACCGAGGAGAAGGCCCGGGCCCGGCTGCTGGAGCGGCTCGGCCTCGATCCGGCACGCGGTGCGACCCCCGGCCCGGCGGTCAACGGGACCAGCCAGCACGCTCCCGAGCTCGACCCGGGACTGACCGCACGGCTTCGTGGGTACTACCAGGACAGCGACCGGGCCCTGGTCGACCTGGTCGGACGCGCGCTGCCGTGGCCCACGGCGGACTGACGAACGGACGGGACAGTGAGCTCCGAGACAACGACGACCGCGACGTCAGGGGCGCCCCTGCCCGAGATCGCCTTCAACGAGGTGCGGCCCGAGGGTGACGAGCTCGCCCACGTGACCGCCTCGATCACCAGCGGCCGCACCCAGTCCTCGGGCCCGTACTCCGCCCGGGTCTCCGACATCCTGACGGCCGAGACCGGCGCGCACGAGGCCCTGCTGACGACGTCGTGCACCGCCGCCCTCGAGCTCAGCGCGCTGCTGCTGGACCTGCGGCCCGGCGACACGGTCATCGTGCCGTCCTTCACGTTCGTCACCTCGGCGCTGGCCTTCGTGAGGGAGGGCGCACGGATCAAGTTCTGCGACATCGAGCCCGAGACCCTGGGTCCCGACCCGCGGCACGTCGCCGAGCTGCTCGACGACTCGGTGCGGGCCGTGGTCGTCGTGCACTACGCCGGCATCGCCTGCGACCTCGACGGGCTGCACGAGGTGCTCAAGGACCGGCCGGACGTGGCCATCGTCGAGGACGCCGCGCACGCGCTCTTCGGCCGCTGGCGGGGAAGGCCGCTGGGCAGCCTGGGCCGCTTCGCCACCCTGAGCTTCCACCAGACCAAGAACATCGTCTGCGGCGAGGGCGGCGCGCTGCTGCTCAACGACCCCGACGACCAGCGCCGGGCCTGGGTGCTCCACGACAAGGGCACCGACCGCAAGGCGTTCTTCCAGGGGCTGGTGGACAAGTACTCCTGGCGCGACATCGGCTCCTCCTTCGGCCTGTCCGACACGCTGGCGGCGCACCTCCTCGGGCAGCTCGAGGTCCGGGCCTCGATCCAGGCCCGGCGGCGGGCGGTGTTCGAGGGTTACCTCGAGGCCCTCGGACCGCACGCGGAGGCGCTGGGGATGCGGCTGCCGGTGGTGCCGGACCACTGCGAGCCGGCGTACCACCTCTTCCATGTGCTGCTCCCGGACGCGGACGCCCGCTTCCGCGCGATCAAGGAGCTCTCCGCGCAGGGCATCGGCGCCGCGTTCCACTACGTGCCGCTGCACGACTCCGACGGCGGCCGGCAGTTCACGGCGTACGCCGGTGCCGAGCCGCCGGACTGCCCGGTGACCACCGACGTGAGCGAGCGGCTGCTCCGGCTGCCCTTCCACAACCACCTCACGCGCGCGGACGTCGAGCGGGTCTCCGAGGCCCTCGTGCGCTTCGTGTCCGGCACATGACGGCTCCCGCCCCGGCCACCAGCGGCTCCGCCTCCATCGAGCAGCCCGGCTACTGGTGGTACCGCGCCCGGGCCGAGCTGCTGCGGGCCGCGCTCGGGCCCCACCTCGGCGAGCCCCGACGGGTCCTCGACGTCGGCAGCGCCGACGGGCCCAGCGTCGGCTGGATGGCCGGCAGCGAACTGGTCGCGACCGTCGACCTCGATCCGCGGGGGCTCACCGCCGGGACCGGGGTGCAGGCGTCGGCGCTGGCGCTGCCGTTCGCCGACGGCAGCTTCGACGTGGTCGGCGCCTTCGACGTGGTCGAGCACTGCGAGCCGGAGTCGGTCGCGGTGGGCGAGCTGGCGCGGGTGCTCGCCCCCGGTGGCCGGCTGCTGCTGTCGGTGCCTGCCTACGCGTGGGCGTGGTCCGACCACGACGTGCGCGCCGGGCACCACCGCCGCTACACCCGGGCCCGCATCGAGCGGGCGGTGCGCGCCGCCGGCCTCGAGGTGCTGAGGAGCACCCACGGCTTCGCCGCGGTGTTCCCCCTCTTCGCGGCCGAGCGGCTCAGCCGCCGGATCCGCCGCCCGTCGGGGGACGCGGACCGGCTGCCGCGGACCTCGGCCCGCACCGACCGGGCGCTGATGGGGCTGTGCGGCGTCGAGGCGAGGGTGCTGCGACGCCGGGACCTGCCCTTCGGCTCGTCGGTGTTCGTGGCGGCGCGCAAGCCGTAGTCAGCGCGCGGGCCGTAGTCAGCGCGCGGGCCGGGCGGCGTACCTGTCCGAGGCGGCCAGCAGGACGAGGGCGGCCGCCTCGACCACCGCGAAGGCGGCAGCGGTGGCGGTGCTGCCTGCACCGGTGACGAGGAGCAGCGCCGCGCCTGGGAGCAGGGCGAGGAGCCAGGAGCGCAGCAGGTGCAGCACCCTGCCGCGGGCGATGACCAGCAGCGTGAGCAGGAGGTTGGCCATGGCCAGGGCGCTGCCGACGGCGACGGGTACGGCGGTAGCGCGGGCGAGCGTCACGTCGGCGCCGAACACCAGCCGGACGCTCCAGGGGCCGAGCAGCCAGCCCAGGGCGCCCGCGGCTGCCGCGGACACCACCGCGGCGACCAGCATCCGGTCGCGCAGCCGGTCGAGCTCGCCGGCTCGCCCGGTGGTGGCGAGCGCGGTCAGCCTCCCGGTGAGCGGAGCAACCGCTCCCAGCAGCAGCGTGTAGGGCGCGCGGAACAGCGCCAGCCCGGCGAACAGGGCCGTGACCTCGGCCGGAGCGCCCCCCGCGGCGGCCAGCACGACCGGGGAGCCGGTCAGCACCGCCTGGGCGACCAGCTGGGCGGCGCCGGTGCCGCCCACCGAGGCCAGCAGGCCGTCCGCGCCGGCCGGCTCCCCCGTCCGGCGCGGGTGCAGCGCCGAGGGCCACCACGCGTTGACGACGTAGCCGGCGATCAGGCAGAGGCCGTAGGCGACCGGGTCGGTGACCCCGGCGGCGAGCAGGACGGCCGCGGCGAGCGCCCGCACCAGGTTCTCCGCCACCAGCGCGGCGGCCACCGCACCGAACCGGTGCCGGGCGCTGAGCACGCCGCGCACCAGCCCGGTCAGCCCGGCGCCCAGCGTGACCAGCCCGGCGAGCAGGGCGAACGCCACGCCGTCGTCGTGGAACAGCCGGGCCCGGGCCAGCCAGGCGACGACGGTGACGACCAGCGCGAGGAGCACCGTCGCCCGGGCGAGCGCAGGCAGCGAACGGCGTACGGCCGCCTCGCCGCCGCGGGCGGCGACCGTCCGCGCCACCCAGTGCTGGACCGGGAACGTCAGCGCCGCGCCGGCGAAGGACCACCAGCTCCACAGCACCGACACGGGTGCCGCGGCCCGGCTGCCGAGGGCGTGGGTGACCAGCGCGAAGAACACGTAGGCCAGGAGCCCGCTGGTCGCGGACCCCAGGACGAGCGGCGAGGGACGACGACGGGCGGGCATCGGGACGCATTGTGCCCGACGTGCCCCGGGCCCACCCACCGGTTGTCGGCGGCCTCGTCCATGCTGGCGCCATGGAGATGCTGGCGTCACTGGTCACCCTGCTGGTCGGGCTCGCCCTGGGCTGCCTCGTCGGGCTGCTGTGGGCGCGCTCGCGGCCCACCCACGTGCAGGCCGTCGGCCAGGGGATGGTCGACCAGGCCGAGGTGATGCAGGGGCTGGACCGGCTCAGCGACCAGATGCACGACCTCGACCGGCAACGGGCCGCGTGGCAGGGCCAGTTCCACCAGCACGTCTCCGACCTCAAGCGCGAGACCCACGCCCTGTCGACGGCGCTGCGCAAGCCGCAGGTGCGCGGCCGTTGGGGCGAGCTGCACCTGCGCCGCGCGGTCGAGCTGGCCGGGCTGGTCGACCGCTGCGACTTCAGCGAGCAGGTCCGCCTGGCCGACGGCGCCCTGCGCCCCGACCTCGTCGTCCACCTCGTCGGGCGCCGCCAGGTCGTGGTCGACGCGAAGGTGCCCCTCGACGCCTACCTCGACGCCACCTCGGTCGACGACGAGGACGAGCGCGCCGCCCACCTGGCCCGGCACGTCCGCCAGCTGCGCACCCACGTCGACCAGCTCTCCTCCAAGGCCTACTGGCGCTCGCTGGAGGAGACGCCCGAGTTCGTGGTGATGTTCGTGCCCGCGGAGTCGTTCCTCGCGGCCGCGCTGGAGAACGACCCCCAGCTGATCGAGTACGCCGCCGCCCGCCAGGTGGTCCTCGCCACCCCCACCACGCTGATCGCGCTGCTGCGCACGGTCGCCCACGGCTGGAGCCACGAGGTGCTGGCCGACCAGGCCCGGGAGATCCACCGGCTCGGCCGCGAGCTGCACGGCCGGCTCGGCAGCCTGAGCGGCCACCTCGACCAGGTGGGCCGGTCGCTGAACGCCGCGGTCGGCCACTACAACCAGGCGGTGGGCTCGCTGGAGTCGCGGGTGCTGGTCTCCGCGCGGCGGTTCCAGGACCTCGCGGTCACCGACGACGAGCTGCCCGCCCCCCGCCAGGTGGAGTCCACCACCCGCTCGCTGGGGGCGCTGACCGGCGCCGACCTGCCCCGGATCACCGACCACCGCGACCGGCGCGCCGCGAGCGACGGGGAGGACGGCGAGAATACGGTGGCCCTGTGAGGTTGGTTCAGTGAGCCACGCGCGCACGCTGTGGGAAGAAGGTCGGGAGCCGGGCCGTCAGGTCGTGGCTCTCGGCGCCGCGGTCGCGCTCACCGCCGTGGTGATCGACATGGCCGTCGTCGGCCGGGTCAGCCTCTTCTTCGACCTCTGCTTCGTCACCCTCTGCGTCGCGCTGGCGCTGACCGTCCGGCCCACCGACTTCTTCACCGTCGGGGTGCTGCCCCCGCTGATCATGGTCGGCGTCTTCACGCTGCTCGGCCTCACCCGCCCGGACGCCATCGCCGACCGGGGCGACGGCGTGGTCCAGGCGGTCGTCTCCGGGCTCTCCCACCACAGCGTCGCGCTGGTCGTGGGCTACCTGCTCTGCCTGGGCTGCCTGGCGATGCGTGAGCGGATGGCCCAGCAGGATCAGGCCGCGAACCGGTCCGGGTCGCCGGCCCCGCGGCGTACCACCTCGGGATAGCCCTCCGACCAGTCGACCACCGTGGTCGGCTCCGCCGGGGTCTCCCCCGCCTCGACGACGAGGTCCACCTCGTGGTCGAGCTCCTCCTTGACCTCCCAGCCGATCGTGCGCGGCTCCTCCTCGCCGGGCAGGATCAGCGTGCTGGTCAGCAGCGGCTCCCCCAGCACGCCGAGCAGCTCGTGCACGAACACGTGCTCGGGGATGCGCACGCCCACGGTCCGCTTCTTCGGGTGCATCAGCCGGCGCGGCACCTCACCGGTGGCGGGCAGGATGAAGGTGTACGGCCCGGGCGTCGCGGCCTTGATCGCCCGGAACGCGGCGTTCTCGACGTGCACGAACTGGCCGAGCTGGGCGAAGTCGCGGCACATCAGCGTGAAGTGGTGCTTGTCGTCGAGCCCCCGGATCCGCAGGATGCGGTCCCGCCCGTCCCGGTTGCCGAGCGCACAGCCCAGGGCGTACCCCGAGTCCGTCGGGTAGGCGATCAGCGCCCCGTCACGCAGCGCGTCCGCCACCTGCTCGAGCAGGCGCGGCTGCGGGTTGACCGGATGGATGTCGACGAAGCGGGCCACGGTCGTCGAGTCTAGGTGGTCGCTCCGCGATGGATAGTCCGGCACGTTCCCACGGATGGTCCGGCACGTTTCGGTCGTCACCCCCGCGACCAGCACGACGAGACGACGAGAACGTGCCGGACTATCCCTCATGCGGGGCTCTGGGGGCTCTCACAGGAAAGCCGCAGCCTCGGCTCCTACCAAGGGACCCATGAGCCCCGACCGCACCGACGACCCCGACCGCCTGGTCACCTACGTGCTCCCCGTCTACAACGAGGCGGAGAACGTCGCCGCGTTCCACCGGGAGCTGGTGGCCGCCACCGGGGAGCGACCCGACCTGCGGTTCGAGTTCGTGTACGTCGACGACGGCAGCCGCGACGACTCGCTGGACCGGCTGCTCGAGCTGCGGCACGCCGACCCGCGGGTGACCGTGCTGGCGCTTTCGCGGAACTTCGGCCACCAGGTGGCGGTGACGGCGGGGCTCGACGCGGCCACGCACGCGGACGCGGTCGTCGTGATGGACACCGACCTCCAGGACCCGCCGCGGGTGAGCATGGAGCTGGTCCGGGTCTGGGAGAAGGGCGTGGACGTCGTCTACGCCCAGCGGCGCACCCGCCGGGACGGGGTCTTCAAGCGCGCCACTGCGTACGTCTTCTACTGGCTGCTCGCCCGGCTCGCGTCCATCGAGATCCCCCGCAACGTCGGCGACTTCCGGCTGATGGACCGCCGGGTGGTGGCCGAGGTGGTCCGCTACCGCGAGCACGACCGCTTCCTGCGCGGCATCGTCGCGCACGTCGGGTTCCGCCAGGAGGCCGTGCTCTTCGACCGCGACGCGCGGCACGCCGGCGCCACTGGCTACCCCCTGCGCCGGATGCTGGCCTTCGCCACCAGCGGGATCCTCGGCTTCTCCACCCTGCCGCTGCGGCTGATCTCCCGTCTCGGCATCGCGATCTCGGCGGTGAGCGTGCTCGGCGCGGCGTACGTGCTGTGGGTGCGGCTGTTCGTGCCGGAGCAGGCCGTGCCGGGGTGGGCGTTCCTCGCCGTCGCGATGTTCCTGCTCAGCGGGATGCAGCTGACCATGATGGGGGTGATCGGCGGCTACGTCGGGCGTGTGTACGTCGAGGCGCAGGACCGTCCGCTGTACTCGCTCGCCCTCAGCGCGCGCGGCGGGGACCCGTCCTGAGCAGGATGCGGAGCCGGCGGCTGCGGTTCGCGGCGGTCGGGGTGGTCAACACCGGGATCGACCTCGGCCTCTTCGCGCTGCTGCACGGCCCCCTGGGCCTGGCGCTCGCCAACCTGGTCAGCACCGGCGCCGGCATGGCGACCAGCTTCGTGGCCAACGGCCGCTTCACCTTCGGCCGGGACCGGCTGGACGCCGGCCAGGCTCTGCGCTTCGTGGCCACCACCGGGACGGTGCTCTGGGTCGTGCAGCCGACGCTGATCGCAGAGCTGTCCGCGCCGACGGGCGTGCTGGGGGCGAAGGTGCTCGCGACCGGCACGTGCGTCGTCGGGAACTACCTGCTCTGCCGCCACGTGGTGTGGCGCGACGTCAGGACCGGCCGGCGGCCTTCAGGTCGCGACGCAGCTCCTTCGGGAGCGCGAAGATGAGGGACTCCTCGGCGCTGTGCACGGCCTGGGCGTCGGGGTAGCCGCGCTCGGCCAGGAACTCCAGGACCCCCTCCACCAGCTCCTCGGGGACGCTGGCGCCGGAGGTCACGCTCACGGTGCCGACCCCCTCCAGCCAGGCCTCGTCGATCTCGGAGGCGTCGTCGACGCGGTACGCCGACCGTGCGCCGGCCTCGAGGGCCACCTCGACCAGGCGCACCGAGTTGGAGGAGTTTCCGGAGCCGACCACGATCACCAGGTCGGCGTCGCGGGCGATCTCCTTGACCGCCAGCTGGCGGTTCTGGGTGGCGTAGCAGATGTCGTCGCTCGGCGGGTCGAGCAGCAGCGGGAAGCGCTCGCGGATCGCGGCGACGGTCTCGAGGGTCTCGTCGACCGAGAGCGTCGTCTGGGAGAGCCAGGAGACCCGGGCGGGGTCGCGGACGACGATGCCGGGCACGTCCTCGGGGCCCTGGACCAGCTGGATGTGCTCGGGCGCCTCGCCGGCGGTGCCCTCGACCTCCTCGTGACCAGCGTGGCCGATCAGCAGGATGTCGTAGTCCTCGTTCGCGAACCGCTTCGCCTCGTGGTGGACCTTGGTCACCAGCGGACAGGTGGCGTCGATGGTCTTCAGCGAGCGCTCCTCGGCCTGGCGGTGCACCTCCGGGGAGACGCCGTGCGCCGAGAACACGACCGTGGCGCCCTCGGGAACCTCGGCGAGCTCCTCGACGAAGATCGCGCCGCGCGACTCGAGGTTCGACACGACGTGCTTGTTGTGGACGATCTGCTTGCGCACGTAGACGGGGGCGCCGTACAGGTCCAGAGCCTTCTCGACGGTCACCACCGCGCGGTCGACGCCGGCGCAGTAGCCACGCGGCGCCGCCAGCAGGACGGCACGCTCCGCGTCGTCCGGGGACAGGATCGGCGGGTTGCCCAGGTCGGTGGTCATGGGCCCGAGTCTACGGATCGGCGCGCGGGAGCTCACGTCGGCGCCGCCCCGTCGGCGGCACCCCTTAGGGTCGCGCCATGGCCCTGGAGACCTCCGCGCAGTCGCCGGCGCCCGTCCGGCAGATCGCGAACGCGATCGCCGGCTGGGTCGACCGGCTCGGTGCGGTGTGGGTGGAGGGCCAGATCGCCCAGGTCAGCCGCCGGCCGGGCATGAACACCGTGTTCATGACCCTGCGCGACGCGGTGGCCGACATCTCGGTCCCGGTGACCTGCACCCGCGCGCTGTTCGACGGGCTGAACCCTCCCCTGGTCGAGGGCGCGAGCGTGGTGCTCCACGCCAAGCCGTCCTACTACGCCAACCGCGGCACGCTCTCCCTGTTCGCGCGCGAGATCCGGATGGTCGGCCTCGGCGAGCTGCTGGCCCGCCTCGAGCGCCGGCGTCAGCTGCTGGCCGCCGAGGGGCTCTTCGCCGCCGAGCTCAAGCGCCGGCTGCCGTTCCTGCCCGGCAAGGTCGGCCTGGTGACGGCCCCGAGCTCCGCGGCCGAGCGCGACGTCCTCGAGAACGCCCGTCGCCGCTGGCCCGCGGTCGACTTCGAGGTGGCGTACGCCGCCATGCAGGGGCCGCGCGCCGCGGCCGAGGTGATGGAGGCCCTCGACCGGCTGGACCGGGCGGCCGATGTCGAGGTCATCGTGATCGCGCGTGGCGGCGGCTCGGTGGAGGACCTGCTGCCCTTCTCCGACGAGGCGTTGATCCGGGCGGTGCACCGGGCACGGACCCCGGTCGTGTCGGCGATCGGCCACGAGCCGGACTCCCCGCTGCTCGACCTCGTCGCCGACGTGCGGGCCTCCACCCCCACCGACGCGGCCAAGCTGGTGGTCCCCGACGTCGCCGAGGAGCTGCGGCTGGTCGCGACGGCGCGCGACCGGATGCGCTCGTCGCTGGGCGGCTGGCTGGCGCGTGAGCAGGCCGGACTGGACGCGCTCCGGTCGCGACCGGCGCTCGCCGACCCGCGCAGCCTGCTGGACGCCCGCTCCGACGAGGTCGTCGCGCTGCGCGACCGCGCCCGGCGCACCCTGGGCCACGCGCTCGACCGGGCCGCCGACGACATCGACCACCGTCGCGCCCGCGCCCGCGCCCTCTCCCCGCTGGCCACCCTGCAGCGCGGGTACGCCGTGCTGCAGGACGCCGACGGCCACGTCGTGACCTCGGTCGAGGGCGTCGCCGCCGGGGCCGAGGTCAGCGTGCGCGTCGCCGACGGCCGCATCCACGCCACCACCACGACCGTCGAGCCGGATCCGCTGACCACCTCCGAGGAGCACGATGACTGACGACCCGGCCGCCGAGAAGCCGTCCTACGAGGCCGCCCGCGAGGAGCTGGTCGACGTGGTGCGCCGGCTGGAGCAGGGCGGCACCACCCTGGAGGAGTCGCTGGCGCTCTGGGAGCGCGGCGAGAGGCTCGCCCGCGTGTGCCAGGAGTGGCTCGACGGCGCCCGCAAGCGCCTCGACGCCGCGATCGAGTCCGAGGACTGACCCGGTCGTGCGGCTCAGGGTGCGCCGGGGCGCACCCTCACCCGCACGACGCCTCAGCGGACGGGGGCGGTGGTGAGGTCCTCGGCGACCAGCCGCAGGTCATCGGTCGGGGCCGAGCCGTAGACGAGGACCCACTGACGGCCCACCTCCGTGGCGTAGGCGTGGTCGCCCCCGGCGTCAGAGAAGGTGCGCCACTCCCGGCCGACCGTGCCCGACAGCGTGACCGGGTCACCCTCGTCGGTCTCCTCGTCGACGTACTCCGCCAACATGTCGTCGAGGGAGCTGTCCTCCTGGCGCACACCCACGAACCTGCCCTCGTCGGTGAGCATGCCGATGCCCCACGAGGGCCGCTCCCCGGGCGTGAGGTGGACCGAGTCGGCGATCCAGCCGTCCGGCAGCGACGGCGGGTAGACCACGTCGAAGCCGCCCTGCTGGGCGCCCTGGACGGCGGAGAGGTAGTCGACCGCGGTCGGCTTGATCTCGGGGGTGTCACGGTTG
This sequence comes from Nocardioides sp. GCM10023255, assembly GCF_042653125.1. Classification (NCBI taxonomy): domain Bacteria; kingdom Bacillati; phylum Actinomycetota; class Actinomycetes; order Propionibacteriales; family Nocardioidaceae; genus Nocardioides; species Nocardioides sp. GCM10023255. The sequence goes on from NZ_JBHSHU010000002.1 coordinate 27,597, forward strand.
ATCGCACGGAACGCCACGAAGGCGCCGATCGCGAGGAGGGTCACCAGCAGCGCGCCGACCAGCCCGTTGGTGGAGCGCTGGTAGCGCCCGGGCGTCCCCTGGCCGCCCGTGGCCGGACGGGGCGCACCCTGCTGGCCCGCGGGCTGGCTCGAGGACGCGGCCGCGGGCTGGGACTCGGGCCGGGACTCGGGCCGGGCTCCGGACGGGGGCACCTCACTCACGGGTCCATCCTCACAGGTGCCGTAGATTCTCGGCGTGCCACCCCTGGTCGACGCCGTCCCCGTGCTGGCACTCCTCGTCCTCCTGGTCACCGCCTACGTGCACCCCTCCGGGCGCACCGAGCTGCTGATCGGCGTGGCCGCCGCCTCGGCCACGCTCGCCACCGGCATCGTGACCGCCGAGGAGGCCGAGGCCGCGCTGCGCAACCTCGCCCCCGTCGTGGCGTTCCTCGCCACGATCCTGGTGGTGGCCGACGTCTGCGCCCGTGCCGGGCTGTTCACCGCCGCCGCCGGGATCGTGCGCGACGCCAGCAGGGGCCGGCCGGTACGCCTGCTCGGCGGGGTCTTCCTGCTGGCGGCGGCGGTCACGGCCGTGCTGAGCCTCGACGCCACGGTGGTGCTGCTCACCCCGGTCGTCATCGGTGGCGCCGTCGCGATGGGCACCTCCTCCCGGCCGGGCGCCTACGCCTGCCTGCGGATGGCCAACTCCGCCTCGTTGCTGCTCCCCGTCTCCAACCTGACCAACCTGCTGGCGATGCCCCACCTCGACCTCACGTTCGGCGGCTTCGCGGTGGTGATGGCGCCGGTGCTGGCCGTCGTGCTGGTGGTGGAGTACGCCGTGCTGCGGCTGATGTTCCGCCGCGACCTCGGGCAGCGGGACGGGGGCGGCGAGGACTTCCACGCCCCGACCGTGCCGCGGGTCCCGCTCGTCGCGGTGCTGGTGATGCTGGCCGGGTTCGCCGCACTCTCCCCCTTCGGCGTCGAGCCGTGCTGGGTGTCCGGCGCGGTCGCCGTCGTCCTGGTGGTGTGGGCCAGGCGCGAGGGTTTCCTGACCGTCCGGCAGGCGGTGCACGCGGCGCATCCCTCGTTCGCGGTCTTCGTGCTCTCGCTGGGGGTCGTGGTCGCCGCGATCTCGGTGGGCTTCCTCAGTGACGCGGTCGAGCGCGTGCTGCCCGACAGCACGTCGTACTCCTCCCTGCTGCTGATCGCGGTGGTGGCGACCGTGCTCGCCAACCTGCTCACGAACCTCTCCGCGACCCTGCTGGTGGTGCCGTTGCTGGCGCCGCTCGGCACGGCCGCGGTCCTCGCCGCCCTGCTCGGGCTCAACATCGGCTCGGGGCTGAGCTACACCGGCTCGCTGGCCAACCTGCTGTGGCGGCGCAGCCTGGTCCGGCAGGGCGACCCGCCGAACATGCGCGACTTCCACCGGGTGTCCCTGGTGGCCACCCCGCTCGCGCTCGTCGCCGCCGTGACGGCCCTGGCCCTCGTCATCTGACGCACCTGCGGCTTCTCGGGCCCCTGCTGGCCGCACATGCGGCATACTCGCACCGTGACCACCTACCGAGTTGCGGAGGCGGCCGAGCTGCTCGGCGTCAGCGACGACACGGTCCGCCGCTGGGTCGACGCAGGCCGGGTGCCCAGCGCCACGACCGACGGGCGCACCACCATCGCCGGCGCCGACCTGGCCGCGCTGGCCGAGTCGCTGGCCGACCACCCCGACCGCGAGGCCACCCGGGCGTCCGCGGTGAGCGCCCGCAACCGGCTCAGCGGCATCGTCACCAGGGTCGTCAAGGACACCGTCATGGCCCAGGTCGAGATGATCTGCGGCCCCTACCGGCTGGTGTCGCTGATGAGCTCGGAGGCCGCCGTCGAGCTCGGGCTCGAGCCCGGCGTACGCGCCATCGCCTCCGTGAAGTCCACCAACGTCGTCGTCGAGCGACCGCCGAAGTGAGCGTGCCCGTGAAGAAGACCCTCGCCTGCCTGTCCCTCCTCGCCCTGACGCTCCCCCTCGCCGCGTGCGGGGACGACGGGGACGACGGGAGCGGCGGCACCACGCTCACGGTGTACGCCGCGGCGTCGCTGACCTCGACGTTCCAGCAGGTCGCCGACGAGTTCGAGAAGGAGCACGACGGCGTCGACGTGAAGCTCAGCTTCGGCGGCTCCTCCGACCTGGTCACCCAGATCCGGGAGGGCGCCCCCGTCGACGTGTTCGCGTCCGCCGACACCGCCACCATGGACGAGCTCGTCGCAGACGACCTCGCCGACGGCGACCCGCAGGACTTCGCCACGAACGTGCTCGAGATCGCCGTGCCGCCGGGCAACCCCGCCGGCGTCACGAGCCTCCGGGACCTGACGAGGCCGGGCGTCAACCTGGTCACCTGCGCCCCCGAGGTCCCGTGCGGCGCGGCCGCACAGTCGGTCGCCGGCAAGGCCGGGATCACCCTGGACCCGGTCAGCGAGGAGCAGTCGGTCACCGACGTGCTGGCCAAGGTGACCTCGGGCGAGGCCGACGCCGGCCTGGTCTACGTGACCGACGTGAAGGCTGCCGGCGCCGACGTCGAGGGCATCACGTTCCCGGAGTCGAGGTCGGTCGTGAACACCTACCCGATCGTTCCGGTCGCGGACGCCGCGGAGCCCGACCTCGCGGCCGAGTTCGTGGACCTCGTGCTCAGCGACACGGGCCAGGCGATCCTCCGGGACGCCGGCTTCGGGAAGCCCTGACCGGTGACCGGCCAGCGACCCGTCGGCGTCCCGCGATGGCTGTGGGTCCCCGCCGCCCTCGGCGGAGCACTCGTGCTCCTCCCCCTGGTCGGGATGGTCAGCCGCGTCGACTGGACGAGCTTCGTCGACCTCGTCACCTCAGACTCGGCCCTGACCGCGCTCCGGCTCAGCATCCGCACGTCGACCGCAGCCACCGTGCTGTGCCTGCTCCTCGGCACCCCGATGGCGGTCGTGCTCGCACGCACCCGGTTCCCGGGCCAGGGGGTGCTGCGCTCGCTGGTCCTGCTGCCGCTGGTGCTGCCCCCCGTGGTGGGCGGCATCGCGCTGCTCTACACCTTCGGCCGGCGCGGGTTGCTGGGCTCGCAGCTCGACGCCCTCGGCGTGCAGGTCGCCTTCTCCACCACCGCCGTGGTGCTGGCCCAGACCTTCGTCTCGCTGCCGTTCCTCGTCGTGAGCCTCGAGGGGGCGTTGCGCAGCTCCGGCGAGCGCTACGAGGCCGTGGCCGCCTCCCTGGGCGCCACGCCGACCACGGTGTTCCGCCGGGTCACGCTGCCGCTGGTGCTGCCGGGCCTGGTCTCGGGCGCGGTGCTGGCCTTCGCCCGCTCGCTGGGTGAGTTCGGCGCCACGATCACGTTCGCGGGCAACCTCGAGGGCACCACCCAGACCCTGCCCCTCTACATCTACAACCTGCGGGTGACCGATCCCGACGCGGCCGTGGCCATGTCGCTGGTCCTGGTGGTCGTCGCCGTCGCCGTGATCGCCCTCGCCCGGCCGGGCCGGAGCGCGACGTGACCCTGCACCTGAGCGCGGTCGTCGAGGAACGACGGCTCGACGTGGCCCTCGACGTGGCCGACGGCGAGACGGTCGCGATCCTCGGCCCCAACGGCGCCGGCAAGTCGACCACGCTGGACGTGCTCGCCGGGCTGCTGCGCCCCGACCGCGGCCGCGTCGTGCTCGACGGGCGGGTGCTCACCGGCGACGGGGCGTGGGTCGCCCCCCACGACCGGCACATCGCGACTCTCGCCCAGGACCCGCTCCTCTTCCCGCACCTGAGCGTCCTGGACAACGTGGCGTTCGGCCCCCGCAGCGCCGGCCTTCCCCGGCGTACGGCGCGCGACGCCGCCGACCGCTGGCTCGACGAGGTGGGGGTGGGCGAGCTGCGCGACCGGCGCCCGGCGCAGCTGTCCGGCGGCCAGGCCCAGCGGGTCGCGATCGCCCGCGCGCTGGCGGCCGAGCCGCGGCTGCTGCTGCTCGACGAGCCGATGGCCGCGCTCGACGTCGCCGTGCAGCCCGCGCTGCGCCAGACGCTGCGCCGGGTGCTCGAGGGGCGCAGCGTCGTCCTGGTCACCCACGACGTGCTGGACGCGCTGCTGCTCGCCGACCGGGTCGTGGTCGTCGAGGACGGACGGATCGTCGAGGAGGGTCCGAGCGCCACGGTGCTGACCCGGCCCCGGAGCGCCTTCGCGGCCCGGATCGCCGGGCTGAACATGGTCGCCGGCGCCTGGCACGACGGGGTGGTCCGCGGCGCCGACGGGACCGAGGTCGCCGGCCTGGCGACCGAGCCGGTGCCGGCGGCCGGCGACTCCGCCGTGGCGGTCTTCCGGCCGAGCGCCGTGTCGGTCTTCCGCGAGCCGCCCGGCGGCAGCCCACGCACCAGCATCGGGGTGACCGTCACCGAGCTGGAGCCCCATGGCGATCAGGTGCGGGTCCGCGCCGGTGACCTGGCCGCCGAGATCACCGTCCACGCCGCCGCGGAGCTGGACCTCGCACCCGGGTCCCGGGTCGTGTTCAACGTCAAGGCCAGCGAGGTCACGGTCTACCGGACCTGAGCCTCCGGGACGCGGGCGCGCCCGGGCGAGGGCGGTCGGGAAGGTGAAGTCCGGCCGTCGGGAGACGAAACGGTCGTTCGGACCTACGCATGCGCCCCGGGTTGACGGTTACCATCCCGGCATGACCCCGCTGAGCGTCGCCCCCGAGTCACCCGACCGCAACCTCGCCCTGGAGCTGGTGCGGGTCACCGAGGCGGCGGCCATGGCCGCCGGCCGCTGGGTGGGCCGCGGCGACAAGAACGGCGCGGACGGCGTCGCCGTCAACGCCATGCGGGTGATGATCTCCACGATCGGCATGCGTGGCACGGTCGTGATCGGCGAGGGCGAGAAGGACAACGCCCCGATGCTGTTCAACGGCGAGGAGGTCGGCGACGGCACCGGCCCCGAGTGCGACGTCGCGGTCGACCCGATCGACGGCACGACCCTGACCGCCAAGGGCATGACCAACGCCGTCTCGGTGCTGGCCGTCGCCCCGCGCGGCTCGATGTACGACCCCTCCGCGGTCTTCTACATGGAGAAGCTCGTGACCGGGCCCGAGGCCGCCGACGTGGTCGACATCCGCTACCCCGTCGCCGAGAACATCCACCAGGTCGCCAAGGCCAAGGGCTCGCGCCCCGAGGACGTCACCGTGGTCCTGCTGGACCGGCCGCGCCACGCCGGCCTGGTCGACGAGATCCGTGCGACCGGCGCGATGATCAAGTTCATCACCGACGGCGACGTGGCCGGCGCCATCATGGCGGCCCGCCCCGAGACCGGCATCGACCTGCTGCTCGGCATCGGCGGCACCCCCGAGGGCATCATCACCGCCTGCGCCATGAAGAGCCTCGGCGGCGTCATCCAGGGCCGGCTGTGGCCCCAGGACGACGAGGAGCGCCAGAAGGCGATCGACGCCGGGCACGACCTCGACCCGGACAAGGTCCTGCACACCGACGACCTGGTGACCGGCGACGACTGCTTCTTCGTGGCCACCGGCATCACCGACGGCGAGCTGCTGCGCGGCGTCCGCTACCGCGCCGGCGGCGCGACCACCCACTCACTGGTGATGCGCTCGCGCAGCGGCACGATCCGCTCGATCACCTCCGAGCACAAGCTGCAGAAGCTACGCGCTTTCTCCGCGATCGACTTCGAGGGCTGAGGCCTCCGCGCCGCGGCGCAGCGCGGCGAGGACGTGGTCGATGACCCGCGGGTCGAAGGCCATGCCGAGGTGGGACGCGGTGACCTCGACCGGTACCGCGAGCGGGTCCACGCAGGCGCGCCAGTCGACGATGCCGTCGCGCTGGGAGTAGATCGCCGTGAACGACACCCCGTCGGGCACCGGCTCCCGGCTCTCCTCGAAGCTCTCCCGGGCACAGGCTCCGGCCACGCACTCGCGGGCCATCAGGCCCGGCACACCCGCCCGGCTCAGCCGCACCAGCATCTCGACGCTGGCGGTCAGCGAGACGTGGTGGGCCCCCGGGGCGAGCATCGGGCTGCCCATGGTGACGATGCCGGACACCAGGTCGGGGCGGCGTACGGCGAGGCCGCGGGCGAGCATCCCGCCGAGGCTGTGCCCCACGATCTGCACGCGCGAGCCGCGGTGGCTGGCGATCGCCTCCAGCCGAGCCTCGAGCTGGCCGGCCGCGCGCAGGGTGCAGCCGACGTTCGCGTGCATGTGCGAGCGGTAGGTACGGAAGCCCCGGGCGCGCAGGCTGCGCGCCATCAGGGCGAGCGTGCCGTCGCCGGCCAGGAAGCCGGGGACCAGCACGACCGGGTCGGTGAGCCGGACCGAGGCCCGCGAGGCGTACGGCGTGTCCCGGCGGGCGCGCCGGTCCGCCACGGTCCGTGCGGCGTACCGGCCGGCCTCCGTGAGGGCGCTGCCCTCGCGCAGCACCGCGGCGACCCGCGGGCGCTCGAAGCCCTCAGGCCTCAGGAAGGACGCGAGTGTCGAGCCGGTCACCCCTCGACGGTACGGCCAAAGGTCCTGAATGTCGCCCGTCGTTGCCCAAAATTGATCGACAGTGGGGAGGGGCAGGAAGCGGCCGGTGGGGGCGGTGGGGTTCACTGGGGACATGTCCTCGCGCTCCTCCCGGCTGCCCGACGTCGCCGTCTCCGGAGAGCTGTTCGCCCCGGTCTCCCCCGGGATCGAGCTGTGCTACCAGACGTTCGGCGACCCCGACTCCGAGCCGCTGCTGCTCGTGATGGGTCTCGGCGGACCGATGAACTGGTGGGACCCCGAGCTGTGCCGGATGCTGGCCGCGAGCGGGTTCTACGTGATCCGGTACGACAACCGGGACACCGGCCGCTCCAGCCGGGCCGTCGGTCGCGTCAAGCGGTCCACGCTGGTCCGCGCCTTCGCAGGCGGCCGGGTGCGGGCGCCGTACGGCATGGGCGACCTGGCCGGGGACGCCTTCGGACTGCTCGACCACCTCGGCATCGACGCCGCGCACGTGGTGGGGGTCTCGATGGGCGGCATGATCGTGCAGACCATGGCGATCACCCAGCCCGCCCGGGTGCGCTCGATGACCAGCATCATGTCGACGACCGGCAAGCGGACCGTCGGCTGGCAGCACCCTTCGCTGCTCGGGCCGATGCTCGCCTCGCGGCGTGCCGGACGTGAGGAGTACGTCCGGTCGAGCGCCGTCATGTGGCGGATGATCGGCTCCCCTGCCTACCCGCAGACCCGTGAGCAGGTGGAGGAGCGGGCCGGCGAGACCTTCGACCGGGGCGTGAGCACCGCCGGCGTGATGCGCCAGATGCTGGCCGTGCTGACCCAGCACAACCGCGGCGCCCGGCTGCGCGGCGTCCGCGTCCCGACCCTGGTCATCCACGGCCTCGCCGACAAGATGGTGCACGTGTCGGGCGGCCGGGCCACCGCCGCGGCCGTCCCCGGCGCCGAGCTGCTGCTCATCGACGGGATGGGCCACGACATGCCGCCGGACCTCTTCGAGACCTTCGTCGCGGCGATCCGGCGTACCGCCGACCGCGCCGCTCGTTGAGTTGGGCCGAAATCAGATGTGAGCTGGGCAAGAATCGGGCCCCGCTCTCCCCAGCGGGGAGAACGGGGCCCGGCTCAAGGCCGAATGAGGCCCAACTCAAGGCCGAATCCGGCCCGGCTCAAGGCCGAATGAGGCCCAACTCAACGACTCAGTCGCTCAGGCGCTCACCGGTGTCGGTGTCGAACACGTGCACGTGCCGCGGGTCGGTGGTCACGTGGAGGGTGTCGCCCTTGCGGACGGTGTCGCGGGCGCTGATCCGGACGATGATGTTGTTCGGCGTGCCCTCGACGCCGCTGGTGCCGTAGACGAACGCGTCGGCGCCGAGCTCCTCGACGACGGTGACGCGGACGGGCAGGCCGCCCTCGTTCTCGGAGACCACGCGCCACGCCTCGGGGCGCACCCCGACCGTGATGTTGCCGCGCATCTTCTTCGCGGCCGTCGGGTCGACGGGCACGAGGTACTCCCCGATCTTGGCCTGGCCGTCGGCCGCGGTCGCCTCGAGCAGGTTCATCTGCGGGGAGCCGATGAAGCCGGCGACGAACAGGTTGACCGGCTTGTCGTAGAGGTTCAGCGGGGTGTCGACCTGCTGGAGCACGCCGAGCTTCATCACCGCGACCCGGTCGCCCATGGTCATGGCCTCGACCTGGTCGTGGGTGACGTAGACGGTGGTGACGCCGAGGTCGGCCTGCAGCTTGGCGATGTCGGTGCGGGTCTGCACGCGCATCTTGGCGTCGAGGTTGGACAGCGGCTCGTCCATGCAGAAGACCTGCGGGTTGCGCACGATCGCGCGACCCATCGCGACGCGCTGCCGCTGGCCACCGGAAAGGGCCTTGGGCTTGCGCTCGAGGTACTCCTCCAGGCCGAGGATCCGCGCCGCCTCGGCGACCCGCTTCTGCCGCTCATCGGCCGGGACCTTGGCCATCTTGAGCGCGAACGCCATGTTGTCGGCGACGCTCATGTGCGGGTACAGCGCGTAGTTCTGGAAGACCATCGCGATGTCGCGGTCCTTGGGCGGGGTGTGGGTGACCTCGCGGTCGCCGATGAAGATCTTCCCCGAGTTCACCTCCTCCAGCCCGGCCAGCATCCGCAGCGACGTGGACTTGCCGCACCCGGACGGGCCGACGAGGACCATGAACTCCCCGTCGTGGATCTCGAGGTCGAGGCCCGGAACGGCGGGGCTGTCGGCCCCGGGGTACCAGCGCTGGGCCTTCTCGAAGGTGACTGTTGCCATGACTGAGCTCCTCCACCGGCAGGTACGTGCCGGACGATCCGTAGTGAAGTGACGGGGGTCACGCTACGGGACGAGGCGGCCACGGGGCCACAGCACGTCCGATCAACGGTCCTCGGCCACCCGGCTGACGTGCAGGACGTGGACGGTCTCGGGAGGCATCACCGGGAGCCGGACACCGAGGTCGGTCAGCACCCGCCCCGGGACCTCGACGCCTTCGCCGTGGACCCAGGTCCGGCCCAGGTCGGCGGCGTGCTGCCCGTCGGGCGTCTCGCTGCGCACCCGGTAGGTCCCCGCGGGGTCCAGGCCGGGCAGCGTCACCGGCGCGGGCGACTGGGTGACCACGCTGTCGACGGTCGCGACGACGTACCACCCCTCCTCGTCGGTGACCACGCCCGTGACCACGACGGCCGGGTCGGGGTGGTCGCCCCGGACCAGCCGGCCGGCGGCGACGACCGGGCGGACCCGCTTGTGCAGCTCCACCCAGGCACGCAGCTCGGACCGCTGGTCCGCGTCGAGGCTCCCGAGGTCCCACTCGATGCCGAAGTGGCCCAGCAGCGCGGTCCCGGCGCGGTACGGCAGCGGCTGGCTGCGGCCGGTCGTGTGCGCCACCGGCCCGCCGACGTGGGCGCCGACCATCTCCGGCGGCACCAGCAGCGAGGTCCACCGCTGGATCCGCTGGCGCTCGACGGCGTCGATGGTGTCGCTGGGCCAGATCCGGTCGGTGCGCGTGAGCACCTCCAGGTCGACCCGGCCGCCGCCGCTGGCGCAGGTCTCGATCTCCAGCACGGGGTGGGCGGCGCGCAGCTCGTCCAGCAGCCGGTAGAACGCGAGCGTCTGGCCGTGCACCGCCGGGCGTCCGCCGTGGGCGACGTCGACGAGGTCGCGGTTGTGGTCCCACTTCAAGAAGGCGATGTCGTACTCGTCGAGCAGGCGCAGCAGCGCGTCGCGCACGTGTGCGTAGGCCTCCGGCACCTGCAGGTCGAGCACCTGCTGGTGCCGCCAGTGCGGCGGCAGCTCGCCGCGGCCGCGCAGGATCCAGTCCGGGTGCTCCCGGGCCAGGACGGAGTCCTCGTTGACCATCTCCGGCTCGACCCACAGCCCGACCTCCATGCCCAGGCCGCGCACGTGGTCGACGAGGGGGTGCAGCCCGGAGGGCCACACGTCCGGGTCGACGGTCCAGTCCCCCAGCCCCGCCCGGTCGTGGCGGCGGCCGCGGAACCAGCCGTCGTCGAGGACGAAGCGCTCGACGCCGGTCTCGGCGGCCGCGTCGGCCAGCCGCGTCAGGCGGTCGAGGTCGTGGTCGAAGTACGTCGCCTCCCAGGTGTTGACCAGCACCGGGCGCGGGCGCCGGGTGCGGGTCGCGTGCCGTCGGGTCCAGCGGTGCAGCCGCTCGCTCATCGGGTCGAGCCCGGCGCCCGACCAGGAGCCCACCAGCCACGGGCCGGCGTACGACTCCCCGGGCCCGAGGGCCACCTCCCCCGGGCCGAGCAGCTCTCCGCCGCCGAGCAGGCACTCGCCCTCCGGGGTGCGTTCGGCGTACGCCGCGTGGTCGCCGCTCCAGGCGACGTGCGTGCCCCACACCTCGCCGTGGCCGAAGCCGAAGGCGGGCGTGCCGGCGACCAGGAGCAAGGAGGCGTCGTGGCCGGTGCGGCCGTGCCGCCCCTCGCGCAGGTGCGTGCCGAGCAGCCAGGGCCGGCGCTGCGGGGTGCGCTCGCGGCACCAGCGTCCGGTCAGGTCGAGCAGCTCGGTGGCGCGGGCCGCCACCGGGAGCGCCGAGCGGACGGCGGCCAGCTGCAGCGTGTCGTCGCCGTCGTTCGTGACGGTCGTCCGCAGCCGCACGAGCCCCTCCCGGGTGAGCTCGAGCTCGACGAGGACCCCCCACCCCGCCTCGGGGTCGGCCGAGGCCAGGCGCACGAGGGCGTCCGGACCGGTGTCGTCCACCGACCACGACCAGTCGCGCAGCCGCGGCGCCCAGGCGCCCGACGCACGACCGGGGCGGAACCCCTCGAGGCCGGGCAGCCCGGTGAAGCCGGACACGTTCTCCCCGACGATCCCCCGCAGCCGCGGCTGGTCGAGCGCGGAGTGCGGCACACCGGGGCGGTGCAGGTCGACCAGGGCGTCGAGCTGCGGCTCGCCCAGGTCGCCGAGGGCAGCGCCCCAGTGGAGGATCACGGGGACCGAAGCCGGAGAGGGCGCGAGCACGAGGCTCACGCCCTCCCGGGTCAGGTGCACAGGTCGGGTCACGTGACGATGATGGCGCCGATCACCCCTTCACCGCACCCGCGGTCAGACCGCGGACGAAGTAGCGCTGCAGGGTGAAGAACACGAGCATCGGGACGACCATCGAGACGAACGCCCCGGCGGTCAGCAGCTCCGAGCCCTGCCCCTGCGTGCCGAGCAGCTGCTGGAGCGAGACGATCACCGTGCGGTTCTCGTTGGTCAGGAACAGCTTGGCGATGAGCAGGTCGTTCCACACCCACAGGAACTGCAGGATGGCGAAGGCCGCCAGCGCGGGCACCGACATCGGGACGATCAGCCGCCAGAACGTCTGGTAGTGCGTCGCGCCGTCGATCTTCGCCGACTCGATGACCGTGCGGGGCAGGGTCGCCATGTAGTTGCGCAACGTGTAGATCGCCAGCGGCATGCCGAAGCCGGTGTGCAGCAGCCAGACCGCGATGTACTGGCCCGAGATGCCGAGCCCGTTGGGGCCGAGCATGTTCAGCATCGGCTGGAAGGCCACCTGGATCGGCACCACCATCACCGCGACGATCAGGATGAACAGCACGTCCTTGCCACGGAAGTCCATGAACGAGAAGGCGTACGCCGCGAACGCCGCGAACATGATCGGGATGATCGTCGCCGGGATCGCCACGATGATGCTGTTGAGGAACGAGTCGCCGATCGACGACGGCCCCTCGAAGACGCCCCGGTAGTTGTCGAGCGTCCAGCCACCGTTCCCGATGGCCGTCCACCACCCCGAGGTCGCCTGGGCCGTGCGGCTGCGGAACGACGTGACGAACAGCCCGACCGTCGGCAGCGTCCACAGGACGCAGAGCGCCACCATGACGACGATGGAGAACCAGCTGCGGCGCCGCCCGTCCGCCATGAACCCCCGACCTGCGCGCGACTGGCCTCCGGTGTCGACCGGAGCCACCACCTGCTGCTGCGAGCTCATCGGACCATCTCCTCCCTGCGGAAGTGGCGCACCTGGTAGATCAGGATCGGCGTCACGGCGAGGAGCAGCACCACGACGATCGCCGAGGCGACCCCGGCCTGCTCGTTGTTGATCAGCTCGTTGAAGAACAGGTTCGCGATCACGTTGGTCTTGTCGCGACCGTTGGTGAGCACGTAGACGATGTCGAAGACCTTGAGGACCAGGATCACCACGGTGATGAAGACGGTGATGATCGTTCCCTTGATCTGCGGGATCACCACCTGGCTGAAGATCTTCCACTCCGAGGCCCCGTCGATGCGGGCCGCCTCGATGGTCTCCTCCGGCACCCCCTTGATGGCCGAGGACAGCAGGATCATCGCGAAGCCGACCTGGAGCCAGATCAGGATCACCATCATCAGGATGGAGTTCAGCCGCAGGGTGCTGACCTGCAACCACGTCTGCGGGTCACCGCCGAGGGCGCGCCACACGGCGTTGAGGAGACCCGTCGGGTCCTCGTTGGCCGGGTCGTAGGCGTACACCAGGGACCAGATCGCCGACGCACCGACGAACGAGATCGCCATCGGCAGGAAGATCGTGCTCTTGGAGACCTTCTCGCCCCGCGTCGAGAGCTTGTCGGCCAGCACCGCGACCACGACGCCGAAGACCACCGTCACCGCCGGCACGATGATCAGCCACAGGATGTTGTTGCTGATCGCCAGCCAGAACTCGTCGCTGGTGTCGCCGGTGAAGATGTCCTTGAAGTTGTCGAACCCGACGTACTCGGTGCTGTCGGAGTTGGCGAAGGCGTAGTTGATGGTCTGGATGGTCGGGTAGACCAGCATCAGCGCGATCAGCCCGATGCCCGGGATCAGGAACGCGTAGGGCATCAGCCCGCGGGACAGCCGGCCGGGCAGCCCCTCCACGAACATGTTGATGAAGAAGAAGAACAGCCAGGCGCCGCCGACCCCGGCGATCAGGGCGATCACCCCGATCAGGATCTTGCTGCTCGCGAACCAGTCGGGGTGGTAGGCCAGCGCCAGGAACAGGTTGCCGATGAACCAGACGACCACGATGACGCCGACCAGTCCGGTCAGGACCTTGGCGACGTTCATGCGGTCCGGGTCGCCGGGCTCCCGGGGGCCCGCGGGGGCGGGCTGGTCCGGCGGGGTCGGCTCACCCGGGGCAGGTGCCCCACCGGCGCGCGAGGCGCCGGTGGTCACGTCGGTCCCGCTGCTCATTGCGGCCACGAGCTCTCGATGGCCTTGGCCGTGTCCTCAGAGCTCTTGCCCTGGATCCACTCGACCATGCCGGTCCAGAACGTGCCGGAGCCGACCTCCTTGGGCATCACGTCGGAGCCGTCGTAGACGATCTCCGAGGCGTTGGTCGCCATCTCGGCGAGGTCCTTGGTGGTCTGGTTCGGGTAGTTGCTCTCGTCGAAGGTCCGGTGCGGCGAGAGCCAGCCACCGGCCTGGGCCCACTCGGCGCCGAACTTGTCAGAGGTCAGGAACTCCATGACCTTCTTGGCGTCGTCGTCGTTGCCGTTGAAGAGCCCGGCGATGTCGCCGCCACCGAGGATCGGCGGGTTCTCCTCCCCGGCCGTCTTCGCCGGCCACTGGAAGACCCCGACCTGGTTGTCGAGGTCGGCCTGGATCTTCGGGTCGAGGAACGAGATCTCGAAGTTGCCCTGCCGCTCGAGCATGCAACCGGGCGGGGTCTTGAAGGCGGGGACCATCGACTCGGCGGCCGAGGTGTTCACGACGGTCTTGACGCCGCCGTACACCTCGCCGTCGGTGCGGGCGATCTTGTCGAAGGCGTCGAACGCCGCGATCACCTTGGGGTCGTCGAACGGGATCTCGTGGCTGGTCCACTGGTTGTAGACCTCGGGCCCGTACATGCTGAGCATGAACTGCTCGATCCAGTCGGTGCCGACCCAACCGGTCGCCTGGTCGGCGTTCCACGCCATGCACCAGGGCGCGATGCCGTCGGCCTTGATCTGGTCGGTCAGCTTCTGCAGGTCGTCGAGGGTCTCGGGGGCCTTGTAGCCGGCCTTGTCCCACGGCTTCTTCGGGTACCACACGATGCTCTTGTTGGCCATGCGCATCGGGGCGCCGTACACCCGGCCGTTGAGCCGCGCGGCCTCGAGGAAGCCCGGGACCAGCGTCGACTCGAGGTTGTCGTAGTCGAGGTAGGTGTCGATGGGCTGGACGTAGCCCTGCCCGGCGAGCTCGAGGAGGCCACCCGGCTGGGGGAACAGCCCGATGTCGGGGGTGTCGCCCGAGCGGACCTTCTGCTTGATGGTCGTGGTGAAGTCGGTGTCCGGGGTGTAGGCGATGTCGATGCCGCTGTCCTTCTCGAACTGCGCCAGCGACTTCTCGAAGTCCTCGGCCTCCACACCGCCGAAGGCACCGAGGATCGTGACCTTGTTGTCACCGTCGGTGCTGGCGTTGTCGACGTAGCCGTTCAGCCCCTCGCCGGAGCCCCCGCCCCCTGGCTGCTGGAGACACCCGGTGAGCGCTGTGGCGGCGAGAACCGCCACACCCGCCGCCGCCCAGCGGCGACTCGATCCTCTACTCATGTGCCCTCCTCGACGTCGGGACAGCGGCTCACGTCCGCCACCCCGGAACCCGGTGTGTGGTGCGTGTCACACATGCACCACTTGTGTAACGGACAAACCGGGTCGTGTAAACGACCAGAACGGTCACGTTCGAGATACGGACCCGCCTCGGGCCGGGTCGCGAGCCGGGCGAGGGCCTCGGGGCCCGGTACGACCACCTTCCGCTCCCGGCGCCACGGGTCCAGCAGCGGTGTCCGATTCCCGCCAGCGCAGACGGCGTCGGGACGCGAGGCTCGAGAGGTCAGCGGCCGTCGCCCCGGAGGATCCCGTGCACACCGACATCGACCTCAAGGTGCTCTACTTCGGCACCCCCGTCGTCCTGCTCAGCACCCTGAACGCGGACGGCTCGCCGAACCTCGCGCCGATGTCGTCGGCCTGGTGGCTCGGGAGCTCCTGCCTGCTGGGCATGGGCGGCGCGTCGCGGACGGCGGCGAACCTGCTCCGTGAGCGCGAGGTCGTGGTCAACCTCGTGCCGTCGACGCTCGTCGACGCGGTCGACCGGCTGGCGCTGCTCACCGGGGAGCCCGACGTACCCCCGCACAAGCGGGCCCGGGGCTACACGTTCGAGGCGGACAAGTTCGCCGCCGCCGGGCTGACGGCCCAGGAGTCCGCGCTGGTGGCGCCGCCGCGGGTGCTGGAGTGCCCGATCCAGCTCGAGGGCCGCGTCGGCCCAGCACACCCGATCGGGGAGGACGCGCACGCCTGGGCCTTCGAGGTCGAGGTCGTCCGGGTCCACGTCGAGGAGCGGCTGCTGCTGCCCGGCACGGCGTACGTCGACCCGGAGCGGTGGGACCCGCTGCTGATGAAGTTCTGCGAGTACTACGGCGGCGCCACGAACGTGCGCGACTCGTCGCTCGCGCGGGGCTGGCAGATGCCGCACGCCCGGCCCGTCGACGACGCCGGGGCGGACGCGGACGAGGCGGTCGCCTGATCGCGGTCAGGCCGCCGCCTCCCGCGCTCACCGGGCGGGATAGCCTGAGGATTCGTGAGCACTCCCGTCAACGAGCCGCAGTTCCGCTACTCCGACCTCCTGCCCACGGGCAAGGACGACACGCCGTACCGGCTGGTCACCACCGAGGGCGTCTCGACGTTCGAGGTCGACGGGCAGACCTTCCTCAAGGTCTCGCCGGAGGCGATCCAGCGGCTGACCGCGGAGGCGATGCACGACATCGCCCACTACCTGCGGCCCGCACACCTCGCCCAGCTGCGCAAGATCATCGACGACCCCGAGTCGTCGGGCAACGACCGCTTCGTCGCGCTCGACCTGCTCAAGAACGTCAACATCTCCGCCGGCGGCGTGCTGCCGATGTGCCAGGACACCGGCACCGCGATCGTGATGGGCAAGAAGTCCGAGGGCGTCGTCACCGGCATCGACGACGGCGAGGCGATCTCCCGCGGGGTGTACGACGCCTACACGAAGCTCAACCTGCGCTACAGCCAGCTCGCGCCGCTCACGACGTACGACGAGAAGAACACCGGCACCAACCTGCCGGCGCAGATCGAGATCTACTCCACCCCGCAGACCACTGGGAAGCCGGAGTACAAGTTCCTCTTCATGGCCAAGGGCGGCGGCTCGGCGAACAAGTCGTTCCTGTTCCAGGAGACCAAGGCGATCCTCAACCCGACGCGGATGCTCTCGTTCCTCGACGAGAAGATCCGGTCGCTCGGCACGGCCGCCTGCCCGCCGTACCACCTCGCCGTCGTCATCGGCGGCACGTCGGCGGAGTTCGCGCTGAAGACCGCGAAGTACGCCTCGGCGCACTACCTCGACAACCTGCCGACCGAGGGATCCATGTCGGCGCACGGGTTCCGCGACCTCGAGCTGGAGGAGGAGGTCTTCAAGCTGACCCAGTCCTTCGGGATCGGCGCGCAGTTCGGCGGCAAGTACTTCTGCCACGACGTGCGCGTCGTCCGGCTCCCCCGCCACGGCGCCTCGTGCCCGGTGGCGATCGCGGTCTCCTGCTCCGCGGACCGCCAGGCGCTCGGCAAGATCACCCCGGAGGGCGTCTTCCTCGAGCAGCTCGAGACCGACCCGGCGCAGTACCTGCCCGACCACGGCGTCTCCGACGAGATCGCCGCCGGCGAGGTCGTCAACATCGACCTCAACCGGCCGATGGACGAGATCCTCGCCGAGCTCACCAAGCACCCGGTGAAGACCCGCCTCTCGCTGACCGGTCCGCTGGTCGTCGCCCGCGACATCGCCCACGCCAAGATCAAGGAGCGTCTCGACGCCGGCGAGGAGATGCCGCAGTACCTCAAGGACCACCCGGTCTACTACGCCGGACCGGCCAAGACGCCCGAGGGGCTCGCCTCCGGCTCGTTCGGCCCGACCACGGCCGGGCGGATGGACTCCTACGTCGAGCAGTTCCAGGCCGCCGGCGGCTCGAAGGTGATGCTGGCCAAGGGCAACCGCTCCAAGGTCGTCACCGAGGCCTGCCACGCCCACGGCGGCTTCTACCTCGGCTCGATCGGGGGACCCGCCGCGCGCCTGGCGCAGGACTGCATCAAGTCGGTCGAGGTGCTGGAGTACCCCGAGCTCGGCATGGAGGCGGTCTGGAAGATCGAGGTCGAGGACTTCCCGGCCTTCATCGTGGTCGACGACAAGGGCAACGACTTCTTCACCGACCCCTCCGGGGCGGTGACCGTCCCGCTGAGCTCGCTGGGCGCCGCGGGCATCCGGGTCCGCTCGGCCGAGTGACGTCGGGGCCGCAGTACGACGTCACGCCGGAGGAGAACCGCGAACGGATCCTCGCCGAGCGGCAGGCCGGGCTGCGCCGGGCGCGGCTCACGGCGGGGGTCTTCGGGCTCGTCGCCCTCGGCCTGGTCGCGTTCCTGCTGACCCCGACGCAGCGCAGCTACCTGACCGGCGGCGCCCCGTCGTACGACGCCACGGTCGTGCGCAGCCAGCCGGCCGAGCACGACCGGTGCCGCGGCCGGGTCCGGAGCTCCTGGGACCTGCAGCTGCAGTGGACCCAGGACGGTCGCGAGCGAACCGCGTGGCGCAGCTGGTGCGAGGAGGACAGCCCCGGCCCCGGCACCCACCGGCGCATCTGGATCCGGGAGGACGGGACCATCACCCTCGACTCGCCTGCGAAGACCCGCTGGGCGATGGGCCTGCTGCTGCTCCTGACGCTCGGCCTCGGCGCGGGTGGCAGCTGGCTGTTCCTGCGCCAGCGCCCGCCCCTGCCCTCCTGACCCCGCCCGGCCTTGTGCACGGACGTCATACGTTCCGACTGCCCCCACCGCCGCTCCGTACGACGTCCCGCGCAACGCCAAACGCTCTGGGCTTCCCCACCGCCGCTCCGTACGACGTCCCGCGCAACGTCATACGCTCCGGCCGCCCCCACCGCCGCTCCGTACGACGTCCCGCGCGTGGGTCAGGCCGATGCGTCGCCCGGGATCGGGCACCCGGCTGCCCTCAGAGCGTCGGCGATCTGGTCGAAGAAGTCGTCCGGGCACACCCGCAGACCGAGCACGGGGAGTCGCAGCACGGTGTCGCCGCTCAACGCCACGCGGTTGTGGCGAAGCGCGTCCCCGACCACCTGCGTCGCCCATGCGTGCTGGATGCCGTCCACCTCGACGACCACTCGCCACCGCTGCCACCGGAAGTCCAGGTAGTAGACCCCAGCGGGGGTACGCCGCACCACCTGCACGTCCGGCTCGGGCATCCCCCGCTCGCGGCACCCACGCACGACGTCCAGCTCTCCCAGGGAGCGGATGCCACCGGCCAGGTCGAGCAGCACGTCGTATAGGAGGGACCTGCGCTTGTCGCGGCGGACCCGCAGCATCTCCTTGGCGATCAGGTCCACCGTCGTCAGCCCCTGTTGGACCGTCATCGTCAGGATCAGCGTCGCCTGGCGATCGGACTTCGCCCACAGCGCCGCCCGCACGGCAGCGACAGGCACCTTGGCTCTCGGCAACCCGATCGGCTCCAGGTCGGACACGTCCCATCTCCGGGTCTGCCGGATGTCCAGCGCTGACCCGCGGTGCCGGATCTTGGCACCCCTCGGCACCGACACGCGGATCTTGTCCACGCTGAAGTGCTGGAGGCCAGCCACCAGGAGGGCGGACGCGCCATCGATGTAGGCACGTGGACCACCCTCCAGCACGGCCACCCAGTAACGGCCCTCGAGGGTGAGCGGACCCGTGTGCAGACACAGGCAGTGACGCCCGATCGTCTGCCACCTCCGCGCGCGTACTTGCGCGCGGACGACGCCGCGCGTGAGTCCGTGCCGGTAGAGCTGTCGACGAGACACGACGTCGGACTGCGCGGCTGCCTTCTCGAGGAGACGCGCCCACCTCTTCGCGGCGACCTCGTCCTGCCGCACGCCCAGGTGCGCCGTCGACACGTCGCCCTGGCCGGTCGGCGAGTGTTTGTTCTCAGTCATGCGTGCAGCGTCAGATCTGGACGCCCGAGCGCGCGCCGGCTGAACCGGGGGCTGGGGATGGTGCGTCGTCGACGCGCCGCTGTGGACGCGCGACGGCCCGGGGGGCGGCCAAGTCGACGATCAAGACGTCATGCGGAGTGGCCGCGCTAGCAGCCAGACTGGATGACCTCCCGCGGAACGTCGTACGAGCTGGTCGTTCGGACAACCAGCTCGTATGACGTCCCGCTCGAGGAGGTCGAAGCCGAGGGTCAGTCGCCCTCGGCCGCGCGCCGGTTGTCGGCGGGCACGGCGTTCGGGCCGGCCTCCCCCTCCTGCGCGCTCCCGCTCTCGCTCTCGGGGTAGCCGGCGGTCGCCTGGTCGTCCGCGATCGGGGTGTCGGCATCGGCAGGGTCCATGCCGGACACCTCGGACACCTGCCCACCCTGTCCGCCCTGCTCGTCCCGCTCCTCGCCGTGCTCGTCGGGCTTGCCGGGCTCGCCGGGCTCGTCGGGCTTGCCGGGCTGCGTCATGGGTACTCCTCGTCTCGGGGTCGGTCACCACGTCGTACCCCGCGGCCGCGGATCCGACTCCCCGGCCGTCCGGGGTCACCGATTCGCGGGCGCCTCCCACCGGCCGACAGGATGGTTCCATGGAGTCCACGCAGTACGTCGAGATCGCGCGTGCCGAGTCCGAGCGCGGCGAGCTCGTGCTGCGCGAGCGGCGCAGCGACGGCGCCCCGAGCGTGCTGGAGCTGCGCGCCAACGGCGTCTTCGTGATGGACACGCTCGAGACCAGCACCGAGCGGGCGCTCGCGTCCGCGGCGCTCGCCCTCGTCGACAGCCCCGCGGCCGTCGTGGTGGGCGGGCTCGGCCTCGGCTACACCATGCACGAGGTGCTGGCCGACTCCCGCGTCGAGAAGTGCGCGGTGGTCGAGATCGAGCAGGCCCTGGTCGACTGGATGCGCGGCGGCACGATCCCCCACGGTCCCGGCCTGCTGGCCGACGAGCGCGTCACCGTCGTCGTCGCCGACGTGGCCGTCGCCCTGGCCGAGGCCCGCCCGGCGTCGTACGACCTCGTCCTGCTGGACGTCGACAACGGCCCGGGCTACCTCGTCCACGAGGAGAACGCCGCGCTCTACCGCGCGCCCTTCCTCGCCAACGCGCGCGCCGCGCTGCGCCCCGGCGGCGTTTTGGTCGTCTGGTCGGCCGACCCGGCGCCCGAGCTCGAGGGGGCTCTCCGCGAGGTGTTCGGCGAGGCCGAGGGCCGGCCCTACGACGTGCTCCTGCAGGACCGCGACGAGCAGTACTGGCTCTACTTCGGGCGGGTACGTTCAGGAGCGTGAGCACTCCTGACGCCGACAGCCACGACGAGAGCGGGTTCCGCACCGAGCACGACTCCATGGGCGAGGTGCGCGTCCCCGCGGACGCCCTGTGGCGCGCCCAGACCCAGCGCGCGGTCGAGAACTTCCCGATCAGCGGCGTGACCCTCGAGCCCCGGCACATCCAGGCCCTGGCGCTGGTCAAGGCCGCCGCGGCCCGGGTCAACGGCGAGCTCGACGTGCTCGACGCCGCACGCGTGGAGGCGATCGAGAAGGCGGCCGCGCAGGTGCTTGCGGGCGAGGCCGACGGGCACTTCCCGCTCGACGTCTTCCAGACCGGCTCGGGGACCAGCTCCAACATGAACATGAACGAGGTGCTGGCCAGCCTCGCGGCCCGCGCCGGTGTCGACGTGCACCCCAACGACCACGTCAACGCCAGCCAGTCCAGCAACGACACGTTCCCGACGTCGATACACGTCGCCGCCACGCTCGCCGTCGTGGAGGACCTTCTCCCCGCGCTCGCCACCCTCGAGCGCAGCCTCTCCGCGAAGGCCGAGGAGTTCGCCGGCCTGGTGAAGTCCGGCCGCACCCACCTGATGGACGCCACCCCGGTGATGCTCGGGCAGGAGCTCGGCGGCTACGCCGCCACCGTGCGGTACGCCGGTGAACGGCTGAACTCCGTCCTCCCCCGCGTGCGCGAGCTGCCCCTCGGCGGCACCGCGGTCGGGACCGGCATCAACACGCCCGCCGGGTTCTCGGCCCGGGTGATCGAGGTGCTGGCCGAGCGGACCGGCCAGGAGTTCACCGAGGCCCGCGACCACTTCGAGGCGCAGGGCACCCGCGACTCGCTGGTCGAGCTGAGCGGCGTGCTGAGGACGATCGCGGTCGGCCTCACCAAGATCTGCAACGACCTGCGCTGGATGTCCTCGGGCCCCACGACCGGGCTGGCCGAGATCCACCTGCCCGACCTGCAGCCGGGCTCGAGCATCATGCCCGGCAAGGTCAACCCGGTGCTGCCCGAGGCGACCCTGATGGTCTGCGCGCAGGTGATCGGCAACGACACCGCCGTCACGGTGGCCGGTGCCAGCGGCAGCTTCGAGCTCAACGTCGCGATGCCGGTGATGGCGCGCAACCTGCTGGAGTCGATCCGGCTGCTCTCCACCTCGACCGTGCTGCTCGCCGAGCGCTGCGTGGACGGCATCACCGCCGACGCCGACCGGATGCGGCAGTACGCCGCCTCGTCGCCGTCGGTGGTGACACCCCTCAACAAGTACGTCGGCTACGAGAACGCAGCGAAGATCGCCAAGCAGGCCCTGGCCGACGGCGCCACCATCCGCGAGACGGTGGTCGCGATGGGCTTCGTCGAGCGCGGTGAGATCACCGAGGAGCAGCTCGACGAAGCCCTCGACCTGGAGCGCATGACGCACCCCTGAGCGGGTCGGTCAGCGACGGGTCAGCCGCTGGGAGTGGCGGAGGGGCGCGGACGCGTTGTGCACCCGGTCGCGGGCGCCCACCTTCACCACGAGGCTGCCCTTGGCGAGGTGCGCGAGCCGGACCTTCCACGCACCGGCGGAGGTGGGGGTCACCAGGCAGGGCCGTGCGGTGTGCCACGCGGCGCGCCGCGACGTGCCGGCCCGGACCCAGGTCCGGGTGGCCGGCCGGTAGGCGTACCACTTCGTGCCACGCTTCTGGATCGCCTTGACCCGGACGCTCGCTACCCCGGTGCCGGCGTCGGTGGCACGCCCCTCGACGAACCGCCAGCTGCCCACCGACGTGCGGTGCGTCCGCGGCACCCGCAGCTTCACGACCGGCCCGACGGAGTCCCGGCTGACCGTGACGGGGGTCGCCTGGACCGACGCGTGGTTGCCGGCCTCGTCGACCAGCTCGATGCTCGGGGTGAAGACGCCGGCCGCGGCGTACACGTGCTCGGCCGGCGTGCCCGACGCCCACGGCGTGACCGCGCCGTCTCCCCAGGAGACCGTGCGCACGATGTCGGCGTCGGCGCTGAAGTCGTCGTGGATGCCCAGCTGGCTGAGCGCGACCCGGTCGAGCGTGGCCCAGGCGGTGCCGGGCGCGGTCGAGAAGCTCCCGGTGGGCGCGGTCTCGTCACCCACGACGACCGCGCCGAGGGCGACGACCGCCGCGTTGCCTGCCGCGTCGGTGAGCGTCACGCTCGGGCGCCACAGCCCCTCGCCGGCGTACACGTGGTCGGCGGTGGTCCCCGACGTCCAGGGCTGCCCGGCGGTCCCGTCGCCCCAGTCGAGCACCCGGGTGACGTCGGCGGGCGCGGAGACGTCGTCGGTGAGGGCGGTCTGGGTGACGGTGGCGGTCGACCCGGAGCGGCTCAGGCTGAACGAGCCGGTCGGGGCGGTGAGGTCGGGCAGCTTCGTGCTCAGCCTGGCCGCGCGCCCCCGGCGGTTGTCGTGGTACGGCGTGACCGTCACCAGCACGCTGGTGCCGGCGCTCGACTTCACGCTGGCCAGCCAGGACGGCGAGGTGACCGTGTCCTTGTCGAGCACCAGGCCGGCCGGGTCGGTCGCTGTCACCCGGTACGACGTGGTGTTGCTGCTCGCCGCCCAGGTCGTGGCCAGCCGGTAGGCGGCCGCGGGCTTGGTCACCTGCACCGCCAGCTGGGTGACCTTGCCGGGCCGCACTGGCGGACCGGCGTGCGCCGACTGGCCGGTGAGAGCCACCGGCACGCTCAGCAGAAGGGCCGCCAGGAGGGCGGCAGCGCGCGTGGAACCGCGCAGGTCGGACGTGGACATGTTTCTCCCCCACAAGAGCTCGACTGGACCGTGACGACCCCGAGCGCCTGCTGGTGACGCTAGGCACCGGCCGCGCCGCCCGTGACCCGAATGCACCCCCGATGACCCACCCGTGCGGAGGTCGAGACGCTCGGCCGGCGCCGGGTGACCCGTTCGGGTGGGGCCGCATGGCCCGGACGGGCCGGCGTGTGCGCGACGTACCGGGGATGTGGTCGTGGCTAGGCTCTGCCCACTTCTCGGAAAGGCAGGACACAGCTGTGAGCACGATGAACGACGTTGAGGCGGTCCGCGCGCAGTACGCGTCGGAGCGGAACCTCGAGACCCGCCGGTCGGTCTGGCACCCGACCGCCGACGGTCGCGACCCGGTCGAGGTGGCCGCGGCGGTCGTCCGCGCCACCGGCGCCCGCGCCGTCCTCGAGGTGGGCTGCGGGACCGGCGCCTTCGCGGAGCGGCTGGTGGGGCAGGACCCCGAGGCCACGGTGGTCGCCACCGACCAGTCCGAGCGGCTCGTCGAGCTGACCGCGGCCCGCGGCGTGGACGCCCGGGTCGCCGACGTGCAGGACCTGCCGTTCGCCGACGCGTCGTTCGACCTGGTGGCGGCGCTGTGGATGCTCTACCACGTGCCCGACCTCGACCGCGGTCTCGCGGAGGTCCGCCGGGTGCTGCGTCCGGGCGGCCGGTTCCTCGCCGTCACCACCGGCGACGAGCACACCGCCGGGCTGCGTCGCGACGCCGGCGGCGAGGCGCTGGTGACCCAGTTCAGCAGCGAGAACGGCGAGGAGGCGCTGCGGCGCCACTTCGACCACGTCAGCCGCGAGGAGCTGCGCACCCGGGCCGTCTTCCCCGACCACGGCGCCGCGCAGGCCTACCTCGACACCATGGGCGGCGAGTGGCGGCTGCCGCACTTCGACGGCCCGCGTGAGTACGCCGGGCACGTCACGGTCTTCCTGGCGTCCTGAGACGACTCGACCCGCCACGGGGTCCGTGGCGGGTCGAGGTGGAGAACCGGCTCAGTACCAGCCGAAGGACTGGCTGTGGCCCCAGGCGCCGCAGGGGCTGCCGTAGCGGTCCTGGATGTAGCCCAGGCCCCACCGGATCTGGGTGGCCGGGTTGGTCGCCCAGTCGGCGCCGGCGCTGGCCATCTTCTCGCCGGGCAGCGCCTGCGGGATGCCGTAGGCCGACGAGCTCGGGTTGTCGGCGTTGACGCGCCAGCCCGACTCGCGCGTGTAGAGCGAGTCGAGGCAGCCGAACTGGTCGGCGGAGAACCCGAACTCCGGCAGCAGCGCCCGGGCGATGTCGCGGGGGTCGTCGTCGGCGATGCTCTCGTGGCGGGTCATCGCCGGGCCGTCGTCGGCGGCGAGCGCTGCCTTCTTGGCCGGGTCGGCGGCGGCGCGCCGGTCCGCGGAGCGCGAGGTGACCTCGGCGCGCCGCTCCTCGAGCTGCGCCGGGGTCAGCGGCGCGGCGACGTTGCGGCCGAGGTCCTCGGAGGCGTTGCTGACGCTCGTGGGGCTGGAGAGCATGCCGCCCGAGACGGCCACGCCGGTGGCGGCGACGGCGACCGAGGAGATGACGACGGTGTTGCGCAGGACCTTCTTCGGGGCCTGGGTGACGATCGAGGACGCTGGAGCCTGACGGTGCTTCGGGACGTACTTCTCACGCTTCGGCACAGGGGAACTCACGGGGTAGACGACTCGGGGGTGACCCTCCGTGACCGGTTCTGGCGCGATGGGGCTCGGCGGTTGGTCACGAAAAGATCTCGAGCCACCCTGCACGAGTGAGCAGGTGAGGGCAAACCGAATGGCCCATTTGGGGGGGACTTCTGGGGGAAAAGTGGCGGGGATCTCTCGCCATGTGTCACATGAATCACACTGACCACATCAAGCACACCGGCCCCACGCCTGCAGCTCGTACGACGTGGGGCCGGCGCTGACGGGCCAGCCCGTTCGGGCTGGCCCGTCACCGCAGCTGCCTGGGTCAGAGCGTGACGTGCTCCAGCATCTC
Source organism: Nocardioides sp. GCM10023255 (assembly GCF_042653125.1). NCBI lineage: Bacteria > Bacillati > Actinomycetota > Actinomycetes > Propionibacteriales > Nocardioidaceae > Nocardioides > Nocardioides sp. GCM10023255. Next base: position 52,571 of record NZ_JBHSHU010000002.1, read on the forward strand.
GGTCACCAGCGCCGCGATCGGCGAGCGCTCGGACCGGGTGAGGGTGACGTGGGCGAACAGCGGGTGCCCCTTGAGCTTCTCGATGACGGCCACCACGCCGTCGTGGCGACCGACCCGCAGGTTGTCGCGCTGGGCGACGTCGTGGGTGAGCACCACCTTGGAGTTCGCCCCGATCCGGGAGAGCACCGTGAGCAGCACGTTGCGCTCCAGGGACTGCGCCTCGTCGACGATCACGAACGCGTCGTGCAGCGAGCGACCACGGATGTGGGTCAGCGGCAGCACCTCGAGCATCCCCCGGTCGAGCACCTCGTCGATGACGTCGGGCGAGGTGATCGCGCCCAGGGTGTCGAAGACCGCCTGGCCCCAGGGCGACATCTTCTCCTGCTCCGAGCCCGGCAGGTAGCCCAGCTCCTGGCCGCCGACCGCGAAGAGCGGCCGGAACACCACCACCTTCTTGTGCTGGCGACGCTCCATCACCGCCTCGAGGCCCGCGCACAGCGCCATCGCCGACTTGCCGGTGCCGGCGCGCCCACCCAGCGACACGATGCCGACCTCGGGGTCGAGCAGCAGCTCCAGGGCCACCCGCTGCTCCGCGGACCGGCCGTGGATGCCGAACGCCTCGCGGTCGCCGCGCACCAGGTGCACCTGCTTGTCCGGACCGACCCGGCCCAGCGCCGTACCCCGCTCGGAGAGCAGCACCAGCCCCTGGTGGCAGGGCAGGTCGCGGGCCTCGGCGAGGTCCAGCACGCCGTCGTCGTACAGCTCGTCGAGGTCGGCGGCAGCCACCTCGAGCTCCGCCATCCCGGAGTAGCCGGTGTCGGAGTCGGAGACTGCCTCGGCGCGGTACTCCTCGGCGTCGAGGCCCACCGCGGACGCCTTGATCCGCAGCGGCAGGTCCTTGGAGACCAGGGTGACGGCGTGCCCCTCGTTGGCGAGGTTGCGCGCGACCGCGAGGATCCGGGTGTCGTTGTCGCCGAGGCGGAAGCCGGACGGCAGCGACGCGGGATCGGTGTGGTTGAGCTCGACCCGGATGGTCCCGCCCTCCTCGCCCACCGGCACCGGCTCGTCGAGCCGGCCGTGCACGATCCGCAGCTCGTCGAGCATGCGCAGGGCGGTGCGGGCGAAGAACCCCAGCTCGGGGTGGTGCCGCTTGCCCTCCAGCTCGGTGATGACCACCACCGGGAGGACGACCTCGTGCTCGGCGAACCTGCGCAGGGCCCCGGGGTCTGCCAGGAGGACGCTGGTGTCGAGGACATAGGTGCGGACGGACGGTGCGCTGGAGGTGGCGCGCTGGGTGTTCTGGGTCTTCTTGGCCTGCGACGGCACGGTGTCACCCCTCACGGGCCGACGCGCGCACTCCTCGCCCCGGCCCTAGTTCATGCAGGTGGACCGGGATGGAGCCCGAAGACCGGAGTGCCGGCCTCCGATCGCACGGCAGGGATCCACCTGCCGTGCGGTGCAGTCGTGAGCGTTCACGAGCGGGCCTCCCGATACGGAGAGCTTCCCCACTCCCCGTTACTTCGGAAGGTACGCCGGGTGGTGGCACCTGCGCGACGACACGCCCGAACGCGCGGGTGAACTCGATGTTGCGATCCGATGACGGGGACCGGTGGGGTTGTCGGCCGACTCCTGTGCTTGTCGGCCGTTGCAACGGTCGACAACTACAGGAGTACCCGGCCGGCCGGGGAGTCCTGCGACGCTACGCGCCGTACCGCCGCTCGCGCTGAGCGTAGGCCCGGATCGCACGCAGGAAGTCCACGCGCCGGAAGTCGGGCCAGTACGCCTCGCAGAAGTAGAACTCGCTGTGCGTGCTCTGCCAGAGCAGGAAGCCGCCGAGGCGCTGCTCGCCCGAGGTGCGGATCACCAGGTCGGGGTCGGGCTGGCCCTTGGTGTAGAGGTGCTCGGCGATGTGGTCGACGTCGATGACCTCGGCCAGCTCCTCGAGCGTCATCCCCTTCGCCGTGGCGTCCTGCAGCAGCGAGCGCACCGCGTCGGCGATCTCGCGGCGACCGCCGTACCCGACCGCGACGTTGACCAGGATCCCGTCGACGTCGCGGGTGGCCTCCTCGGCCGCCTTGAGCCGCTGCGCGGTGGAGGCGGGCAGCAGGTCGAGCGCCCCCACGGGGTGCAGGCGCCAGCGCCGCTGGTCGGCGAGCGACGCCACGGCCTCCTCGATGATCTGCAGCAGCGGCTGCAGCTCCTCGGGAGGACGGTTGAGGTTGTCGGTGGAGAGCAGCCACAGGGTGACGTGCTCGATCCCGGCCTCCTCGCACCAGCCGAGCAGCGGCTCGATGTTCGCGGCGCCGGCGCGGTGGCCATGGGCGGTGTCGGCGCCGACGGCCTTGGCCCAGCGGCGGTTGCCGTCGAGCATGACGCCGACGTGCTTGGGCAGCTTGTCGCTCGGCATCCGGCGGAGCATCCGCGCCTCGTACGCCGGGTAGAGCACCCGCCTGATGCCACGCTTCCAGTCCGCCACGACCTCGATGCTACCGACAGCGCCCTCCCCCAGAGGTCCCGACGCGGGGTGAGGCAGACCATGGCTCAGATGGGGGAGGACTCCGGGCGTGTCGCGGGGCCACCCGGTACCGTCGAAGCATGAGTCACCCGATGAACGAGGCGATCCGCCACGGTCTGGACCACCTCGGCGACACGATCGCCGAGGTGAAGCCCAGGCTCCGCGGCTGGCTGCACCTCGGCATCGCGCCGCTGATCCTGGCCGCGGGGATCGTGCTGATCGCGCTGTCCCCCACCACCACGACGCGGATCGGGTCGGTCGCCTTCATCGGCACCGCGCTGATCCTGTTCACCGTCTCCGCGATCTACCACACCGGCACCTGGTCACCCCGGGTCTGGGCGTTCCTGCGCCGCTTCGACCACGCCAACATCTTCCTGCTGATCGCCGGGTCCTACACGCCGTTCAGCCTGCTGCTCCTCGAGGGCTCGCAGCGCATCTGGCTGCTCGCCACGGTGTGGGTGGGCGCGATCCTCGGCGTGCTGTTCCGGGTCTTCTGGACCGACGCGCCGCGCTGGCTCTACGTCCCGCTCTACATCGCCATGGGCTGGGCCGCGATCTTCTTCATCCCCTCCTTCCTCGACGGTGCGACGAAGCTGGGCGTCGGGGTGGGCATCGCCACCTTCACGATGATCTGCGTCGGCGGCGCGCTCTACACGATGGGTGGCGTGGTCTACGGCTTCAAGCGCCCCAACCCGTGGCCGCGCTGGTTCGGCTTCCACGAGGTGTTCCACACCTTCACGATCCTCGCGTTCGTCTCCCACTACGTCGGCGTCTCGCTGGCGACCTACGCCCTACGCTGACCCGGGCCGCCCGCCCGGCGCCGGCCCCCGCCCCCAGGCGATGGAGAGCGACACGGCGTGGTGCCACGCGGCGAGCTCGGCGTCCCGGCGCTCCGCCGTGATCCGCGACCGCCACTCCGCGGCCCGGTGCCAGTGCGAGCGCAGCACCTGCCGGTCGGGCCAGTAGCCCACGGCGAGCCCTGCGGCGTACGCCGCACCCAGCGCCACGCTCTCGGCCATCATCGGCCGGATCACCGGCACGTCGAGCACGTCGGCGACGGTCTGCATGAGCAGGTTGTCGGCGGTCATCCCGCCGTCGACGGCCAGCCACGTCATCGGCACCTGCGCGTCCTCGATCATCGCGTCGACCACGTCCCGGGCCTGCCACGCGGTCGCCTCCAGCACCGCCCGGGCGATGTGCCCCTTGGTGACGTAGGAGGTCAGCCCGACCACGATCCCCTGCGCCTCGCTCTCCCAGTACGGCGCGTACAGCCCCGAGAACGCCGGCACGACGTAGCAGCCGCCGTTGTCCTCCACGCTCGCCGCGAGGGTCTCGATCTCCGCGGCGGTGCGGATCAGGTCGAGGCTGGTGCGGCACCACTCGACGAGGGCGCCCGCCTGGGCCACCGCCCCCTCGAGGGCGTACGTCGTCGGCTCTCCCTCCACCGTGTGCGCGACCGTCGTGATCAGCCCGGAGCGGGACCGCACGACCTCGGTGCCGGTGTTCATCAGGAGGAAGCTGCCGGTGCCGAACGTGCACTTGGCCTGGCCCCGCTCGAAGGCGGTCTGGCCGAACAGCGAGGCCTGCTGGTCGCCGATCACAGCACTGATCGGGATGCCCGGCACCGGGTCCCGGGTCACGCCGAGGACCCCGATCGAGGGCCTGATCTCCGGCAGCATCGAGGCCGGCACCCGCATCGCCTCGAGCAGCTCGGGGTCCCAGGTCAGCGACTCGAGGTCCATCATCAGGGTGCGGCTGGCGTTGGTGGCGTCGGTGACGTGCAGCCCGCCCGAGAGGTTCCACACCAGCCAGGTGTCCATGGTCCCGAAGAGCAGCTCGCCGCGCTCGGCGCGCTCGCGGATCGCCGGGTCGCTGTCGAGGATCCAGCGCAGCTTCGGGCCGGAGGGGTACGCCGACAGCGGCAGCCCGGTCCGGCGGGTCAGCTCCTCGGCGTCGAGGTGCCCGACCAGCTCCGGGAGCCCGCCGGCGGTCCTGGTGTCCTGCCAGACGATGGCCGGTGCCACCGGGCGGCCGGTCGCGCGGTCCCACACGACAGTGGTCTCGCGCTGGTTGGTGACCCCCAGCCCGACCACCTGCTCGGGACCCACCCCGGCGTCGCGGAGCGCCTGCGGCACCAGCTCGCGGGTGATGTTCCAGATCTCCTCGGCGTCGTGCTCCACCCAGCCGGGCCGCGGGTAGGACTGGCGGTGCTGGCGCTGGGCCACCGACACCATGCGGCCCTCGCGGTCGAACAGCAGGCAGCGGGTCGAGGTGGTGCCCTGGTCGACGGCGGCGACGTACTGCGTCGTCACGGCCGGCCGTGCCCGAGCTCGCGCGAGATCGACCGGCCGGCCGAGACGACCTGGGTCACCAGCGCCTGGCGCGGCCGCTGCCGGCCGTCGCACAGCCCGTCGACCCGGCCGACCACACCGACCGCGGCCACCACGAAGCCGGCGCGGTCCCGGACCGGGGCGGCCAGCCCGACGGCCTCCGGCTCGGCCTCCTCCACCGCGGCCGCCCAGCCGTGGTCGCGGACGTCCGCGAGCTCGCGGCGCAGGCTGGCCGGGTCGGTGATGGTCCGGTAGGTGTGGCTCTCCAGCTCCCGGCCGGCCAGGCGGCGCAGTGCCCGGGGGTCGTGCGCGAGCAGCACCTTCCCCAGGGCGTCGACGTGCAGCGGCTGGACCGTGCCGGTCAGCGAGGTCTGGCGGCTGCCGTCGGGACGGAATACGTGGTGCACGACGGCGACCCGGTCGCCGTCCAGGGTGCCGAGCAGGGCCGCCTGGCCGGTGCGCGCGGCGAGCGCGTCGGTCCAGTTCAGCGCCCGGGCCCGCAGCTCGTTGTGGTCGAGCGTCGTCGCCCCCAGCTGGAGCAGGCCCGCGCCGACGGCGTACAGGCCGGAGTCGGGGTCCTGGTCGACGAAGCCCACGTCGCGCAGCGTCTGGACCAGGCCGTGCACGGTGGCCTTGGCCAGGCCCAGCGTGTCCGCCAGGTGCGCCAGGCTGGTCGGCCGGTTCTCGGCCGAGAGGGCCTGCAGGATGGCCGCCGCACGCTCGACGGACTGGACGCGGGCGGGCATGGTGTGACCCTAGCCACACCGGCAAGGCGGAGCACGGTTCGCCGGTTCGGCGATGGCGAACGACGCCGCGTTCGACGATGCCGAACGCAGGCCGTTGTGGTGGCCGTCACTCCTGCCTAACGTCCCACGCCACATCCCAAGCACGTCGACACGAGGAGCAGTCGTGGCACATCTCGGAAAGCGGACGTTGGTGGGTGAGCTCGTGGCAGAGTTCGCCGGCACCATGATCCTGATCCTGTTCGGAGTGGGAGTGGTGGCGCAGGTCGTCACCGGGGACGGGGCGCTCGGCGACCACGACTCCATCGCCTGGGCCTGGGGACTGGGCGTCACCTTCGGCGTCTACACGGCGGCCCGCATCAGCGGCGCCCACCTCAACCCCGCCGTCACGGTGGCGCTGGCGGCGTTCGCCGGCTTCTCGTGGCGCAAGGTGCTGCCCTTCGCCCTGGCGCAGACCGCCGGAGCGTTCGTCGCGGCGCTGCTCGTGCGCTGGGTCTACGCCGACGCGATCGCCACGGTCGACCCCGGCCACACCATCGCCACGCAGGGCATCTTCTCCACGCTGCCGGGCAACGGCGCCCTGGACGTCAGCACCAGCACGGCGCTGTTCGACCAGGTGATCGGCACCGCGATCCTGCTCTTCCTGATCCTCGCGGTCACCGACTCGCGCAACGACGCCCCGGTCGCCTGGATGGCGCCGTTCATCGTGGGCCTGATCGTGGTCGCGATCGGGATGGCCTGGGGCACCAACGCGGGCTACGCGATCAACCCCGCGCGTGACTTCGGCCCCCGGCTCGCGTCGTTCATCACCGGCTACGGCACGGCCTTCGAGGACCAGCGAGGCTCGCTCTACTTCTGGGTCCCGATCGTGGGCCCGCTCATCGGCGGCCTGCTCGGCGCCGGCGCCTACCGGCTGGCCATCGGCCGCTTCATGCCCGACGACGACGAGGACGACGAGGTCGGCGAGGTCCCGACCGGCGAGCCGCGCGTCCACCACCGCACCCCGGCCGCGTCCACCCGCGCCTGACCCCCGTCACCGAAACCCCACCACCGCGAGGAGCACACCATGACCGAGTACGTCGGAGCGATCGACCAGGGCACCACCAGCACGCGCTTCATGATCTTCGACCACGGCGGCAACGAGATCGCCCGCCACCAGCTCGAGCACGAGCAGATCATGCCGAAGGCGGGCTGGGTCGAGCACAGCCCCTTCGAGATCTGGGAGCGCACCAGCTCGGTCATCAAGACCACCCTGGCCCGCGCGGGCATGAACGGGTCGGACCTCGCGGCGCTCGGGATCACCAACCAGCGCGAGACCACCGTGGTGTGGAACAAGAAGACCGGTCGCCCCTACTACAACGCGATCGTCTGGCAGGACACCCGCACCGACAGCATCGCCAAGGCGCTCGACGGCGACGGCCGGGGTGACGTGATCCGCCGCAAGGCCGGGCTGCCGCCGGCGACGTACTTCTCGGGCGGCAAGATCCAGTGGATCTTGGACAACGTCGACGGCGTGCGCGAGGCGGCCGAGTCGGGCGACGCGATCTTCGGCAACACCGACTCCTGGCTGCTGTGGAACCTCACCGGCGGCACGCGCGGCGGGGTCCACGTCACCGACGTGACCAACGCCAGCCGGACCATGCTGATGGACCTCGAGACCCTGGACTGGGACGACGAGCTGCTGGAGATGTTCGGCATCCCCCGCCAGATGCTCCCCGAGATCCGGCCCTCGTCCGACCCGTCGCTCTACGGCCACACGCTGGAGGACGGTCCGCTGGGCGCGGAGGTCCCGCTGCCGGCCGCGCTCGGCGACCAGCAGGCCGCGATGGTCGGCCAGGTCTGCCTGGCCCCCGGCGAGGCCAAGAACACCTACGGCACCGGCAACTTCCTGCTGCTCAACACCGGCAAGGAGCTGGTGCGCTCGGAGAACGGCCTGCTCAGCACCGTGTGCTACCAGTTCGGCGACCAGCCCCCGGTCTATGCGCTCGAGGGCTCGATCGCGGTGACCGGGTCCGCGGTGCAGTGGCTGCGTGACCAGCTGGGCATCATCAGCGGCGCGTCCCAGAGCGAGACGCTGGCGCGCGAGGTGCCCGACAACGGCGGGGTCTACTTCGTGCCCGCGTTCTCCGGCCTGTTCGCGCCGTACTGGCGCTCCGACGCGCGCGGCGCGATCGTGGGCCTGTCGCGGTTCAACACCAACGCCCACCTCGCCCGGGCCACGCTCGAGTCGATCTGCTACCAGAGCCGCGACGTCGCCGACGCCATGGAGAAGGACTCCGGGGTGAAGCTGGAGGTGCTCAAGGTCGACGGCGGCGTGACCGCCAACGACCTCTGCATGCAGATCCAGGCCGACGTGCTCGGCGTGCCGGTCAGCCGGCCGGTGGTCGCCGAGACGACGGCGCTCGGCGCGGCGTACGCCGCCGGGCTCGCGGTCGGCTTCTGGAAGGACCCCGAGGAGCTGCGCCAGAACTGGAACGAGAGCAAGCGCTGGGAGCCGCAGTGGTCGGAGGAGCAGCGCGAGGAGGGGTACGCCGGCTGGCGCAAGGCCGTGACCCGCACCCTGGACTGGGTGGACGTGAAGTGATCGCGTCGACGTCGAGGGCCACGCCACTGGACCCGGAGAGTCGCGCGGCCGCGCTGCGCGAGATGGCGCGCGAGCCGCTGGACGTGCTGGTGATCGGCGGGGGCGTCGTGGGCGCCGGCGCGGCGCTGGACGCCGCCACCCGCGGCCTGCGGGTCGGGCTGGTCGAGGCACGCGACTACGCCTCCGGCACCTCGAGCCGCTCGAGCAAGCTGATCCACGGCGGCCTGCGCTACCTCGAGCAGCTCGACTTCGGACTGGTCCGCGAGGCGCTGCGCGAGCGCTCGCTGATCCTGAACCGGCTCTGCCCCCACCTCGCCCGCCCGGTGCCGTTCATCTACCCGCTCCAGCACCGGGTCTGGGAGCGGTTCTACGTCGGCAGCGGCGTGCTGCTCTACGACACCATGGGCGGGCGCCACGGCGTGCCCACGCACCGGCACCTGACCCGGCGTCAGGCGCTGCGCGAGTTCCCGTCGCTGCGCAAGGACGCCCTGGTGGGGGCGATCAAGTACTACGACGGCCAGGTGGACGACGCGCGGCACACGATGATGCTGGCCCGGACCGCCGCCCACTACGGCGCGCTGTGCGCCACCAGCACCCGGGTGACCGGCTTCCTGCGCGAGGGGGACCGGGTCAGCGGTGCCCGGGTGCTGGACCTCGAGACCGGGGAGCGGCTCGAGATCCGGGCGCGGCAGACCATCAACGCCGCCGGGGTGTGGACCGACGAGATCCAGGAGATGGTCGGTGGTCGCGGGCAGATCAACGTGCGCGCCTCCAAAGGCGTGCACATCGTGGTGCCCCGCGACCGGATCCACGCGCAGTCCGGGATCATCGCCCGGACCGAGAAGAGCGTGCTGTTCATCATCCCGTGGGGCGAGAGCTGGCTGATCGGCACGACCGACACCGACTGGGAGCTCGACCTGGCCCACCCGGCGGCGAGCCGGTCGGACGTCGACTACCTGCTCGAGCACGCCAACCGGCTGCTGAAGACGCCGCTCACCCACGAGGACGTGGTGGGGGTGTACGCCGGGCTGCGACCGCTGCTCTCGGGCGAGTCCGAGGACACCAGCCAGCTCTCGCGCGAGCATGCGGTGGTCAGCCCGGTGGCCGGCCTGGTGATGGTCGCCGGCGGCAAGTACACGACGTACCGCGTGATGGCCAAGGACGCCGTCGACGCGGTGTCGCACTCCTTCACGCGCAAGGTGCCGGCCTCGTGCACCGAGACCATCCCGCTGGTCGGCGCGGAGGGGTACGCCGCGCTGTGGAACCAGCGCGAGCAGCTGGCTGCGGAGTCGGGGCTGCACCCGGCACGGGTCGAGCACCTGCTGGGCCGCTACGGCTCGCTCGTCGGAGAGCTTCTCGCGCTCCTCGAGGAGCGGTCGGACCTCGCCGAGCCGCTGCACGACGCGCCGCTCTACCTGCGGGTGGAGGCCTACTACGCCGCGCTCGCCGAGGGGGCCCTGCACCTCGACGACATCCTGACCCGGCGCACCCGCATCTCCATCGACACCCCGGACCGCGGGGTCGCGGCCGCCGAGGAGGTCGCGGCGCTGGTGGCCCCGGTGCTCGGGTGGGACGACGCCCGGGTCAAGGGCGAGGTCGAGCACTACCGCGCCCGGGTCGCGGCCGAGCTGGACTCCCAGCAGCAGCCGGACGACCGCACCGCGGACGCCGCGCGGCTCGGCGCCCCGGACGTGCGGACCGCCGCGGCCGGCTGACGGGCCGACCGCGGCTCACGCGGCGAGCCCGGCTCGGGGCGGGCTCGCCGTGCGGCTGCCAGGGCGCGTCTCTCAAGTCGGCGCCGTCGCGAGCGGGTTTCGCGCCGTACCTGGCAAGGCGGAGGCGCGAAGGCGGGACGGAGTCCCGACGAGTCGCCGACAACGCCGCCAGATCGGGTGCGAGAGCCCGCGCAGCAGGCGCCCCGGCTTGAGAGTCGTGCCCTAGCGCTTCGGGATCGTGGTCCCGCGCCCGTGCAGCATCGTGATCATCTGGGCCAGCTGCGACTCCGCCTTCTCCGTGCGGGTGAACGAGGTGAGCGTCAGCAGTGGCTTGAAGCGCTGGCGGGCGATCGCCTTCGGGTAGGTGAACTCCCGGAGCCCGTCCGGCCCGTGGATCCGGCCGAAGCCCGAGTCGCCCACGCCGCCGAACGGCAGGCTGGGGATCGCCGCGAACGTGATGACGCCGTTGATGGCGGTCATCCCCGAGCGGATCCGGGCGGCGATCTCCATCGCGCGCTCCTTGCCGAAGACGGTCGACCCGAGGCCGTAGCGGGTCGCGTTGGTCCGGGCGATCGCCTCCTCCATGTCGCGCACCTTCGCCACGGTCACCGTCGGACCGAACGTCTCCTCCTGCACCGCCAGCGAGTCCTCCGGCACGTCGACGAGGATCGTCGGCTGCACGAACCGCTCCCCCACCGCACCGGCCCCGCCGACCACCGCCCGGCCACCGCGGTCGAGCGCGTCCTGGATGTGGCGGCGGATGACGTCGAGCTGCTTGGGCATCGTGATCGGCCCGATCTGCGCGTCCGGGCCGTCGTCCGCGCGCAGGCCCCGGGCCTTCTCGGTCAGGGCGGCGAGGAAGTCGTCGTAGACCTTCTCGTGGACGTAGACCCGCTCGACGCCGGTGCAGGTCTGCCCGGCGTTGCTGCACGCGCCCCACAGGGCGGCGTCCGCGGCGGCGTCGACGTCGGCGTCCTCGTCGACGATCACGGCGTCCTTGCCACCGGCCTCGATCACCACCGGGGTCAGCGTCTCAGCGCAGGCCGCCATGACGAGCTTGCCGGTCGCGGTCGAGCCGGTGAACGCCACCTTGTCGACGCCCGCGCGGCACAGCGCCGCACCGGTCTCGCCGTACCCGGTCACGACCTGCAGGACCGGCCGGCCGACGGCCTGCAGGAAGGTGCGGGCCAGCCACTCCCCGACGCCGGGGGTGTACTCGCTGGGCTTGAAGACCACGGCGTTGCCGGCCGCGAGGGCGTACCCGATCGAGCCCATCGGGGTGAACACCGGGTAGTTCCACGGCCCGATCACGCCGATGACGCCCAGCGGGAGGTACTCCACCGTCGCCGCCTGGTTGGACATCACCAGGCCCGGCGAGACCCGCCGCCGCTTGAGGACCTTCTCGGCGTGGCCGGCCGCCCAGGCCAGGTGGTCGATCGCGAGCGCGGCCTCGAGCAGGGCGTCGCCGTGCGGCTTGCCGGTCTCCTGGTGCATCAGGTCCGCGAGCTGCGCGACCCGTCGAGTCATCACGCCCTTCCACGCCGAGAGGTGCCGGTCCCGCTCGTCGAAGGAGAGCGCCGACCACCACGCGGCGGCCTCGCGGGCGCGCCCGACGGCGGCCCGGACCTCCTCCTCGGTGTGCACGGGGTGGGTGCCGACGACGTCGCCGGTCGCAGGGTTCAGCGAGTCGAACGTGGCGGTCCGGTCCTCGATCTGCGTCATCGCGACCTCCTCATCTCGTCGGCCACCTTCTCGGCGACCATGATCGTGGGGGCGTTGGTATTGCCGCGCGGGACCGCCGGCATCACCGAGGCGTCGACCACGCGCAGCCCCTCGACACCGCGGACCCGGAGGTCGGCGTCGACGACGGCCTCCCCCGAGCCCATCGCGCAGGTGGACACCGGGTGGTAGAGCGTCTGCGTCCAGGTCCGGATGTGCTCGACGAGGTCCTCGTCGGAGGGGTTGTCCGGCAGGTTCCACGGCCGGTCCAGGAAGCGGCTGACGGCGCCCTGCGTGCAGATCTCCCAGGTACGCCGCGCGCCGGCGAGCAGCGCGTCGAGGTCGGTCTGGTCCTCGAGGTACGCCGCGTCGATCGCCGGGTGCCACGACGGGTCGGCGGACCGGAGCCGGATCGAGCCGCGGCTGGCCACGGACACCAGCGTGGGCGCGGCCGTGAACATCCGGCTGGTCGGCTCGTTGAAGCCGTTGTCGTAGAACCCCGACGGCGCCGAGTGGATCTGGATGTCGGGGGCGGGCAGCCCGTCGCGGCTGGCGAAGAAGGCGCCGGCCTCGCCGACGTTCGAGGCCAGCGGCCCGGAGCCGCGGGCCTTCCACCGCACGAAGTTGCGCACGTTGTTGAGCTGGGCCAGGTCGCTGATGCCGCGGGTGTACCAGAGCAGCGGGACCACCGGGTGGTCCTGGAGGTTGGCCCCGACACCGCCGAGGTCCACCTTGCTCTCGATGCCGACCTCCGCGAGGTGGTTGCCGGGGCCGATGCCCGAGAGCATCAGCAGCTGCGGGCTGTTGATCGCCCCGCCGCACAGCAGCACCTCCCGGTTTGCCCGCACGGTGTGCTCGGTGCCGCCCTGGCGGAACGTCAGCCCGGTGGCCCGCTCCCCCTCGAGCTCGACCCGGCACGCGAGGGCGCCGGTGGCGACGGTGAGGTTGGACCGGCCGCGGGCCGGCTTGAGGTAGGCCTCGTTGGTCGACCAGCGCCGGCCGCCCTTGCAGGTCACCTGGTAGAGGCCGGCACCCTCCTGCTCGGCACCGTTGAAGTCGTCGGTCGGCTTCAGCCCCGCGCTCACCGCGCTGTCCACGAAGGCGTGGCTCAGGTCGTGGGTGTAGCGACGGTCCTCGACGTGCAGCGGCCCGCCCTGGCCGTGGAACGGGCCGCCCAGCCGGGCGTTGTCCTCGGCCCGCTTGAAGTACGGCAGCACGTCCTCGTAGCCCCAGCCGGCCGCGCCGTACTGGTCGCGCCAGGAGTCGTAGTCGGCCCGGTTGCCGCGGATGTAGATCATCGCGTTCATCGACGAGCACCCACCGAGCGCCTTCATCCGCGGCCAGTAGGCGCGCCGGTTGTGCAGCTGCTTCTGCTCGGTGGTCGTGTAGTTCCAGTCCCAGCGGGTCTTGAACATCGTGGGGAACGCCGCCGGGATCATCACCTCGTCGGCATCGGCCTCGCCGCCGGCCTCGAGGAGCAGGACGCTCACCGCGGCGTCCTCGCTCAGCCGGGCCGCGAGCACCGCCCCAGCGCTCCCGGCACCGACGATCACGTAGTCGTAGCTCTCCGCAGGCATGTGACGTCCTTCACTCAGAGGGTGATGCCGAACCTACCCCCCGGTAGGGCGCCACGAAATGGCTTGGCGGAATCACCGGTGCACCGGTGATTCCTGACGTTCTCAGCCGGTGCAACGCCCGAGAACATCAGGAACCGGCTGAGAAGTCCGGCCCGGCAGGCCGGGGCCGACGATCGCCGGGATCACCCGCCGGGCAGCAGCACGGGGTCGGTGACGGGGCGCTCGCAGACCTGGCCCCGGCAGACGTACGCCGCCGCCCGGCCGTCGACCGCGGTCCGGCCGGCGAGCAGCGGGACGTCGTCGCGCGGCCCGTCGGAGACCACCACCACCGCGCCGGGGATGCGGCGGGCCCGCTGCTCGAGCGCGTCGCGGTCCGGGCCGGCCGGCCCGACGACCGCGATCTCCAGCGGCCCGTCGAGCATCGCCTCGGCGGCGGCCAGCGACCAGCCGGCGAACCGCGGCGCCTTCTCGGCGAGGGTCGCGACCGTCGCGAGCGCCTCCTCGGCGGCCTGCCGGTGCCGCCCCGAGCCGGTCAGCGCGGCGTACTTCGCGAGCGCGTGCACGGTCGCCGAGAGCCCGGAGGGGCTGGCGTTGTCGGAGGGGTCACGCGGCCGGGCGACCAGTGCCTCCGCGTCCGCCGCGGTGTCGAAGAAGCCGCCGTCCTCGGCCCGGAACCGCTCGAGGGCGTCGTCGAGGAGGACCCGTGCGCGCTCCAGCCAGACCGCGTCCCCGGTGGCCTGCAGCAGCGCGAGGTAGCCGGACGCCACGCAGCCGAGGTCCTCCAGCACCGCCGCGTGCCGCCCGACGGCGCCGTCCCGGGAGACCCGCCGCAGGCGGCCCTCCACCATGTGCGTCGTCGCCAGCAGCTCACCGGCGGCGACCGCCGCGTCGACGTACGCCGGCTCGCCGAGCAGCAGCCCGGCCGCGCAGAGGGCCGAGACGGCCTGGCCGTTCCAGGCGGCGACCACCTTGTCGTCGCGCTCGGGCCGGACCCGGGTCTCGCGCGCGGCCAGCAGCACGGCCCGGACGTCGGCCAGTCGCTGCGCGCCCGGTCCCTCCGGGTCCCGGGGCAGCTGCAGCGTGGAGGCGCCGTGCTCGAAGGTCCCCTCCGGCGTCACCTCGAAGACCTGGGCGGCCCACGCCCCGTCGTCGGGCCCGAGCACCTCGACCAGCTGCTCGGGGGTCCAGGCGTAGAACCTGCCCTCGACCCCCTCGCTGTCCGCGTCCAGCGCGGAGGCGAACCCACCCTCGGCCGTGCGCAGCTCACGGAGCAGGAAGTCGGCCGTCTCGCGGGCGACCCGATCACCCAGCGGCCCGCCCCAGCGTGCGTAGACGCCGAGCAGCTGGGCGTTGTCGTAGAGCATCTTCTCGAAGTGCGGCACCACCCACCCGGCGTCGACCGAGTAACGCGCGAAGCCACCGCCGAGCTGGTCGTAGATCCCGCCGCGCGCCATCGCCTCGCAGGTCGCGTCGAGCATCGCGTGCGCGGCGTCGTCGTCGGTCCGTGCGACGTGGCGCAGCAGCAGCTCGAGCACCATCGACGGCGGGAACTTGGGCGCCCCGCCGAAGCCGCCGTTGCGCCCGTCGAACTCCTTCGCAAGGGTCTGCACCGCGGCGTCGAGGGTGCCGCCGTCGATCGAGCCGGGAGCCAGCGCGGCCTGCCGCTGCAGGTGCTCGCGCAGGTTGTCCGCGACGCGGCGCACGTCGTCGCCACGGTTCTGCCAGGCGTCCACCAGCGCCTGCAGCAGCTGCCCGAACGACGGCTGCCCGTGCCGGGGCTGGTCCGGGAAGTAGGTGCCGGCGAAGAACGGGTTGCCGTCGTGGTCGAGCACGCAGGTCATCGGCCAGCCGCCCTGGCCGGTCATCGCCGTGGTGGCCTGCATGTAGACCGCGTCCACGTCCGGCCGCTCCTCGCGGTCGACCTTGATGCTGACGAAGTGCTGGTTCAGGTAGCCCGCGACGACGTCGTCCTCGAACGACTCGTGCGCCATCACGTGGCACCAGTGACAGGCGGCGTACCCGACGCTGAGCAGGATTGGTGCATCACGGCGCCTTGCTTCCTCGAACGCCTCCGGTCCCCACTCCCACCAATCCACCGGATTCTCCGCATGCTGGAGCAAGTAGGGGCTCGTCGCGTGGGCAAGGCGGTTGGCCATTTCCTATGACTCCTGACGAGTGGCACGTGCATCACTTCCGTTGGAGTGATGCACGAGAGTGATGCACGAAAAGGCGTACGATGGCTTCTCCAGCGTAGGAGGTCTCGTGGCGACCCGTTCTCAGCCGAAGCTGCTCGCGCAGGGGAAGCCGCGCACCCTCGGCGGCAGCACGCGGCCGTGGCGGGTGCGGCTCTACGCGCCCGCGCCGGGCAGCAACAAGTACCAGGTGTACTTCAAGGCGCCGGCCGGCGAGGGCGAGCCGTGGAAGCGGGTACTCCGCCGAGCCGCCTCTGAAGAGGAAGCGCGCAAGATCTTCGCCCAGGCCGAGGCCGCGCTCGACACCGAGCAGGCAATGCCCGTCGGTGCCGATGTCCGGGCGTCGCGGACCATTCGGATGCTCGGCGAGGAGTACCTCAAGGACAGCATCGAGCGGGGCAAGCAGCCGCGGACGATGGAGCAGCGCGAGTCCCGCCTCAACGCCCACATCCTCCCGACGATCGGCGATGTGCCGGTGACGAAGTGGCGGATCGATCACAGCCGCCTCGTCATGGAGAAGGGCTCGAAGACGCTCTTCTCCCAGCGCGGTCGCGAGGACCTCCGCGGGCAGCTCGCGGCCATGCGGAAGCTGGCGTGGAGGCTGGGCTGGCTGGACAGGTCGATCGATCCGCTCGACGGATTGTCGATCGGGCGGGCCAACGTCCTCCACGGAGCAACCGCGCAGTACGTCGATCCTCGGCTTCGACCCGAGACGCGCCAGGTCCGCGCGATGGCGGCAGGTGCCGATCAGCTGTGCGGTCCCGACGGCACTGATCCGCTGATGACTCGGCTTCCGCTGCTCGGCACCAAGATCCGCGTCGCCGGCTTCGGCGGCCTGCGCCTCGGCGAGCAGAACGCACTGCGTGCGATCGACGTGTTCTTCGAGCACGGCTACGTCCACGTCAACGGCTCCTGGATCACGCCGCGCAAGGCGCCCGGCTTCCGCGGCCCGGTGAAGAACCACATGCTTCACGAGGTCCCGCTGCCGAGGTCGCTCATGCACGACGAGCTGCTCCCCCGCGTCAAGGAGTTGCTCGGCCTCCCCGCGAAAGCGTCACTCCAGCAGGTGATCAACGCCCAAGAGGCCGAGCGCCAGCGCCGCGCCTCGCTGGCGGCACGGTCTAGGAACCGCAACCTCGGCTGGTGGAACTACCCCGTCCCGCCCGAGGACGAGCTCTGGCTCTTCGTCGACACCGTCAGTGGCCTGCCCGTGAAGCCCGAGATGCACAACAACCGCTGGCACCGCGTCCGCGAGTGGGTCGAAGAGAACGACCCTGACAACGCCTGGCCGAAGACGATCGTCTACCGCAACCTCCGCCACCACGCCGCGACGAAGTGGTTCCACGAGGAGCTCGGAGAACCCTGGGAAGTCGTCGCACAGTACCTCGGCGACAAGCTCACGACGGTGCTCAACCACTACGTCCGCGCTGGCGAGGACGCCCTGCGCGGCTCGGTCAACAAGCTCGCAGAGCGCTAGACCCCACGACTAGTCGGACGGCTCAATGTGCTCACGAGCGCAAATCCCCGCAGGGGCAGGAGCTAAGCCGTAGGTTCGTCGCCATGCCGGATGAGGAGGTGCAGGAGCGCGGACGCGAAGGCGTCGGCATGGTCAAAGCATGGCTCGAGGCGACGACCTGGATGGAGTTTCCCGCGAACGCCTACGAAGACGGCACCCGCTGCACGGTTCCGCTGCTGTCGGGGAAGAAGAAGTTCGACCTCCGCGGACATCATCTGGGCGACAAGAGCCAACGTCGCGGGCTCTCGGTCGAGTGCAAGCGTTACAAGACCAAGGGCGGTCAGCTCAAGGAGTTCCGCCGCTTCCTAGCGATCGCCTACAGCGCCCATGCGAAGCAGATCGAGCTCGTCGGCGACTGGAACGAAGACTTCCTCTGGGTAACGAGCAACCCGTTCGCCACCGATACGTGGGCGTCGCTGCGCACCGAGGACTACCTCCTCGAAGCCGTTCACGATCCGGCGAATCAAGATGTCCTAGGCGAGGGGCATGATGTCGACGAGAAGTTGGCGCGTCGAGTCGCGTCGGGCATCTGGCTCCTTGTCTTCGATGAGAAGCAGATGGACGTCACCCTCACCGCTCAAGAACTTCGGCAAGTCATGACCGTACTGAATCGACAGGGGCCTGGGCTGTGGCAACACTGACAGAAGCAATGTCGTCCGCCGAGGGCGAGACCGACCTGCTGGAGTACGTCCGCAAGGTTAAGGCCGCTGTGATCGCTTCCGTGGAGGAGATGAACCCTGGGGTCCTGATCGAGGACACTGGGCATTTCAACCACAGCGCGGCACCGGACCTTGTACTCACTTGGCCCGGGCGTAAGGGCGACCGCCCCCTGTACGTTCGCCGCTCCTACCAGGAGCTCGATGCGGGCCACGATGTCGAGCGACTCGCCCCGCTCGCCCCCATCTTCCTGTCAGTCGGCCCCTCGAGTGGATCCACAGGCACGACTGAGCGGCCATCCATCTCACCAAACGACGCGAAATCTGTCCTGGTAACGAACGCTGCCACCGTTGACCTGTTCACCGAGCGTCGCGAGTATCCAGCGTCGCCGTTGACCAACGCCGTCGCGGCCAAGATTCTCCATTCCGGCCAGGGATTGCTCGATGAGGACAAGGCGAGGCCCGTACTTGAAGCGACCCCGGAGGCGCTCAACGAGCTCGCCGACGTTCTGAGTGAAGACGCACTGTCGAGCGTGAGTGAGGTTGCATCCGTCGTATCCGCCGCTCACGGGGCGGTCGTCCCGCAGGTTGACGAATCGACCGTTCCCTTCACGAGTCAGGAGGCGCGCGACCTCCTGCCATGGCTCCTCCAGGACCCAGCAGTCACTGACGACCCATCGTTCTGGCTGTACATCGCGAGCCGCACGACGTTGAAGCACCTAGAAGATCTGGCAGACGAGCTTCGGGACATCGAGCTCTCTCGGATCTGCGGACAGGGTTGGCTCCTCTGGACACCGCAGCGCGGCTATCTCGGCCTGAACGTGGACGACGGCGAGGATCGCAGCGACGGCTGGTTCATGAACGGCCGTTTGCTCACATACCAAAACGGAACCGCCGCGTTCAGGTTTGCGACCTATGGACAGGCACTCAAGGAACGTGGCTCCGTGTCGAGCGCGACGTGGGATGCGATCCAAGGTGGTCTCCGCGACACCGTGCTCAAGCAGATCGCACTCCGCGGTCTCGCCCGGGTGATCCGCATCGACGGAGCCGATTCAGGCAACGTGCGCGACGATGTCGATGCCGTCGTCGAGTCGGTCGAGGATCGCTACTACGTGGATGAAGTCACCGTTCAGTACGGGACCGCTGATGAAGAGCGGCTCGTGCGGCTGGCACTGGGAGATCAACTCGCGCACAACCTGGGCAAGGCATCGATCCGAGATGTTTTACTCACGCTGGCCCGGATCGGCGCGTACCGCGACCCCGTAGACCTGTCCGCATTGCTTCAGTAACGGCTCGAGGCCGTCGCGCCTGACTAACAGAGTTCTCGAGGACGGCTGGGAACGGAGTGTGCGGCAATCGAGGCGGCCAGATCCTCCCGCAGCGAACCTGCTGCGATCAATTGCTGCTCCAGGTCGTCGCACAGACCCAAGAGCGTGTCTACGGCCTCCACGATTCGTAGCTGCTCCGCGAGCGGAGGGACCGCAACAGCGAGTGCTCCAATGCGATCGCGCGTCACATTGCTCATGGTGCTGGTTCCCGAGGATTCATCGGAGTAATACGCCTGAACTGCAGTGCTCTCGTTCAAGATCGCCCAGTAGCGGGTGGACGCCTCGTGGAGAAAGGTCAGCCTGATGTGCTTGTCCGACAGCATGAGACGCGACTCCGTCTCGGTCACGATGGCCCCTCGCCCGACGAGGCTCTTCGACCCGCTGGCGCGAATCATGACGAACTCGCCCGGCTGAACTTCCAATTTGGGCCGCGGCTCCAACGTGCGAGGAAGTTTCTTGTTCTCGTCTGGGTCGAACACCCCCCGCGACACGGCGCTCGTCTTGAGAACACCCCAGTCACCGGGGCCCGCCGACTCGACCATGCATTGGGGGCTCCAGCCTGAGTCACTAGCGATGAAGAACTGGTTAGCTCGTGCCCATGCCCAGCCGCTTGGCAGATCCGCGTCGCCGAGGGAAGCCGTCACCTCATCGAACTTCTTGGGCTTGCGGATCTCCTTGGCCCGGATCAGGCGGTCGCGCTCGGAAGCGATCTGATCGAGCAGCACTGCTGCGGGCAGGTCGGCCGGGTCCTGGTATGTCAGGCGCCCTCGGACAGCGAGGTCGAAGATCGTCTGTCGTAGGCGCTTGGCCGCGGCAAGGTCACCGTTCCCGGGCGCGAGGTGGAGGGCAATTCGCTCGGCGAACGATGAGATAGCCGCACGCACGTCCTCCGCCATTGCGGCGTCAGCCACGCGATGGAGCGCGGAAGCGGTGAGTGCCGAGCGCGCCTCGGTGCGCGCACCTTGCTGCTCGTCCAATTCATCGCACAATCCCATCAGCTCGTCAACGCGCTCGACGATGCGGAGCTGCTCTGCTGTGGGCGGCAGGGGAAACACCACCTTCGCCAACTTCGAGAGAGTCGTTCTGGTGATCGCGGAGCCCTTCATGCCTCCGCGAAGCGCGGACCTGACAGTTGGCGACCTCATCGCGATCAACAGGTAGCG
The DNA here is from genome assembly GCF_042653125.1 of Nocardioides sp. GCM10023255. Classification (NCBI taxonomy): domain Bacteria; kingdom Bacillati; phylum Actinomycetota; class Actinomycetes; order Propionibacteriales; family Nocardioidaceae; genus Nocardioides; species Nocardioides sp. GCM10023255. Next base: position 72,609 of record NZ_JBHSHU010000002.1, read on the forward strand.
ATCGCTCAGACCGGGCCCAGGGCGCAACTGAGCCACGCTTGAAAGCATGCTGAAGGGCTCGCTGAGCTCAACCCGAGCAGCATTTCCAGTGGTTGCTCCGTCCTTCACGAACAGCACATCCCCGGGCCGGGGATCACACCGTGCCCAGATCTCCTCGTGATGCTCCGCCGACACGAAAGTCAATTCATCAAGCACCATGTAGCCGTCTTTGACGTTCTTCGCCGAGACGTAGGGATACGCGCCGCTCGGTCCGTTGGGCGGTGAGTGATGCGTGCCGTCTGTCAGTTTGAGCAAGACGTCCGAGAGCCACGCCCATGACCAGGTACCCGGAAGCTCGTACGGCTTGTCTCCCTCGGGGATCTCGCCACGTTGTGTCGGTGCTCGAATCTCCTTCGCCGCAATGAGGCCCGCCCGTTCGTTCCCGATACGCTCGATCACCTGAGCGCTGGGCTCGTCGGCCGGGTCTTGGTCGACGAGGTTTCCCGACACAGCCAGATCGAGGATCAGCGTCCGAAGCTTGTTGATGCCACCAGGCGCTTCTGCCACGTGGCCAAAGGAGTCGAGGAACGTCTCGCGGTTCACGTCAGCCCGACTTCGATCGCCGCGAGGAGGGCGTCGCGGAGGTTCGTGCGCGTTTGCTCAATCTCACCGAGTAGCGCTTCGTACTCCTCAAGCAGTTCATCGGGGTTGCGGTGCTCAGCGTCGACCTTGTTCGGATTGGCAACGTCGAGGTTCCAGTTGCTCGCCCTGATGTCGTCGATGGAGACCTTCCACGCGACTTCAGACTCGACTCGGCTCCCCCACCATGCCTTCTCCGCCTCGAACTCCTCGATACGGATCGGCTTGGTCTTCGAGTAGTTCTTGTAACCGACCGGGTACTGGTGTTCGTAGTACCAGATGTCGGTGGTCGGCTGACCTTTCGCAAAGAACAGCAGGTTCGTCGCGATCGACGTGTACGGGTTGAAGACGCCCTTGGGGAGCCGGACCACGGTGTGGAGGTTGCAGTCGGTGAGCAGCTTCTCCTTGACGCGGGCCTTCACGCCGTCACCGAAGAGGGTGCCATCGGGCAGGACCACCGCCGCGCGTCCGCCCTCCTTCAGCAGATGCTCGATGAGCACCAGGAACAGGTCGGCGGTCTCGCGGGTGCGGTACGCCTGCGGGAAGTTGTTCTCGATGCCGGGCTCTTCGGTGCCGCCGAAGGGAGGGTTGGTCAGGATGACGTCGACCCGGTCCTTGTTGCCGTAATCGCGCAGCGGCCGGGCCAGTGTGTTGTCGTGGGCGACGTTGGTAGGCACGTCGATGCCGTGGAGCAGCATGTTGGTCGTACACAGCAGGTGCGGCAGTTGCTTCTTCTCGACACCACGGATTGACGCCTGGAGTCTCGCTTCATCGTCCGGCGTTCGGACGTGGTGCGCGCGAACGTGCTCGATCGCGCCGGTCAAGAAGCCGCCAGTTCCGCAGGCCGGGTCGAGAACCGTCTCGCCGAGTTGGGGCGCAACCATGTCGATCATGAACTGTGTGACCGCGCGGGGTGTGTAGTACTCACCACTGTTGCCTGCGCTCTGCAGGTCCTTGAGGATCTGCTCGTAGATGTCCCCGAACAGGTGTCGATCCTCTGAGCGGTTGAAGTCGATCTCGTTGATCTTGTTGACGACCTGGCGGATCAGGGTCCCGTTCTTCATGTAGTTGAAGGCGTCCTGGAACACGTTGCCGATGACGCTCGCCCGGCCGCTCGTCGAGGTCTCCGCGAACTCCTTCAGCGTCGGGAAGAGTTGGTTGTTGACGAAGGCGAGCAAGGCGTCCCCGGTGATGCCTTCCTTCGGTGCCGCCCAGGTGCGCCAACGCAGCTCTGAGGGGATCGGCGACTTGTAGTCGTCATCCAACAGCTCAGCCTCGGCCTCGCGGTCGTCGAAGATCTTCAAGAAGAACATCCAGGCGAGCTGCCCGATCCGCTGGGCGTCGCCGTCGATGCCGGCGTCTTGCCGCATGATGTCTTGGATCGTCTTCACGGTGGCGCTGATAGTGCTCAAGAGGTTCCTTACTGCGCTGGCGCGTAGAGGTGCTGCTCCAGCTCGTCAACAGCGGAGTCAAACCCATTCTTGCCGCCGAACTCGTTGACGATCTCCATCGGGGTGCCGATCCGGAAGAACGGCTCGACCCTCAGGACCTTGGCATCGTGGTCCGGCTCGAATCCTTGGTCGGCGTACTTGTCGAGGAGCGCCTGAAGGGTCGCCTGAGCCTTGGACGAGTACTTGGCCCAATACCCAGTGGCGCGGACGTTGTCCGCGCGCTGGCGACGAGTGAGGGGCGGCTGGCCAAACGCGACATGGCACACAAGATCGAACGGACTGAAGTCCTTGCCGACCTCGTCGGCGAGCGCTTCGAAGAAGACGCCCTGGTCGCGCAGCTCGTTGATGATCGCCTGCTTGCTGTCGGCTTGGCTCCAGCGGGTCAGAAAAGCCTCGAGAGTCGGGTATGCGTCTACGACGCGCTTTCGCGTGTAGTCGGTGAGACTCTCGGTGATGAGCTTGCCGTCAGGACCCATGTACTGGACACGCTCGGCGACGAGCTCGACGGGCACGTCGCCGACGACGTACTTCCGGCGCCCTTCAGGCGGGTCTGGCTGGACGATCTGTGGATCAAGTGGAGGCGTCTCTACTTCGTCGGGACCGCCCTCATGCCCTGGGCCGTCCGGCGGATCGACCGGGTCGTCCGGACCGGGCGTGTAGATGACCACAGGCGCGCCATCGAAGTCGGGGTCTGCGAACAGTTCCGTCACCCGGCGGAAGTCCATGATCGTGAAGTAGAACTTGCCGTGCTCCTCGTTGATGCGAGTGCCTCGTCCGATGATCTGCTTGAACTTGGTCATCGAACTGATCGACTGGTCGAGGACGATGAGCTTGCAGGTCTGGGCGTCGACGCCGGTCGACATCAGTTCGCTGGTGGTGGCAATCACCGGGTAGCGCGACTCGGGATCGATGAAGTTGTCCAGCTCGGCCTTGCCTTCCGCATCGTCCCCGGTGATGCGCATGACGTACTTGCGGTTCTCTGCGACGAGGTCACTGTTCTCGTTGGCGAGGGCAGAGCGCATCCGCTCGGCGTGATCGATGTCCTGGCAGAAGACGATGGTCTTGGCGTATCGGTCGCCAGACTCCTCGATGTACTGGGTGACCTTCTTGGCGACGAGCTTGGTCCGTTCCTCCAGCACCATCTCGCGGTCGAAGTCCCGCTGGCTGTAGATCCTGTCTTCGATCAACTGCCCGTGCTTGTCCGTCTTGCCCGCCTCAGGACGCCAGCCGGCGAGGTCACGGTCGATGTCGATACGCACGACCTTGTACGGCGCAAGGTATCCGTCATCGATACCCTGTTTGAGCGAGTAGGTGAACACCGGCTCCCCGAAGTACGTGATGTTCGAGGTGTCAGTCGTCTCCTTCGGCGTGGCCGTCAGGCCGACCTGGACGGCGCCCCTGAAGTAGTCGAGCACCTCCCGCCACTGGGCGTTTTCGCGGGCGCTGCCACGGTGGCACTCGTCGACGACGACGAGGTCGAAGAAGTCGGGCGAGAACTGCTTGTAGATGTTCCGCTCGTCCTCGGTACCGGTGATGGCCTGGTAGATGGCGAGGAAGATCTCGAACGACGGGTCTGCGGTCCGGTTAGTGATCTTGGTCATCGCGGTGCCGAAAGGCTTGAAGTCGTTGACTCGGGTCTGGTCGACCAGGATGTTGCGGTCAGCCAGGAACAGGACGCGCTTAGCGCGGCCTGACCTCCAGAGACGCCAGATGATCTGGAAGGCCGTGAAGGTCTTACCCGTGCCGGTGGCCATGACGAGGAGCGCGCGCTTCTGGCCGTGTGCAACGGCCTCGACAGTGCGATTGACGGCCTGGAGTTGGTAGTAGCGGAGCTCCTTGCCCTGGAAGTAGTAGTCCTGCTCGACAACCTGAGTCTCTTCGGAGCCGGCTTCGATCCCCTTCCAGACGCGCCACCTGCGGTGCAACTCCTCCGGCGAAGGAAACTCGTCCAGGCTCAGCTCTCGCTCGATGGGCCCCGACGTCGCGGTTCGGTCGTGGAACAGGAACGCGTCACCGTTGGAGCTGAACACGAACGGCACGTCGAGGCGGTCGGCGTATCCGTGGGCCTGCTGCATGCCTGCGCCGACACTGTGGTTGTTGTCCTTGGCCTCGACGACCGCCAGGGGCAGGCCTGGCTTGAGGAACAGAACGTAGTCGGCGAACTTGGCGGCCTCTCGGGCATGGAGCTTCCCTCGGACCACGACCTTGCCCGGGGCGAGCGTGTAGTTCTCACGAACCTGGTTCTTCTCGAGGTCCCAACCTGCGCGGACGATCGCAGGCGTGATGTACCGAGTACGGATCTCGGTCTCCTTCAACGCCTTCTTTTCGATGCCGCTCACGGGCGTCAGCCTATGGGCGACCAGCACTCCGTTCGGGAAGAACGACCGACTCGGGTCGCTGTCCGCTGGCAGGATGCTGGTGACCACGCACACGCTTCCTGGAGCAGCCATGGCCAAGACCGTCTTCCGCAGCACCTCGTTCACGCTCCGTCACCTCGTCGACAACATCGATCGCGGCGACGTCGCGCTGCCCGAGCTGCAGAGGCCGTTCGTGTGGTCGAACTCGAAGGTCCGCGATCTCTTCGACTCGATGTACCGCGGCTTCCCAGTCGGCTACCTGCTCTTCTGGGAGACCGGCGCCGAGGTCGGCGCACGGCAGATCGGCGTCGATGACAAGGACGCCCGCGTCGCCCGCTGGCTGATCGTTGACGGTCAGCAGCGCCTCACGTCCCTGTACTCCGTGCTTACCGGCGAAGCGGTCGTGCGGGAGGACTACTCGGAGTCGCGGGTCAAGCTGGCATTCCGGCCACGGGACGGCCACTTTTCGGTCTGGGACATCGCGATCGGCAACGACCCCGAGTTCCTCGACGACGTCACGGCTCTCTGGACTGACTTCCGCGGTACCGTCTCAGCGTTCTTCGCGGCCCATGCGAAGGCCCGCGGGGAACTGGACCCGGCCACACGGAATGACTGGGAAGACGCAATCGACCGTGTCCGCGACCTCCAGAACTACCCGTTCAACGTCGTCGAGCTCGACTCGTCGGTCGACGAGGAGCAGGTCGCCGAGGTGTTCGTTCGGATCAACTCCGAGGGCGTCAAGCTCAACCAGGCCGACTTCATCCTGACGCTGATGAGCGTCTTCTGGGAGAAGGGGCGAAAGCAGCTCGAGGAGTTCGCTCGCGGATGCAAGGTCCCTTCGACCTCCGCCGCCTCGCCGTTCAACTGGTACATCGCGCCGCAGCCCGATCAACTGCTGCGTGTGTCAATCGCGCTCGCCTTCCGCCGCGCCGTCCTCAAGCATGCGTACTCCATCCTGCGCGGCAAGGACCTGGAGACCGGGGTGACGACGGTGGAGCTCCGGGACGAGCAGTTCCAGCGGCTTCAGGAATCGCAGGCCAAGGTGCTCGATCTGACGAACTGGCACGAGTACCTGCGTTGTCTGGAGCGCGCGGGCTACCGCGGAGCGAAGATGATCTCCAGCCAGAACGTCGTCCTGTTCACCTACGCCATCTGGCTCATCGGCCGGGTCGACCACGGCGTGCCGCTCGACCAACTCCGCGAGGCGGTGGCGCGCTGGTTCTTCATGGCACACACGACTTCGCGCTACTCCGGCTCGTTCGAGACGCTCGCAGAAAAGGACTTCCGTCAGGTCGAAGAGCTGGCCGCCGAGGTCGGGTTCGTGGCGGCACTCAACAAGGTTGTCGACGACACCCTGACGAGCGACTTCTGGACGATCACGCTTCCCAACGAACTCTCGACGTCCGCGTCGCGAAGCCCTGCGCTGTTCGCCTACTTCGCCGCGCTCAACATTCTCGACGCAGATGCCTTGCTGTCGACCGGCAAGGTTCGCGAGCGGCTCGATCCTGCCGTCATCGCAAAGAAGGGCATCGAGCGGCATCACCTGTTCCCGCGGGCGTACCTCCGCGACGTACTCAAGGTTAAAGACACGCGGCAGATCAACCAGATCGCCAACATGGCGCTGGTCGAGTGGAACGACAACATCGCCATCTCTGACGACGCGCCGGAGAAGTACTGGCCCGAGCAGGTCGCCTCGAAGGCCCACCTGGACTCCTCTCGCCTAGCGACGCAACTCGAGCACCACGCCCTGCCTGATGGCTGGATCGAGTTGTCGTTCACCGACTTCCTTGCCCAGCGCCGCAGGCTGATCGCCGCGGTGGTTCGGAAGGCGTTCGAGCGGGTGTCGGAGTCGGACTACGCCGCGACATATCCGCCAGTCCAATCTGCCGGCGCCACGGAGACAGGTACCAGCTCAGCGGACTCGCCGGGTTCCGCCAGCGTTGCCGATCTGCTCGCGTCCGGCCTGCTGCCGGCCGGAACGATTCTGGTGCCGGCGCGTGACTCCGTTGACGCCGTCGCCGAGATCGACGACCTCGGCCAGATCGTGCTCGACGATGTTCCGTTCACGACCCCGTCCGGGGCGGCGAGGGCAGCGAGCGGCTCGTCCGAGAACGGCTGGACGTTCTGGCTTGCCGACACTCCGAAGGGCCAGCGTCGCCTCGACGCGCTACGGGATGAGTTCCGCTCGGCCAACATCGACCCCGACCAGCCCGAGCCCAACTGACACTCGCCTCCGCTCTCCCTGACCCCCAATCGCTCGTTCCCTGTCACCTTCGCCCTCAACACTCACTGACGACCACCATCGGCTCCCAAACCAACCGTCCAGATCGCCCTTCTTCAACCCCTCATGAAGCTGCACGCATGCTACGAAGTTTCGCAGTGGGACGGGCGCCGATGTGGCCGCTGACCTGCGGTTTCACGGTTGTCGATGGCTGTTGACGGAGGTGATTTCGATGCATGGCGGCATGAAGATCTACCGCGGCGCAGCAGCCGCCGCCCGACACTACGTCGAGGCCGATCGGTCCCGGGCGGACGACTACTACCTCGCCGAGGGCAGCGGGGTCGCCATGCACTTCAACGCGACCCCCGATGGCGTCGAGCGCCGAGCCGACATGGACGGCGAGACGTACGAGCGATGGGTGGCTGGCTATGACGTCAACACCGACCTTGCGAAGGGGCGGTTGCGGAAGGGCGAGAAGGGCGTCCGGTTCGTCGAGGTCACGGTCAACGGGCCGAAGACCTGGTCGCTCGCGGCAGCCCTGAACCCCGAGATCGCAGAGGCCTACGACGCTGCTCAGATGGCCGCGGCCGAGGAGATCATCGGGTGGCTGGCGAGTCACGCGACGACGCGCGTCGGGCCGCGCGATCGGCAGGTGCAGGTGCCTGTCGAGGAGGTCGAGGCGGCCGTCGTACGCCATTTCACCTCCCGGGCCGGCGACCCTCATCGACACCTGCACCTCCAGGTCAACTCCCGAGTTTTCGCTGCCGGCGCGTGGCGAGGACTCCACACGGTCGGGGTTCGCGACAGCCTGGAGGCGATCAACGGGATCGGGCACGCGGCAGTGATGACCAATCCGGCGTTCCGCGAGGCACTCGCGCGGCATGGATTCACACTCGACGCCGAGACGGGCGAGGTCGTCGAGCTGGCGGCCTACTCAGGGGCGTTCAGCGCCCGCGCCAAGCAGATCGAGGCGAACATCGACACCTACGAGGCCGAGTGGCGGGCCGACCATCCGGGCGAGGAACCCGGACCGGCGTTGCGGCAGGCGTGGGACCGACGGGCATGGGCCGACGCCCGACCCGACAAGGTCGTGCCGACCAGCGGCGATGATCTGCGTCAGCGGTGGATCGAGGAGCTGAACGAGCTCGGCTACGTCGCCCCGGCCCGGGGCGCTCCGGTTGGCACCTTGCGGACGGGCACCGTCGACCGCGACGGTGTCGTCGAACTGGCTCTCGTCCGGCTGGGCTCACGTCGCTCGGCGTGGAACGCTGCCGACGCCCGGGGTGAGGTCGAGCGGATCATCGCGTCCGGCGGAGGCGTGGTCGACCGGGCCGTGCGTCGTGAGTTGGCAGAGGATCTGACGGCTCGCGTCATCGCCGCCTCACGCGCGCTCCTCCCGCGATCGGACGTGCCCGAGCACGTGCGTTCGTTCACGTCGGTCGACGTGCTGGCCGTCGAGCACGAGATCGTCGGTCGCCTTGCGACTCGTGCCGAGGCCAAGACGATCACCGTGATCGAGGGCGCGGCCGGGGCAGGCAAGACCGCCCGGCTGGCCGCCACCCGGGAGCGGGCGATCGCCGCCGGGCATCGGATGGTCGTGGTGACACCGACCCTCAAGGCGGCCCAGGTCGCAGAGGGCGCCATCGGCGCGGCGTCGTACTCCGCGGCCTGGCTGCTCCACCAGCACGGCTTCCGCTGGGACGAGGACGGTCGGTGGAGTCGAGGCGACTCCGTGCCCGACATCAGCGCCCGACTGCGTCGAGGCGACCTGCTCGTCGTCGACGAGGCGGGCATGGTCGACCAGGACACTGCCCGCGCGCTACTCCGTCTGGCCGACGAGACCAAGGCCCTGGTGATGCTGGTCGGCGACCGCCATCAGCTCCCCGCCGTCGGCCGTGGCGGAGTCCTGGATCTGGCGATCAGGTACGCACCCGATCGGGTGCAACAGCTCGACGGCGTACGCCGCTTCAAGGACCCCTGCTATGCCGAGCTGTCGGTGCGGCTGCGGACGGGCACCGCTCCTGGCGAGATGTTCGATGAACTCCTCGCCCGCGGCGAGATCGTCATCCACGGAAGCGGCGTCGAGCGCACCCGACGCCTTGCCGCTGAAGCCAGCGTCGGCAAGCTCGTCGTCGCCGACACCCGCGAGCAGGTGGGCCGGATCAACGCCTTCGCGCACCGGATCCGCAAAGCGACCGGTGAGGTCGACGAGCAGGTGCTGACCGCGGCAGGTGAACGGCTCGGCGTCGGCGACACCATCGCGACCCGGCGCAACGACCGCGATGCCGACGTCGCGAACCGCGAGTTGTGGACCGTCGTCTCGTGCGAACGCGGCGCGCTCACCGTCAGGGGCGAGGCGGGGACTCGTGTGTTGCCGCCTGACTACGTGCGCCACGATGTCGAGCTCGCCTACGCCACGACCGCCTACGGCGCGCAAGGCGCCACTGTCACCGAGAGCCATGTGCTGCTCGGCGAGCACAGCGGAGCAGCGTCGGCGTACGTCGGGATGACACGCGGCCGCGAGCGAAACGTCGCGCACCTCGTCGCCGAATCCGTCGAGGATGCGCGCAAGCAGTGGTGCGACGTGTTCGGACGGGACCGTGCCGACCTCGGGCCGGCCCACGCACGGGAGGCGGCGGCCGAGGCGATCGAACGCTACGGTCCGAAGGCCCGCAAGCGCCGGCCGATTCCGAGCCTTCCGCCCGAATTCGACCACCGCCGCCCCGCGCCGTCGTCATCGGGCCCGGGCATCGGATTCTGAAGCGCCGTCTGCGCAGCTGCTGGAGACCCGTAGCCGGAGGAAGTCATTCGAGCTCAGTCCGATCGCCAGAGCGTGATCAGCTGGTGGCCGACGTTGAGCCGGTCGTCATAGGGCTCGACCGTGACGCCGACGACGCATCCCGGTCCGCTCGGTGCAAGCACAACGGTGTGGCCGTTGCCCAGGTCGGCCCACCTCCGTGCGAACGCGACTCCAGCGTTCCAGGTGGCCGGGGCGGAGGGGTGCCGCGACGTCGCCAATTGCGTGGCGAGCCGTTCGGCGATCTTGGCGACGGTCGCTGCCGGCTTCATCCCGTCGCCGCTCGCCGTCGGCTCCGGGGGCCGCGGGTCGAAGCGCGTCCGGATGAACCGCACCCGCGGCTCCTTCGGAGCCGGCGCCCTCCTTGGCACCGCTTCGTGTCCGCGGACCCACGCTTCAGCCGTGAACGAGTCGTCCCCTCGGCCCAGGATCCGCACGGTGTCCGGGTGGGTCGGTCCCCGCGCGATCACAAGCGGCCACTTCCACGCCTCGCGGACCGCGTCCGGTAGGTGGAGTTCGTCCCACACGTCGACGAGGAGGGGGCCGTCGATCCAGCGGATCATCTCCTCGGGAGAGCCACCCTGAAGTAACTGCTCGTAGACGCCCTTGCGCTGTGCGCGGTCGTGCATGTCCCACTCGCGCATCGGCCCGTCACCGACGAGGTCGGGGAACGCCAGGACCGCGAAGCAGTCGGGCGTCTCGACGTGCCAGAGGGTGCTCGGCACCCAGAAGCGCCCGACTCCGGGCGCCTCCTGCTCCACCCAGTCGATGAGCCGGCGCAGGTTGAGGTCGTACCCCGCCGCCTCGAGGATCCGCGCGGCGACCTTGAGCGTGGGCGACTTCAGACCTCGTTCGTACGCCGACATTGTCGCCTGCGACGTACCGGATCTGGCGGCGAGCTCGGCCTGCGTCAGACCGCTAGCTCGTCGTGCGACTTCGATCAGGTACGCCCGATCCATTTCTCGACGATATCCGATCGGACGTACTTGGTGCTCTACGCGGCGCGGCCCACACACCTACCTGTCGCCCACGATCCTCGCGGGCCTTCGACAAGCAGGAGGAACCATGAACAGCAAGACCCACGACGTCCCGTTCCACGCGCGCCACGACGACGAGCTCCTCACGCTCGATGACGTCGCCGAGATCCTGCGGACACCGGTCAACACCGTGCGCTGGTGGCGCCAGGAGGGCACAGGCCCGGAGTTCTTCAAGATCGGCCGGCGGCTCTACACGACGGTCGGCGACCTGCGGACCTTCATCCGGATGCAGCGTTTCGCCTCTCAGCCGGTGCTCGGCAAGCCGAACGCGGTGTGAGACCCATGAACGACCCGCGCCACGTGTTCCTCAGCGCGAGCGAGGTGATGGCGCGCTACGGCTGGGGCAAGACGAAGGGCTACCAGAACCTCAAGGACCGGGAACTGGTGCCGCCGCCGGTGATGACACATCCCGACCGCTGGCGCCTCGACCAGCTCCTGGCGTGGGAGGAGAAGCGGATGGAGTTGGCTCAGGCAGCTCTTGACGCGCTCGTCGCGCTCGAGCGGGAGCCGATCGCGATCACCGACCTTCTCCCGCAGGCCAAGCGACGAAGGCACCCCGCGTGAGATGGCTCATCATCCACCCCCCGGGCTGCCCGAGGCGCTCGGACGCGCCCCTTGGTCCGGGGACCAGCGCATCCGACCGCGCGTGCTGGCGGTCGGGATCAGTCGGACAGCCTTCATGCCGCGCTCTGCGGCGGACTCGCTCGGCTCGTCGGGCTCAAGAGTGACCTCGCCCATGACCTCCAGGCTGAATGAGAAGGTGAAGTCCCCTCCGAGGAGGTCGAACGGAACGTCCCAAGGGACCACGAGCGTGCCGGCCTCTGTTTGAGCGACAAGGTGTTCGAACGCTGCTGGATCGTCCTCGTGCAGCACCACCAGTTCAGCGATACCGACCAGCGGATCGAGACCGGAGACCGTGTCCGCGATGATGCGCAGCCCGACGCCCCTCTGCTGGGCCAGCGCGATGATGTTGGCCGGCAATCCGATCGGACGCCGGGTCGCCGAGCTGATGCGGATGAGGTCTTCGACCGCTTCCACCGCCGTCATCGGGATCGGCGACTCGCCACGCAGCGGGAACGCCTCGGTGCTGACCTTGAGACCGAACTCGTCTCGCGGCCGCAGTAGGTTTCCCTTCGTAAACGCGGCGGCGAACCGAATCGCAGGTCCGATGCGCTGCACCGGTTCCCCTACCCAGTGTGCGCCTTCCGCGTGGAGCTGTACCTGCAGCGAACGCTCCGCGACCTCCCCTGGTCGCGCGAAAAGATCGACCGACAGATACCCGTCTGCATCGACCCCATGACGGTGCTCGCCACCCCCAAGCCCACGCCCCTTGACTCGGAACGTGAACAGCCGCTCGGCCAAGCTTGCTCCGTCCGCGTCCTCGATGACCCACAGCGCACGTCCGGCCGGCTCGCCGTCGAACTCGCCAACGGCAGGTCCGATCCGCAGTACCTGTTCACCGTCCGGGAGATTCCCGCCGAGTCCGCCGGGGAGGTCGACGTGGACATCACCGACTACATCCCCCTCCAACTCCACGGGCGTGCCGTACAGGTGCCACCGCTCCCATGCGGTTCGCTGCTCGGGTGTCATCCGATCCGGGTACACCGTGTAGCCGCCGGGGATGCTGCGGTCTTCGAGAGCGGTGTCGTACTTCGTCGAGACGTGCCACGTGATGTAGGGGTCGTTTGGGTCATCACGTCCCACCACGCTGGCGATCCGTCCTGCGACGACCGCGAGCACCGGCAGCTCGTTGGTCACCTCAAAGTCGTAGTCGAAGTGCGGGTCGGCGGCGTTCAGGTGGCGGTGAAGGTCGACGAGTGCGCGCGTGACGTCGGAAGGAGCGACGGCAAGCGGATCTGCGGCTAGGTTCCTGAGGTTGGTGAGCCCATTGAGATTGCTCATCTGCACGAACAACTCTCGGAGTCTGTCCATGCCGTCGCCGACGTAGTACTCACGGATGTCGGGAGACTCCAGCAGCAACTCCTCGATCTCGGTCAGTCCGAACACCTCGACCGGGAATGGGCAGTCCAGGCCGTCGGCGAGGTCAAAGAGCCACTTCTCCTGCTCGCGCGTGAGATCCATTGGCAGCGTGAGGTGCCACTTGGAGATCTTGTAGCCGAAGCTCTCTTCTTGGTGCGTCTTGATCGCTCGCTTCAACGACTTCTCGATCTGACGCTCCCGCGAGTCATTGAGGACGTCTGCGAACTTCTTGACTTGATAGTCCTCAACCTGAAGCTGGGACCCACCCGGCACCGGCACGAGGACGTCGAGACCGCCGTCGCCCTGCGACGGCTTGATGCGCCGGGCTCGTTTGTGCCTACGACACAGGCCCACTGCGATGATTCGCTCAATCGTGTCAGGGTCGACTGTGGTCCACGAGATCGTGCTCACACGCCACCGTCCTCTACTCGCCTGCTGGGATGTACTGGAACAATGTTACAGTAGTTGCGTGCATCCAGGCGTCGTCGATCGCGTGCTTGCCCTGCCCCCTGACGAGGCAGTCAAGCAGTTCGCCACCCTGCCCGAAAGCCAGTGGTTCGAGCGAAAATCCGGTCGCATCAACCCCAGGGACCTTGCCGTCCCGTTGGTGGCGATGGCCAATGCCGAGGGTGGTTACGTCATCGTCGGGATCCACGACGGGACCGTGGAAGGTGTCCAGGAGAACCGCCTAAACGCCCTGCGCCAGTCTGCGTTCGACTTCACCACGCCCGTCGTGCGGTGCTCGACAACCGAACTCACCACGAGCGACAGCCGAGTCCTGCTCGTCCTGCGAGTCGACCCAGGGGAACGTGTTCACGAAACCACCAGGGGCGATGTCTACCTGCGGGTCGGAGATGAGTCGCGGCGGCTTGGATACGCACAGCGCCGAGAACTGGAGTACGACCGGGGCAGCGCCCCGTTCGACGGCACTGGCGTCGACGCCGAGGTCGTCGACCTTGACTCCGGCCAAGTCGCTGCGTATCAGCTTTCGATCGGCGCAGCCACCCCAGAAGGCATGCTCGCGGCACGCGACCTCCTCACCCGCGACGGGCGGCTCACGGTCGCCGGCTGGTTGCTGTTCGCACAACGGCCACAGTCGCTGTTCCCGAGCGCAGTGGTTCGTGTGCTGCGCTATGCCGACACCGACCGCGGCACCGGTGCCGCGATGACGTTGTACGAAGGCGGCGACGTCCGATGTGAAGGCTCCATCCCCGAGCAGATCACGAAGGCCGCGAAGGTGATCGAGGAGTGGCTCCCCCGGGTGCAGGCCCTGGCGCCGAGTGGCAGGTTCGAACCACGACCGATCATCCCGCGTGACGTCTGGCTCGAAGGACTCGTCAACGCGGTGCTTCACCGGTCCTACTCCATGGCGGGAGACCACGTTCGAGTCGAGATCTTCCCTAACCGGATCGAGATCGAGAACCCAGGGCGCTTCCCAGGGCTCGCCGATCCCTCCAAGCCGCTCTCCATCAGCCGCTACGCCCGCAACCCTCGCATTGTCCGCGTCTGCTCCGATCTGGGGATCGCCCGGGAACTCGGCGAGGGCATCAAACGAATCTTCGGTGAAATGCGGTCCCTCGGCCTGACCGACCCGATCTACTCGCAATCGAGTGGATCAGTTCGCCTTGTCCTTTCTTCAGCCGACGCGCTGCCCGAGGACGTCCGGGCTAGCTTGCCGAAAGCCGCACGGAAGGTGCTGGACACACTCCGGCTGGAGGGTCGCCCCATGAGCACCGGCCAGATCGCCGAGCTGGCCGGCATCGCCCGACCGACGGCATCACGACACCTGCAGACTCTGCGCAAGCTTGAACTCGTTACCTGGGACGGTCAGGGACCCAAGGACCCCCGCGCGTCTTGGTCGCTGCGCTGATCTACTGCAACACCGATGTTTCAGTAGATCTTTCCAGTAGCCGGGACCGCCCGAGTGATGCACGAGAGTGATGCACGAAGCCCCGGAAACGGTGTCCAACGGCGGCGCTCGCCGATTCGACGCGAACCGCCACTAGGCCGCTGACCTGCGGTTTCGCAGATTACCGTCGACAGCCGTTGACCGGGGAACCTCGTGGCACCAGTGGCAGGCGGCGTACCCGACCGAGAGCAGCACGGGCACGTTGCGGCGCCGGGCCTCCTCAAACGGTTCGGGCCCCCACTCCCACCAGTCGACGGGGTTCTCCGCGTGTTGGAGGAGGTACGGCGAGGTCGCGTCGCGTAGCCGGTTGGACATCTGGCCAACCTAACCGTCGGCCGGTGGCGGCTCAGGGGTGGCGGCCCGCGCGCTCAGCCGGTCGGGCACCGGGGCGCTCGCCTCCGCGTCCCCGTGGATCAGCGCATGCTGCGCCGGTAGGCGGCCGGCGGCATGCCGAGCGCATCGGCGAAGTGGGCGTAGAGGCGGCTGGTCGAGCCGAAGCCGGCGCGCACGGCGATCTCCGTCGTGGTCGCGTCGGTGGAGATGAGGAGCCGCTGGGCCTCGGCGATCCGGCACTGCGACACGTAGTCACCGATCGTGACGCCCAGGTGACGCCGGAAGGTCGCCGCGGCCGTCGAGGGGTGCACGTGCGCGACGGCCGCGACCTGCGCGAGGGAGACCGGCTCCCGGAAGTGTCGGGAGATCCAGGAGGCCATCGCGGTGGCGAGGGCACGAGAGCCCGACTCCTCGGGAGCGGCGGGCCGCCCGTCGGGGCGGGCCAGGTGGCTCGCCCGGAGGAGCAACGCCTCGGCCTCCCGGCGCGCGGCCGCGGTGAGGAGCGGCTCGGAGCCGATCTCCTCGTTCCAGGTCTGCATGCTCGCCTCCAGTGCGACGGGCGCCACGAACGTGAGCAGCTCGCCCCGCAGGAGCTCGCCGGCGAAGGCCGCCGGCAGGAGGGGGGATCCCAGGACCTCGACGAGGGGAACGGTGACCCAGCGGAGGGAGACGTCCCCGCGGGCGGCCGGGTCGGGCTCGCTGGTCTCCACGATCCGGTGCGGCATCCCGGCCCAGAACACGGCGCACTCGCCGGGGCCGACGTGGAACACCGTGCCGGCCAGGTCCAGCACGGCCGTGCCGCGCAGCGACAGGACCACCTCCACGTCGTCGTGCCGGTGCGCTCGCGCCATGGCCGGGGAGGAGCTCAGCCCGCACGCGAAGCCGGAGGTCTGGTGCTCCACGCCGCCGTCGGCGAGGATCCGGGAAGAACGCGCCACCATGAGTGAAGTATTGCCCGGATGAGGGCAGCTAGCGTCGTGTCCATGGCCATCGACTCGTCCTCGACCCACCTGCCGCCCGACGACCGCACCCGGGCATCCGCCCCCACGGCTCCCGGGGCCTGGTCCCTCACCGACGCCGAGGTCGAGCGCTTCGACCAGCAGGGGTTCCTGGTGCTGGAGCAGCGGATCCCGGCGCCGCTCCTCGAGCGCCTCCAGCGAGCCGCGGAGGGCTGGGTGGCCGACGGCTCCGACCCGGACCGGGAGCGCCCGGGCGACTGGTTGTACGCCTCGCGCCCTTCGGGGCAGGTGATGTACCGCGTCGACTACCTGCACGACAAGGGACGCGCCGCCTCCCTGGAGCTGCTCGGCAGCCCGGAGGTCCTCGGCATCGCCGAGAGCCTGGCCGGCCCCGACTTCGTGCCCACCTACGAGTCCATGGTCTTCAAGTCCGCCGGTGACGGAGCGCCCATCCCCTGGCACCAGGACGCCGTCCACGCACGACGCCACCGCATCTTCAACGTCGGCGTCTACCTCGACGCGTCGGTGAGCGGCCGCGGAGCGCTGCGGGTCGTCCCCGGCTCGCAGCGCCTCGGCGCCGACACGTGCGCCCTCGCCGACGAGCACGGCTGGGACATGCCCGGCGCCGTCGAGGTCGAGCTGCAGCCCGGCGACGTGCTCGTCCACGACGACATGATCATCCACGGCTCGCCACCCGCGGTCGCCAACGAGCTGCGGCGCACCGTCTACCTGGAGTTCCGCTCCGTCCGCAGCATCGCGGAGGACGGCCCCTGGACGCTCGACTGGGCCCGCGCCCGGATGCGGCTGATCCCGCTCGCCCTGGCGGAGCACGCCCGGTGGGCGCCGCCCGAGGACCGGTACTCCTGGCGAGCGAGCGAGGAGCTGCGTCCCGACCCGTTGGGCGATGCGGACACCGAGCTGCGGGTCGTGCACGAGGTGCACACGCCCGGGGTGTGGTGCAGCCCCGGACCCGCTCCCAGCTAGACGTCCCGTCCGAGGGTCGAGGCGCGGGCGTTGAGCTGGACCGGGAGCATCAGGTGCCTGGTCTCCTCCTGCCCGGCGAGCTGACGCAGCAGCAGGGCGGCCATCTGCTGGCCCAGCTCCTCCACCGGCTGCGCGACGCAGCTCAGCGGCGGGTCGCTGCGGCTGGCGGCCGGCGAGTCGTCGAAGCCGACGAACCGGACGTCGTCGGGGACCCGTCTCCCGGCTGCTCGCAGTGCCGAGAGAGCACCCAGCGCCAGCAGCTCACCGGCCGCGAAGACCCCGTCGAGGTCGGGCTGCTCCTGCAGGACCTCGAGCATCCCCGAGTAGCCCTCCTCGATGCCCCAGTCCTTGGCGCAGTAGACCGCGCCGCTGTCCTTGAGGTCGTGGGCCACCAGGGTGCGTCGGTAGCCGACGAGCCGGTCCACTCCCGCCCCGGTCGTCTGGGGGCCGGTGATCATCCCGATCCGGCGACAGCCGACGTCGAGCAGGTGGCTGGTGGCCGCCACCGAGCCGGCGATGTTGTCCACGTCGACGTAGCTGGCCTGCTTCAGGCCCAGGGGTCGCCCCCCGACCACCACCGGGACGTGTCGCTCGAGCAGGAACCTCAGGAAGTGGTCGGACCGGTTGTCGGTGATCATCAGGAAGCCGTCGACCGTGCGTTCCCGGGAGACGTGCTGGATCAGCTTCTCCTGGTCGTGCCGGTTCTGCGCGACGTAGAGGACCAGCTGCTTGCCCTGCTCGCCCAGCTCCCTGCTGATCCCGGAGATGATCCGGGGGATGTACGGGTTGCCCCACACGTGGGCCTCGTGCTCGGCGATGACGAAGCCGATGGAGTTGGTGGAGCTGCCCGCGAGGGTGCGGGCCGCCCGGTTGATCACGTAGCCGAGCCGGTCGGCGGCCTCCAGCACGGCCGTTCGGGTGCGGGTGGCCACGCGGGTGTCGCCGTTGAGCGCGCGGCTGACCGTCGGTTGGGAGACGCCTGCCTCGCGGGCCACGTCGGCCATGGTGACGGTGCGGACCGCGGCGCGACTCATGGCCGTACGCTAGCCGAGGCCGGTCTGCCGACCGGACCGGTGCTCGTCCGCCCTCGACGTGCCGCTCACGGCCCCGGTGGTGCCTCCAGCACCACGGCACACCCGCCGGGCGGGACCCGGAGCTCGCCGTCGACCCGGCGGTCGTCGAGCAGCTCGTGGCCCGACGCAGCCACCAGCGCCTCCTCGGAGGTGTGGTTGAGGACGAACAGGTACGCCTGGTCCGCCGACGTCCTGCGGATGATCTCGACGCCGGGCGGGTGCGGGGAGGCCTCGATGCCCACGCCCGCCAGCAGGTTCCCGACCAGACGCACCAGGTCGGCCTCCCCGAGCTCGGTGCCCACGTAGTAGCACGCCCCCTCCCCGACCACGTTGCGCGTGACGGCCGGGGACCCCGCCGAGGGACCGTCGACGTACCCGGCAAGGACCTCGGCGGTGGTGACCCGGGCCCGGTCGGTCCAGATCGAGCCGACGCCGCCGTCGCTGAGCTGGACCTGCTCGTCCGCGAGGAGAGGCGCGAACTCCTCGATGACCAGGCCGAGCACGTCACGGAAGGCTCCGGGATAGCCGCCGGTGCGGACGTGGTCGTTCTCGTCGACGACCCCCGAGAAGTAGGTCAGCACCAGGTTGCCCCCCGCCGCCACGAAGTCGGCGGCCCGCCCGGCGTCCTCGTCGCGCACCAGGTACCACGACGGGGCGATGACCAGGTCGTAGGCGGTCAGGTCACCGTCCGGTGCGACGAAGTCCACGACGACGCCGTGATCCCACAGCACGCCGTACCAGCGGCGGATCTGGGTGATCGGTGTGGCGTCGACCGTGGGATGGGAGTCCAGCTCGGCCGCCCACCACGACTCCCAGTCCAGGACGATGCCGACGCGCGGCTTCTCCACCACGCTGCCGATGGCCGGGGCCAGCCGTCGCAGGTCGCTGCCCAGCCGGCACACCTCGCGCCAGACGGCTGTGTCGGTCCCGGCGTGGGGCAGCATCGCGCTGTGGAACTTCTCGGCGCCGTACGTCGCCGCCCGCCACTGGAAGAACATCGCTCCGTCGGAACCTCGGGCGACGTGCTGCAGCGAGTTGCGGCGCATCTCCCCGGCCGTCTTCGCCAGGTTGCGCGGCTGCCAGTTCACCGCCGACGTGGAGTGCTCCATCAGGAGCCACGGCTTGCCCCGGGCCAGCGAGCGCATCAGGTCTGCCGCCATCGCCGTGCGCTGCTCGCGGCGGGGATCGACGTAGAGCAGGTAGTCGTCGTTGCTGACGAAGTCGACCTCGCCCACCCACTGGTGGTAGTTGATCGGCTTGAAGAAGCTCATGAAGTTGGTGGTCACGGGCAGGGAGCTGCGACCCCGGATGATGGCCGCCTCCGCGCGGTACAGCGCGAGGAACTCGTCGGAGCTGAAACGCCACCAGTCCAGCTGCTGGGTGGGGTTGGCGAAGGACTTGTACGAGACGGCGCGAGGTGGGAGCACGTCCTCCCAGTCGGCGTAGCGCTGGCTCCACACCGCGGTGCCCCAGGCCCGGTTCAGCTCGGCCAGCGACCCGTAGCGCTGCTCGAGCCAGGTCCTGAACGACTGCGCGGACACGTCGCAGTAGCAGTGGTGGTTGTGGTCCCCGTACTCGTTCGAGACGTGCCACAGGACGACCGCCGGGTGGTCGGCGTACCTGTCCACGATGCGGCTGCAGAGCCGGGCGGCCGCCTCGCGGAACGCCGGCGAGGAGGGGCAGTACGCCTGGCGCGCCCCGTGCGTGCGTGGCACTCCCTGCGCGTCGACGAGCATCGCGTCGGGATGCAGCCGGGTGAACCACGGCGGCGGCGAGGCGGTGGCGGTGGCGAGGTCGACCGCGATGTCGTTGCGGTGCGCGAGGTCGAGGACCTGGTCGAGCACGGTGAAGTCGAACTCCCCGGGACGGGGTTCGACCAGGGACCAGGCGAAGACGCCGACGGTGACGAGATTGACGGAGGCCTCCCGCATCAGGGCCATGTCCTCGAGCCACACCTCCGGGGACCACTGCTCGGGGTTGTAGTCACCGCCGAAGGCCATGCCCTGCAGGCGTTCGGTGAGCCGGTCCATCACTTCACCGCCCCCGCGGAGAGGCCGCTGCGCCAGAAGCGCTGCAGCAGCAGGAACATGATCATGAGGGGGATGACGGAGACGAGGGACCCCACCACGACCAGGACCTGGAGGTTCGGGGCGCGGGAGACCTGCGACTGCCAGGTGTACAGCCCGAGCGTGACGGGATAGAGCTTCTGGTTCTGCAGCATGATCAGCGGGAGGAAGAAGTTGTTCCAGATCACCACGAACTGGAACAGGAAGATGGTCACCAGGGCCGGGGCCATCAGGTGCCGGGCGATCTGCCAGAAGATCCGGAACTCGCTGGCGCCGTCGAGACGCGCTGCCTCGATCAGCTCGTTCGGCACCGACGCGGATGCGAACACCCGCGAGAGGTAGACGCCGAACGGACTCACGATGGACGGCAGCAGCACCGACCAGTAGGTGTTGGTCAGGTTCACGTAGGCGAAGAGGAGGAAGAGCGGCAGGGCCAGCGCCGTCGCCGGCACCAGCACGCCGCCGAGCACGATGTTGAAGATCAGCTCGCGGCCCGGGAACGAGTACTTGGCCAGTGCGTACCCGGCCATGGAGGCGAGCAGGGTGCCGATGGCGGCACCGCCGACGGCGTAGATCACGCTGTTGACGAGCCAGTGGACGAAGACGTGGTCGTCCTCGGCGAACAGGGAGGTGACGTTCGACAGCAGCGAGCCGCTGGGTGACAGTCCCCCGCCCTGGCTCAGCTCCGCCTGCGTCTTGGTCGAGGCCGTGACCAGCACGTAGACCGGGACCATGAAGTAGGTGGCCATCAGGATCAGGAAGCCCACGGCCACGGCCACGCTGCCGGGGCTGTCCTTCACCGCGCTCCTGCGGCCGGGGCGCGACTGACCCCGGTCGGCGCGAGCGGGCGGTGGGGTGGCGGTGACGGTCATGACTCCGCCCGCCGCTGCGTGATCTTGAGGAACCCGAAGGACAGGACGAACGTCGCGAGGGCCAGCGTCACCGAGAGCGCGGCGGCGTAGTCGTAGTTGTTCTGCGAAGCGTTGAGGACCACCATGTTCGGCGTGTAGGTCGAGGTGATCGTGGTCGCGATCTTGCTGAACACGATCGGTTCGGTGAACAGCTGCAATGTGCCGATGATGGAGAACACGGCGGTGAGGACGAGCGCCGGCAGGATCGACGGGATCTTGATCCGGGTCGCGATCGCCCAGTTCCCCGCGCCGTCGATCTTCGCCGCCTCGTAGATCTCCTGCGGGATCGCCTGGAGTGCCGAGTAGAGGATCAGCATGTTGTAGCCGGTGTACGTCCACGTGACGACGTTGGCGATCGACCACAGGACGAGCTGGGAGCTGAGGAACTGGGGGTGGACCCCCACGTCGCCCAGGGCGCTGACGATCGGCGACAGGTTGGGGCTGTAGATGAAGCCCCAGATCAGCGCCGCGATCACGCCGGGGATGGCGTAGGGCAGGAAGTAGGCGATCCGGAAGGTCCGCTTGAACCGCGCCAGGGTCGAGTCGAGCAGCAGCGCGAGGATCAAGGCGGTCACGAGCATCACCGGCACCTGGACCACCCCGAAGACCAGGACCCGCACGACGCTGGACCGGAAGTCCGCGTCGTCGAGCACGTTGCCGAACTGCGCGAGCCCGGCGAACTGCTCCTGCGGAGTGCCGAACACCCCGCCGGTGCGCGTGATCTTGTGCAGGCTGCGCCAGAACGCGTAGATGATCGGCAGCAGGTAGAACAGGACGAAGGGGATCAGGAAGGGCAGCAGGAAGAGCGCGGGTGCCAGGCCGACCCGCGACCTGCCCTGACGTGGTGCCTCGCCGGACACGTCCGCAGGCATCTCGTGCACGGTCATCGGTTCTCCGATCCGGCGCCGGGCTCGACGTGCGTCGAGCCCGGCGCTCGTGCTGGTAGCAGGGTCACTCGGCGACGGAGATGCCTTGTGCCTTGAGCGACTCGACGGTCTTGTCCTGGGCAGACTTGGTGGCGTCGTCCAAGGTGGCGTTGCCGGACAGGGCGCTCACGATGCCGTCCTTGAGAGCTCCGTAGGTGTCGGTCATCGTGGGGCCCCACTCGAAGCTGTCGTCGACGCCGCCACTGGCGCTCTTGAAGACGTCGAAGATCTTCTGGTCCCCGTAGAAGGGGACGCCCTTCTGGAGGGCCGGCAGGTCGAGGCCGGCGGTCGCCGCCGGGTAGAGCCCACCCAGCTCGTTCTCCAGGGTCAGGGCCTCCGGGTCGGTGTTGAGCCAGATGGCGAACTTCGCCGCCTCGGCGGGGTGCTCGCTGCTGCTGAAGACGGCGGTGGAGGAACCGCCCCAGTTGCCCGCAGCCTGGTCGCCCGCGGTGAACTGAGGCATGGGAGCAACCGCCCACTTGCCACTCGTCGCCGGGGCGTTGTCGCGGATGGTGCTGTAGCCCCAGGCGGCACTGATCCAGCTGACCACCTCGCCGTCGTTCCACGACTTGTAGAGCTCGGTCGAGAACCCCTGGAGGTTGGTGGCGACCAGCTTCTTGTCGATCAGGTCCTGCCAGTACGAGTTGACCTGGTCGACCTGGGAGTTCGGCGAGATGGTGACCGACACGCTGTCACCGCTGGTGTCGAACAGCTGGGCCCCGGCCTGCCAGAACAGCCCGGTGTACCAGTTGGGGTCGCTCTGGGAGAAGAACGTGATGTAGCGCTTCGGGTCGTCCGCGTGGATCTTGGCGGCGGCCTGCGCGTACTCGTCCCAGGTGGTGGGCGCCTTGAGACCCAGCTTGTCGAAGATGTCCTTGCGGTAGAAGAGAGCCATCGGTCCGCTGTCCTGCGGGATCGCGAAGACGCCGTCGCTGCTGTTGAAGTCGACCTGGCTCCACGTCCACGGGACGAACTTGCTCTCGGCGTCCGACACACCCGGACAGGACGCGATGTTCGCCAGCCCGTCTTGGAGTCGGAAGTTGGGCAGGGTGTCGTACTCGATCTGCCCCAGGTCCGGCGCCGTGCCGGCCTTCAGGCCGTTGGTGAAGTTCTGGTAGGTCCCGGAGTTGCCGGCGGCCACCGTGTTGACCTTCACCTGGATGTCGGGGTTCTGCTTGTTCCAGACGTCGACGACCTTGTCCATGCCGGGCACCCAGGTGGAGAACGTCAGGTTGACCTTCCCACCGCTCGGCTCGCACGAGCTGGACGAACCGCCGGAGCCACCCGAGCCGCCGTCGTCGCCCGACGAGCCGCACGCGGAGAGGCCCAGGGCGAGAACTGTCGCGGACGAGGCCGCGAGCAGGGTTAGACGAGATGTGCGCATGCGTTTCATGCCCTTCTCCTGTTGCCGGACCGGCCTCGTGCCGATCGACTCTGCCCGGCCCCCCGCGTCGGGCGTGAACTGGGTCACAGATTTATGCATGCGCATGCAAAAGTCAAGAGCCCGGACATGTCCATGCCCGCCGACGGGATCCGGACCAGGCCGGCCACACCCCCGCGCTGCCGCCGCCGGTGCTCGCTGTCGACCCCCTGTCCAGAACTGGTGCCGCACCGACAGCCAGCGACAGCCGCACGACAGGTCAGGACCCCAGGGTCGAGCCGACCGATCGGCGGCACGACCCGAAATCCGCTGGCGCCAGAACCGCAGCGGCCTCAGGCTGATGTGTCGATCCCGGCGGTCAGGCTCACATCGCGGCGTCTGGCTGTGGCGCGGAAGGAGCGAGAGATGAACACGACCTCCCCGGTCGCGGTGGCAACGGCCGTGCCCAACACCGGCGACACTGCTGCATCCGAGCGGCTGATCGACATGCTCGGGCTGACGCCGGACGAGTTCGCCGTCTACCGGCTCATCGTCGGCGTCGGCGCCATCACCCCCGAGGGGCTGCAGTCCGCCCTGGAACTGACCACGGACCAGGTCGCCTCCGCCATCCGGCGACTCACCACGAGTGGCCTGGTGCGGTCCGGCCACGGGCAGGTGCTGGCCGTCGACCCGGCGACCGCGCTCCGCCCGCGGCTGGCCGAGCTGACGACGGCGGCACAGGCCCTGTCGACGTTGACCTCGCAGCTCAGTGAGGACTTCTACGCGTCGCGACGACGCCAGGAGCCGGTCCGGCTGCTGGAGGTGATCACCGGAAGCACGACACTGCGCGGCACCCTCGAGGCTGTGCAGCAGCAGGCGCGGCACGAGATGCTCTGGCTGTGCAAGGCCAACGCAGTCGCGCTGCCCAGCGAGGCCAACACCGCAGAGCTCCGCGCGCTGGACCGGGGGGTGCCCTACCGGGTGATCTACGAACGGCCACTGCTGACCGAGCCCGGCATGGTGGCGAACATCGCGGCCGGCATCGAGCGGGGGGAACAGGCGCGGGTGCTGCCGTCGCTGCCGGTGCGATTGGCGGTCGCTGACCGCTCCACCGCGGTGCTTCCGCTGACCACGACGGTGGCTCGCGGCCAGGAACCGACGGCGGCGGTCGTGCACGACAGCGTCCTCTGCCAGGTGCTCGTGGCGTTGTTCGAGGAGCTGTGGGAACGCGCCACGCCGCTGGGCCGGATCTCGGCGACCGACGTGACGGAGGGCCCGGACCTGCTCGACCTGCACCCGGAGGACAGGTACCTGCTGTCGCTGGTGGTCTCCGGGGTGCCCGACAAGGCCATCGCATCCCAGCTGGGGGTCTCGCTGCGGACCGTGCAGCGGCGGGTCTCGACGCTCATGGTGTCCATGAACGTCGAGACCCGCGTCGAGCTGGCCTACTTGCTGGGGCGCCGCCGGGCGCTGTCGTGACCTACCGCAGCCGCACGGCGTCGACGACCGTCTGACGCACCTGGCGGCCGTCGCGGGCGGTCGCGACCAGCTTCAGGGACACGGCGCGCGCCTTCCCGACGGGCAGCAGCGCCTTCCACCCGCTGCCAGACAGTCGCGTCGCGGGCACCCGGGCCCACGTCGTCCCATGGTCCCTCGACATCTTCACGACCACCGTGTCCACCCGGGCGGCCCTGGTGCGCTGATCGCGGAAGTCCAGGCCGAGCCGGACCTCCGGCTTCCCGGTCCCGCCGGTGCGGACCTGGCCGACCCGGTAGTCGACCTGCAGCATCGGCAACGCCTCGGCGCCGGTGCCCGCGGGCGCCCGCGACGAGAACCGCCACTCCGTGCTCGTCCGGGTCGCGGAGGTCCACTCCTCGTCCGAGCGCGTCGTGGTGAGCCGGACCCGGTAGGCAGCCCCGGTCGGGGTGGTGGGCAGGTCGAGTCGGCCGGAGTCCGCCTGGCCGAGCAGCACGCCGTCACGCCGCACGGCGAGGTGGGCGGTCTCCCCGGGCCACCCCCACCGCAGCGAGCCCCAGTGGTGGCCGGCGTCGACGAACGCAGGGATGTCAAACGACAGCGCCGTGGCCGTACGGGTGGACACGGGAGCACCCGGCGTGCCCGGGGCGGCCGGCCGGACGACCGGCGTGAACCAGGACTCAGCACCGGTGCCCGCGGCGTACTTCTGCACGGGGCCGACCAGGCCGGTCGCGACCGGGCTCATGTCGTCCCAGAAGTACTCATGGTCGACGCGGTGCTGCCACAGCGAGTCGCCGGCGCTGACCCACTCGGAGCGGACCTTCCGCGTCTGCACGAATCGCTGGGTGTCGTTCCAGGCGTAGTGCTGCCACGGACGCCAGCCGAACCGTTGCTCCTTCTCCCACGGGAAGCCACCCATGTGTCCGTAGTCCACCTTCAGCCGCGCGGAGTCGGCCGACGTCACCTCGTGGACGATCCGGTCCGGGACCACGCCGTCGTTCACGGTCAGCACGTCGTACAGGTAGGGGCTCGAGGTCTCCAGCGCCAGGCTCAGCTTCGAGACCCCGGACCTGGCCTTCGCGAGCAGCTCCTGGCCGTCATCGTGGGCGACCACCATCGCCGGGATCGGCAGCCGGTCGCCGACCGGGCGCCACACCGTCCAGGCGCTGAAGTCCGCCGGCCGCACGATCAGCAGCGCGGCCACACCGGCGTCCGCCGCCGCCTCGATCTGCTGCGACTCCGAGACCTCGGGATCGCTCTCCACGACCACGGCCTTCCCGGCCAGGTCGTCGAGCTCGGCCGGTGTCCCGGTGCCGCCGTAGGCCAGCGGCAGCCTCTTCGTGCCCGGGAACGTCGGCGAGGTGTGCAGCAGGTTGATGTCCCAGTCGCCGTGGACGCCATCGACCGCGGCGGCGACCATGGGCGCGACCAGCTGCCAGCGCGAAGCGAACTCGAACTCACCGCCGTCCAGCGGCCGCGTCGGCGACACGTTGATCTGCTGGACGGTGCTGAAGTGCATCACCCCCTGGTCGACCTGGCGACCGCCGGGCATGACCCGGTGGGCGTAGTAGCTGAGGATGCCCTGCTGCTCGGCCGGCTTCGGTGTCTCCACCTGGATCGGGTTGCCGTCCCGTGCGTCGAGCACCACGGTCATGTCGCCCTGGACCTCGAGCTCGGGGTCGACGAGGTAGGTGACCTGCTCGTCGAGCGGTGCGCCGTGCTCCATGAGCGCGGTCATGATGTAGGTGTCGGCCTGCACGTCGAGGGTGACGCTGCCGACCTGGTAGTGGATGAAGCTGATCTGGTCCGGCGTCGTGCCGCTGCCGAACAGGGTGAGGCTGGGTACGCCGGACATCCCGCCGTCGATGCCGACGCCCTTGAACGTGACCTGGTACGTCGGTGGCTGGACCCCGGCACCCAGGGCGGTCGAGATCTTGAGACCGTCAGGACCCGTGGCCGTCAGGTAGCCGGCGTTCCGGCCGCGGCCGAGCTCGGCCGGGTCGACGTCGATCCGCACGGTCGCCTTCGTGCCGGCGGGGAGGAACACGCTGTCGCGCTGCAGCGACACCGCATCGTTCTCGCTCCCACCGGTCTGCAGGTTCGTGACGTCCAGGGCCAGGTCGAGGGTGATGTCCTCCTCGGAGGTGTTCACGTAGTCGGTCTCCACGACGACCGGCTCGGTGTCGGTGCCCTCGATGAACATGCCGAGGTCGACGACGCCCGCGCCGAACACCGGCTCGCTGATCGCCCGGTCGACGCGCACCATCCCGTTGCCCTGCTGGAACGGGTGCAGGTCGGGGTTGCGCACGGCGCTGCTGACCAGCGCGGACTTGATCTGGCGACCCGTCCAGCTCGGGTGCTGCTGGGCCAGGATCGCGGCCGCCCCGGCGACGTGCGGTGTCGCCATCGACGTGCCCGAGGCGCGGGTGTAGTGGTCATCGACCGGCTCGCCCAGCCACGTGTGGAACGCCCGGGGGGCCACGATGCCGACTCCCGGAGCGGTGATCTCCGGCTTGACCGCGAGGTCGCCGGAACGCGGTCCACGGCTGGAGAACGGCGCCAAGGAGCCGTCGCGGTCCACCGCGCCGACGGTCAGCGCCTCGGAGGCGACGCCGGGACTGCCGATCGACTCGTCCATGCCCTCGTTGCCGGCGGCGACGACGAACAGGGTGCCGGTGTCCTTGGAGAGTTGGTCCAGCGCCTCGCTCAGCGGGTCGGTGCCGTCGCTGCCGGTGCCCCCGCCCAGGCTCATGTTCACGACGTCGGCCCCGTTGTCCGCGGCCCACTCCATGCCCTCGATGACCCACGACTCCTGGCCGAAGCCCCAGTCGTCGAGGACCTTGCCGGCGAAGAGCCGCGCTCCCGAGGCGACACCACGCCGGCTGCCGTCCGAGGCGGCGCCGGTGCCGAGGACGATGCCGGCGACATGCGTACCGTGACCGAACCCGTCCTGGACGCTGCCACTGCCGGTGAAGTCCTGGGTGAGCGCGATCTGGGCGGCCAGGTCGGGGTGGTCCAGGTCGACACCCGTGTCGAGCACCGCCACGTCCACCCCGGTGCCGTCGAGGCCCCGGTCCCACGCGGTCGGTGCACCGATCTGGCCGGTGCTCTGGTCGAGCACGGCGTGCACCCGGCCGTCCAGCCACACCCGCGCGACGCCGCCGTCGAAGGCAGCGGCGACCCCCGGAGCATCGGTGGCGATGGTCTTCCAGAGGTCGTCGAGGCGGTCGTGCCGGACGCTCAGGGCGCCACCGTCGACGCTCGCCAGGGCGTGCGTGCGCGTGACACCCGGATCCCGCAACGCGGTGCGGGGGCCCTCGCCGTACTCCACGATGAGCGGCAGGTCGGCGCGGTCCTCGTCGCCATAGCCGTCCTCGAGGAGGCGGGAGACCGCGAACAGGTCCGGGTCCAACCGACCCGAGCTGAGGTAGGGGACGGCGTCCGCGGGGATGACGCGCAGATCACCGTCGACCTCGAAGGTCTGGAACGTGACGCGGTCGCGGCCTGGCCCTGGGTCGACCGAGGCCGCGTACCGACCGCGTCCGGCTGACGCCACGGTGACGACGTCACCGGTGATCAGGGTGACCGTGTCCCCATCGCCGGCCGAGGCGCCGGACGGGGGTGCGGAGGTCGGGATGGACCCGGGGGGCGACGCCTGGGCGGCGTCGCCTCCCGGCGGGAGGGTCGCGAGGACGGCCGCCGCGAGGGCGAGGGCCAGGACCTTGCGTGGGTGCCGGGGCATGCGGGGGTTCCTTTCGTTGCGGAGCGGAACAAGCCTGCGACCCGGTCAGGTCCTGCGGCAGTGGCGTCAGGGTTCACAGATGCGACATGTCGTGACTGCGACAGCCGGTCGCGGTCAGCGCAGCGCGACTACGGGGGCACCCCTGGGCACCCGGCTCAGTGGGCGGCGAGCCACCCGCTCAACCGGTCGTGCATCGAGGCGCTGGCCTCGTCGAGGCCGCAGATCTCCACGCTCTTGCCCCGCGAGGCGTACTTGGTGGTGATGCCGTCGAGGGCGGCCACGGTCGAGGCGTCCCACACGTGCGAGGCGGTCAGGTCGACGACGACACGCTCGGGGTCGCCGGCGTAGCCGAACTGGCTGTAGCGGTCGTTGCGCCACTACGACGAGATCGGCCTGCTCCGTCCCTCCGGCCGCACCGACGGCGGGTTCCGCCTGTACGCCGAGGCCGACGTCGAGCGCCTCTTCGTGATCCGCCGGATGAAGCCGCTCGGGTTCAGCCTCGAGGAGATGGCCGAGGTGATGGACGTGCTGGAGACCCTCCACCCGGCCGACGGCTCACCGCGTGACGGCGGCGGTCCGGCGTACGACGCCGCCGCCGCACGGCTGCTCGAGGTGCTCGACCAGGCCCGCGAGCGGCGCGAGAGGCTGCGCCGCCAGCTCGACATGGCCGACGAGTTCATCGGCCTGCTGACCGAGCAGCTGGAACCCGGCTCGGCGCCGGACGGGGCCTAGCCCGGCCCGTACGCCTCGAGGAACCGGTCCCGGAAGCCGTCCATCGGCCACACCGGGGCGTCCGGGTGCGGCCGCAGGCCGTCCTGCCACCCCCACCCCGAGATCCGCTCCAGCACCGCCGGGTCGTGGGCGACCACGCTGACCGGGACGTCGTGGCCGGGGTCGGGTCCGGTGACGTAGGAGTGCGGCTGGTGGTCACCGAGGACGACCAGCACCAGGTCCGGGTCGGGGTGGGCGCGGACCCACGAGACGAGGGTGCCCAGGGAGTACTCGATCGACCGGCCGTACGCCGCCCGCACCGCCTCCGGGTCGCGGAAGACCTCCTCGGGTGGGGCACCCCGCTCGGGCATGCCGTCGAAGACCGACCCGTCCCCCACCTCCTGCCACGGCACCGGATGCGGTAGCGGCGTCCACGGGTGGTGGCTCGAGACCAGGTCGATCTCGGCCATGACCGGTCGCCGGCCCGCCGGGGCGAGCTCGCGGCGCCGGAACGCCGCGAGGGTGTACTGGTCCGGCATGCTCGCGTAGCTGAACGACGGCCCCGCGTAGCCGACGTTGCGCGCGTCGTACATCGCGTCGTAGCCGTAGAAGCGCGCACCCTCGGGCCAGTCCCGCGTGTCGGCGGGCACGTCCGAGACGGTGCGCCAGCCGGCCCGCTCGAAGGCGCTGGTGAGCGTCAGCCGGTCCGAGGAGAGCAGCTGGTCGTAGCGCTGCTGGCTGTCCACCCACAGCCCGGACTGGAGGCTGGAGTGCGCCAGCCAGCTCGCAGCCCCGAAGGTCGGTGAGGTCAGGAAGGCGCTCCGGGCCGAGAAGCCGGCCCGCGCCAGCCGGCGGGTACCTGCGTCCAGCACCCGGTCGACGCCCGGTGAGAACGACGAGTCCTGCACCGCGACCCGGCCGTAGCTCTCCACGAAGACCAGCAGCACGTCCTTGCCGCGCAGGCCGGTCAGCAGCCGGTCCCCCGGGGTGCTGCGGAACCGGTCGCTGCCGATGTCGGCGGCGAACACCTGCCGGTCGTGGAGGTCGGCCCGCACCCGACCCACCTCGTCGACGGCGAGCGCGGCTGCGCTGGTCGACGCGACCGGGCCTCCCGGGGCGACCTGGACGCCCGCGACCGCGCACAGCACCCACGTCACCCCGAGCACCACGAGGGCCCGGGCCGACCGGTCCCGGTGCGCCGCCACCACGCTGGTGGAGCGCAGCACCGCCCAGGGCACGAGGACGAGCACCGCGACCACGGCCAGCACGACCGCCGCCGCTGTTGCCTGGGCGCCCGCCCGACCGACCGAGTCGCCGAGGACGCCGTACCCGGGCCCGAGGTAGGTCCAGTCGGCGAGCGGGTCGAACGGCCGGTCCAGGACGGCGTGGAACCCCATGTCGAGGGCCTTGACGAGGACCAGCGCGGCGAGCGTCACGCCGGCGACCAGCGCCGTCGTACGCCGTGCCCACGGCGCCAGGACCAGGGCCAGGCCCAGCACCACCAGGCCCTCGAGCGGGATCCGCACGAAGGCGGCGGGCGTCAGCCGGGTCGCCTCGTTCGGCAGCACCAGGGCCAGCCACACCACCAGGCCGGCCAGCACCGTCGCGGCCTTCGACACCACCGGCCGGACCGGCCGGGACTCACGGGGCGCCGGGCCCGCGGAGGCACGCCACAGGTCGACGACCTCCCGGCCGAACGACTCGGCCAGCAGCGCCAGCGCGACCAGCAGCAGGACGGCGGCGAGCGCGGACGGGAGGAGCCCGGACGCCACCACGGTGAGGACGACGCCCTGCAGGGCGGCCACCACCTTGCACCAGTGACGCGGCGGCAGCGTCCCGCGCAGCCGCGGCAGCACCCGGCGGGCGGCGACGAAGAGGTACCTCGCGGCGCCGATCGCGAGCACCCACCACCACCCGGTCGTCCGCGCGACGTACACCGAGAGCACCAGGATCAGGAACGCGTCGGTCTCCATGTCGAAGCGGGCACCGAACGCAGAGGCGGTCCCGGTCCGGCGGGCGACGTGGCCGTCCACCGCGTCCAGCACGAGGGCGACCGAGGCGAGCGCCACCAGCCAGCCCACGAGCGCCGCCGGCAGCGGACCACGCGTGCTGGCCACCACGACCAGGACCGCGACGGCCACCGCGAGGACCGCCCGGACCAGCGTCACCCGGTCGGCCGGCCCCAGGACGCGACCGGGCCGGGTCCTCGCTGCTGTCTGAACCGCCACCACTGTTCCTCCGTGCCGTCGGGTACCAGAGTGGTACGCACACAACGACCCCGTGGTTCAAACCCGCGACGAGAGGTGGTCCCGTGGCCGACGAGGCGCACGCGTTCTGGGTGACCGAGCCCGGCCGTGGCGAGATCCGGGCCGTCCCGCTGCCCCCGCGCGGTCACGACGACCTGCTCGTGCGGACGGTGCGCAGCGCGGTCAGCCGCGGCACCGAGACGCTCGTGTTCCGCGGCGCCGTGCCACCCGACCAGCGGGCCGCGATGCGGGCCCCCTTCCAGGAGGGCGAGTTCCCGGGTCCGGTGAAGTACGGCTACCTCAACGTCGGCACCGTCGAGGAGGGTCCTCCCGACCTGCGGGGCCGCACGGTGTTCTGCCTCCACCCCCACCAGACCCGGTACGTCGTGCCCTCCGGCGCCGTGGCGGTCGTCCCCGAGGATGTGCCGCCGTCGCGTGCTGTGCTCGCCGGCACCCTGGAGACGGCCGTCAACGCGCTGTGGGACCACCCTCCGCTGGTGGGCGACCGGGTGACCGTCGTGGGCGCGGGCATGGTCGGCTGCTGCGTCGCCCGGCTGCTCGCGCGCCACCCCGGCGTCGAGGTCCAGCTGGTCGACGTCGACGCCGACCGTGCGCGGACCGCCTCCGCCCTGGGTGCCGGGTTCGCGCTGCCGCCCGACGCCGAGGGGGGCCGCGACCTGGTGGTGCACACCAGTGCCACCTCCGCGGGGCTCCAGCTCTCCCTCGACCTGCTGGTCACCGACGGCGTCGTGCTGGACCTGAGCTGGTACGGCGACCTGCAGACCCGCCTCTGCCTCGGCGGGCAGTTCCACTCCCGACGGCTCACCATCCGGTCCAGCCAGGTGGGCACGGTGGCGCCCTCGAGGAGCGCGCGTCGTACGCGGGCGCAGCGACTCGGGATCGCGCTGGGCCTGCTGCGCGACCCGGCCTACGACGCCCTGCTCACCGGCACGTCGCACTTCACCGAGCTCCCGGACCTGATGGCCGGGCTCACGGCCGGGACCGTCCCGGGGATCTGCCACACGATCAGCTACGAGGAGGGGTGAGAGCCGTGTTCACCGTGACGGTCCGCGACCACGTGATGGTCGCCCACAGCCTGCGCGGGGAGGTCTTCGGGCCGGCCCAGCGGCTGCACGGCGCGACGTACGTCGTCGACGCCGCCTTCGCCCGTCCCGACCTCGACGAGGACGGGATCGTGGTCGACATCGGTCGTGCGACGCAGGCGCTCCGAGAGGTGCTGGCCGCCCTGGGCTACCGCAACCTGGACGACGAGGCCGAGCTCGCCGGGGTCAACACCACCACGGAGGTGCTGGCCCGGCTGGTCGCCGACCGGCTGGCCGAGCGGGTGCACGCCGGCGAGCTGGGCGAGGCGGCCCGCGGCGTGACCGGGCTGACGGTGACGCTGCACGAGTCGCACGTGGCGTGGGCGAGCTACCAGCGAGCTTTGTGAGCGCGGTGGACGTCCGCCGCGCCGTGCACGTCGTGGTCCCGGAGGGGATCGACGACCCGACCCGGCCCAGCGGCGGCAACACCTACGACCGGCGGGTCTGCGACGGGCTGGGGGCCCTCGGGTGGACGGTGCGCGAGCTGCGCGTGCCCGGCACCTGGCCGCGGCCCGACCAGGTCGCACGCGACGCCCTGGCCGACCTGCTGGCCGGCGTCCCGGACGGCGAGGTGGTGCTCGCCGACGGGCTGGTCGCGTGCGCGGCGCCGGAGTCCCTGCCGGCCGCGGCGACCCGGCTCCGCCTCGTCGTGCTCGTGCACCTGCCGCTCGGTCTCGGGTCCCCCGCGGCGTCTGTGCGGGCAGCCGAGCGGGCGGTGCTGACGAGCGCCGACCTCGTCGTCACGACCAGCGCCTGGACCCGCCGCTGGCTGCTCGAGCACGAGGGGCTGGCGGCAGCGCGGGTCCGGGTGGTCTCCCCCGGCGCCGACGTCGGCGTTGCCGCTCCCGGGTCCGCCCGGGGCGGGCGGCTGCTCTGCGTGGGGGCGGTGACGTCCGTCAAGGGGCACGACGTCCTGCTGCAGGCCCTGGGCCGGACCGCCGACCTGCCGTGGTGCTGCCTCTGCGTCGGCGCGCTCGACCTGGACCCGGGCTTCGTCGACCGGCTCTCCCACCAGGTCCGCGAGCTCGGTCTGGGCGACCGCGTGCACCTCGCCGGGCCCCGCACCGGGCCGGCGCTCGAGGACGCCTTCGCCCGGACGGACCTGCTGGTCCTGCCCTCCCGGACCGAGACGTGGGGCATGGTCGTGACCGAGGCGCTGGCGCACGGGATCCCGGTCCTCGCGGCCGACGTCGGCGGGGTGTCCGAGGCGCTGGGCGGGGGCGAGGACGCACCGGCCGGGCTCCTGGTCCCCCCGGACGACCCGGCGGCCCTGGCCGACGCGCTGCGCTGCTGGCTCGGCGACGACCGGCTGCGCGCCGCGCTCCGCGACGCCGCCGTACGACGCCGCGCGCAGCTGCCCGGCTGGGCGGACGTGTCGGCACGGATGTCCGCGGTGCTGGAGGAGGTGCGCCGATGACCTGCGCGCCGGTGAACCGGCTGCCGGCCCCCGTCGTAGGACGGGGCATGGGACGGTCAGGTGGTGACGGGCAGGCCTGGGCCCGGGTGCGCCGGGTCGCGCGGCCGGTGGCCGGCGCCGCCCTGATCGGCGTCCTGCTGGCCGAGGTCGGGATCGACCCGTTCCTGGACGGGCTGCGCCGCACCGGCTCGGCGCCCCTGGCCGCGGCCCTCGCGCTCACCGCGCTGACCACCCTGGCCTGCGCCTGGCGGTGGAGCCTGGTCGCCCGGCGGCTCGGGGTCGACGTGCCGGTCGGCACCGCCGTCGCCGCGTGCTACCGCTCCCAGTTCCTCAACGCGACGCTCCCCGGCGGGGTCCTCGGCGACGCCCACCGCGCCGTCCGCCACGGCCGCGACGCCGGCCACCTCGGCCGGGGCGTGCGCTCGGTCGTCTGGGAGCGGTGCGCCGGGCAGGCGGTCCAGGTGTCGCTGACGCTGCTGGTGCTGCTCCTGCTGCCCTCGCCGGTGCGCCGGCATGCGGTGCTGCTCGCCGTGCTGCTCGCAGTCCTGGTCGTGGTGCTGGCGGCCGCCGTGGCCCTCGGGCCGGTCGTCGGCGCGTGGCCGGCGACCACCCCGTCGCCGCTGCGCCGCACGGCCGCGGAGCTCCGGCACGTCCTGCTCGCGCGGGAGGTGCTGCCGGGCGTCGTGGTCGCCTCCACCGTCGCGGTCCTCGGCCACACCGCGGTCTTCGTCGTGGCCGTGCACGCCGCGGGCGTCACGGTCCCGCCCGACCGGGTGCTGCCGCTGGCCGGCCTGGTGCTGCTGGGCGCTGCCGTCCCGGTGAACGTCGCCGGCTGGGGCCCGCGGGAGGGGGTGGCCGCGTGGGCCTTCGCCGCCACCGGCGCGGGTGCCGAGCAGGGCGTCACGGTGGCCGTCGTCTACGGCGTGATGGCCCTGGCGGCGACGCTGCCCGGCGCTGCGCTGCTGCTCGGCCGCACCCACGGCCGACGACGGCGGGAGGCGGCGTACTCCCATGGCTGATCGTCCCTACACGGTGCTCAGCTGCGCGATGTCCCTCGACGGCTACCTCGACGACGGCTCCGACGCCCGGCTGCTGCTGTCCAACGCGGCGGACCTCGACCGCGTCGACGAGGTGCGGGCGGGCAGCGACGCGATCCTGGTCGGTGCCGCGACCGTCCGCAACGACGACCCGCGGCTCCTCGTCCGTTCACCGGTGCGCGTGCTCGAGCGGCGCGCCGCGGGGCTCCCCGAGAGCCCGAGGAAGGTGACGGTGACCCGGCGGGGCCGGCTCGACCCGTGTGCTGCGTTCTTCAGCACCGGCGAGTGCTCCAAGCTCGTCTACTGCCCCACCGGGGCGCTGGACGAGGCCCGGCGGCGGCTGGCGGCCGTCGCCACCGTCGTGGACGGTGGCCGCTGCGTCGACATGCGCGGCATCGGCGAGGACCTGCACCGTCGCGGCGTACGCCGGCTGCTGGTCGAGGGCGGCGGGTCGGTGCTGACCCAGTTCCTCACCGCCGACCTCGCCGACGAGCTGCACGTGGTCGTGGCGCCGCTCTTCGTCGGTGACCCGCGAGCGGCACGCTTCGTGGGCGACGGGCGGTTCCCGTGGCGGGACGGGCGCCGGGCCGCCCTGGTCGAGACCCGCCCGATCGGTGACGTGGTGCTGATGCGCTACGCGCTGTCGCCGCGCTTCGGCGACGGCTGAGCCGCGTCCACCTGCCGTGAACCGTCGCCTGGCGCCACCGCACGGCGTACGCTCCCCAGTGCAAGGACTTCGGGGGAAGCTGCGGTTCAGAGGTGAGCTGACGTGAGGAACGGACCCACGACGAGCGAGGTTCGGGCGCTGGAGAGCGCCCGCACCCTCGAGGACGTCGGAGCGGTGGTGCGCACGGCGGCGCGCCGGATCGCCCACGCCGACGGCGCGACCTTCGTGCTGCGCGAGGACGATCGCTGCTTCTACGCCGACGAGGACGCGATCGCCCCGCTGTGGAAGGGACAACGGTTCCCCATGTCGGAGTGCATCAGCGGCTGGGCGATGACGAACGGCCTGCCCGCGGTCGTCCCCGACATCGACGTCTCCGCGCGGATCCCGCGCGAGGCCTACCGGCCGACGTTCGTGCGCAGCCTGGTCATGGTCCCGATCGGGAACCCGGCGGTGGGCGCGATCGGCGCCTACTGGCAGGAGGTGGACGTGCCGACCGACCACGAGGTCGAGGGGCTGCAGCGCCTCGCGGCGGTGGCGGCGGGCGCGTTCGCGGGGATCGGGATCTCCGGGGCGCCGTGGGCGCCCAACTTCCGGTCGGACGACAACCCGCTGGTGCACTGACCCGTCAGCGCGACGGGTCGTCCCGGTCCGACAGCGCCGCCGTCCGGGCCGCGCGCCCACGGTGCCAGAGCACCACGCCGGCGACGACGAAGAGCAGCAGGAGCACCGCGCCCACACCGCCGAGGCTGGCCTCCACCCGCTGGTAGGACTTGCCGGCCACGAACCCCAGGACGCACACCGCGGTGCCCCAGGCGAGCGCGCCCAGCGCGTTGAAGAGCAGGAATCGGCGGTACGGCATCCCGCTCATGCCGCACAGCCCGGGGGTGACGGCGCGCAGCAGGGCGGTGAACCGCCCCGCCACCACCGTCACGCCGCCCTTGCGCTGCAGGCGGGACCGGGCCACCTCCAGCCGTGCCCGGTGGCGCCGGAGCAGCCGCGACTCCAGGAGGTGGGGGCCGGCCAGCCGACCCACCTCGTAGCCGACGCTGTCGCCCACGATCGCGGCGACCACCACCACGACCAGCAGCTCGGCGAAGGACAGGTGCCCGGCCGAGGCCAGCGCCCCGCCGAGGAGCACCGCCGTCTCCCCCGGCAGCACGAAGCCGACGAAGAGGGCCGCCTCGGCGAAGACCAGGGCCCCGATGACGGCGAGGGCCAGCGGGGCGGGGACCGACGTCAGCAGCGAGGTGACGTGCCCGACCAGGTTGCCCATCTCCGCTCCTGTCGACCGACCGCGCGGTCTCTTCTCTTCTCGACGCTACGTCCCCCGGATGAAAGCCCGGTGAAGGTCGTCGGGCGCCCCGGCGGACTCCCTCCTAGGCTCAGCGCATGACCACCGCACGGACCGTCCCCGTCACCACCGAGATGGACGGCGACGAGCTCGACGCCGAGGACGCGTGGCGGCTGGTCCGGCACCACGGGCTGCGCCGGATCGCGGTGGGCTCCTTCGTGCGGTTCCGGTACGGCGACGGGTTCACCAACAGCCGGGCGCTGGCCCTGCAGGCGTGCCTGGCGGTGGTGCCGTTCCTCCTGGCGCTGACCGGCCTGGCCGCGGACCTCGACCACGAGCGCCCGGCCCGGGTGGTCGCCGAGACGATCCAGAAGGTCTCCCCCGGCTCCGACGGCGGCGACGCGCTCGCCGGGGCGGTCGGCGGGCCGAGCACCAGCGAGGAGGCCGGCGAGCTGGCGCTGGTGCTGGGCCTGGGCTTCGCGCTGGTCTCCATGACGACCGCCATGGCCCAGGTGGAGCGCGGCTCGAACCGCATCTACGGGATCCGGCGCGACCGGCCGGCCCTGGCGAAGTACGGTCGGGCCGCGGTGCTCACCGGCGTGCTGGCCGCTCCGGTCGGCGTGGGCTTCCTGATGCTCGTCGCGGGTGGGTCCTTCGGCGAGGCGATGACCAGCCAGTACGGCTGGACCCACGACCAGCTGCTGGTCTGGCAGGTCGTCCGGTGGCCCGCCGGCATAGCCCTGCTGGTCTTCGCGATCGCGGTCCTGCTCGACCACGCGCCGCGGCGCCGTCAGCCCGCGCTGTCCTGGCTGGCCCTGGGCGCGTTCGTCTCCGTGGTCCTGACCCTGCTCGCCACCGGGGCGCTGGCGGTCTACGTCCACCTCAGCTCCTCCTTCGGCAGCACCTACGGGCCGCTGGCGGGCATCGTCGCCCTGCTGCTGTGGTCGCTGCTCTCGGCGATGGCGTTCTTCTACGGCGTCGCGGTGTGCGCCCAGCTCGAGGCGCTGCGCGCCGGGGAGCACAGCCCGGCGTACGACGACCCGGGCCGCCCGCACGGTCGCGTCGTGGGCGACTGAGCAGGCCCGCGTCAGTCGAAGCGGAGGACCTCCTCCACGGGGCGCCGTGGCGTCCTCGGCAGCTCGCCGCGGGTGATCTCCTGCCAGCCCAGCCGCACCAGCAGCTGCGGCCGACCGAGGCCCTCGAGCACGTCGCGCCGCAGCCGCTCCCGGGTCTCGGGCACCTCCGTCGGCTGGCTGAGCGGCAGCAGGGAGAGCCCGTGCCGGACCGCGGCCAGCCAGAGCGCGCTGAGCGTCTCGCCGCACCGCAACCAGGAGACCTGGTCGTCGTCGACCGTGGCCAGCGCGAGCAGCCCCTCGACGAACTCCACCTTCTCGACCTGCGGGTCGGCCATGGCTCCCTCGTGGTAGCGCGAGGGCATCGCGGGCCGGTGCGGGTTGATCTCCGGGATGCTGGACGCCGGCACGCCCTCGGGCCCCTCCGCCCGGACCCACGGCGCCACCTCCGCGGCGTACGCCGGGTCCGCGCGCTCGACCTCCTCGGCCCGGCGCAGGATCTCCTCCACGTCGGTCTGCTTGGCCGGGTCGACCAGCGAGATCACCAGCGCGCCCCACTCGCGGGCCTGCTCGGCGAGCCGGTCCAGCCGTTCGGCCGGGAGCGGCCACGAGGTGAACCGGCGCCGGTCGGTGGCGCGCGCCTGCAGCGCCTCCAGCTGCTCCTCGGCCGCGGGGACAACACGCCCCGGGGTCAGGTCCAGCGTGGCCAGCAGGTCGGGGTCGCCCGGGTCGGGACACCGCTCCACGGCGACCTCCCAGCCCAGCCCCCTGGCCGCGACCTGCCCGTGGTGGAGCGCCGCCCCGCAGCTGATGACCAGGCTCCGCCCGTCGGGGTCGGCGTGCGGGAGCTGGCGGCTGCGGTCGGCGTACAGCCGCAGGCGTGAGCCCCCCGCCCGCCACACCCAGGGCTGGGTGTTGTGGACGCTCGGCGCGCGGCAGGCCAGCTCGACGACCTCGCGGAACGGGAGGGCGGTGCGGGCAGGCCTGGGAACGGCTTCGGACCCCCTCATCCTCGTGCTCCTCGAGCGTCCATCTCGCGACTCCTCCTGCGGCAGGCCTCCGGTGACGTGCCCCCAGCAGCCTCCCGTCCGGCCGCCGGGGGCGAGCAGGGCACCAGGTCCCAGCGCGGTGGGACGAACGGACGTTTCCCGCGCCCCGCGGCGCAGTAGCGTGGCGCCATGGACGCCACCGCGTGGGACGAGAGGTACGCCGCCGCCGAGCTGGTCTGGTCGGTGACGCCCAACCAGTTCGTGGCCGCCGAGCTCGAGGGGCTGGCCCCGGGGCGCGCCGTGGACCTGGCGGCCGGCGAGGGCCGCAACGCGATCTGGCTAGCCGAGCGCGGCTGGGACGTCACGGCCGTCGACTTCTCGGAGGTCGGGCTGGCCAAGGGCCGGCGCCTCGTGGCCGATCGCGAGCTCACCGGCTCGGTGACATGGGTGTGCGCCGACGCGACCACCTGGCAGCCCGACACGGCGTACGACGTCGCGGTGGTCGCCTACCTGCAGCTCCCGGTGGACGAGCGCCGCGCGGCCGTGCGCAACGCCTTCGCCGCCCTGCGGCCCGGCGGCACGTTCCTGCTGGTCGCCCACGACTCGACCAACCTCGCCGAGGGCACCGGCGGACCCCAGGACCCGGCGGTGCTGATGACGGCCGAGGACGTGCTGGACGACCTGGCCGGCGCCGGCTTCGAGACCCTGCGGGCCGGACGCGTGGCCCGCACCGTGGCCGACGGGCACGGCGGGGACGAGTCACGCACCGCCTGGGACTGCCTCGTGAAGCTGGTGCGCACCCGCTGACCGGAGCGGCCCGTCGGCGTCGTGGAGGTGGACCGTCAGGAGCCACCGGGCTCGGCGGGTCGAGGCGGGCGGGCCTGCCGGATCACCCGCACCGCGAAGATCACGCCGCCCACGACCGTCGCGAGGACGGAGACCTCGTAGCCGACGACGAACACCCCGAGGACCAGTCCCGACGCCCACGACCGGCCGCCGTCGTCGTCCGGGGTGGCCCCGGCCCACAGCAGTGCCGCCGCGCCGAGGACCACCGCCGCCAGCGCGGTGAACCCGGCCCACCGCGGCACCGGCACGCGCGAGAGCGTCCACACGAGCGCCGCCAGCACCAGCCCGACGAGCAGGGCCATCCCGCCCTCGAGCGGGTCGAGCAGGCCCAGCGTCAGCGAGAGCACCATCGGCAGGGCGAGCACGGCAGCCCAGACCCGGCGCCGGCCCCCGAGCGGCACCACCCGCCCCGGACCGGACGGATGCACCTGCCCGCTCGTCGCCACCACGTGTCCCCTCGGCCCGGTGGGGGCTCGGTCGCTCCCACTCCCCGATCAGTCTGGGTGGTGCGGAGGCAGGTCCGTAGTGCGGAACGTCCCGGCCGGTGCGGACCTCGGGGTCAGCGAGGCTGCTGGTCGTGGTTCTCGGGCTCGGCGGCGGGCTGCTCCGGCTCGTCGCCGTACACCCCGGCGTCCTTGGCGGCCTGCGCCTTCTTCAGCTGCTTGACCAGGCTGAAACCGAGGACGACGACCGCGGCCGCGAGCATCAGGAAGATCGCGAAGGCCGTCCACCCGGCCTTGACGTCCTCGGGCTCCGGGCTCTCGTCGACGAGGCTGATGACGAAGGGCAGCACCGGGCTGAGCACGGGGCTGGCGAGGAGCGCGTCGAACGGCATGGGACCAGTCTCTCAGGCGGGGGTGTCGATGCCGGCGAACAGGTCGTCCTCCGGGGTGGTCGTGGAGACGTGACTCACCACGAGCTCGTAGTCCTCGGTCGGCCAGACCTTCTCCTGGAGCTCCCGCGGGACGGCGAACCAGAAGCCGTCGGGGTCGATCTGGGTGGCGTGCGCGAGCAGCGCCTGGTCGCGGACCCCGAAGTACTCGCCGCAGGGAACCCGCGTGGTGATGCGGGCGTCCCACTCGGGCTCCGGCTTCCACTCCTTGAGCCGCTCCTCCCAGGGCGACTCCAGCCCGTGCGCGAGCATCGCGTCGTGCAGCGCCTGCATCCGCGGGCGGTTGAAGGAGTGGTGGTAGTAGAGCTTCAGCGGCTGCCAGGGCTCACCGAGGTCGGGGTAGCGCTCCGGG
This sequence comes from Nocardioides sp. GCM10023255, assembly GCF_042653125.1. NCBI lineage: Bacteria > Bacillati > Actinomycetota > Actinomycetes > Propionibacteriales > Nocardioidaceae > Nocardioides > Nocardioides sp. GCM10023255. The sequence goes on from NZ_JBHSHU010000002.1 coordinate 113,433, forward strand.
TCGCCGGCCGCCTCGAACGCCGCCACGGAGATCTTGTGGCACATCACGTGGTCGGGGTGCGGGTAGCCCCCGCGCTCGTCGTACGTCGTCATGACGTGCGGCTTGAACTCGCGGATCAGCCGCACCAGCGGCGCGGCCGCCTCCTCCAGGGGCACCAGCGCGAAGCAGCCCTCGGGCAGCGGGGGCTTGGGGTCGCCCTCCGGCCAGCCGGAGTCCACGAAGCCGAGCCAGTCCTGGCGGATTCCGAGGATGTCGCGGGCGCGGTCCATCTCCTCGCGCCGGACCTCGCTGATGTTCTCGAGGATGTCGGGGCGGTCCATCTTCGGGTTGAGGATCGAGCCCCGCTCGCCGCCGGTGCAGGTGGCGACGTGCACGTCGACGCCCTCGGCGACGTACCTCGCGGTCGTCGCGGCGCCCTTGCTCGACTCGTCGTCGGGGTGGGCGTGCACGTGCATGAGACGGAGCCCGGCGCGCGGGCCGGTGCGAAGGGCGTGCGGCATGGGTCTCATCGTAGGCGGGGAGACCGCGGCCCGGTCCGCGGAGGCCACCCCCCGGGTGCGAGCATGTGGGCGTGACCACGCAGGACACCCTCGGCGACCGGTACGGCGCGCCCGCCCCCTGGCGCCGACGCGCGGTGATCGCGCTCAGCGTGGTGGTCGCCGCGGCGTTCCTCGGCTGGCTCGGCTGGACCGCGTGGGAGCACTCGACGCCGGCCGTCGACTCCGAGATGGTCGGCTACTCCGTCGAGGGCGAGCACGAGGCGACGGCGAAGGTGGAGGTCCGCCTCAAGGACGCCGACGTGGAGGCGAGCTGCCTGCTGCGGGCCTTCGCCGAGGACCACACCGTGGTCGGCGAGCTGTCGTTCACACCGGAGTACGGTGCCGACCAGCCGCTGGAGGAGACGGTGCGGACCGAGCGCCGGGCGACCTCGGTGGAGCTGATCGGGTGCACCGCCCCGGGACAGCCCAGACCGCGCTGACCTGCGTCGTCGGCCCCGACTTGTTAAACTGATCGTTCTGACTGTTCCGGGGACGGGTCCAGACGCGGGCTCGCACGCCTGGGGTCGGCCCCGTCGAGGGCGGCCCCCGGCCACCTGACCGGCCCAGCAGCACCGACGATGCGGCGGTCGATCCGCCACCCTCGAGTATTCCCAGGAGGAGTACCCATGACGCAGTCCACCGAGCAGGGCACGATCTGGCTGACCCAGGAGGCCTACGACAAGCTCAAGGCCGAGCTGGAGAACCTCAAGGGCCCCGTGCGCCAGGAGGTCATCGCCCGCATCAGCGCTGCGCGCGACGAGGGTGACCTCAAGGAGAACGGCGGCTACCACGCCGCCCGCGACGAGCAGGGCAAGGTCGAGGGCCGGATCCGCCAGCTCGAGGACATGCTCCAGCGCGCCGAGGTCGGCGAGACCCCCGAGGACGACGGCACCGTCTCCCCCGGCATGAAGGTCACCTACAAGTTCGTCGGCGACGACGACGACGAGGCCGAGACGTTCCTGCTCGGCGCCCGCGAGATCGAGGACTCCGTGGAGGGCCTGAAGGTCTACTCCCCCCAGTCCCCCCTCGGCTCGGCCATCATCGGCGCCAAGGTCGGCGACACCGTCTCCTACGAGGCCCCCAACGGCAAGACCCTCGAGGTCGTCATCGTGGGTGCGGAGCCCTACACCGGCTGACCCACCCACCGACCGCTTGGTCGAGTCGGCGCAAGCTCGTGCGAGATACGGGTCGAGTCGGCGCAAGCTCGTGCGAGCCTGCGCCGACTCGATGCCATTTCGGGCGTGCACTTGCGCCGACTCGACGTGGCCTCCGGCGTTCTGGAGGGATAGTCCGGCACGAATTCGTGGATCTGATGGCCAGAACGTGCCGGACTATCCTTCCTTGAGTCAATGGAAGACGCGGTAGCCGTGCTCGCGCAGGCGGGAGGTGACCTGCTCGGCGTGCGGCTCGCCGCGGGTCTCGAGCTGGAGGTGGACCTCCACCTCGTCGAGGTGCAGCGAGGGTGAGATGCGCTCGTGGACGACCTCGAGGACGTTGGCGCCGGCGGCGCTGACCTCGGTGAGCAGGGTGGCCAGGCCGCCCGGGACGTCGGGGATGCAGACCCGGAGGTTGAGGTAGCGGCCGGCGGCGGCCATGCCGTGCCGGATCACCTTGCCGAGCAGCAGCGGGTCGATGTTGCCGCCCGAGAGCAGGGCCACCGTGGGCGTGGTGAACTCCGTGGGCCGGTCGAGCATCGCGGCCACCGCGGCGGCGCCGGCCGGCTCGACGACCATCTTGGCCCGCTCCAGCAGCGCCAGCAGGGCCCGGGACATCGAGTCCTCGGAGACGGTGAGGATCTCGTCGACGTGGTCGCGGACCGCGGCGAAGGTGATGTCGCCCGGCCGGCCGACCGCGATGCCGTCGGCCATCGTCGTCATCGACTCCAGCGGCACGGGGTGCCCCTGCGCCAGCGAGTCGGGGTACGCCGCGGCGCCTTTGGCCTGCACGCCGATGACGCGGACGTCGGGCCGCAGCGACTTCACCGCGATCGCGACCCCCGCCAGCAGTCCCCCGCCGCCGGTCGGCACCAGGACGGTCTGCACCTCCGGCACCTGCTCGAGGATCTCGAGCCCGACCGTGCCCTGCCCGGCGACGATGTCGACGTGGTCGAAGGGGTGGATCAGCACCGCGCCGGTCTCGGCGGCGAACTCGTGGGCCGCCTCGAGGGCGTTCTCGAGGTAGCGGCCGTGGAAGATGACGTCCGCGCCGTACCCCCGCGTCGCCTTCTCCTTGGGGATCGGGGCGCCCTCGGGCATGAAGACCGTCGACTTGATGCCGAGCAGCTGGGCGGCCAGCGCGACGCCCTGCGCGTGGTTGCCCGCGGAGGCCGCCACGACGCCGTGCGCGCGCTCCTCCTCGGAGAGCCGGGAGATCCGCACGTAGGCACCGCGGGCCTTGAACGACCCGGTGCGCTGGAGGTTCTCGCACTTCAGGCTGACCGGTCCGCCGGCGAAGGCGGAGAGCCAGCGCGACTCCTCCATCGGGGTGTAGACCGACACCCCCTCCAGGGTCCGGCGCGCCGCCAGGATGTCGTCCAGCGTCACCGTGGGGACGTCACTCATGTTCCAGGGCCTCCTCGTTCGGGGGCTCCTCGCCCATCTCCGCATAGTCCTCGTCCAGCTCTTCCTCGGCGTCGTCGCCGGGGGCGGTGTAGCTCGCGAGGTGCTGGACCACCGCGTTGACCGCGGCGGCCAGGGGCACGGCGACCAGCGCGCCGGGGATGCCGGCCACCAGGACGCCGCAGCCGATGGCGATGATGACACCGAGGGGGTGCACCGAGACCCACCGGCCCATCAGGAACGGCTGCAGGACGTGTCCCTCGATCTGCTGGACCAGGATCACGCCACCCAGCATGAACAGCGCCGTGATCGGCCCCTGGTCGACCAGGGCGACCAGGATGGCCACGGTGCCGGCGACCGTCGCGCCGACCATCGGGATGAACGCGCCGAGGAACACCAGCACGCCGATCGCGAGCACGAAGGGCACGCCGAGGACCGCCGCGACGATCATGATGCCGATCGCGTCGGTGGCCGCGACGATGACGGTGGCCCGCACGAACTGGGTCAGCGAGATCCACGCGACCCGGCCGGAGGTGTCGACGTGCTGGCGGCCGGCGCGCGGCGCGAGCCGCACCATCCACGCCCAGATCCGCTCGCCGTCGGCGAGGAAGAAGTACGTCGAGAACAGCACGATGAAGAAGCCGGCGAGCACGTGGCCCAGCGCGGTGCCGACCTCGGTCACCCGGCCCAGGATCGAGCCGCCGTCGGTGGAGGGGGTGATCGCCTTCTGGGCGCGGCTGATGTAGTCGTTGATCTGGGAGTCGGTGGCGTGCAGCGGCCCGGTCTTGAGCCAGTGCTTGACCTCGTCGAGCCCCTTGACGGTCTGGTCGGCCAGGTCGTTGGCGCCGTTGGCCACCTGCTGGCCGGCGAAGGTGAGCAGCGCCGCGACGAACGCGATGCCGCTGATCACCACGAGGATCGAGGCGAGCCCACGCGGCAGCCCGAGCCGGTGCAGCCCGGCCACGACCGGGCTGACCAGGGCGGTGATGAGCAGCGCGACGACCACGGGCAGCACGACGACCGCGAAGAACCCGATCGCCCAGAAGACGACGTACCCCGCCGCCACGATGACCAGGAAACGCCAGCCCCAGGCGGCCGCCAGGTCGAGTCCCCACGGCACCTGGGCGCGGCTGAAGTTCGACGTGCCGGGGGTGACCGGGACCGGCTCGGCACGGCGCTCGTCACGCAGCTGCGCCCACTGGTGGGCCAGCCGCTGGGCGATGCCCTCGTCCTCCTCGGCGCGTGAGCGCAGCCCGATGATCGGCAGCCGCCGCCGCCCCTCGCCCCCACCGGCGTCCGCGCCCTGGCCCGCCTGTCCGGCGGGGTCGTGGCGGCCCGGGCCGTCAGCCTCGTTGCTCACCGCGACAGGCTATCCACCCGGGTGGTCGAGCACGCGCAGCACCAGCCGGTACGCCGCCTCCGGATGCCGCTCCGCGAGCAGCCCGGCGGCCGCGAGCACGTAGTCGGTGTCGACCACCACGCGCGCCCGCTCGGGCAGCTGCCAGCCACCCTCGAGCCCGGCGCCGACGCTGTCGCCGAGCACCCGCTCGGCGACGCCGGGACGCCCGTTGCGCAGCACGCCCCCCGAGCCGACGAGCAGGTCGACCTCACGGAGGTCCTTGCCGCTGCGCTCCACCACCCGACCCTCGGGGCTGACCACGACGCGGGAGCGGCCGGCGTGGCGGCGCAGGGCCAGACCCACCGCCGCCCGGGCGATGGCCTCGTCGGCGTCGCACCCCGCGTCGTCCTCGGGCAGGAAGCCGGGGTCGGCCTGCCGCAGCGCCGCCGTGTCCGCCAGCTCGTCGAGCCCCGCCTCGGCGACGGTGGTGACCGCGGACCAGCGCATGCCGAGGTCGCCCTCGACCGTGCGGGTGACCGGCGTGGTCGCCACCACCTCGCGGGCCAGGCCGGCGTCCTCGGGGTCGACCTCGACGACCGAGTGGACGTCGGTGGTGGCGCCGCCGACGTCGACCACGACCACGTCCCCGACGCCCGGGTGCGCGTCGTCGAGGCCGCGGGCGAGCAGCTCGACGCCGGTGAGCACCACGTCCGGGGTGGCCCCGCGGACCATGGCGGTGAAGTCCGCGCGGCTGCTCAGGTGCTTGCCGCCGATCACGTGCGACAGGAACATCTCGCGGATGGCCGACCGCGCGGAGTCGGGAGCCAGCACCCCGATCCTCGGGACCACGTTGTCGGCGATCACGTGCGGGACCGCACCCAGGATCTCCCCCACCTCGTCCCGGGCGTCCACGTTGCCGGCCACCACGACCGGCCCGCGCCAGCCCGACGCCACCAGGTCGCGCGTCGCCCGGAGCAGCACCTCGGCGTTCCCGCCGTCGGTCCCGCCGGTCAGCAGCACCACGTCCGGCCGGGTCGTGCGGCTCAGGGTGCGGTAGGGCGCACTGTCACCCGCACGACCCGCGGCGGCGATCACGTCGACGACCTTGCCGCCGCTGGACAGGGCGACCCGGCGCCCCGCCTCGGCGGTGACCAGCTCCTCGTTGCCGACCACGGCGATCCGCAGGCCACCGCCCGCGCTCGAGCAGGCCAGCACCTCGGCGTCGGCCGCGCGCGGGTCCGCGGCGACCAGCGAGGCCAGGCAGGCGTCGTACCCGTCCAGCACGTCGCCGGTCCCGTCCGTCGCGGGCAGCGTCGTGGGGTGCGACGCCGACGCGAGGATGCGGCCCTCGGCCAGGTCGACCAGCGCCGCCTTGGTGAAGGTGGAGCCGAAGTCGACGCAGACCGCGGTCCCCGGCCCCGGGTCAGCCGAGGGCACGGTCGAGGTCGGCGATCAGGTCGTCGGCGGTCTCGATGCCCACGCTGAGCCGGACCAGGTCCGCGGGGACCTCGAGGTCGGTGCCGGCGACGCTGGCGTGGGTCATCCGGCCCGGGTGCTCGATGAGGGACTCGACGCCCCCGAGCGACTCGCCCAGGGTGAAGACCTCGGCCTTCTCGCAGACCGCGAGCGCCTGGGCCTCGCCGCCGCTGACCCGGAAGGAGACCATGCCGCCGAACCGCTTCATCTGCTTCGCGGCGACCGCGTGGCCGGGGTGCTCCTCGAGGCCGGGGTAGATCACCGTGCTCACCGACGGGTGGCCGGTGAGGAACTCGACGACCTTCTCGGCGTTGTCGCAGTGCCGGTCCATGCGGACCCCGAGGGTCTTCAGGCCGCGGTGGGTCAGGAAGCAGTCGAACGGGCCGGGCACCGCGCCCATGGCGTTCTGGTGGAAGGTCACCTTGTCGGCGAGCTCGAGGTCACGGACGACCAGCGCACCACCGACCACGTCGGAGTGGCCGCCGCAGTACTTCGTGGTGGAGTGCAGCACCACGTCGGCGCCCAGGGTGAGCGGCTGCTGGAGGTACGGCGAGGCGAACGTGTTGTCGACGACCAGCAGCGCGCCGGCGTCGTGGGCGACCGCGGCGAGCGCCTCGATGTCACCGATGTTGAGCAGCGGGTTGGTGGGCGTCTCGACCCAGACCAGCTTCGTCTCGCCGGGGCGGATCGCCGCGCGCACGGCGTCGACGTCGGAGACCGGCGCCGGGCTGTGCTCGAGGCCCCAGACCTTCTCGACCTTGTCGAACAGGCGGAACGTGCCGCCGTAGGCGTCGTCGGGGATGACCGCGTGGTCACCGGGCCGGCACACCGAGCGGACCAGCGTGTCCTCGGCAGCGAGCCCGGAGGCGAACGCGAAGCCGCGCTCCCCCTCCTCCAGCGCCGCGATCGCGCCCTCGAGGGCGGTGCGGGTGGGGTTCGCCGAGCGGCTGTACTCGTAGCCGCCGCGCAGGCCGCCGACGCCGTCCTGCTTGTACGTCGAGGTCGCGTAGATGGGCGGGATCACCGCGCCGGTCATCGGGTCGGGCTCGTAGCCGGCGTGGATCGCACGCGTCTCGAAGCCGGACTTGCTCCTGTGCTGCTGCTCGCTCATGGGGCCACGCTATCCACCGGGCCGGCCGGAGTCTTACGAGGTGGTGACGTCGCCCCGGGCGGGAACGACCGGGCCCCCGTCGTTGTTGCAGACTGGTGAAAGCCCCGAGGCTCCCGACAGGAGGACCCGTGTCCATCTTCAGCCGTCACAAGTCCGAGCTCGTCTCCCCCGACCAGGCCCTGCCCGGCCGCAGCGAGCGGTTCTTCCACCTCGCCGACAAGCACCTGGTGCTCGGCACGCCGCTGGTGACCGACGATGCACCCGCCGGCTACGAGGTCGCCCTCTTCGGGCTCGGCTGCTTCTGGGGCGCCGAGGAGGTCTACTGGCAGGTGCCGGGCGTGTGGTCGACCTCGGTCGGGTACGCCGGCGGCACGACGCCGAACCCGTCGTACGAGGAGGTCTGCACCGGGCGCACCAACCACACCGAGGCCGTGCGGGTCGTCTACGACCCCGCGCAGGTGTCCTACGCCGACCTGGTGAAGACGTTCTTCGAGGTGCACGACCCCACCCAGGGGATGCGCCAGGGCAACGACGTCGGCACGCAGTACCGCTCGGCGATCTACTACACGACCCCCGAGCAGGAGCAGGTCGCCCGTGACCTGACGAAGGTGTACGGCGACGAGCTGCGCCGGCGTCGCCTCGGCGAGATCACCACGGAGATCCGTGAGGCCCCGACGTACTACTACGCCGAAGACGTGCACCAGCAGTACCTCGCGAAGAACCCGCACGGCTACCGCTGCCACGCGAACACCGGCGTGAAGTTCCCCGAGACCGCCTGACCCGGAGCCCGACCCGCAGCGGGCCCCGCCGGGGGCTGCGGCGCGCCCGCTGACGGGGCCCTCGTCGTGGGAGTCTGGGGCGTGACCTGGGTGACGACGTCGGACGCCGCACGCTTCCTGGCGGGAGCCGGGCCGTTCCTGGTCTCCGACCCCGTGGCCAACAACGCCCTGCTGACGGAGGCGAGCTTCTGGGCGCAGCTGCCCGACCCCGCCCCCGGCGCCCGCTTCGGGTGGTGGGCGGAGGGGGGCGAGACGGGCGGCGCCTTCGTGGACATCCCCGACCACCCCGTCCTGTGCTCACCCCTGGGCGCCGCTGCCGTGGCCGACCTCGCCCATGAGCTCGCGGGTGCCACCAGCGTGGCCGTCCAGGCGAGCGACGTGGACGCGCTGGACGAGGCGTGGCGGGCGCGGGGAGGAGCCGTGCGCACGGTCGCCACGAGGACCCTGCTCCGCCTCGTCGCCCTCCGAGAGCCCGCGCAGCCGGCAGGCGCCCCACGGGTGGCCGATGCCGGCGACCTGCCGCTGCTGAGGTCGTGGTTCGACCTCTTCGCGCAGCGTCATCCCGACGACTCCAGCCACGTCGAGTTCGTCGTCGACCACCCGCTCCGCGACGGGGCCGTGGTCATCTGGGAGGTGGGCGACGAACCCGTGGCCATGTGCTCGCGGACACCCCGGGTCCAGGGCATGACGCGGATGGGGCTGGCCTTCCAGCCCGCCGAGGGCACGACCTACTCCGACGCCGCCTTCGCCGCCGGGTGCGGCGGGGCGTCGCGCACCGCCGAGCACGTCCTCGCCCTCGGCTCCGGCCCCGGACCGACCGCAGCCCTGAGGTCGCTCGGCTTCGCCCCTGTCCTGGAACGTGTGGTGCTGCAGGTACGACACGGCCCCGCTCGCTGATCAGCCCCACGGCTACCGTGCCACCCAGCACCGCGTGACATTTCCGGGCCGAGGGTGTCGTATCCGCCCCGAGCCGTTCGTAGCGTAGGTGGAGGCGGGCACCGGGCCCGCCCGAGCGAAGGGGGCAGACGTGGCCGAGTACCTCATCTACTTCAACCAGCAGTGGGTGGGCGACCACTCCGAGGAGTGGTTCCGCGGGCGCGGGCCACTGGCCAAGGCGGTCGTCGAGGAGATCAGGGCGGCCGGGGCTTACGTCTTCGCCGGCGGCCTCGTGGAAGAGGTCGAGGAGGCCTTCAGCGCCGACGCGACCAGCGGCTCGTTGACGTTCACCGACGGTCCCTACGTCGAGACCAAGGAGTGGCTGGGCGGACTGACCATCGTGGACGTGGCCGACGAGGAGGAGGCCAGGATGTGGGCCGGCAAGATCGCGGAGGCGTGCGGCTGGCCCCAGGAGGTGCGCCGCTTCAAGCAGGGGCCCGCGCCCCGGTGACGAGGTCCTGACCGGTCGGCGACAGGCCGGACGTCGCGGCCGATGCGGGCTCGTGGCACCGCGAGGCCGCACGCGCACGACTTTTCTGAGAAGTACCTGAAAATGGGGCATGCGCTCGCGGTCGGAGCCGCGAAGGCTGGGCTGCACCATCCCCATTCACGGAGGAAAGCCCATGCGCACACCCCGCCTGATCGCAGTCGCGGCCGTCGCGGCTGTCACGGCCGGCGCCCTGTCGGCGCTCCCGTCGGCCGCGGACACGTCGGCGAGAACGGCCGGCAAGGTCGTCCTGGCTCGCGGTCTCGTCGCCCCGCTCACGCTGGCCGTCGAGGGCAAGAGCATCTATGTCAGCCAGAACTTCACCGGCCAGCTCAGCAAGGTCCAGGGCGGGAAGGCGAGCACCGTCTACGCCTCCGGCGGCAACGAGGTGGGCGGCGTGTCGGTCCGGCACGGCCGGGTGGTGTTCACCGAGACCGAGGGCTCGGGCGAGACCAACACCGACTCTTGGCTCAAGGTGCTGCGTCCGGGCGGCAAGGCCGCGGTCCTGGCCCACATCCGGGCCTTCGAGAACGCCAACAACCCCGACGGCTCGATCACCTACGGCGTGCGCGACATCAGCGACGAGTGCGCGGCGGACTGGCCCACTGACCAGTTCGGGCCGCCGGTCTACGAGGGCCAGCTGGACTCGCACCCCTACGCGACGCTGCAGACGCACCGGACGATCTACGTCGCGGACGCCGGCATGAACGCCGTGCTCGCCGTGTCCCGCTCGGGCAAGATCCGCACGGTGGCCGTCACCCCGGCGGTGCCGGTGGAGATCACCGCTGAGCTCGCCCAGGCGCTCGGCGCCCCCGACTGCGTCGTCGGACTCACCTACTACGGCGAGTCGGTGCCGACCGACGTCGAGATGGGCCACGACGGCAAGCTGCTGGTGACCACGCTCGGCGGCGGCCTCGGTGAGCAGCTCCCGCTCGGCGCGGTGCACCGGATCAACAGGTGGAACGGCCACCAGACCGAGATCCTCAGCGGCCTGTCCACCCCGACCGGGCTCGCCGTGACGGCCAAGGGCGGTCTGCGCATCGCCGAGCTGTTCGCCAACAAGATCGTCGGCGTCCGGGCCGGCTCGTCCAAGGTCTGGACCTTCGCCAAGGCGAACCTGCCGGCCGCGGTCGAGATCGCGAACGGCAGCGTCTACGCGACCAAGGACGCGCTGCCGCCGGAGAACGGCGCGCCCGACGGCAAGGTGGTTCGCTACATCCGCTGACACCACGCACGAGCACGGGGCCCTCGTCCCCTCCCTGCCGGGCAGCTTCCGGCAGGAGGGGCGGGGGCCCTGGCACGTCCGGTGAGGGGTCCTTCGACGCCCGGCGGGGGCCGGTGTACCCGTGACAGCCGCCGGCCCCGGACGGAGCGTGGGAGGTGACATCCACGCGACCCGTCCGAGCCAGGGGTCGCACCCTTCCCCGTCCGGGAGACCCCCATGGACCTCACTGCTCGCCGCTCCACCGCCCTCGTCGGCGCCATCGCCTCCGCCACCACGTTCGCGGCCGTCGCGCCGGCCGCGGCCACCGACCTCGCACCGAGCCGGGTCACCGTCCACGCGACCGACTACACCCCCGCCTCCGGGCAGACCTTCCGCCTGTACGGCGCGGTGTGGTCCGGCGGCATCCGGGTGCCCGCGACGGTGCGCGTGAAGACCTTCCGCGACGGACACTGGGTCCAGCTGCAGGGCGCGGTCATGGAGACCAACCGCGACAACCGCTACAACCTGCGCATCATCTTGCAGATGAAGGGCGAACGGCTGCTCCGCGTCGTCGGCGACCCGCGGGACCCCGACATCGCGACCTCGAGCACGACCATCACCGTCACGGTCCACTGACGCCGGGGGCGGCGTCGTCCCTGACACCGGCTCGGGGGCCGGATCACCAACCGGCCGATACCATCGAGGCGATGACCGAGCTCCCGCGCAACGCGGCCAAACGTACGGCCAGGCTTGCCGCGTTGCCCCTGGGCTACGCGGGCCGCAGCGCGCTCGGCCTCGGCAAGCGGCTCGGCGGCAAGCCCGCCGAGGCGGTGATGAGCGAAGTGCAGCAGCGCACCGCCGAGCAGCTGTTCCGCACGCTCGGCGAGCTCAAGGGCGGGGCGATGAAGTTCGGCCAGGCGCTCTCGGTGCTCGAGGCCGCACTCCCCGACGAGGTCGCGGGCCCCTACCGCGACCAGCTCACCCGGCTGCAGGACTCGGCGCCCCCGATGCCGACCCAGACGGTGCGCGAGATCCTCGAGGACGACCTCGGACCGGACTGGCGCGACCGGCTGGTCTGGCTCGACGGCGGCCCCGCGGCGGCCGCCTCCATCGGGCAGGTCCACAAGGGACGCTGGCACGACGGCCGCGAGGTCGCGGTCAAGGTGCAGTACCCCGGCGCCGGCGAGGCGCTGCGCGCCGACCTCCGGCAGCTGGCCCGGCTCGCGCGCACCGTCGGCACGCTGGTGCCCGGGGTCGAGATCAAGCCGCTGGTCGCCGAGTTGCAGGCCCGCGCCGAGGACGAGCTCGACTACCACCTCGAGGCGCAGGCGCAGACCGCCTTCCACGAGGCCGTCGCCGACGACCCCGACATCGTGGTCCCTGCGGTGGTCGCGGTCGGCCACACCGTGCTCGTCACCGAGTGGATGGAGAGCCCGGCGTCGCTGGCGACGATCATCGCCGAGGGCACCCAGGAGGAGCGTGACCACTACGGCGAGCTGCTGGTGCGGTTCCTGTTCTCCGGTCCGGCGCGCACCGGCATGCTCCACGCCGACCCGCACCCCGGCAACTTCCGCATCCTCCCCGGCCCGGGCGGCGAGCCGGGACGCCTCGGTGTCCTCGACTTCGGGGCGGTCGCCCGGCTCCCCAGCGAAGGTCTGCCCGAGGCGATGGGCCGGCTGATCCGGGTCGCCGCCACCGAGGACAAGGACGAGCTGGTCGACGGCCTGCGCCGCGAGGGCTTCATCAAGCCGAACATGAAGGTCGACCCCGACCTCCTGCTGGAGTACCTCGGCCCGTTCGTCGAGCCCACCCAGGTCGAGCGGTTCCGCTTCTCGCGGGAGTGGATGCGCACCCAGTTCGCGCGCATCAACGACCCCCGGGAGCCGTCGTACACCGTGGCGATGAAGCTGAACCTGCCGCCGGCGTACCTCCTCATCCACCGCACCTGGCTCGGCGGCGTCGGCCTGCTCAGCCAGCTCGAGGCGGAGGCCCCGTTCCGGGCGATCCTGGAGGAGTACCTGCCGGGCTTCGCCGCGCCCGAGCACTGACCGGGCCGGACGTCATACGTCCCGGCGACCAGGTCGTACGACGTCGCGGCGGGGTCAGGCGAGCGGCAGGAACATCACGTGCAGGCCGACGTACCCGTGCGCGGGTGAGCGGAAGGCGCCCGGGACGGTCCCGACGATCTCGAAGCCGAGCGACTGCCAGAGCCGCACCGCGGCGGTGTTGGTCTCCACGACCGCGTTGAACTGGATCCCGCGGAACCCCCGGCCGCGGTGCCACTGCACGACGTGCTCGCCGAGCGCACGGCCGACGCCCCGACCGCGGGCCTCCGGCGCGACCATGAACGACGCCGTGCCGATGTGGTCGCCGTGGCCGGGCCGGTTGGGGCCCATCTTGGCGCTGCCGAGGACCTCGCCGGCGTCCTCGAGCACCACGGTCTCGCCCGGGGGCCGCTCCATCCACCAGCCGCGCCCGGTCTCGAGGGTGAGGTCGGCCGGGTAGGCGTAGGTCTCCCCCGCCTGCACGGTGGCGTGGAAGAACGGCCAGATCCGTGGCCAGTCCTCGTCGGTGGCGGGGCGGATCGTCGCCTCGCTCACTCTCCGGTGCTCCCGTCGATCGACTCGCGGATCAGGTCGGCATGGCCGTTGTGGCGGGCGTACTCCTCGACCATGTGGGTCACGATCCAGCGCATGCTGAACCGTTCGCCGGTGCGGCCGGCCCGCTGGGAGAGGGTCCCCCAGTCCCCCACCGCCGCGAGGACCTCGTCGGAGGCGGCGCAGGCGGCATCGAACATCGCCCGCAGCTCCTCGGGGCTGTCGCCGGCGGCACTGTGCCAGTCCCAGTCCGGGTCGGTGCGCCAGTCCACGGAGGCCCACGGCTCGGCGTACTCCTGGCCGCGGAAGACGCAGTCGAACCACCAGTGCTCGACGAAGGCCAGGTGCTTGAGCATGCCCCCGAGCGTCATGGTCGACGGGGCGTGCGTGGCGTTCAGCTGGTCAACGGTGAGCCCGGCGGTCTTCAGCCGGAGGGTGTCCCGGTGGTGGTCGAGGAAGCCCAGCAGGGTGGCCTTCTCGTCACCCGCCAGGGGTGGGTCGACCCGGTCGGGGGCGGCTGGGGTGGTGGACATGGGGCCACGCTAGGGCTCGGCCTCCATGTCGACCACCGACTTTGTCGGCCGGCGGGCGCGGCGCGAACCACGGTTTCCGGGACGGCCACACCCGTCGGCCCGCACAATCGCTCCATGGGGGGAATCTGGGCGTGGCTGCTGGCCCTGCTGCTCGGGACGACCGGACCGGTGGCCGGCCTGTCGTCCACCGGGCCGGACACCCCGCCGCCCACGCCGTCGCTGGTCACCCCGTCGCCGGTCGCCCCGGGCGGGTCGGACTCCTGGCACGGCTTCGCCCCGGGCGCCGACGGCACCCTGGTCCGGATCTCGATCCACCAGGGGTACGTCAGTGCGCAGCTCAGCCTGTCCGCCGACGGCCGGATCGTGCGGGTGAGCGACACCTCGGTGCTGGCCAGGCGGGACGGGTTCGTGACCTGGCAGGTCTCCGACGCCGCGCTGCAGCGGGCGCTGGGGTCGCTGGCCAGGCTCGGGATCCTCGACGCGGCGCCGGGCACGTTCGGTGAGGGCGCCGTCTCGCCGTCCGGCCGGTCGGTCGCGTTCTTCCTCGGCCAGGGCCGCGTGATCTCCGGGTCGCAGGAGTCACCCCGCTTCGACCGGCTCTGGCGCGCGGCCACCCGCCTGGCCGACCCCGCGTCGTACGGCGACGGGCTGGTGTCCCGACCCGAGCCGTGGGTGCCGGACGAGATCGGGCTCGTCCTCAGCCGGCCCGACGCCGCCAATCCCTATCCGATGGCCACCTGGCCGTTCGACCGGTCGATCGAGCAGATGGCGCGTCCCGCCCCACCGGGGTCGCTGGGCGACCTCGCCGTGTGCCTGCGGGGGGCGGACGCCGCGAGGCTGTTCGCGTCGCTGCCCGGAGGCGTCGTCGCGGTGTTCCGCTGGTCGGACGGGACCGCGACCTGGAGCGCGCGGGTGGACGTGACGACGCCCGGCTACCGCCTCTCCGGCGGCGGGTGCGACCCGGTCTGAGGCACGAGGTCGGGCCTGCGGTCGGTGATGCAGTACGCCGGACCCGCGGGCGCGGCCATCAGCGTCCAGCCGCGCCCGAAGTCGTGGACCGCGCGTGCACCCAGGGCCACGTGCCGAGCGGTCTCCGCGACCCGGTCGGTGGTCGCGAGGTCCAGGTGCGCCCGCACCGGGCCGTCCTGCTCGTCGAGCCGCTGCAGCAGGAGCTGGAGCGCCGGACGGTCCTCGCCCCTCAGCCGGGAGAACTCGTCGTGCTCGCCGTCCGCGTCGTGGCGCAGCCCGGTCACGGCGCTCCAGAACGCGCACTCCCGCTCGTGGACCGAGGCCGGGATGTCCAGGCAGACCTGGTCGACGTACGACGCGTGCCCGCCGGGCCAGGTCGTCGGGCGCGGGCGGGTGGATGCGCGGTGGCGGACGAAGCAGAACACCAGGCCGCCGGGGGACGAGAGCACGACGTACCCGTGCTCGGGGCGGTCCAGCACCCGCGCGCCCAGTCCCTCGGCGCGGTCCGCCGCCGCGACCGGGTCGGTGACGTGCAGGTCGAGGTGGATGCGGGAGGGACCGTCACCGAGCCGCTGCACGCGCAGGAAGTCGTCACCGGCCGGCGGCACCAGCGTCGCGAACTCGTCGTGCTCGCCGCGCGGCTCGGAGAGGCCGTAGCCGGTCACGCCCTGCCAGAACGCGACTCCCCGCTCGTGCTCCGCGGGCGCGAGGTCGAGGAACGCGCTGATCCAGAACGGCGCGACGAGCAGGCGCTCGTCGCGCACCTCAGAGGACATGGTCACCGATGAGGCGTCCGAGCGAGCGGATGTCGACGCCGCCCTTGAACTCGAGCCGCACCCGGCCCAGCCCGCTGAACCAGAGCTCGAGCTCGGCGTCGAGGTCGAAGGTGCCGGCGGTCTCCACGCTGAACGCCTGGATCTTCGAGTACGGCAACGAGGTGTAGTCCCGCTTCTTGCCGGTCAGGCCCTGCACGTTCAAGGAGATCAGCCGCTTGTTCGTGAAGACGACGGAGTCCCGGATGCCCTTGAAGCTCAGGAACACCTGCTCGCCGGCCACGAGCATCGGGCCGATCTCGGCCATCAGGTCCTGCGGGTTGCTGGGACTCAGCTTGACGAAGGTGCCGTTCTGGAAGTCGATCATGGCCGACGAGCGTAGATCCTCGTGCCCGGGCACGGGGGCGACTGACACGCCCAGCACGGGGACCGGGAGCTCGCGAGCTCCTGGCCCCACTCACGCGGGAGGACGACTGCTGGTGCCGCGAGCTGCCGGTCCGTGTGCGTGCCGGTCGGCGACCGGTCAGGAACCGACCGGGTGACAGTCGTGCCCGCACCCACCGGGAGCGGGCGGGCCGTCGGCGTGCGACGCCGGGCGGTGCAGGACGGCGTGGGACGGGGTGACCCGGACGTCCTCGCCGTCGACCTCGGCCGTGCCGTCGACCAGCAGCGTGAACCCGCGGGCCTCGACGGGCGGGAACAGCACGGTGACGGCGGCGTTGGCGGCCACGTTGCCGCAGGACCCGCGGCCCGGCCCGGGCACGACCAGCGCACCGCCGACCACCTCGGGCTCGACGGTCACGGCCTTGACCCGCCCCTCGGGCGAGGCGGTCAGCAGGTAGCCGGCTCCGAAGTCGGTCAGTGCCCTGGCCAGGTCGGCCACGTCCACCGGGATGCTCATGGTGCCGAGCGTACGTCGACCCAGCGCTCGCCGGCGGGCACGGCGGCTGCGGTGCCGCCGGTGAGCTCGGCGACGAGGGCGTGCAGGCGCTCGACCTGGGCAGGGGGCACGCCGAGGAGCAGCCTGACCTGGGCGGCGTACGCCGTGTCGAGCACCGTCACGCCCCGGCTGCGCAGCTCGCTCTCGACGCGACCGGCGTCGGCGTGGCCGACCTCCAGGGCCAGCTCGCGCACCAG
Source organism: Nocardioides sp. GCM10023255 (assembly GCF_042653125.1). Lineage (NCBI taxonomy): Bacteria > Bacillati > Actinomycetota > Actinomycetes > Propionibacteriales > Nocardioidaceae > Nocardioides > Nocardioides sp. GCM10023255. The sequence continues at coordinate 129,871 of NZ_JBHSHU010000002.1, forward strand.
GTCACGGCGCAGCGTCCCGGTGGCGTCGAGCCCGGCCCGCACCGCGTCGCCGTACGCCCGGACCAGGCCCCCGGCACCGAGCAGGGTGCCGCCGAACCAGCGGGTGACCACCGCGACCACGTCGCTCACCCCGCGACCGCGGAGCACCTCGAGCATCGGGGCCCCGGCGGTCCCGGCCGGCTCGCCGTCGTCGCTGGAGCGCTCGACGGCGCCGTCGGGGCCGAGGACGAACGCGGAGCAGTGGTGCCGGGCGTCCCAGTGCCGCTTGCGCAGCCCGTCCACGACCGCCCGGGCGGCCGCCTCGTCCTCGACCCGGGCGAGCGTGCACAGGAACCGTGACCGCTTCACCTCGATCTCGGCCTGCCCGTCGCCGGCGACCGTGAGGTAGGAGCTCACCACACCCCCACGATCCCGCCACCGATCCGGATGATGAAGGCCGAGACGACGACGATGAAGAAGACCCGGACGAAGCGGGTGCCGCGGGAGACCGCCGTACGCGCCCCGAGGTAGCCGCCCGCCAGGTTGCACACCCCCATGACCAGCCCGACCTTCCACAGCACGGCGCCCTGCGGGACGAAGACGCAGAGCGCCGCCGCGTTGGTGGCCCAGTTGGCCAGCCGGGCCTTGGCGGAGGCCTCGAGGAAGCTGTAGCCGAGCAGCCCGACGAGCGTGAACACGAAGAAGCTGCCGGTGCCCGGCCCGAGCGCGCCGTCGTAGAACCCGACAGCCAGCCCGGTGAGCATCGCCGCGATCGTGTGCCGGTGGCCGGAGAAGCGCAGCGCCGTCTGCTCCCCCAGGGCGGGGCGGAGCAGCACGTAGGCGCCCACGACCACCAGCGCCACCAGGACCAGCGGGTCGAACACGTCGGCCGGGATGTGGGTGGCCACCAGCGCCCCGAGCACCGAGCCGGTGAACGCCAGCAGCATCAGCGGCCCGAAGGTCCTCGGGTCGGGCCGCACCCGGCGGTAGTACGTCGCGCTGCTGACCGTGGTGCCGCAGATCGACGCGAGCTTGTTGGTCGCCAGCACCTGCACGGGGGCGGCGCCGGGCAGCCCGAGGAGCAGGGCGGGCAGCTGGACCAGCCCTCCCCCGCCGACCACCGCGTCGACGAACCCCGCCGCGAGGCCCGCCAGCCCGAGCAGGACGGTCACGGTCACGGAGGGGTCGGCCACCGCGCGATCGTATGTGCGTCGTGCGGTCCAGGGCGCGGCCGGGCGCACCCTGGACCGCACGACCCCGCTGCCTAGGGTGGTGCCGTGCGCATCGTCTCCCTGCTCCCGTCGACCACCGAGATCCTGTTCGCGATCGGTGCGGGCCCGGACGTGGTCGGCGTGACGTTCGAGTGCGACCATCCGGCCGAGGCGCGCACCCGCCGGATCGTGTCCACCTCGGCGATGCCCGAGGGGCTCACGCCTGCCGAGATCGACGCGTTCGTGGCGACGGCGATGTCGCGTGGCGAGGACCTCTACCACCTCGACGAGGGTGCCCTGGCCGGGCTCGACGCCGACCTCGTGGTCACCCAGGACCTCTGCGCGGTGTGCGCGGTCGACGTGTCGGTGGTCGACGACGCGCTGGCCCATCTCGGGTGCAGGGCCGAGGTGCTCACCATCGACCCGCACACCATCGACGAGGTGAACGCCTCGATCCTCACCCTGGGGCAGGCGACCGGGCACGGGGCGGAGGCGGCCGCCCTCGTCGACTCGCTGCGGGCCCGCCTCGACGCCGTACGCCGCCGCGTGGCCGGCCTCCCCCGGCCGCGCGTGATGCTGCTGGAGTGGACCGACCCGCCGTTCGCGCCCGGCCACTGGGTGCCCGAGATGATCGAGGCCGCCGGGGGCGAGCCGCTGCTCGGCCGGGCCGGCGCGAAGTCGGAGCGGGTCACCTGGGAGGCCGTGCACGCGGCCGCGCCCGACGTCGTCGTGGTCGCGCCGTGCGGCTTCGACCTGGCCGGCGCGACCCGGCTCGCGGACGAGCTCGTCGCCTCGGGCGTGCTGCCCGACGGCGTCCCCGTGCACCCGGTCGACGCGAACGCCTCCTGGGCCCGCCCTGGCACCCGCCTCGTCGACGGGGTCGAGGAGCTGGCGGCGATCCTGCACCGTTGAGTTGGGCCGGATTCGGCTGTGAGTTGGGCCGAATTCCGGAACCAGGCCCAACTCACAATCGAACGAGGCCCAACTCAACCATGAATCCGGCCCAGCTCGACGCGGGGGTCAGTCGCCCACCCAGGACCCCCGGCCGCCGAACCAGTCGCCGTAGCCCCCGGCGCCCGGGCCCGGGCCGCGGGAGCCGAGGTAGGACCCGACCACCGCCGCGCCGAGGTCGTCGAGCTCCGGCGCGACCACCCGGCCGTCCACCCGCCTGGCCATCGAGTCGATGAACCTGGCCAGGCCGGGGTCCTCGCCGAGCCGGAAGAACGTCGTCTGCGCGCCGAGCCGCCCGGCGTTGTCGAGCTCCTTGACGGCGTACGCCACGGTGAGCGGGTGCGGCGGGTAGGAGAAGTAGACCTCCCCGTCGGGTTCGAGGTGCGACGTCGGTTCGCCGTCGGTGACGATCAGCAGCACCGGCTGGGCGCTGGGGTGCTTGCGGAAGTGCCGGTTCGCGAGCAGCAGCGCGTGGTGCAGATTGGTGCCCTTGTCCCACATCGCGTCCAGCGCGGTGAGCTGCTCGATCTCCATCACCTCGGCGTGCCGGCCGAAGCCGATCAGCTGCAGGTGGTCGCCGCGGAAGCGCGAGCGGATCAGCGTGTGCAGCGCGAGCGCGGTGCGCTTCATCGGCACCCACCGCCCGTCCATCGCCATCGAGAACGACGTGTCGACCAGCAGCGCCACCGCTGCCTGGGTCCGCGCCTCGGTCTCGGAGACCTCCACGTCGCCGATCTCCAGCCGCACCCCGCCGCGGGCCGACCCGCCCTCGGCGACGGTACGGCGCACCGCGTTGGTCACCGTGCGCGTCACGTCCCACGGCTCGGTGTCACCGAACGCCCACTCGCGGGTGGCCCCCGAGAGCTCGCCCGCGGCCCCGGCCTGACGCAGGTCGCGCTGGCCCTGCCGCCCCGACATCCGCTGGGCCACGTCCCGCAGCAGTGCCTTGCCGAGCTGGCGCATCGCCTTGGGGCTCAGGCGGTACTGACCGTCGGAGCCGCGCTTGAGGTAGCCGGTGTCGCGCAGCGCCTGCTCGAGCTGTTGCAGGGTGCGGGCGTCGACGGCCGCCGCGTCCCCCAGCTGGCGGGTGAGCTTGTCGAGGTCGAGGTCGTCCATCCGGGCGCCGCCGTAGGACTGCGAGAGCTGCTCGGACAGCTCGTCGAGGTCCGCGAGGTCCTGGAGCACGCCGGTGCCGTCGCCGAGGCCCAGCCCCTGCTCGCCGTCGAAGCGCTCCGAGCCGCCCCAGTCCTCGCCCGGCCGCAGCGCCTGGAGGTTGGCGTCGAGCTGGGACAGCGAGCTCATCAGCTCGGGCGACCCGAAGGCCTGCGCCGCGAGCGCGTCGAGCTCGTCGCGCTGCTCCTGGGTCATCGAGTTGCGCATCCGCTGGGCGGCCGCGGCCCGCTGGGCCAGCGAGTCGAGCAGCTCGTCGATGTCCTGCGGATTCTCGGGGAAGAAGTCGCCGTGCTTGTCCATGAACTCGCGGAACTGCTCGTCGGTGTCCTCGCCGCGGCGGTGCGCGTCGAGCAGCTCGTTGAGGTCCTGCAGCATCTCGTTGATCGCCGCCCGATCCTCGTCGGTGGCGTTCTCGAGGGCCTGCTTCATGCCGGCGAACCGCTGGTCGAGCATCTCGCGGCCGAGCAGGTCCTTGATCTTCTCGTAGTCCTCGCGCGCCTCCCGCGAGGACCAGTCGTAGTCCGACAGCTCGCTGACGGCCGCCGCCGTCGACGCGGGGAGGTTCTCCAGCTGCATCTCGCGGAAGGCCCGGTCCGCGTCGTCCATGTCGACGTCGCGGACCAGCTGCTTGCGCTCCTCCAGCAGCGCGTGGTCCAGCAGCTCGCGGACCTCCTGCAGGGTGCCGTCGAGGTTGTGGCGCTGCAGCAGGTCCCGGCGGCGCTCGGCCACCCGCCGGGCCAGGTCGTCCAGGCCGGTCTGGTCCCGGCCGCCGCGGCGCAGGAACTCCCGCATCGCGCGCTCCGGGGAGTAGCCGGCCATCACGTCCTGGCCGATCGCGTCCAGTGCCTCCGCGAGGTCGACCGGTGGCGCCAGCGGGTCCGGCCCGCCGGCGTACCGGCCGTAGCGGGAGCGGTGGCCGTGGGTCGGTCTAGCCATAGACGGTCTCGCCGCCTCCGGTCTCCTTGCTGACCTTGCGGGCCAGGTAGAGACCCTCCAGGGCCAGCTCGATCGCGCCGGCGCGCTGGCCGTCGTTGGTCGCGCCCAGCCGGTCGCAGACGTCGTCGTAGAGCTCCGACTCCCCCAGCACCGGCAGCCCGGTGAGGAAGTCCCGGGCCGTCACCTGCTCGCCGGTGGTGACCAGGGAGCCGTTCTCGATCGCCTGGACGAGGACGGCGAAGTCGATGCCGCGGAAGTGGTGCCGGACCGTCTCGGCGGTGGCGGTGCGCAGCAGGTGGGTGAGGATCTCGTGCTCGCGCCCCTCCTCGCCGGACTCGAACTCGATCTTGCCGCCGAGCACGTCGACCGCGGTCTCGAGGTCGACGACCCGCGCCACCGCGTCGTCCTCGCCCTGCGAGGTCGCCCGGTGCAGCGCGGCGGCGGCGATCGTCTCGGCCCCGGCGATCGCGAAGCGCGCGGAGACGCCCGAGCGCTGGTCGACCGCGCTGGAGTCGCGCAGCGCGCGGGTGAAGCGGGCCAGGATCTCCACGAGGTGGTCGGGCACGTCGGCGACCAGGTGGGCCTCCTGGCGGATGACCGCGACCTCGTCCTCGATCTCGGTCGGGTAGTGGGTGCGGATCTCGGCGCCGAACCGGTCCTTGAGCGGGGTGATGATCCGGCCCCGGTTGGTGTAGTCCTCAGGGTTCGCGCTCGCGACCACCAGCACGTCGAGCGGCAGCCGCAGCACGTAGCCGCGGATCTGGATGTCGCGCTCCTCCATCACGTTGAGCATCGCCACCTGGATCCGCTCGGCGAGGTCGGGCAGCTCGTTGATCGCGACGATGCCGCGGTGGCTGCGCGGGATCAGCCCGAAGTGGATCGTCTCGGGGTCACCCAGCGAGCGCCCCTCGGCCACCTTCATCGGGTCCACGTCACCGATCAGGTCGGCCACCGAGGTGTCCGGGGTCGCCAGCTTCTCGGCGTACCTCTCGTCGCGGTGGCGCCAGGCCACCGGCAGCTCGTCGCCGAGCGTCTCGACGCGCCGGCGGCTGGTCACGGTCACCGGCTCGTAGGGGTGCTCGCCCAGCTCGCTGCCGTCGATGACCGGGGTCCACTCGTCGAGCAGCCCGACCATGGTCCGCAGCAGGCGGGTCTTGCCCTGGCCGCGCTCGCCGAGGAGCACGACGTCGTGGCCCGCGATGAGCGCGCGTTCGAGCTGCGGGATGACGGTGTCCTCGAAGCCGTGCAGTCCCGGCCACGGGTCACGCCCCTCCCGCAGGGCCGCGAGCAGGTTGTCGCGGATCTCCTGGCGCAGCGTCTTCAGCTGGTGCCCGGATGCCTTGAGTTCGCCGACGGTGGTGATCGTGGGAGCAGAGGTCACGCTTCGACGCTACTCACGCGCACAACCGGGCAGGTGACGCGCAGGTTAACGTGCGCAGGTGGCTGCCTCCCTCCAGAAGCCCTGTCCCTGCGGCGCGCCCGCCCCCAGCGGCGAGCCCGCGGCGTACGACGCGTGCTGCGGCCGCCTGCACCGGGGCGCCGCCCAGGCGGTCACGGCCGAGGAGCTGATGCGCTCGCGCTACTCGGCGTACGCCGTCGCCGACACCGACCACCTCTTCCGCACCTGGCACCCGCGGACCCGGCCGGACGACCTCAGGCTCGACCCGGCGACGACCTGGACCGGGCTGCGCATCCTCGGCGGGACCGCGGGAGGGCCGGAGGACGAGCGCGGCACGGTCGAGTTCGAGGCCCACTACGAGACGCCGGCAGGCGAGGGGGTCCTGCACGAGGACAGCCGTTTCCAGCGGCGGGCCGGCCGCTGGGTCTACGTGGACGGGAAGGTCGGCTGAGCCGAGGTGACCTTGGGCCCTGACCGCCGGCGGTGGACAGGCGCCACGGTGGGGCTGTGATCGAGCAGCTGCGCCCGGCGGCCGACCCCGGACCCACGGCCGGGGAGACCCTGGTCGCCGACATCATGTCCCGCAGGATCGTGGCCATCCGGTCCGACGCGGACCTCTCGGTCGCGCTCGACACCTTCCTGCGCACCGCGCTGCGCCACCTCGTGGTGGTCGACCCCGACCGCACCTGCCGCGGGCTGCTGTCGGCCGAGCAGGTGCTCGCCCTGCTCGGCACCACCGGCCGTCGCTCGCGCCGGGTCGCCGACCACGTCCGGCCGCAGCAGCCCCGGGTGCACCAGGCGGAGCCGGTCCGGAACGCGGCGCAGGTGATGGTCCTCGAGCTGGTCGACGCGCTCCCGGTGGTCGACGACGACGGCCGGGTGGTCGGCGTGGTCACGTGGAGCGACATCGTCGCGATGGTGGCCGGCCGGCACCTGCGCGGCGACCGGCCCTGAGCGCAGGGTCCGGTCAGGACGGCTCCGGCTCGGGCACGACCGCCACGACGCACGACGCGTGCTCGAGCACGGTCGACGCCACGGAGCCGTAGACCATCCCGGACACCTTCCCGGAGGGGTGGAACCCCACGACCACCAGGTCCATCTGCGCCGAGGCGCGCACCAGGCAGTCGTCGGCCAGGCCGCGGGCCAGCTCGGTGCGGACGTTGACGTCGGGGAACTTCTCGGTCATCCCGCTGAGGGACTCGGCCAGCAGCAGCCGCTGGTCGTCGTACCCCTCGGCGTCCGCCGGGATCAGGTGGGCGCCCGACGTGGCGCCCGCGGCGTCCCAGAAGCAGTGCATGACGGTCAGCGGGAGGCGGCGCAGCGACGCCTGGCGGTAGGCGAACTCCAGCGTCGCGTGGCACCGGTCGGTGCCGTCGGCGCCCACCAGCACGCCGCGGCGTACGGCGCCCACCTTGTGCGGGCGCAGGATCACGACCGGGCACGACGCGTGCCGCGAGACCCCGACGCTGACCGACCCGAGCACCAGGCTGCGGACCGGCCCGCGGCCCCGCGACCCGAGCACGACCATCGCGGCCTGCTCGGACAGGTCGAGCAGCGCCTCGCGCGGGTCGACGAGGCGCAGCACCTCGCGGATCTCCAGCCCCGGGGACCGGCGCAGCACCCGCTCCCGCGCCGCGTCGAGCAGCACCTGCCCGTCGGTGCGCATCGCGTCGATGATGTCGCGCTGGTTCACGCCCGCCTGGTCGAGCCACGCGGTCCCGCTGGTGCCGAGCGGCCCGAGGGCGTGCACGACCGTCAGCGGACGGCGCTCGAGCGTGGCCTGCTCCACCGCCCAGTCCAGGGCCTGCCCGGCCGACTGCGACCCGTCGTACCCGACGACCACGGTCCCGGCGGGGACCCCGGCGTCGTGGGTGCTGGTCTCCATCAGTGTCACGCTCCGCATGTCGAGGGCCCCTCCGGCCGGTTCCACGCTCGCGCACGCGTGGGCCATCGGGGAGGGCGCAACGGGCCGGGGCGAGGGGACCATCGACCCTGACCGCCCCCGCACCGCCGACCGGACGATGGGGGGTGGAGGGACGAGGCGAGAGGAATGCTCCGTGCACGAGATCATCGACATGGAACGCGAGGAGTGCGAGCGGCTCCTGCGCGCCGGCGTGGCGGGCCGGATCGCGATCTCCACGCCGAACGGACCGCACATCGTCCCGGTCAACTACTCGGTCGTGGACGACGCGATCGTCGTGCGCACCTCGCCCTACAGCCTGCTGGGCAGCTACGGCCGCGGCACCACGCTGGCCTTCGAGGTCGACCAGTTCGACCACGAGAACCAGCGCGGCTGGAGCGTGGTCGCCCGCGGGCGCGGCGAGTTCGTCACCGACATCGAGGAGCTCGACCACATCCGCGAGGTGTGGAGCCCCCGGCCGTGGGCCGGCGGGTCGCGCACCCTCTACCTGCGGCTGCGCTGGACCGAGCTGTCCGGCCGCCGCGTCGGTGCCGGGTGGGACCCGCTCTCCCGGATGCCGGTGGGACGCACGCTCTAGGAGCGGCGCCCGGAGTGCCGGGTCGGGTCGGGCGGCGGTCAGGCGCGGGACGCCGGCCGCGGCCCGAAGCGCACGCCGACCACGCCCTGCACCGTGCTGGCCAGGACCCGGGCCGTCTCCTGCTGGTGCGGCTCGTCGGGTCCGTCGAGGACGACCACCCCGTCGGTCACGTCGACCTGCGCCTCGAGACCGGCCGACCGCAGCAGCTCGTCGACCTCGGCCTCGATGCGCGCGTCGCTGCGCGCCAGCACCGCCACGATGTCGCGCCGGCTGAGCACGCCGACCACGACGCCCCGGTCGACGACGGGCAGGCTCTTCACGGCGGTGCCGCCCATCAGCTCGGCGGCGACCGCCACGTCGGCGTCGGAGCGGACGCTGAGCGGGAAGTGGCTCATCGCGTCCGCGACCCGGGCACCCACGACGCCGGACGAGACGTGCGCGGGGCGCTCGTGCGCCCGGGGGTCGGGCAGCACGCTGTCGCGCAGGACGTCGGCCTCGCTCACCACGCCGACCAGGACTCCCTGCTCGTCCACCACCGGCAGGGCCGTGATGCCGTGCTCGGTGAGCAGCCGGGCCGCCTCCTTGACCGATGCGTCCGGGGGCACCGTGACCGCCGGGCTGCTCATCAGCTCACGCACCAACATCGGGCCTCCTCCGGTCCGTCGGCGACAGTCGCTCCCCGGAGGTCCCGCTCCGGCTCCTGCCCCGCTCCAAGGACAGCGGCCCGGGGCCCGCTCCCGGCAGGGCCGACGGCCCCCGCAGGCGGGGCACAACGGCCCTGTGGCACCCCAGCCCCGAACACGCAGGATCGCGGCATGACCGTGCACCCTGCGTCTCGGCCCTCGCGTGCGCGGGCGGGCGGGCTCACCCGGACCGGCCCCGTGGCCGGCCCGCCGGCGGCCGACGTGCTGCTCGCCGACGGCACCGTCGCCGTCGTCCGGGCGGTGCGGCCCGAGGACCGCCCCGGCCTGGAGGCCCTCCACGAGGAGGCCTCCGACGTCAGCCTGCGGATGCGCTTCTTCGCCACCAGCCGGCGGGCGGGGCACGACTACGTCGCCCACCTGTTCGACGGCGGCGGCGCCGACACCGTCGCCTGCCTGGTGGCCACGGTCCGGGACCGCATCGTGGCGCTCGCGACCGCCGAGCGGGTCGGGCCCGACGAGGCCGAGGTGGCCTTCCTGGTCGCCGACGCGCTGCGCGGACGCGGCGTCGGCAGCCTGCTGCTGGAGCACCTCGCGGCCGCGGCCCGCAACCAGGGCGTACGCCGCTTCGTGGCCGAGGTCCTCCTGGAGAACACCGGCATGCTGCACGTCTTCCTCGACGCCGGTTTCGAGATCGCCCGGCACACCGAGATGGGCACCGTGCACGTGCAGATGGGCACCACCGCCTCGGCCCGCGCGGTGACGGCCGCCGACGAGCGCGAGGCGGTCTCCGAGGCGCACTCGCTGGCGCCCCTGCTCTACCCGCGGACGGTCGCCGTCACCGGCGTGCGCCGCGACGGGAGCGGCGTCGGGGCGGCGGTGCTGCGGTCGATCGTGGCCGGCGGGTACGCCGGCGACCTGTGCGTCGTGCACCCCCAGGCGACCGAGGTCGACGGCGTGCCGGCGTACCGCAGCGTCACCGAGGTCCCCTGGCACGTCGACCTGCTCGTCGTGGCCGTCCCCGCCGAGCGGGTGCCCGCCACGATCCAGGACGCCGCCACGGCCGGCGTCTCTGCGGCGGTGGTCATCTCCTCCGGCTTCGAGGAGCTGGGCCGCGTCGGCGCCGGCATCCAGCGCGAGGTGCTGCGGGTGGCGCGCGACCACAGCATGCGGCTGGTCGGACCCAACTGCCTGGGGCTGATGTCCAACCACCCCGACGTGCGGCTCAACGCCACCTTCAGCCCCGAGGTGCCCCCGCCCGGCGGGCTGGCGATCGCCTCGCAGTCCGGCGGGGTCGGCATCGCCCTCATCGACGTGGCCCGGGATCTCGGCCTGGGCATCGGCAGCTTCGTCTCGCTGGGCAACAAGGCGGACGTCTCGGGCAACGACCTGCTGGCCGCCTGGCGCGACGACCCGCGGGTGGCCGCGGCCGCGCTCTACCTGGAGTCCTTCGGCAACGCCCCCAAGTTCGCCCGCGTCGCTCGGCGCTTCGCCGAGCACAAGCCGCTGCTGGCGGTCGTGGGTGGCCGCTCGGCGGGCGGCCGGCGTGCCGGGGCCTCGCACACGGCCGCGGCGACGACGCCCGGTGTGGGGGTCGACGCGCTGTTCGCGCAGGCCGGTGTGATCGGCTGCCGCAGCGCCGAGGAGATGGCCGAGACCGCGCTGCTGCTGGCCGAGCAGGGGCTCCCCGAGGGACCCCGGGTCGCGGTCGTCAGCAACGCCGGGGGCCTCGGCGTGCTCGCCGCCGACGAGGCGGACCGTTGCGGCCTCGTCGTCCCCGAGCTGTCGGCACCGCTGCGCGGGCTGATCGCGCGCCACGTCACCGGGACCGCCGGCGACGGCAACCCGGTGGACGCCGGTGCCGGGGCCGACGCGGAGGCCGTCGCCGCGATCACCACGGCGCTGCTGGACTCCGACGAGGTGGACGCGGTGCTGGTGCTGCTGGTCCGCACCAACGTCACCGACCCGGGGCCGGTGCTCGCGGCGCTGGCCCGCTGCCGCGCGGCCCACCCCGGCAAGCCCCTGCTGCTGGTGCCCATGGGCGGTCTCGACGCTCGCCGCGCCGACCTGCCGGGCATCACCGTCCTGGACTCGGCGACCTCCGCCGTCCGGGCGCTCAGCCACACGAGCGCGTACGCCGCGTGGCTGCGCGTCCCGCGCGACGAGCCGGTGTCGACCGACGAGCAGGTGGCCGCGCACGCACGGTGGGTGGCCGACGACCTGGTCGCCACGACCGCGACCGATGACGGCTGGCTCTCGGTCGAGCAGGTCGACGACCTGCTGGGTCCCTACGGGCTGCACCCGCTCGGCACGCTGGTGCACAGCCCCCTCGCCGCCTCGACCGCCGCCGGGCGGACCGGCTTCCCCGTCGCGGTGAAGGTCGCCGACCAGCGGGTCGTCCACAAGACCGACCGCGGACTCGTCCGGGTGGGCCTGCAGTCGGCGTTCGAGGTGCTGGGGGCGGCCCGGGACTTCGAGTCCCAGCTGGGCCACGACGACGTGCCCGTCCTCGTCCAGCCCGTCGTGTCCGGCGTGGAGGTGGCGCTCGGCATCGTGCGCGACCCGGGGTTCGGGCCGCTGGTCATGGTCGCGGCCGGCGGCGTCGCCACTGACCTGTGGGACGACCGGGCGTTCCTGGTGCCGCCGGTGAGCCGGTCCGACGCCGCCCGGGCGCTGCGCTCGCTGCGCATCTGGCCGCTGCTGGAGGGCTACCGGGGTGGACCGGCGGCGGACGTCGAGGGGCTGGTGGACCTGCTCACCTCGCTGGGCGCCCTCGCCGTCGACGTGCCGCAGCTCGCCGAGCTCGACCTGAACCCGGTCGTCGCCGGCCCCGACGGCTGCGTGCTGGTCGACATCAAGGCCCGCCTGGCCACCGGCCCGCTGGTCGACGCCGGGGTCCCCCGGCAGCTGAGGAGCCCCCGATGACGGCGCCCGTCGTGGACCTCCCGCTACCCTCCGAGGACGACGCCGGGCTGCCCGGTGCCGCCCAGGCCCTCCTCGAGGCCGTGGTCGCGATCTCCTCCGACCTCGACCTGCACGCGGTGCTCACCCGCATCGTCGAGGCGGCCAGCGAGCTGACCGGCGCCCGGTACGGCGCGCTGGGCGTCGTCGGCCCCGACGGCCGGGGCCTGGTCGAGTTCATCACGACCGGCCTGGACGAGCAGCAGCGCGCCCGGATCGGTGACCTGCCCCACGGGCGCGGCATCCTCGGCCTGCTGATCGAGCACCCGGAGGTGATCCGGCTCGAGGACCTCACCGCCCACCCCGAGTCCTTCGGCTTCCCACCGGGTCATCCCCCGATGTCCTCGTTCCTGGGCGTACCGGTCCGGATCCGGGGCACGGTGTTCGGCAACCTCTACCTGACCGAGAAGGCCGGCGGCACGGGGTTCACCCAGCGCGACGAGCTCCTGGTCCGCGGCCTCGCGACCGCGGCCGGCTTCGTGATCGAGAACGCCCGCGCCTACGGGCGCAGCGAGCGGCACCGCCAGTGGCTCGAGGCCTCGGCCGAGCTGGCCGACGCCCTGGAACCCCCGATCGACACGGCGAGCGCTCTCCACTGGGTGACCCGGACGGTCGCGTCGGTGTCGGGCGCGCTCGCGACCGCCGTGATCACGCGGGACGGCGCCACCACCACGACGACCGACCCGAGCGACGCGCGCGTGCAGCGGGTCCTCGAGCGGGTCGCCATGCTGATGGAGCTCGACCGGGGGCAGGAGATCGTCGAGCTGCGGTCCGAGGGGCTCACCGCGACGGCGATCCCGCTCCGGGCGCACCTGTCCGCCTCGGCGGTGCTCGTCACCCTCGTCGAGGGGGACCCTCTCCCCGCGCACGTGGACGAGCGCGAGCTGCTGGCGTCGTTCGCCGACCAGGCGGCGCTCGCGCTGGACCGGGTCACGGCGTACGCCGAGCGCGAGGAGCTGGCGGTGATCTCCGACCGTGAGCGGATCGCCCGCGACCTCCACGACACCGTCATCCAGCGGCTCTTCGCCACCGGGCTGCGGCTGCAGGGCACCGCGATGGTCGCGGAGAACCCGGAGCTCGCGAGCCGTCTGGAGCAGGCGGTGTCCGACCTCGACCTGACCATCCGCGACATCCGCGGGACCATCTTCGAGCTCCAGCACCACACGGCCGGCTCGCTGCGGGCCGAGCTGCGCGCGGTCGTGCGGGAGTACGCCCCCGCGCTGGGGTTCACCCCCGCGGTCCGCACCAGCGGGCCGGTCGACACCGCTGTGCCGGACCAGGTGCGCGAGCAGCTGCTGCCGGTGGTGCGCGAGGCGGTCTCCAACGTCGTCCGGCACGCCCGCGCAGGATCGGCCGCCGTCGCGCTGCACGTCGCGGACAACGAGCTGCGGCTCGTCGTCGAGGACGACGGCGTCGGGTTGGGCCACGAGGTGGCCGAGAGCGGCCTGCGCAACGTCCGGGACCGCGCGGGCGACCTGGGCGGCGAGCTCGAGGTCCGGCCCCACGAGCCTCGGGGCACCGTCCTGGAGTGGCGGGTCCCACTGGCCGCTCGATGAGCTCGTCGGGGCCCTGGGCTCGACCTGGGCTCGACCGGGTCCCTGGCGTGCCGACGGCCACCCGCGTGCGCGGGTGGCCGTGGCGTCGTACCGCTGGATCTCAGCGCAGGACGGAGTGCTTGCGGACCAGCTCGGTCCGCGACCACCAGCGGCCCAGCCCCCAGGTGTCGCCGGCGTTCAGCAGGGCAAGTGCCACGACGGTGATCGCGCCGAGGACGTGCTCGTCGATGAGGGGGTTGTTCTCCGGGGGCAGCACGACGGTCCACATCATCACGTACATCACGGCCCCGGCCGCCGCTCCGATCCGCATCCCGGCGCCCAGGGTCAGCGCCACACCGACCCCGAGCAGGCCGAGCATGAACAGCCAGTCGGCCCAGGCGGCGCCCGCGATGGAGTGGTAGAAGCCCTCGAACGGACCGTCGGCCCCGAACTTCAAGAAGCCCTCGGTCGGGCTGCCCCCGTGGATCCACGCGGCGTCACCGAAGCGGTCGAGGTTGCCCTGCTGGTCGTACCCGGTGTGGTAGCCGAGGGCCAGGAGCTTGTCGAAGAACGCCCACAGGAACGTGAAGCCGAACGCGATGCGCAGGGTGGCGACCGTGCGACGGGCGGCGAGCGCCTGGCGTCGACCCGGTGCCTGGATGTCCGCGGCGGACGTCATCGCCGGGGTGTCGCCGGCCACGTGCCGGCGGTGGTGGATCACGCTCATGAGGGCCTCCTGGGATCGGATCGTCCCCCCGAGGATCCCGCCGCGGCCGGTCCCCACGGCAGAGCGCTACGTCACCCGGTGGCCTGCCCATGGTCACCCGTCGGGGGGACCTGAGACCGGGGGCGGACCGGGGCGTGGGCGGCGAGCAGGCCACCGACCGGCGCGCGGAGACAGTGGCCCCGCACCGCCCGGCCGACCACCCGAGAGCCAGCGGTCAGCAGGCCACCGATCAGCTCAAGGAAACGGTGGCCCACTCACCGCCCACGAGGGCGCGTGGGCTACCGCGTCGAGTCCGGAGCCGGGTCCAGGAGCTTGGCGGCGAGCACGGCGGCCTGGGTCCGGCGCTCGAGGCCGAGCTTGGCCAGGATGCTGGAGACGTAGTTCTTCACCGTCTTCTCGGCGAGGTACATCCGCTCGCCGATCTGGCGGTTGGTCAGCCCCTCGGCGATGAAGCCGAGCAGCTTGAGCTCCTGGTCGGTCAGCTCGGCGAGCTCGGGCGCGGTCGCGGGGCCGTTGCGCACCCGCTCGAGCACCCGTGAGGTCAGGGTGGGGTCGATCAGCGAGTTCCCGCCCGCGACGTGGCGCACCGCGCTGATCAGGTCCGATGCCTTGATCTCCTTGAGCACGTAGCCGGCCGCCCCGGCCATGATCGCCGCGAACAGCGCCTCGTCGTCGTCGTACGACGTGAGGATCAGCGCGTTGATCGACGGGTCGACCGCACGGATCGAGCGGCACACCTCGATCCCGGAGCCGTCCGGCAGCCGGGCGTCGAGCACGGCGACGTGCGGTCGCAGCGCGGGGATGCGGTGCGCCGCGTCCTCGGCGGACCCGGACTCCCCGACCACCTCGATGTCGCCGGCGGCCTCGAGCAGGAAGCGCAGCCCCTGACGCACCACTTCGTGGTCGTCCAGGAGGTACACGCGGATGGGTCCGGTTTCGGTCATGTCCTCATTGTCTACGTCCACGTGCCACCTGTCCTCAGTCTGCCGGGGAGAGCCGTCGCCGTGTCCCCGCACTCGGTGATGTCCAGGACCCGGTCGACACGGTCGAGTCCCACAGTGCCATGCGTGATCCAGACCACGCTCCGCGCCACGGGTCCACCGGCGCGCGCATCGGCCAGCACCTCCCGCGCGAGCTCCTCGGCGGTGGCGTGGTCGAGGTGGGCCGTCGGCTCGTCGAGCACGAGCACCGGCTGGTCGGCGAGCAGCGAGCGCGCCAGGCCGATCCGCGCCCGTTCGCCGCCGGAGACCGCAGCCTTGCCGTCGCCGACCCAGGTGTGCAGGCCGTCCGGGAGGCCGTCGAGCCAGGGCCCCAGGCGCGCCTGCCGGAGGGCGCCCTCGACCTCGTCGTCACCGGCACCGGGCCGGGCCAGCCGCACGTTCTCCACCAGCGTGGTGGCGAAGACGTGCGGGTCGTCGTCGACGAGACCGACCTGACGGCGTACGTCGTCCAGCGCGAGGTGGCGCAGGGGTACGCCGCCCAGCGCGACCGTCCCGCGCCAGGGGTCGACGAAGCGCAGCAGCAGCGCGGCGAGCGTGCTCTTGCCGGAGCCGGACGGGCCGACCACCGCGACCCGCTCCCCGTCGGCGAGCGCGAGCGAGAGGTTGCGCAGCGCGGGTGTGTCCCCCCAGCCGGCGAGCACCCCGACCACGTCGACCCCGTGCGCGGGGGTGGCCGGGAGGGGCGCCACCGGCCCGGTCACCGCCGGGGCCATCGCCTCGAGGTCGCCGAGCCGGCGCTCGGCCGCCGCGGTGCGGGCGGCCAGCGCACCGGAGTCGGCCAGCGGCAGCGCGACGTCGCCGAGGGCCAGCGGGAGCAGCACCAGCAGCGCGAGGAGCGGAGCGGTGAGCACGCCGTCGGCGGCCGCGGGGGCACCGAGCACCGCGGTGGCCGCGACGCCGAGACCCACGGCGAGCAGCACGACCGCCCGCGCGGCGGCCGACCAGCCGGCGGCCCGGGCCGCGGCCGAGGTCAGGCCCTCGCTGGCGGCCACGACGGTCCCGGTCGCGGCCGCCTCCGCCTGCCACATCGCGAGCTCGGGGGCGACCTGGGTGACCTCGACGACCCGCTCGGAGAGCAGCGCCCGACGGTCCACGGCGTCCCGCTCGGCCCGGCCGGCGCCGGTGCGGGCGAGCAGGTACGCCGTGGCGCCGCCGACCAGGCAGGTGGCACCGACGACCAGGCCCGCCACCGGGAGCAGGACGGTCGCGAGGACCGTGGCCGCGAGGGCCACGAGGACGAAGCCGCGCACCGGCATCCGGACCCGCAGCTCGCGGTCGACGACGCTGTCGACGTCGTCCACCACGGACGCCAGCAGGTCACCGCGACGACGGCCGAGACGGCCGGGGGTGAGCGGAACGAGGGCGTCGTACACCTGCACCCGGCGCTGCGCCAGCAGCCGCAGGGCGACGTCGTGGGAGCGGATCCGCTCGACGTACCGGAGCACCGGCCGGGCCAGCCCGAAGGCGCGCACCGCCACGACCGCGACGAGCAGGGTCAGCACCGGCGGCCGGGTCGAGGCCTGCACGATCAGCCAGCCCGCCGTGGCGGTGAGCGCGACGCCGGAGGCGGACGCGAGAGCGCCCACCACGGTGCTGCCCAGCAGCGCACGACTCGACGCCGCCGGGGCAGGGGGCTCCGGGTCGGCGACGGGGCTCGGCGCACTCGCTGCCCGCGAGCCGGTGGGCGCTGGGGTCGCAACGGGACGGTCGGGCACGGGGGGCGGGGTCAGGACCAGGACGCGGTCGGCCACCTCGGCCATCGCCGGCCGGTGGCTGACCACGACGACGCTGCTGGTGCGGCCGAGCTCGGCCACGGTGTCCACGATGACCTGCTCGGTCAGCTCGTCGAGGTGGGCGGTCGGCTCGTCCAGCAGCACCCAGGGCCGCTCGGCGAGCACCACCCGCGCGAGGGCGAGCCGGGCCCGCTCCCCCGCCGACAGGCCCGCGCCGTCCTCACCGACGGTCTCGTCCAGGCGGCGGGGCAGGCAGCGGATCCGCTCCTCGAGGGCGACCCGGCGCAGGGCGTCCCACAGCCGGTCGTCGGTCGCCCCGGGAGCGGCGAGGCGCAGGTTGTCGGCGATGCTGCCGGTGACGAAGACCGGCCGCTGCGGCAGCCAGGCGACCCGGCGGCGCCATGCGTCGCCCCCGACCGGCAGGCCACCGGCGCACACGGTGCCGCTCGTCGGCGGGACCAGCCCGGCGAGTACCGAGAGGAGCGTGGTCTTGCCGCAGCCCGACGGCCCGGTCAGCAACGTGACGCCCCGCTGGGGCAGGTCGGCGCCGAAGGCGGTGAGGGCGGGGGTGACCCGCCCGGGGTGCACGACGGTCAGGTCCCTGACCTCGAGTGGACCGGCGGCAGCGGTGCCGGGCTCGTCCGGGGTCCCGTCCACCAGCGCGCTGACCGCCTCGAAGGTGGCGACACCCTCGGCTGAGGCGTGGAACTCGGCGCCGACCCGCCGCAGCGGCCAGTACGCCTCGGGAGCCAGCAGCAGCACCAGCAGGGCCGTGTGCAGCCCGAGGCCCCCGGCGGCGAGCCGGACGCCCACCACCACGGCCACCAGCGCGACCGAGAGGGTGGCGACCAGCTCCAGCACGGCCGAGGACGCGAAGGCCAGCCGGAGCGTGCCCAGGCTGGCCCGGCGGTAGCGGTCGGTGACCGCGCGGATGGTGCCCGACTGCGCCTCGGCGCGACGGAACGCCACCAAGGTGGGCAGCCCGCGCACGACGTCGAGGAAGTGCCCGGACAGGGAGGCCAGGGCCCGCCACTGCGACTCGGCGCGGTCGCGGGTGGCGAGGCCCACGAGGGCCCCGAAGACCGGGACCAGCGGCAGGGTGCACGCCACGATCAGCGCGCTCAGCAGGTCCTGGGTGGCGATCGCGACCACAGTGAGCGCCGGGAGGAAGGCGGCGAGCACGAGGGCGGGCAGGTAGCGGGTGAGGTAGGGCTCGGCGGCGCTGACGCCGCGGGTGGCGAGGACCGAGAGCTCCCCCGACGCCTCGGTCGTGCCTGCCCGGCGCAGGACCGCCCGCACCAGCCGGCGGCGCAGGTCGTTGCCGACGACGGCGGCCGCCCGGGCGGCGAGCAGGTCCACGCCCCACCCGGTCGCTGCCCGGGCCGCGAGCACGGCCACCGTGGCCAATGCCCAGCGCCCGAGCTCGGCGCGGTCCAGCGGGTCGTGAACGGCGGCCACGACCAGGCCGGTGACCACCCAGGCCTGGGCGATCACCAGCAGGCTGCCGAGGGCGCCGCCGGCCACCACCCCGGACAGCTCGCGACGCGCCGGCCGCAGCTGGCGGCGTACGCGCGGGTCGCCGGGCCTCACCGAGCCGGCACCTGCGCGGGTGTCTCCGGGATGTGGTGCACCGCGATCCGGCGCCGGAACACCCAGTACGTCCAGCCCTGGTAGGCCAGCACCAGCGGCGTGAAGACCACGGCGACGACCGTCATGATCTTGAGCGTGTACGCCGTGGCGGCGGCGTTGGTAGTCGTCAGGCTGGTCCCGTCGGCCAGCGACGAGGGCATCACGTCGGGGAACAGCGCGACGAACAGCCCGGCCACCGCAAGCGCGATCGTCACGAACGTGCCTGCGAAGCCCCAGCCCTCCCTGGCCGCACCGATGGCCACCAGGCTCGCCACCAGCGCCGCTGCTGCGGCGACGAACAGCAGCCCGGAGCCGAGGTTGCCGGTGTCGACCTGGGTCCAGAAGAGGAACGCCACCGCCACCGCGGCGGCCAGCACGCCGAAGCGTGCCGCCAGGCTGCGCGCCTCGTGCCGGATCCGGCCGTCGGTCTTGAGCGCCACGAACATCGCCCCGTGGGTCAGGAACAGCAGCGCGGTGGTGAGCCCGCCGAGCAGCGCGTAGGGGTTCAGCAGGTTGAAGAAGCCGCCCGTGTACTCCAGGTCGGCGTCGATCGGCACCCCGCGCAGGATGTTGGCGAACGCGACGCCCCACAGCACCGCCGGCACGTAGGAGCCGATGATGATGGCCAGGTCCCAGCGGGCCCGCCACGCGGCCTCGGGGCGCTTGGCGCGGTACTCGAACGCGACGCCGCGGACGATCAGCGCCAGCAGGATCAGCAGCAGCGGCAGGTAGAACCCGCTGAACAGCGTGGCGTACCACTCCGGGAACGCCGCGAACGTGGCGCCGCCGGCGACCAGCAGCCAGACCTCGTTGCCGTCCCACACCGGGCCGATCGTGTTGATCAGCACCCGGCGCTCGCGGTCGTCGGAGGCCAGGATCGGCAGCAGCATCCCGACGCCGAAGTCGAAGCCCTCGAGGCAGAAGTAGCCGATCCAGAGGACGGCGATCAGGCAGAACCAGACGGTGGTGAGCTCCATGGTCGTCCCTCCTCAGTAGGCGAACGCCAGCGGGCGGTCGGGGGTGTCCGTCGGTCCGGTGTCCTCGGGCGTGGGCTCTGCCCCGGCCCGGACGTACTTGAGGACCAGGCCCACCTCGACCACGGCGAGCACCGCGTAGACGAGCGTGTAGGCGATCAGCGAGGTCAGCACCGTGCCGGCCCCGACCCCCGGGGAGACGGCGCTGGACGTCGTCATCAGCCCGAAGACCGCCCACGGCTGCCGGCCCATCTCGGTGAAGATCCAGCCGAAGGAGTTCGCCGCGACCGGGAGCAGCGGCATGGCGACGGCCAGCCACACCCAGGCGCGGCCGGACGGCACCCGGCCCTTGCGGGTCACCCAGAGGATCAGCGCGGCGCCGGCCGCGGCCAGCAGGCCCAGGCCGATCATCAGCCGGAAGCTCCAGTAGGTGACCGGGATGACCGGGGTGTAGTCACCCGGCGAGTAGTACGTCGCGCCCGGGTCCTCGCCGTACGTCTTCTGGTACTCCGCGCGCAGCTGGTTGATGCCCTCGACCGTGCCGTCGGTGTGGCCGGTCGCGAGGAAGGACAGCAGGCCGGGCACCTTGATCGCGAACTTCTCCTCGTCGCCGCTGAGGCTGCCGATCGTGACGAGCGAGAAGCCCGCCGTGTCCTCGGTGTCGTAGAGCGCCTCGGCCGCCGCCATCTTCATCGGCTGGACCTCGGTCATGATCTTGCCCTGGATGTCACCGGTGACCGCGACGCCGAGACCGGCCACCAGGGCCACCGCAGCGCCGGTGCGGACGGCCCGGCGGTACATGCTCCGGTCGTCGTCGCCCAGGCCGCGGCGCATCATCGACCAGAAGGCCACGCCGACCACGAACGCGGCGCCGGTGAGGTAGGCCGAGAGCACGACGTGCGGGAAGGTCACCAGCTGGACCTTGTTGAACAGCACGGCCGCGAAGTCGTGCAGCTCGGCACGGCCGGTGTCGGGGTTGAACTCGTAGCCGACCGGGTGCTGCATCCAGGAGTTGGCCGCGAGGATGAAGTACGCCGAGAGCAGCGTGCCGACGTGCACGATCCAGATGCAGCTCGCGTGCAGGCGCGGCGAGAGCCGGTCCCAGCCGAAGATCCACAGCCCCAGGAACGTGGACTCGAGGAAGAAGGCCAGCAGGCCCTCGATGGCCAGTGGCGCCCCGAAGATGTCGCCGACGAACCGCGAGTAGTCGCTCCAGTTCATCCCGAACTGGAACTCCTGCACGATGCCGGTCACCACACCGATGGCGAAGTTGATCAGGAAGAGCTTGCCGAAGAACTTCGTCAGCCGCAGCCAGTGCGGGTTGCGGGTGCGCACCCACGCCGTCTCGTAGCCCGCCACGATCGCCGAGAGGCCGATCGTGATCGGCACGAAGAGGAAGTGGTAGACGGTGACGATGCCGAACTGCCAGCGGGCGATGTCGAGGGGATCCACGAAGACTCCTGGGCCGGGACGCACGGGTGAGATGTCTCGACGTTAAGAGACTCACCGGACGCCCCGGACCGGCCGGAGGCAACCATCAGGCGGGACCGAGGCAACGTCCTCGGAGGACCAAGGTCCCGTGTGACCGGGTGACAACGTCGAGTCGGCGCAAGTGCAGGCCCGAAAAGCGTCGAGTCGGCGCAAGCTCGTCAGGTGCTGACGAGCTTGCGCCGACTCGACGGGTATTTCGCGCGAGGTTGCGCCGACTCGACCTCCGGTCAGGTGCGGGCGAGGAACGCCAGCAGGTCCTGGCGGGTGAGCACGCCGACCGGCTTGCCGTCCTCGTGGACGAGCACCGCGTCGGCGGACTCCAGCATCTTCACCGCGGCGCTCGCGGGCTCGGAGGAGCCGATCGTCGGCAGCGCGGCCGACATGTGCTCCTCGACCGGGTCGGTCAGCTTGGCGGTGCCGGCGAAGAGCGCGTCGAGCAGGGCGCGCTCGGAGACCGAGCCCGCCACCTCGGCGGCCACGATCGGGGGCTCCGCGCGGACGACCGGCATCTGCGAGACGCCGTACTCCTGCAGGATGTGCACCGCCTCGGCGATCGTCTCCGCGGGGTGGGTGTGGACCAGGTCGGGCAGCCGGCCGTCCTTGCCGCGCAGCACGTCGCCGACGGTCTGCTCGTCGCCCTCGGTCCCCTCGACCGGGAAGCCGTACTGCGCCAGCCACTCGTCGTTGAACACCTTGGTGAGGTAGCCGCGGCCGGAGTCGGGCAGCAGCACCACGATCACGGCGTTCTCGCCCTCGGGGGTGCCGGCCAGCTCCAGCGCGAGCTGCTTCGCGGCGTACGCCGCCATGCCGGACGAGCCGCCGACCAGCAGCGCCTCCTCGCGGGCGAGCCGGCGCGTGAACGCGAACGAGTCGGCGTCGGAGACCTCGATGATCCGGTCCGCGACGGTCCGGTCGTAGGTCTCGGGCCAGAAGTCCTCGCCCACCCCCTCGACGAGGTAGGGCCGGCCGGAGCCGCCGGAGTAGACCGAGCCGGCCGGGTCGGCGCCGATGATCTTGACGTCAGGGTTCTGCTCCTTGAGGTAGCGCCCGATGCCGCTGATCGTGCCGCCGGTGCCGACGCCGCAGACGAAGTGGGTGATCCGCCCCTCGGTCTGCGCCCAGATCTCCGGCCCGGTGGTCTCGTAGTGCGAGCGGGGGTTGTTCGGGTTGGAGTACTGGTCGGGCTTCCAGGCGCCCGGCTGCGAGGCGAGCCGGTCGGAGACGTTGTAGTAGGAGTCCGGGTGCTCGGGGGCGACCGCCGTGGGGCAGACGACGACCTCGGCGCCGTACGCCTTGAGCACGTTGCGCTTGTCCTCGCTGACCTTGTCAGGGCAGACGAAGATGCACTTGTAGCCTCGTCGTTGGGCCACCATCGCCAGGCCGACGCCGGTGTTGCCGGACGTCGGCTCCACGATCGTGCCGCCGGGCTGCAGCGCGCCGGACGCCTCCGCGGCCTCGATCATGCGGGTCGCGATGCGGTCCTTCACGGAGCCACCGGGGTTGAGGTACTCAACCTTGGCCAGCACCAGCGGGCCCTTGCCGGGCTGGTCGGAGGAGTCGTCGAACGAGGGTCCGTCGGGGGTGGCGAGGGACCGCGAGAGCCTCAGCAGCGGGGTGTTGCCGATGAGGTCGAGGAGAGAGTTCACGTACTGCATCCGGCCAATCTATTGCGCGGTGTGGCCAACCCCCCAATAACCGGCACGTCGCGCCGCCCGCGGAACCCCGTCTCGGTCGCTTCCGTAAGGTGAGGGCGTGGGGAAAGCCGGTGCCGCTCGCAAGCTCGCGTCCGCCGCCGCCTTCGGTGGTGGCGGCCTGTCCGCGCTCGGCGCCGGGCTCTTCGGCGTGCTGACTCTCGAGGCGAAGCTGGCCCGGCGCACCATCGGCGTGATCCGCGAGGAGCCGCCGCCGGACGCCACCGGCTGGTACGGCCGCGGCCGCCCCGGGCCGGCGATCAAGGTGGCCCTGCTCGGCGACTCGAGCGCGGCGGGGTACGGCGTCGACCGGGTCGAGGAGACCCCGGGCGCGCTGCTGGCCAGCGGTCTCGCCGAGCGGGCCGACCGGCGGGTGCACCTGCGTGAGTTCGCCGTCGTCGGTGCCCAGACCTCCGACCTCGCGGCCCAGATCGAGCGGGCGCTGCCGATCGAGCCGGACGTGGCGGTGATCCTGATCGGCGCCAACGACGTCACCCACACGGTGCTCCCCTCCCACTCGGTGCGCCAGCTCTCCGAGGGAGTACGCCGGCTCCGCGAGGCCGGCGTGGCCGTGGTCGTGGGCACCTGCCCGGACCTCGGGACGATCAAGCCGATCGCTCCCCCGCTCAAGCAGGTCGCCCGTGCCTGGTCCCGGCGGCTCGCCGCCGCGCAGACCATCGCCGTGGTCGAGGAGGGGGGCCGCACGGTCTCGCTCGGCTCGATCCTGGGGCCCGAGTTCGCCGCCGCGCCCGCGATCCTGTTCGGGCCGGACCAGTTCCACCCATCCGCCGACGGCTACCGGTCGCTGGTGACGGTGCTGCTGCCCTCCACGCTGGCCGCGCTGGACCTGATCCCGGAGGACGAGGCGCAGCCCGAGGCGTTCCGCGGCGAGGGCGTGCTGCCGATCGTCGCGGCGGCCGTGCAGGCGGTCAACAACCCGGGCACCGAGCTCGACGGCACCGAGGTGGGCGGCTCACGCCGCGGTGTGCGCGGCCTCTGGGTCGAGCTGCGCCACCGCCGGCGCCACCCGGAGACGCCCGGCGAGGCTCCCGAGGTCCACGACGACCACGACAGCGAGCCGGAGGGCGCCGACCGGACGGTGCCCGGTCCGCCCGCGTCGTGACCCGACGGCGGTCTGCTCGACGGTGGTGACGTGACGAAGGCCCCGGACAGGTGTCCGGGGCCTTCGTTCCTGCACCGACCGTTGCGGGGCCGGAGTGCGTGGGTCAGTCCTGGCTGAAGATCGCCAGCAGGCGCAGCAGGTTGGTGTAGATCCAGACCAGGCTCACGGTCATCGCGAAGGCCGCGCGCCACGACTCCCGCTCGGGGATCCGGTTGGCCACGCCCTGCTCGACGAAGTCGAAGTCCAGCACCAGCATGAACACACCGAGGACCAGGCCGGCGATCGCGGTCAGCAGGCCGAGGCCGCCGAACCCGAACAGGCCCAGCTGGGCGCCGAACATGCCGAGAACCAGCTCCATCAGGCTCAGGCCGACCATGCCGAACACGGCGGCCATCACCATCATGCGGAACTTGTTGCCGACCTTGATGTCGAACACCTTGTACGCCGCGAGCGTGCCCGCGAAGGCCGCGAAGGTGCCGATCACCGCACCCGACACGACGCTGTCACCGAACTGGGCGTCGAAGACCTTGCTGATGCCACCCAGCGCGATGCCCTCGAGCGCGCAGAACGCCAGCACCAGGGCCGGGCTGATCACGCGCTTGAAGGAGTTCACCATCGACAGCACGAAGGCACCGAGGGCGCCGATCGTGACGGCGGCGTAGAGGCCACCGAGGTCCTCGGCCGTGGTGGTGGTGTCGATCGCGGGCGTCATGATCCACGTCGCCAGCGCGAACACGATGACCGTGCCAAGCGCGAACGCGGTCTTCTGTACGACCGAGTCCACCGTCATCGGTGCCGAGGTGGTGGTGGGCGCGCCGGGCGTGCCGGTGCCCCACGTCGACGGGTCGGTGTAGCCCTGCTGGCCGTAGCCCGGGTAGGCGGTGCCGTTCCCGGCGTAGGTCTGGTTGCCGTAGGCGTTCGCGCCGGGGCGGTTGAACTCCTCCGAGCGCCGGAACACCGGGTTGTTGCTCTGCATGGTCTCCTCCTTGGAGGCCGGGGCGACCGTCTCCCTGACGGCTCGTCTCACTGGACCCATCCTAGGAGGGTCCACCGGTTCCAACGTCCCAGTGGCCTCAGGGGTTCCCACAAGTGACGTAGGACCCTGCGCGACCGCCCCCGCCACCGCCACACTCCGACCATGAGTGGTGTCGACTACGTCTTCGTCGCCGTCGTCGGCGCCCGGTTCCTGCTGCCCCTGCTGATCCCGCGCTACCCGTTGCCCGCGGTGGTGGGGTGCCTGGTCCTCGACGGGGTGGACCAGACGATCTTCCAGATGTTCGGCTACGACCCGCCGGGCTACCAGGGCTACGACAAGGCGATGGACGTCTACTACCTCGCCATCGCCTACCTGGCCACGCTGCGCAACTGGGTCAACCTGCCGGCGTACGACGTGGGCCGGTTCCTGTACTTCTACCGGCTGGTGGGCGTGGTGGCGTTCGAGCTGAGCCAGGTGCGCGCGCTGCTGCTGATCTTCCCCAACACCTTCGAGTACTTCTTCATCGCCTACGAGGGGTGGCGGACGCGCTGGCAGACCAAGCGGGTCTCGCTGCGGCACTGGGTGGTCGTGGCCGCGCTGATCTGGATCTTCATCAAGCTGCCGCAGGAGTACTGGCTGCACGTCGCGCAGCTCGACGTCACCGACACGTTGCGGGACTACGACTGGGCGTGGCCGCTGCTGATCTCGCTGATCCTGCTGCTGGCGGCCGTCCTGTGGTTCGTCGTACGCCCCCGGCTGCCCGAGCCCGACTGGAGCCTGCGGTTCACGGCCGACCCGCTCCCGGAGGCCATCGACACCGCCGCCGAGCAGGCCGCGTGGCGGGCCGAGTCGGGCAAGGTCGTCTCCTGGGTCACCGTCGAGAAGGTGGTGCTCCTCGGCCTGATCTCGGTCATCTACGCCCAGACGCTGCCGGGCATCCACGCCAGCAACCTCGAGCTGTTCGTCGCGATCGGCGCCTTCGTGGTGCTCAACGCCGCGATCACGCTCGCGGCCGCGCGGCGGGCCCGCAGCATCGAGTCGACAGGGTTGGCGTTCCTCGCCCGGCTGCTGGTCAACGTCGGGATCGTGGCGGTGGCCCGCTGGCTCGCGGGGGCGGACAGCAGCCCGTGGAACACGGTCTTCTTCCTGGCCCTGATCAGCTTGATCACCACGCTGCACGACCGCTGGCAGCCGGTGATGGCGTACCGGCGGGCGCAGGCCGCCGCCACCTCGGTGGCCGCGACCTGACGGTGGTGCCCCCGGTGGGACTCGAACCCACACTCGGTCGCTTTTAAGGCGACTTCCTCTGCCGATTGGGATACGGGGGCCGGCGGGACGTCATGTCCGGGGGATTCTC
Source organism: Nocardioides sp. GCM10023255 (assembly GCF_042653125.1). Classification (NCBI taxonomy): domain Bacteria; kingdom Bacillati; phylum Actinomycetota; class Actinomycetes; order Propionibacteriales; family Nocardioidaceae; genus Nocardioides; species Nocardioides sp. GCM10023255. The sequence goes on from NZ_JBHSHU010000002.1 coordinate 155,857, forward strand.
GCAGCGTCCGCGGCCCGGCCGAGCACGTCGTCCAGCATCTCCTCGGTCAGCCGCCCGGTGAAGGTGTTCTGCTGGCTCGGGTGGTAGCTGCCCACCAGGACCACCTCGTGGTCGGGACCGGTGAGCACGGCCTCGGCCCCGTGGCCGAACCGTGGGCGCGGGCGCGGCACCTGCCAACCCAGCCGCGAGTACGCCGCCAGCGCTGCCGCCCAGCCGAAGGAGCCCAGCGCGACGACCACCCGCACCGACCCGGACACCAGGCGCAGCTCGGCGTCCAGCCAGGGCGCGCAGGTGTCCCGCTCCTCGGTGGTCGGCTTGTTCAGCGGCGGGGCGCACCGCACCGCCGCGACCATCCGGGTGCCGACCAGCCGCTGGCCGTCGCCGGCGTGGGTGCTGGTGGCCTGCGTCGCCAGGCCGACCCGGTGCAGGGAGGCGAAGAGCCAGTCGCCCGAGCGGTCGCCGGTGAAGATCCGGCCGGTCCGGTTCCCGCCGTTCGCGGCCGGCGCCAGGCCGACCACGAGGAGCCTGGGCTCCGGGTCGCCCCACCCCGCGATCGGCCGGCCCCAGTAGGGCTCCGCGGCGTACGCCGCCCGCTTGCCGTGGGCGACCTGCTCGCGCCACGCGACCAGCCGCGGGCAGGCTGAGCAGACCGAGACCCTGGCCTCGAGCTCGTCGAGGTCGCCGACGGCGGCGAGCCTGCGCACGCCCCCGCGGGTGCGGGCGACGGGCGTGCCGGCGGGGGCGGGGTCCTCGGGCCAGCCCGTGCCCGGTGGCACGGGCGAGTCGAAGAGCTCCCCCGTGACGGGGTGCGGCAGCCGGTCGGTCACGCGCCCATCGTGCCCGACCGGCCGCCTGCCGGGAGGACTGCCCGGAGGGCTGCCCGGACGGCCGCTCAGGAGGCCGGCGGCGCCGCGGTGTCGGCCGGCCACGACTGGCCGGTGCTGTGCGCGCCGCCGTCGCCGCGGCGTACCTTGTCCGCGGCTGTCGACGCGGTCTCCTTCGCCTTCTCGACGACGGCGTCCTTGGCCGCCACCGCCTGCTCGGCGACCACGTCCTGCGCCTGCTGCTTGGCGGACTGCACGCGCGGGTTGCCCATCACGCGTGCTGCGCCGTCGGCGATCTGCTCGTAGCGCTCGCGGCCGGCGCGGGCGCCGAGGACGTAGCCGGCGGCACCGGCGGCGATGAGGGTCAGCTTGCCCATGGGGTTCTCCTGTCGGTCGGTGTCAGCGGGTACGGCGCCACACGAGCACGCCGGTGAGGGCCACGACGGCGACGGCCACGGCCACCACTTCGGGGCGGGGGCGACCGGAGTCGGTCGTGGCGCGGTCGCGCAGCTCGCGCGCCCGGTGCTGGGCGCGGGTCTTCACGTCGAGCTTCGACTGCAGCTGCGTGACGGTGGCGGCCAGCTCCTCGCGCTGGCGGGCGATCTCGGCCTCGATCTGCTCGGGGCTGGTGCCGTTGGTGCTCATGCGTGGCCTCCCTTGACGGCGGCGACGTCCTCGCGGACGCTCGCGATGGTCCGTTCCGGTGCGGGCGGGGTCGCCTGCTGGACCTCCTTCTTGCCCACCAGCGCCGCGACACCGGCGGCGGCCAGCAGCACGACCGCCACGATCAGCGCGGACAGCCACGCCGGCACGGCCAGCGCGAGGGCGAGGATCGCGGTCGTGACGAGCGTCGCGAGCGCGAAGAAGCCCAGCAGCCCGGCGACGCTGAACAGGCCGACGCCGGCGCCCGCCTTCTTGCCCTTCTCGGTCAGCTCTGCCTGGGCCAGCCGCAGCTCGCTGCGGACCAGGTCGGGGATCTGTTCGGACAGCCGGTGCACCAGCGCGCCGATCGGCTCGTCCGAGGGTCGAGTCGTGGGTTCGTCCATGAGGGTTCCGTGCCCACTCGGCCGCACCCCAATCCCGCTCCCCACGGATAGTCCGGCACGTTCTTGCCCCGGCGGGTGGGGTGGATGTGACGAAACGTGCCGGACTATCCGTCCACCAAGGACCAGGCGATCCCGTCGAGGATGTCGGCCTCCGAGGCGACCACGGTGGCCACGGAGGTGCGGGCGAGGACCCGGGAGAGGATCAGCGCGCCGGCGTCGATGACGTCGGCCCGGCCTGGGTGCATGTAGCCGAGCGCGAGCCGGTCGGCCACCGGCATCCCGACCAGGCGGTCGGCCACCCGGTGCACGTCGGCGACCGGCACCACGGCCTGGTCGATCGCGTCGCGGTCGTACGTCGGCAGCTCGAGCGCGCCCGCGACCACCGTGAGGACGGTGCCGGCCACCCCGACCACGGTGGCGGCCCGGGCCACGTCGACCGGGCTCGCGTCGAGGTGGGCGTCGACGTCCGCGACGCACGCGGCCACCTCGGCCTGCGTCGGCGGGTCGGAGTGCAGGTGGCGCTCGTGCAGCCGCACCGACCCGATGTCCATGGAGTGCGCGGCGTCCGGCGTCCCGGAGGAACCCAGGACCAGCTCGGTCGACCCGCCGCCGATGTCGACGACCAGGACCGGCTCGCTCGGCGGCGTACGCAGGTGGCGCACCGCCCCGTCGAAGGCCAGCGCGGCCTCCTCGACCCCGGTGACGACCTCCGGTGAGACTCCGAGGCGGTCGCGCACCCCCTCGGCGAAGACGTCGCCGTTGGCCGCGTCGCGGGTCGCGGAGGTCGCGCAGAAACGGATCCGGGACACGTCGTGCGCTCGGATCGTCGCGGCGTACTCGTCGAGGGCCGCGAACGCCCGCGCCAGCGCCTCCTCGGCGAGCCTGCCGGTCCGGTCGACGCCCTGCCCGAGCCGGACCATCCGGGTCTCCCGGACCACGTCGACGAGGTCGCCCTCGACCACGTCGCCGATGAGCAGCTTGATGGTGTTGGTGCCGCAGTCGACCGCGGCGACGGTGGTCACTCCGCCGGGGCCGCGTCGGTCCCGACGCAGGGACCCGCCGACCACCACTCGCCGAGGGCGTCGAGCACCTCGTCTCCGAGCGGGTTCACCCCACGCCCCTGGGCCAGCGCCTGGCCGGCGAGCACGTGCAGGCACTTGACCCGGTCGGGCATGCCGCCGGCGGAGATGCCTTCGATCTCGGGCACGTCCAGCCCCGCCTGACGGCCGATCTCCGACCGCGCCTCGAGGTAGCGCCGGTGCGCGTCGGCGTACGCCGCCGCCAGCTCGGGGTCCTCGCCGAGCCGGGCCTCCATCTCCTTCATCAGCCCGGAGCCCTCGAGGGTCCCGATCCGCGACGCCGCGCGCGGGCAGGTGAGGTAGTACGTCGTCGGGAACGGCGTGCCGTTGGGCAGCCGCGGCTCGGTCGTCACGACGTCGGGGTTGCCGCACGGGCAGCGGTGGCCGACCTCGTGGATCCCCCGTGGTTCCCGGCCCAGCTGGGCTGCGATCGCCGCGATGTCGCTCGCGGTGACGGGGTCGCTCACTTCTTGGTCTCCTCCGAGCCGTCGATCTCGTCCGCCGGAGGCGCCTCCGGCTTCGGCGGGTTGCCCGCCAGCTGCACCGACTTCCACTCGGTGGTCCACCAGGCGGTGGGCTCCTTCTTGTTCACCGTGGACGGGTCGGTCAGCGTGCTCTGGCTCTCCAGCGGCTTGCCGTCCTCGCCGAGCACGACGTACGACGTCTCGCCCGGCATCAGGTAGCCGAACCGCTCGCGGGCCTGCGCTTGGACGTACGCCGGGTCGTGCCAGCGACGCTTCTCGCGCTCGAGCTCGTCGATGTTGGCCTCACGCTGCGCGATCTGGGTCTTGAGGTCCGAGATGTGCGCCCGCTGCTGGAGGTAGGCGCGCATCGAGGAGGCGTAGGAGATCGCGAGCACGGCCAGCACCAGCACCAGGATCGCGGCCCGGCCGGTGAACCGCGGCCGCCGCGGCCGGCCCCCGCCCGCGGCGCCCTGCGCCGTCGGCGGCTGCGGGGGTCGGCCACCTCGCCCGGACCCGGTCGTGCGACCGGGCCCGGTGCGTCCCCGCGGGCGTGAGCCGCGCGGGGGCGTGCGTCGGTTGTCGGCCATGGGGACGATCTTCCCCCGATCAGCCCTGGAAACGCGGGAACGCGGCCGCGCCGGCGTAGCGCGCCGCGTCGCCGAGCTCGTCCTCGATGCGCAGCAGCTGGTTGTACTTCGCCACCCGCTCCGAACGCGCCGGCGCACCGGTCTTGATCTGGCCGCAGTTGGTGGCGACGGCGAGGTCGGCGATCGTGGTGTCCTCGGTCTCGCCGGAACGGTGGCTCATCATGCAGCGGTAGCCGTTGCGGTGCGCGAGCTCGACGGAGTCGAGGGTCTCGGTCAGCGAGCCGATCTGGTTGACCTTCACCAGCAGCGCGTTGGCCTGGCCCCCGGCGATGCCGCGGGAGAGGCGCTCGACGTTGGTGACGAACAGGTCGTCGCCGACGAGCTGGGTCTTGCCGCCGAGCTGGTCGGTGATGGTCTTCCACCCGTCCCAGTCGTCCTCGTCGAGTGGGTCCTCGATGGAGACGATCGGGTACGCCGCGACGAGCTCGCCGTAGTAGGCGGTCATCTCGGCGGCGGACTTCTGCACGCCCTCGAACGTGTAGGAGCCGTCGGAGCAGAACTCGCTGGCCGCGACGTCGAGCGCGAGCGCGATGTCCTTGCCGAGCTCGAGGCCGGCGGCACCGACGGCCTCGGCGATCAGGTCGAGCGCGGCCCGGTTGGAGTCGAGGTCGGGGGCGAAACCGCCCTCGTCGCCGAGCCCGGTGGCCAGGCCCTTCTTCTTCAGCACCGACTTCAGCGCGTGGTAGACCTCCGCGCCGGTGCGCAGCGCCTCGCGGAACGTGGGCGCGCCGATCGGCGCGATCATGAACTCCTGGATGTCGACGTTGGAGTCGGCGTGCGACCCACCGTTGAGGATGTTCATCATCGGCACCGGCAGCAGGTGGGCGTTGGGACCCCCGACGTACCGGTAGAGCGGCAGGCCGGCCGAGTCGGCGGCCGCGCGGGCGACGGCCAGCGAGACGCCGAGGATGGCGTTGGCGCCGAGGTCGGCCTTGTTGGGGGTCCCGTCGAGCTCGAGCATGGTCTGGTCGACGAGCCGCTGGTCGTCGGCGGCGAGGCCCTCGATGGCCGGGGCGATCTTCTGGATCACGCCGGTCACCGCCTTCTCGACACCCTTGCCGAGGTAGCGGTCGCCGCCGTCGCGAAGCTCGACGGCCTCGAAGGCGCCGGTGGACGCGCCGCTGGGCACGGCGGCGCGCGCGAACGAGCCGTCGTCGAGCAGCACCTCGACCTCGACGGTGGGGTTGCCGCGCGAGTCGAGGATCTCGCGGGCGCCGACAGCTTCGATGGATGCCACGGGTAGCTCCTGGGGATGGTCGGAGGATTCGGCTGGGCCGCGGCTCAGCCTAGTCCCGCCGGCCCGCTGCTCCGCGAACCCCTCTCGCCCGGGCCGAGGACTGGGCAGTAACCACGGTTGCGCGCCTGCGTCGACAGGCGGATCGTGAGCCCATGTCCCTGCAGCCCCAGGAGGCGGTGGCCCGGACCGCCGCCATGTTCGACACCGTCGCCCCGGCCTACGACCAGTCCGGGGTGCCGTTCTTCGGTCCCATCGCGGCCGGTCTCGTCGACCTGCTCGCACCCCGCCCGGGCGAGCGGGCCCTCGACATCGGCGCCGGCCGCGGGGCGGCCACCCTGCGGCTGGCCGAGCGGGTCGGCCCCGGCGGTCACGTGGATGCGCTCGACGTCTCCCCCGCCATGGTCGAGCTGCTGGGCCGCGAGGTCGCGGACCGCGGTCTGCGGCAGGTGTCGGTCGGGCTCGGGGACGCGACCGACCCGCGGCCGCCGCTGCCGGCGTACGACCTCGTCGCCGCCTCCCTGGTGCTGTTCTTCCTCCCCGACCCCGTCGCGGCCCTGCGCCGCTGGTCCGGCCTGCTGGCGCCCGGAAGCCGGGTGGGCGTCGCGACGTTCCGTCCGTGGCCGCCGACCTGGCGCTCGCTCGAGGACCTCTTCGCGGAGTACGCCGCACCGGCGCCCGGCCCGGGACCGACCACGATGCCCGAGGTGTACGCCGACGACGGCGCCGTCGAGGGGCTGTTCCGCGCGGCCGGGCTGAGCGGGGTGCGCACCGAGGTGGTGACGTACGCCGTGCCGTTCACCGACACCGAGCAGTGGCGGGTGTGGTCGCTCGGCACCGCCATGCGCGGGCTGTGGATGCGCGTCCCCGAGGAGGCGCATGCCGAGGTCCTCGAGCGGGTCACGGGGATCCTCGAGGACGCCGGAGGATCGCTGGACGTCGCGATCCGCTACACCGTCGCGCTCGCGCCGGAGGCCTGACCTGCGCCTCGACTCAGCGCAAGCCCGACGAGCTTGCGCCGACTCGACGCCTTTTCGCGGCGAGCTTGCGCCGACTCGACGCCTTTTCGCGGCGAGCTTGCGCCGACTCGACGTTGCTCAGATGAGGCGACGGACGGCGTCCCGCAGCGCCTGCTCGGGGTCGATGCCGGCGAGGTTGGCCTCGGCCACCAGCGCGAGCAGCCGGTCCCCGAGGTCGTCGGAGGGTGGCCGCGCGACGATCTGGGCCGCCGGGGAGTCAGGGTCCGGGGAGGATCCCGGGCCCTCGCGGCCGAGCCGGTCGAGGACCTTGTCGGCCCAGAGCAGCGCCGGAAGGGAGGCGGGCAGCCCGTCGGTGACCGACTCGCGCTCCTTCTCCTGCGCCTTGATGGCCTGCCAGGCGTCGTTGACCGCGGCGGCGTCGCCGGCGGGTGCCCGGGGCGCGCCCTCGGGCGCGAAGACGTGCGGGTTGCGGCGGTACATCTTCTCTGTGATCCCGCGGGCCACGTCGTCGAGGCTGAAGCTGCCCGCCTCCTCGGCGACCACGGCGTGGAAGTAGACCTGCAGCAGCAGGTCGCCGAGCTCCTCGCACAGGTGGTCGCCGTCGCCGGTCGCCTCCCACGTGTCGAGCGCCTCGAGGGTCTCGTGCAGCTCCTCGACCAGGTAGCGCGCCAGCGAGCGGTGGGTCTGCTCGCGCTTCCACCCGCACTCCGCCCGCAGCCGCCGCATCACCTCGCGGAACTCCAGCAGCGGCTCCTCCGACGCGGGCTTCCGGGGGTCGGGCTCCCCAGCTGTCGGCGCTGCCATGGCGGTCAGCCGCAGCGCTGCGAGTCGGGGAGGCCGGCGGCGTACGCCGTGTCCGGGGTCTTCGCGTCGCCCTGCACGGCCGTGTCACCCAGCGCGTAGGAGACGCTGGTGTCGGTCTGGACGGCCTTGCCGTCCTCGATCGCGACGCCGAACTGCGGGTCCACCTCGACACCGTGCTCGTCGAGCCACGACGTGAACGCCTTCTCGCCGGCCTTGCCGGCGGCCGACTTCTTGCCACCCTGGGACCCCAGCACCTGCTCCCCCACCGCCTGGAGCACGGTGGCGATGTAGGTCGTGGATGCCTCGATCTCGACCACGGCGTCCTGCTGGTCCTGCGGGAGGTCGGCGACGGCCGACTCGAGCTGGGCGACCTTCTGGTCGTACTGCGCGCCCGGCCCGACGTCGTACTGCTCGCCGAGCTGGCGGGCGGCGGCGACCAGCGCGAGCTGGCCGGCGACGTAGCCGCGCAGGTAGCGCAGCGGCACGACCTGGCCCTGGCCGACCAGCTGCTTCTCGATCGCCCCGCAGTAGTCGCTGGCGACCGTGTCGACCCTCGAGACGCTGACCGTGTCGTCACCGACGCGGGCGGCCACACCGGGATGGAAGTCGGTCCCCGCGACGCCGCACCCGGACAGCGCACCGGTGAGCAGCAGGGACACGGCAGCCAGGCCAGCCAGGGTCTTGGTCACGACGACTTCTCCTCCGTCAGGGCTTCTCGTTCGGCGGATCGATGATGGCGTCGATCACACCGCGGGCCCATTCAAGCAGGGCGACGCCCGCGATCGGCCTCCCCCCGACCACGGCGGTCTGCGGACGCGGCACCAGGATCGTGTCGACCTGGGTCTTCACGATCGACCTGGGGTACATCCGGTTGAGGCGCACGACGCGCGAGTCCGGCAGGGAGACCGGCGCGAACCGCACGTTCTTGCCCGCGATCGTGACCTCGCCGACCCCGGCCTGGCGGGCCCGGGCCCGGAACCGCGCCACCAGCAGCAGCGAGGACACCTCCTGCGGCGGCTCGCCGTACCGGTCGAGGAGCTCCTCGTTGATCAGGTCGACGTCGTCGTCGGAGCGGACCTCCGCGAGCCGCTTGTACATCTCGAGGCGCAGCCGCTCGCTCGGGATGTAGTCGTGGGGCAGGTGCGCGTCGATCGGGAGCTCGATGCGGACCTCGTTGAGCTCGGGCTCCTTGTCACCGCGGAACTCGTGCACGGCCTCGCCCACGAGCCGGACGTAGAGGTCGAACCCGACGTCGGCGATGTGGCCGGACTGCTCGCCACCGAGCAGGTTGCCCGCACCACGGATCTCGAGGTCCTTCATCGCGATCGCCATGCCGCCACCGAGGTCGGAGTGCTGGGCCAGCGTCGCGAGCCGCTCGTGCGCGGTCTCTGTGAGCGGCTTCTCCGCCGGGTAGAGGAAGTAGGCGTAGGCACGCTCACGGGAGCGCCCGACCCGGCCGCGCAGCTGGTGCAGCTGGGAGAGGCCGAGGGTGTCGGCCCGCTCGATGATCATGGTGTTCGCGTTGGAGACGTCGAGACCCGACTCGACGAGCGTGGTGCACACCAGCACGTCGAAGCGCTTCTCCCAGAAGTCCAGCATCACCTGCTCGAGCTGGCGCTCGTTCATCTGGCCGTGCGCGGTGGCGACCCGGGCCTCGGGCACCAGCTCCTTGATCCGGGCAGCGGCCTTCTCGATGGAGTTGACCCGGTTGTGGATGTAGAACACCTGCCCCTCGCGGAGCAGCTCGCGACGGATCGCCGCGATCACCTGCCGGTCCTCGTAGGCCCCCACGTAGGTGAGCACCGGGTGCCGCTCCTCCGGCGGGGTGGTGATCGTCGACATCTCGCGGATGCCGGTGATCGCCATCTCCAGGGTGCGCGGGATCGGCGTCGCCGACATCGACAGCACGTCGACCGACGTGCGCAGCCGCTTCATCTGCTCCTTGTGCTCGACACCGAAGCGCTGCTCCTCGTCGACGATGATCAGGCCGAGGTCCTTCATCCGGATGTCGGGGTTCAGCAGCCGGTGGGTGCCCACCACCACGTCGATGGTCCCGTCGGCGAGGCCGGCGACGACCTCCCTGGCCTCCTTGTCGGTCTGGAAGCGCGAGAGCCCCTTGAGCACGACCGGGAAGCCGCTCATCCGCTCGGTGAAGGTCGAGAGGTGCTGGGTGACCAGCAGCGTGGTGGGCACCAGGACCGCGACCTGCTTGCCCTCCTGCACCGCCTTGAACGCCGCCCGCACCGCGATCTCGGTCTTGCCGTAGCCGACGTCGCCACAGATCAGCCGGTCCATCGGGACGGTCCGGCGCATGTCGGCCTTGACCTCGTCGACGGTGCTCAGCTGGTCGGGGGTCTCCTGGAAGGGGAAGGCGTCCTCCAGCTCGCGCTGCCACGGGCTGTCCGGCCCGAAGGCGTAGCCCTGGGTCGCCTGGCGGGCGGCGTACAGCTTGATCAGCTCGGCGGCGATCTCGCGGACCGCCTTGCGGGCCCTGCCCTTGCGCTTGGCCCAGTCGGCGCCGCCGAGCCGGTCCAGGGACGGCTGCTCACCGCCGACGTAGCGGGTGACCTGGTCCAGCGCGTCGGCCGGGACGTAGAGCCGGTCCGGCGGGCCGCCGCGCTTGGAGGCGCCGTACTCCAGGACGAGGTACTCGCGCACCGCGCCGCCGGCCTCGCGCTGCTTCATCTCCACGAAGCGGCCGACGCCGTGCTGCTCGTGCACGACGTAGTCGCCGGCCTTGAGCTCCAGCGGGTCGATCTGACGCTTGCGCCGCGCCGGCATCCTGCGCATGTCGCGGGTCGAGGACTTCTGGCCCGAGATGTCCTCGCCGGTGAGCAGCACCAGACGGGCGGCGTCGTCGACGAAGCCCTGCGAGAGGGCGCCGCAGGTCACGGTGACCACGTGGGCGTCGAGGGTCAGGTCGTCGGGCTCCACCAGCCGGGCGGGCACATCGCGCTCGCCGAGGACCTCGACCATGCGCTGGGCCGGGCCGTGCCCGGGGTGGACCACCGCGACGCGGCGACCCTCGTCGAGCCAGCGCTTGATGTCGCCGAGCGCGCGGTCCACGTCACCGCGGTAGGCGTCGACCGGGGTGGCGGGCAGCATCCGGCTGGGCACCGCGCCGGCGAGGACGTCCACGTCGACGCTGACGACCTCGCCGAGCTCGTCGCGCAGCGGCTCGCCCCCCGGGGTGCCGCCGTCGTCGGCGATGCCGAAGGGGCTCATCGTCCACCACGGCTTGTGCTGGTCCAGGGCGTGCTCGCGCACGTCCGCGATCGAGCGGTACGACGCGGCGCCGAGGTCGATGGGCGCCGTCCCGCCGCCGGCGGCCGCGGCCCAGCTCGCGCCGAGGAACTCCTCGCTGGTTGCGACCAGGTCGTGGGCCCGGCTGCGGGCCCGCTCGGGGTCGAGCACCAGCACGTGGGTGTCGGCGGGCATCAGGTCGACCAGCAGCTCCATCTCGTCGACGAGCACCGGCGCCAGCGACTCCATGCCCTCGACCGCGATCCCCGCGGCGATCTTGTCGGTGAGCTCGACCAGCTGCGGGTGCGCCTCCCCCAGCTCGGCCGCCCGACGGCGTACGTCCTCGGTGAGCAGCAGCTCCCGGCACGGCGGCGCCCACAGCCGCTCGACCTTGTCCAGGGTGCGCTGGTCGGCGACGGAGAAGCTGCGGATCTCCTCGACGTCGTCGCCCCAGAACTCCACGCGCAGCGGGTGCTCCTCGGTGGGCGGGAACACGTCGACGATGCCGCCCCGGACCGCGAACTCGCCGCGCTTCTCGACGAGGTCGACGCGGGAGTACGCCGCGTCCGCGAGGCGGCGTACGACGTCGTCGAGCGGCGCCGTGTCACCGGGAGCGAGCTCGACGGGCTCGAGGTCGCCGAGGCCCTTGACCTGCGGCTGCAGGATCGAGCGGACCGGCGCCACGACGACCTGCAGCGGACCGTTGGAGACGTCGGTGCCGGGGTGGCACAGCCGCCGCAGCACGGCGAGCCGTCGGCCGACCGTGTCGCTGCGCGGGCTCAGCCGCTCGTGCGGGAGCGTCTCCCAGCTGGGGTAGTAGCCGATCGTGGCCGGGTCGACCAGGTCCCCCAGCGACGTCACCAGGTCCTCGGCCTCGCGGGCGGTCGCCGTCACGGCCAGCACGGTGCGGCCGGCGCGGACCAGTCCGGCGACCACGAACGGGCGCAGCGCCTCGGGGCCGGTGAGGTCCAGCGCCCGCAGGGCACCGCCCCGGGCGTCCTCGAGCGCCTCGGCCAGGACGGGTTCGGCAAGGACGGCGTCGGCGAGGCCGGTGAGAGGCACGTTTCACTCCTGGGACAGCACGACTGCCCCCGGTCGGGAGGGACAGGGGGTGAGGCGTCCCAGTCTACGTCGCGAGACTCACCAGCCGCCCGAACGACCGGGCCGGGCCGCACCGGTGGCCAGGCACGAGGCGTGGCGTCGGCTCCCGCGCGGGGGGTCGCCAGAGGACGAACACCACGATCTCCCTCCCCTGATCAGCGCGTCCCGTCGGCCTGGGCGACTGGTGAGCCGCTCGCGGAGGGGCACGAGGCCCCGCGTTCCAGACTCTCCGGGCCACGGGTCGGGGTCAATGGCCACCGAGCCGTTTCCCCAAGATGAGTTCGGCCCCCGCCACAGTCAGTGCAGGATCCGGTAGAAGACGCGGGTGACCCGGCCGTTGAACTGGTCGGTCGAGGCCGGGAACAGCGATCCGTCCTGACCGAGCTTGCCGCCGATGGACAGGGGCGTGTCCTGCGGCCCGATGACGGGTCCGATCGGACCGCTCCTGCGGACCACCTCCCAGTCCGTCACCCCGTCCGGGCCAAGCGGGGCCACCGCCAGCCTGACGCCGTCCCCCCGTCGGGTGCAGCGCACGCGGTACCAGCTGCCCGGCTGCACGGGTGAGTGCGCCTTGAGCTCCACCTGGCCGCCCATCCCGCGGATCGCACACGTGACCACGCCGTGGTCCACCTGGATCTTGTACTGGCTCGGGCTCTCGAAGAGCCCCCGCTGCACCAGGTTGTCGCCGTTGTCCGACGACGAGCCGTCCGAGACCCGGTCGAGGTTGAAGTCCGCACCGAAGGTGAAGTCGGCCTGGTTGGGCCGGAGCGTGTCGTAACCACCGACGTTGGAGACCTTGATGATGGCGTACTTGACGCCCGCGGCGGAGTACGCCGGGAACCGGACCGCCTGCCCCCGCGGGGACCGGCTGGCCTCCACGGTGCCCGGACCGAAGGTGACCGCCTCGATCTTCAGCGGCGCCACCCCGGAGTTGACGAACTCGTCGATCCGTCCGCGATGACCGCGGGCCTCGTGGAACCGCAGCATCAGCGCCCGGTGGCGCAGGTCGATGCGCGGGCCGGCGGTCGGGGCGTCGGCGGGCGGCTCGACCTTCTCGGGCGCGACCGTGCCGGCCCCCTCGCTCTCGCAGCCCGTGAGAAGGAGCGCCGCGGCCAGCGCCGACGCTCCTCCCCTGGTCAACCACCGTCGGGCCCGGGGACGCCCTCGGCTTCGTCGCTGCTGATCCGTCATGGGCGACCTCTAGAGCCCGGGCCGCTCGATGCGGACCCAGTCGACCGCTCCGGCGTAGTAGTCGCAGGTGACCGTGGTGCCGTCGCAGTAGAGCTTCCCGCCGAGGAACAGCTCCTTGTTGTTGTTGATCGGCCCGAGCGTGCCCCTGATGAACTTGCTGATCGCGTTCGGCTCGCCGTAGTTGATCGTCAGGCGCACCCCGGTGGCGGTCTTCTCGCAGCGGATGGTGTGCCACTGGCCGTCCGAGATCTTGGTCTCGGGCCGCGGGTCGTTGACGAAGCCGATCGCACGGGAGACCCGGTTCGCGTCCTCGAAGTGGCAGCGCGGCCAGCCCTTCTTCATCGCGAGCTTGAAGTAGCCCCCGGTCTGGTTGTCCTGGCCCTTCTGGATGATGTTCGGGTCCAGGGCCCCGGTCTTCATCCGGATGGTGACGGCGTACGGCTGGGTGCCGGGATCGAGCCGGTCGTCGTCGGCCCAGGTGACCAGGCGGTTGGGGTTCACGACCCACCAGTCGCCCTTGAAGCGGTAGCCCCAGCCGCCGTTCGGCGTCGCCTCGTGGAGGACCACGTCCGGGCCGATCCTCCCGTCGAGGCCGTTGCCCGACGAGTCGACCATCAGGGTGCTCCCTGTCGTCTCGTTCATCTGCCAGTCGCCGACGGTCGACGCCGACGCGTGGGCCGGCATGAACCATGTGAGGCCGGCAACCACCGTGCCGACGAACGCTCCCCGTAGCAGGCGCATCTGATGCTCTTTCCCGTTGGTGGACGCGGCGAGGTGCCGCTGGGGCCCATCAAAGTCCCGGACGGGCGCGCGCGGGCCCACGGAAGGGATCGATCCCCGACATTGGTGATCTGCTGCCGGGTCGGTCTGGACCCTCGGCGCCCGCGGGCACGATGGTCGCCATGGTCGAGGACGGGAACGACATGGTCGAGGACGGGAACGACATCGTCTCGCGCGTGTGCTTCATCGGGGCCACGGGCCGCAGCGGCAGCACGCTGGTCTCGCGCGTCCTCGGCAGCCTGCCGGGGTGCTTCTCGGTGGGCGAGCTGTGCTGGGTGTGGACGTACGGCGTGCTGCGCAACCGCCCCTGCGGCTGCGGCGAGCCGTTCCTGGAGTGTCCGTTCTGGACCGGCGTGGGCAAGCGGGCGTACGGCGGGTGGGACCAGGTCGACGCCGTGGGGGCCAACGACCTGCGGCGCCGGGTCACCCGCAACGGCCGGATCCCCGAGCTGCTGGTCAAGCCGCTGGGGAGGACCGCCGAGGACGTGGACGAGTACGTCGGCCTGCTGGCCCCGCTGTATGCCGCCATCACCTCCGAGAGCGGCGGCGCGGTCATCGTCGACAACTCCAAGCAGCCCGAGGTGGCGCTCCTCGCCCGGCGTACCCCCGGCGTGGACCTCTCGGTGCTGCACCTGGTCAGGCGCAGCCACGGCGTCGCCTACTCGTGGACCAAGCACGTGACGCGCAGCGACAAGGCCGGCCGCGAGATGCTGCGCCGCGCGCCGAGCAGGACGGCCGCGGCCTGGCTGGTCGACAACGCGCTGTTCGAGACGATCGGCCGCACCGGCACCCCGCGCCTGCAGCTGCGCTACGAGGACTTCGTCGCGGCACCCCGGGCCCGGACCCGGGAGGTCTCGGACTTCCTCGGCCTCGACATCCCCGAGGACCAGATGCCGTTCCGCGGCGACACGGAGGTCGTGCTGGCCGCGGACCACAGCGTGTGGGGCAACCCGATGCGCCTGCAGACCGGCGTCATCCCGATGCGCCCCGACGAGGGCTGGCGCTCGGGGCTCCCGGCCGACCAGCGGCGCACCGTCTCGGCGATCAGCTGGCCCGGGCTGATGCGGTACGGCTACCTGCGCTGACCCGAAACCTGCTCGACGCCCCGTCGCCCGGCCCGGTATGACTGGGGCCCGGGCCGGCGAACAGCGTCGGCGGCCCGTCGAGGAGGTCCGAGTGTCCACGCAGGCAGAGCCGGTGCAGCCGCCCAAGGCGAGCGCCGGCGACAAGGTGGCGGTGCTGTCGCCCTCGTTCGCCGCGCCCGGGTTCGCGCCCGCGGTGCACGAGCAGGCCATGGAGCGGCTGGCGGAGCTCACCGGACTCGTGCCGGTGGAGTACCCCACCACGCGCAAGCTCGGCGCCTCGGCGCGCGAACGCGCCGACGACCTCAACGCCGCCTTCGCCGACCCGGAGATCCGGGCGGTGCTGGCGACGATGGGGGGCGAGGACCAGATCACCGTCGTACCCCACCTCGACGCCGACGCCGTCCGGGCGGACCCCAAGCCGTTCCTGGGCTACAGCGACAACACGAACCTGCTCAGCTGGCTGTGGACCCAGGGCGTCGCCGGCTTCTACGGCGGCTCCACCCAGGTCCACCTCGGTCCCGGGCCCGCGGTCGACGACGTGCACGCCCGGTCGCTGCGCGCGGCCCTGCTCACCGGCGAGCGGCTCGAGATCACCGAGCCCGGGGAGTCCGAGGACATCGGCAAGGACTGGCACGACCCCCTGGCGCTCACCGAGTACGGCGACCGGGAAACGACCGAGCCGTGGACGTGGGCCGGCCCGCAGCGGTCGGTGACGGGTCGCACCTGGGGCGGCTGCATCGAGGTGCTGCAGTGGGTGCTGACCGCCGGCCGGTTCCCGACGGACCCCGCGGTGCTCGACGGCGGGGTCCTGCTCCTGGAGACCTCCGAGGACCTGATCCCCGCGCGCGAGTTCGGCTGGATCGCCCGCTCGCTCGGCGAGCGCGGGCTGCTCGCCGCCGTGGACGCAGTCCTGGTGGCCCGCCCGCCCACCTCCGACTTCGAGGTGCGCCCGACGCCCCAGCAGCGCGCCGCCCACCGCGCCGAGCAGCGCGACGTCGCGATCGAGACGGTGC
Source organism: Nocardioides sp. GCM10023255 (assembly GCF_042653125.1). Lineage (NCBI taxonomy): Bacteria > Bacillati > Actinomycetota > Actinomycetes > Propionibacteriales > Nocardioidaceae > Nocardioides > Nocardioides sp. GCM10023255. The sequence continues at coordinate 171,348 of NZ_JBHSHU010000002.1, forward strand.
ACCGCTACAACCCCGACGCCGTGGTGGTGACCGGCGTCCCCTTCGGGCACACCCGCCCGCAGTGGATCCTCCCGTACGGCGGCACGCTCACCGTCGACGGCACCGAGCAGCGGCTCTGGGCCGACTACTCGTGAGGCGCGCCTGGGCCGTGGCGGCCCTGCTGCCGCTCCCGCTCGGGTGTGCGAGCAGCTCCGGTGGGGGCGACTGCACCAGCCACTACGAACCCGTCGCCGACGCGGCGACGAGGGCCGCGCTCAAGCAGGAGCTTCTCCACGACGTCGACCCTCGGGTGCGCTCGCTGAAGGTCGTCGACGGGCGCGCGGACAAGATGACCGTCAACCTGCTCAACCGCAGGGACCGGGTCGTGATGTCGCTCGACATGTGGCAGCGCGACAACGGGGCCTGGACCGCCCAGCAGTGGTCGCAGTGCATCGACTGAGGTACGCCGGGGACCGAGCTTCACTTCCGGCTTGCGGGCCGCCTCTGGTTGCGGCGTTCGGCAGCGACGGGGGTACGCCGGGATCGGGCACGCCTCCCGGCTTGGGGGTCGCGGCGCTTTCGGCGCGCCGGGCGGAATGCCGCCCGAAAGTTTTACCTTCGGATTTCCCCCGGACCCCCGGATCGAGCCGTTTCCGGGGGGTGAGTGTCGGTGGTCAATGAGACCATGGACACATGTTCGAAACAGACGCCAACTGGGATCCGGTCGAGGTCGACGACCTCGACGCGGACGGCGTGCTCGAGCTCCTCGAGATCCGCCGGCAGGGCGCCCGTGCCGAGGAGCGCGGCAAGCTCCGGCTGGCCCTGCAGTGGGCGGTGCTGCACCCCGCCACCGTCGACACCGGGGTGGCGACCTGGGGCGGCCCGAGTGTCCTGCTGACCGACGAGTCCCTGGGCGGTGATGGCACGCCGGCGGTGGCGGCGTTCGCCCCGGAGCCGGTCGCCGCGACGCTGGGGATCTCCACCCAAGCAGGTATGGCGCTGATCGCCGACGCGCTGGACCTGCAGTTCCGGCTGCCCCGGATCTGGCGACACGTGCAGGCCCTGGCGGTGGAGCCGTACCGGGCCCGGCAGGTCGCCCAGGCCACCCACCGGCTCTCCAAGACCGGAGCCGCGTACGTGGACGAGCAGCTCGCCCCGCGGTTGTCCTCGTGCGGGTGGAAGGCGGTCGAGACCACCGTGGCGCACGCGATCGCCACGTTCGACCCCGACCTGATCGCCCAGAAGGAGAAGAAGGGCCGCAACGGGTGGCACGTCACCCTGCGGCACGACCACCCCGGCCGGTTCGACGGCACCAGCTACCTCGACGTCGCCGGCGACACCCTCGACCTGACCGCCTTCCACGACCTGGTCTGCGACCAGGCCGCCCAGCTCAAGGCCATGGGCGACCAGGACGACCTCGAGATCCGCAAGGCCATGGCCCTCGGCGTCATCGCCGCCCAACAGGCCACCCTCAACCTCCTCTCCGTCACCGACCAGAACCCCGGACAGGCCACCGACCAGGCCACAGCCGTGCCGGCCAAGCCACGGCCGCCCAGGACCCGGCTCTACCTCCACCTCTCCCTGGCCGACCTCGCCACCAGCTGCCCCACCACCGAGCCCGGCGCCGCCACGAGCGGGACGGTGACCGGCACGATCGAGCGGCTCGGCCCCGCGACCCTCGACCTGATCAAGGACTGGGTCGGCCGCTCCCGCGTGACCGTCCAGCCCGTCATCGACCTCGCCACCACCGCCGCGGTCGACCAGCACGACCCGCCCCCGTGGATGGCCGAGCTGGTCATCCTCCGCGACGGCCACTGCGTCTTCCCCTGGTGCCAGATCGACGCCAGACGATCCGACCTCGACCACATCGAGCCCTACGTCCCGATCGACGACGGCGGACCACCGGGCCAGACCGCACCCGACCGGCTCGCCCCACTCTGCCGGCGACATCACCGCTGCAAGACCAGTGGCCGCTGGCGCTACCGACGCAGACGCGACGGCACCTACGAATGGCACGGCCCCCACGGCCGCAGCTATCTCGTCACCCCCCACGGCACCATCCGCCTCGACACCAACTAGCCACACCGGACAGCACCCGCAGGCCCGACCACCCGGCACCCACCGGGCGATCAGGCCTGCCGTGCTGCCCTGCTCCACCACCGGGAGCTGAGCCGCGACCTACGACGCGGACGACCGGCGCCGCCGCTTGAGCACCGACCCCAGCGCCGCGAGCTCGAGCGCATCGGCGCTGCGCCGCGCGAGGGCCAGGTAGGTGAGGGTGCCGAGCGCGCCAGCGACCAGGAAGGCCACGAGGTCGACGCCGAGGAGCGCGCGCACCGTGCCGACCACGACGCCGAAGCTGACCAGGCAGATCACGAGCGCCGCCTTGGTCCCCTCCCCCAGCGGGTGCATGGAGAGGTGCCGGTTGACCTGCCACAGCGGCAGCAGGTTGTTGACGAGGATGGCGGCCGCCCAGCCGAGCGCGGCGCCGGTGATCCCCAGGTGCGGCACCAGCAGGAGGTCGAGGCCCACGTTGGTGGCCAGCGCGAGGCCGGTGTTCATCAGGCTCAGGCCGCTGCGTCCACCCATGAGCAGCATCGAGTCGACCGGACCGCAGGCCGTGGCCACCAGCATCGCCGCACAGAGGATGCCCGCCGCGACGGCGCCGCGCTCGTAGCCGGGGCCGAAGATGCTCAGCAGCAGCGGCGAGAACTGCATGGCCATCAGGTAGATCGGCCACGACACCAGGGTCAGCCACGCGGTGGTCGTGCGGTAGACGGTCTCGGCGCGGGCGTTCTCACCGAGTGCCAGGAACTCGCTGATCTTGGGCGTCATCACCTGCTGGATCGCCTGCACGAACATCAGCCCGAGCACGAGGAACCGGGTGGCCGCGGCGTACACCGCAGCGTCGGCGGGCCCGCGCAGGGCACCGACCACCAGCACGTCGACGCGCTGCAGCGCCACCGTGAAGACGCGCGAGGCGGCCCGCGGCGCGGAGAAGCCCCAGAACTCCCGGCCCAGCGCCGCCCACGGGGTGGCGGCGCTCGCGCGGTCGCCCCGGCGGGCGTCGATCCTGCGCAGCCGGCGCAACACCCAGGCGGCGACCACGACCAGCATGGCGAGGTACGGCGCCGCCCAGGCCATCACGACCATCGCCACCGAACCGGACACGACGGCCGCGGTCCCGGCCGCGCCGGTCTCGAGGGCGTTGCGTCCGATCTTCTCGACGAACACCAGGGGCCGGATGGAGTCCAGACCCCGGCTCGCCGACATCGTGATCGCGTAGACGACCGCGACCGGCACCCAGGGCAGCATGACGAGGAGAACGTCGTGGAAGGCCGCAGCATGAGCCCCGTCGCCGGTGATGAGCCGGCTGAGCGGGTCGGCTAGGAGCAGCAGCGCCACGCTCAGCAGCACGCTGAAGACGGCCGCCGGGACGACGGCCAGCACCAGGTAGCGGCGCAGGTCGGGCCTGCGGTCGAGGACCAGCGCGCGCGGCAGCGAGCGCAGGACGCCGGTGTCGGCGCCGATCGTGCCGACGTTGAGCAGGATGGTGAACAGCGCGGTCGCCTGGAAGAAGAGTCCGGCGTCGTCCTTGGCCAGGCTGCGCGTGATGATCACGGGCAGCACCAGGTTGAGTGCCGCCGCGACGACGCTGCCGGCCAGGTTCAGGCTGCTGCCCCGCGCCAACCTGCGCAGGTCCGACGTACGCCCGTCCGGGCCCGCCTGCGCGGGCTCCACGCTCGTCACCCGGATGCCCCCCTCACGATGGGATCGGTCCCGGCCGTGCACGGCGCACGGCCGGAACCATCCTCATCGAGGTCAGGGGCGTTCGACCCGAACCCAGTCGATCTGTCCCCTGAAATAGTCACAGCCGACGTCGGCCGAGGCGCAGTCGACCTTGCCACCGATCGAGAACGGCCGCTTGTTGTCGATGTTGCCGATCGTCCCCCTGATGAACTTGGTGGCCGAGTCGGGCTGGCCCGGGTCCATCGTGATCCGGACGCCGGTGGAGGTGCGCTCGCACCGCACGACGTGCCAGGTGTTGTCGTTCGCCTTGAGCGAGGTCGGGCCGTCGACGAAGCCGATGGCCTTGGTGTGCCCGGCGCCGTCGCGGAAGTGGCAGCGCGGCCAGCCGCTGTGCAGCACCAGCTTCCAGTAGCCGCCCGACTGCCCGGACTGGCCCTTCTGCACGATGTTCGGCTCCGAGGCCGCCGTCTTGAACCGGATGGTCACGGCGTAGGCCCCGGTGCCGGGATCCAGCTTCGAGCTGTCGGGCACCGTGACGAGCCGCCCCGGGTCGTACCCGAACGACGGTCCGGGGAAGTTGTAGGCCCTGTTGCCCCCACCGAGGTCGATGCCGACCATGACCTTGTCCCCGATGTTCCCGTTCAGCCCGTTCCCCGACGAGTCGGACATCGCTGTCGGCTTGCTGCCCTCGTTCATCTGCCAGTCGGCGACCACCTCGGCCGACGCCGCTCCCTGCACCAGCAGTGCGAGTACGACCGCGGCCGGACCGACGATCCCCCGTGTCAGACGGTTCATGAACCCTCCCGAGCATGTGTGTGTCCGCCCATCACAGTTGGCATCGGTCGGAGCGGCATCAGCCATATCGGGGATAGGTGCCCTGCACGCCCATCCGGACGGCCGACGCGTACCTAACATGAGTCGCCACTTCGACCCGAGGAGACGACGTGTCCCCCAGCCCGACCGCCGGCCCGAACGCCGGTGTCACCGCCGTCATCGCCACCCGGAACCGCCCGGAGCTGCTGGCCAAGGCGGTCGACGCGGTGCTCGCGCAGGACTACGACGGCCCGATCGAGGTGATCGCGGTGTTCGACCAGGCCGAGCCGGTCGGGGACCTCGAGCGCAGCGGCACCCACCGCTCGGTGCGCGTGACCACGAACGCGCGCACACCGGGGTTGCCGGGTGCCCGCAACACCGGCATCGCGCTGGGCACCCACCCGCTGGTGGCGTTCTGCGACGACGACGACCTGTGGCTGCCCGCCAAGCTGCGCGCCCAGACCGCGGCCATGCAGGCGGCCGGCGCGGGCGCGTCCGTCACCGGCATCCGCATCCACTACGGCGACAAGGTGCGGCACCGCAGCCTCGCGACCCCGCTGCTGCGCCACGCCGACCTGGTGCGGGACCGGGTCACCGCGGCGCACCCGTCGAGCTACCTGGTCGAGCGGTCCGTCGTCGACGCCGCCGGCCCGGTGGACGAGACGATCCCCGGCGGGTACGCCGAGGACTACGACTGGCTGCTCCGGGTCGCCCGGCACACCGACATCGCCTGCGTGACCGAGCCGATGGTGGAGGTGCTCTGGCACCCGGGCTCGTTCTTCACCCGGCGCTGGGACACGATCGACGAGGCCCTGACCTACCTGCTCGACAAGCACCCGGAGATCGCCGACGACCCGCACGGCGCGGCGCGCATCCACGGCCAGCAGGCGTTCTCGCTGGCCGCCCGCGGCATGCGGTCGCAGGCGTGGTCGCAGTGGCGGACCACGGTGCGGGGCAACCCCCTCGAGCGCCGCGCGCTGGCCACCCTCGTGGTGCTCAGCGGCGTGATGAGCGCCGACCGCGTGCTCCACGTGGCCAACAGGTTCGGCCGCGGCATCTGAAGCTGGAGCCCTGCTGATCGGCGCTTCGTCAGCGCACCGAGCGACAGAACTGTACGCGCAAGTAGGTGTTCATCTGGCGTGCCGCCGCCGTTGGCGCCCCATCGAGCTGGTCCCGCCGCGTCTGGTCGGCCCACGTGGTGTTGCCATCCGCCACGTCGTCACACACGGTGACGATTGCCGCGGCGAACAGCTGCGCCTGCTCGTACGACAGCGGCGTTCCCGGGGACAGGCCGTATCCAGTCGCGTCGGCGATGCGTCCCAGCGTCACCACCATCTCCTCGGTGACTCCACGGCGGTCCAAGTACTCGGCCGTTTCCGCGTCGCCGCGCGCCTGAGCGCTGTCCCTTCCGCCATCTGCCTCTTCGCCGGTCTTGCCGGTCTTGCCGGCCTGCCCCGTTTGTGCGGCCGCGTCCGCGCGGGCGACCTCGCGGTCGTAGGCGGTGAACTGGTCGGGGCACTGCTTGTGCGCGGACTCCATGAGCTCTCCGAAGGTCTGCGACGACGTGTACCCACGGGCAATCTCGCGAAGCCGCTGCCGGTTCTCCCTCGGGGTTTCGCTCGGGTGGAACCACCATTGCGCGCAGATGGCGTCGACCGGACCATGTGTTCCCTCGAGGGGCGCGCCATCGTGCCCGGCACATCCGGCCATCAGCCCGCCGACCAGAGCGCAGACGAGGGCCCAGGACACGACACCCGGTCTTCCGCAGGAGATGCTCATGCCCCCAGATCGTGCCCCAGGTGCCCGCCACCCCGGCAGCGCGCCACGGCGGACGAGAGAAGGCAGTTCGTGCCGCCTTCCACTTCGTTCAACGGATCGAGACGTACACCGGCGCCAACTGCCTCCACTCGTGCACGGGAGCCATGTCTCGGCAGTCCCAGGTTCGGCCGCGGCATCTAGTCCCGGACGCGCCGCCAGGAGGGCGTGCGGCCCCACCAGCGGGCCAGCTCCTCGTCGTACGGCGCGTAGTGCTCCTCGAGCCGCAGCCGCAGCTCGTCGGAGAGCGGCGAGCGCTGGCGCGCGTTGTGCTGCTCGAACACGATGTCGCGGCACGGAGCGAGCCCGAGGAAGCGGCGCACCTCGTCGAAGACCGGCTCGGGGTCGACGAAGAAGTCGCCGCTGTCCACCACGCACAGCCGTTCCCGGCCGACGAGGTGCTCCAGCGCGCGCAGCTGCTCGATGTACTGCCCGCGCGTCACGTAGGCGTGGTGCTGCCAGTGGAAGCTGTCGTAGCCGGGCTCGGCCATCAGCCGCTCCCGCTCGCCCGCGATCCGGCCGGGCTCGGCCGCCAGCGCCTGCTCGAAGTCGAGGTCCTCGAAGCCGCGCGCCTTCTCGTGGCTGTGCCCGGAGTAGGCCCGCACGACCGGGTCGCGCAGCAGCACGACCAGCTTCACGCCGGGCAGGTCGGCGGCCAGCCGTTGCCGGGCGAGCGGGTGGAACATGTAGTACGGGCTGGACTCCCCGGTGATGACCGGCCGCCCGCGGCCCTTCGCCCAGCCGGTCGCGACCAGCGGGAAGTGGCCGCGGTACCACCGCTCGCCGCGGTCGTAGGACTTGTCGAAGTAGTGCACGCCCTTGCGCAGGAACGGCCGCACCACGTCGGGGTGCTGCATCAGCGTCTTGAACATCGAGGTGGTGCCGCAGCGCTGGGCACCCACGATGAGGAAGTCCGGGGTCATCCGCAGGGGTGCGGTGATCTCCAGGGTCGCGTCGGAGAGCCGGCGGGCCTGGCGCCGGGCCAGGAGAGCCGCGCTGCTGTGCTCGTTACGGGTCATCAGGTCGGTCACTGGTTCTCCCCCACTGGCCGGCTCACGGGGCCGGCACGATGATCTGGTCGAGTCGGACGAGCTTGAAGTCCTGGTTCCCCGCACCCGGGGTGGTGTTGCCGTTGTCCTGGCACACGAAGAGCCCGGCCGGGAAGGCGGGCCCGAGCGGCCCGGCGTACGCCGCCACCCCGTCGGTGCGCTCGCAGCCGTCGGCGCTGGCACCGGTCACGACGTCGAAGGAGCCGAGGTAGGCGCTGCTCTCGCGGTCGTAGACGGCGAAGTAGGAGTTGTTCGGGTCCGCGCCGTTCTGCGCCGAGGCGATCAGGTAGCCCGAGGAGGCCCCGGTCTCGGCCAGGGCGAGCCCCTCGATGTCGTAGGCGAGGTGGCCGTCGGGCCGCACCGCGTCGACCATCACCCGGGCGCTCCCGTCACCGGGCTCCGCGCCGTACTGCCACAGGGCGACGTCCTCCTCGGAGACGTAGAGCCGACCGGTGGCGTCGTCGGCCACGCAGCCCTCCGCTTCCGAGCCGACCTCGAACTCGCGCACCAGCGTGCCCTGCAGCAGCCCGTCGCCGTCGCCGTCGCCGATCCGGTACTCCCGCACCCGACCGCCCCGGGTGATCACGAACGCGTAGAGGTCGCCGGAGACCGCGCTGTGGTAGGCACAGACCCCCTCGCCCCCGTTGGTCGGGATCGACCCGGTGCCGCCGCCCACGGGCTCGAGGAGGTGGGTGGCGGCGTTGACGGCGAAGGGGCGCAGCCCGTTGTTGTAGGCGATCACGACGTCGAGGGTGCGGCTGCCGACGGTCACGCCCTGCCGCACGTCCACGTTGCCCCAGAACGACGTCGAGGTGGTGATCCGCTGCACCCGGGCCCCGGTCAGGTCGTAGACCTCGAGAGCCCCCTGCTTGTCGTTGCCGATCACCAGCGAGGCCGCCGGGTCGGCCGGGTCCACCCAGATCGCCGGGTCGTCCGCGGCGTCGCCCGTGTGGAGGACCGGCTCGGTCTCCGCGACGGGTGCCACCTGCCCGACGACCACCGGTCCGTCGGAGACGGTCACGGCGTGGGTCACCGACGCGGTCGCACCATCGCCGTCGGTCACGGTGAGGACGACGTCGTAGCTGCCGGGCGCCGGGTAGTCGTGGTCAGGAGCGGCACCGACACCGGTGGTGCCGTCGCCGAAGTCCCAGTCGTACGACGCGACGGCCCCCTCCGCGTCGGAGGAGGTGGAGGCGTCGAACGAGCAGCCCAGCCCGCCGCAGGTGCTGGTGAACCGGGCGACCGGCGGCTGGTTGCCGGTCGAGGGCGGCAGCACCACCGACCACGTCGTGGCTGCCGTCGTGCTGGCACTCGAGGTGGCCGCCAGGTCGCCGTAGCTGCCCGCCGCGGCCGGGCCGCCGGTGTCGGCGAGCAGGCTGACGATCCGGCCGGACCCGGAGTTGGCCGCGGCACCCCGCGGGGCGACCCCGGCGGGCGGTGTCCAGGAGCTCGCGGACGCGGACTTGCCGGCCCAGTACGACGCCACCCAGGCGTCCTGCGGCGCGGAGACCACCGGCGTGCGCCGGACGGTCGAGGTGGTGGTGGCCGCGCTGGAGACCACGGTGAGCGGGCCGGGGTCCACGCCGCGGTACGCCGCCAGCTGGATCGTGCCCTTGGTCGACGCGCTCAGCGGGACGTCGACCCGCGCGCCGGCGTCTCCCGCGACGGCGACCTTGGACCAGACGAGCGTCCGCATGGTCCGGGCGGAGCGGTCCCCGTCGAGCGACCAGGTCCCGCGCGTCGGCGAGGAGACGGTGCGGTCCGCGGCGGCCAGCGAGAGCAGGAGGACCAGACGGTCACCCGGCTGGACCGACGAGGGGACCACGATCCACGGCGACGAGGTGTTCCGGCTCGCCGCGCTGTCCGCGACGTACGAGACGGTGGAGGTCGCCGCCTCCGCCCGGCCGGCTCCCCGCTCCCCGGGGACGGCCGCGGGCGCGAGCAGGCCGACGAGGACGAGCAGAGCCACGACGAGCGTCGCCCGCATGCATGCCTCCCCTACGCGTCACCGGCCGAAGGCTCCAACGTAGGTGCGCCCGCCCGGTCGGGCGGCCGGGCTGGGGGGCAATCCCCCAACTTGGTGAGCACACACGTGCGCGCCCGGGCTCCGCCCGGGCGCGCACCTGCTTGGTGGGGAGGGAGAGATCAGTAGTTCTGGACGACGTCCTTCCAGGCGGTCTTCGACGTGGTGTCGTGGAGCCGGTAGTCGAAGCCGACGTAGCTGTCGAAGTACGTCGCGAACGTGGCGCCGTTGTTCCGCGCGTAGTTCGCCATGCCCTTCAGCCACGTGGCGCGGCCCTGCTCACCGCCGTCGGAGCCGATCACGGTGCTGCCGAACTCGGCGATGCCCCACGGCTTGCCCACCTTCGCCGCGGCGTCCGCAGCCGGCTGCAGGATGTTCTGCGGGTCGCGGTAGACACCGCTCTTGCGACCGGTGTTGTAGCAGTCGAAGCCGAGCACGTCGATGGTGCTGTCGCCCGGGTACCAGTCCTGCCAGTTGCGGCCGGAGTGCGGGTTGAGGCTCCAGCACATCAGGATCAGCGTGGACTTCAGGCGCGGGTTGTTCGCAGCGTTCGCCAGCTTGTCGATGTGCTGCCAGGCGGCCTTGTACTTGGCCTTGTCGACCGAGTCGTTCTCCGGCTCGTGCCAGTAGCTCCAGTTGGTGCGGTGGTCGGTCGGGGCGTCGGCGAACCACTGCTTGAGCTGGGCGTCGTACTTGCCCGCGAGCACAGCGGCCGGGTCGGCCCGGAAGGAGACCACCAGCGGGGTGTTGTGCACCTTCTGGTTGAGCTTCGACCAGGACGACGGCAGGCCCGGGAAGAAGTAGCGGATGGCGTCCAGCGAACCGCCGTACGCGTTGGTCACCCGCTGGTAGGCCTGCTCGTAGCTCTCGCCGGCGTTCTCGTAGATGGTGCCACCGAACTTGGTCTTCGTGTCGTCGGTGGTGGCCGTGGCCGTGGACTTCGTGGCTGCGCTCTGGTCGGCCGTGCTCGCGAACGAGCCGGAGGCGAAGGCCGTGGTGGCCATCGCTGCGGTCAGAATCAGTGCGGAGACCCGGGTGGTGACCCGGAGGCTAGAAAGTCGCATGAGGTTGCGGCTACTCCTGAACTCGATATGTAGTTCTGGCGCTCCCCGCGCAGACCCCGGAACCTACCCAAGGTGGTGCGGCATGACCAACCCGTCTGTGCCATATGGGGGATGGCCCGACAGGGCCATGGGAAGTCGCCCGGAGTAGCCCTTCTGGGGGACGTGACGGCCCGGGGAGGGCGGTCGGAGTGCCTTCAGACGATCGGGGCCGGGGTCTCGGCGAACATCGACCGTAACCGCTCAGCGGTATCGGTGGCGATTCCGCAGCCCGGCCGTGAGGAAGGTCACGGTGCGCTGCTCCCGGATCGAGAGCTCGCGGCGCCACTCCTCGTCGACGCGGACCTGGACCTCACCGGTCCGGAACCGCACCGGGTTGCCGGCGACCTGGTGGTTGGTGCCGAGCACGAGCCGGTCACCGTCGATGTGCCGGAGGCTGTCCGCGCCGGCGGGCAGTCCGGCGAAGTCCAGCACCCGCGCGACGGTCCCCGACGGATCGGCCACGAAGTCCTCGTAGCGGACGGTGGTGAACGGCACCCGGCCGACGGCACGCAGGAGCCCGGTGACGACGTCGAAGGCCGACCACCACAGCGCGGACTGCGCCACCCCGGTCCGGTGCATCAGGTCGACGCCGTCGGTGACCTCGGGGCGCTGGACCGACTTGCGCAGCGAGTAGGCCACCCCGCGCGGGTCGCGGACGACCTCGACGCAGCGCAGGTCGACGTCGGCGCGCATCAGCAGCGCGGCGTACGCGGGCATCTTGCTGGAGTCGACCAGCAGTTGCGCCCCCGACTCCCTGCTCGCCGCCGAGAGCACCGCACCGAGGTCGCGGGCCAGGGTGTCGCGCTGCGCGCGCCAGTGCGCCGACGGGCTGGTGGCCAGCAGCTGCGGCACGTGGCGGGTGCGGACGACCTCCTGGCGGGCCCGCACCAGCTCGTCCACGGCCACCCGGTCCCAGCCGTGGAAGGCGCGCATCCCCACCGCGGACCAGAACGGGCAGTCGCCGAACGGCAGCCCGCAGCCGCAGAGCTCGTCGTCCCGGACGGCCCGGTCCCACATGTGCACGATCTCGCCGAGCGCCGCCACGCCCGGCACCCCGCCGAGGGCCCGCTCGAACAGCGTCGACCCGCTGCGGCCGGAGCCCACGATCAGCAGCACGCGGGGGCGCGCGACGGCCGCCCGCCGGCCCGGCTCGGTCACGTCGGTCTCACTCACGGTGCCTCCCCGTCGGTACGTCGGACCAGTGCCGCCCACGCCCGGACCGAGGGCTCGTCCCGCAACCGGAAGTCACCGCCGACGGGCGCGTCGAAGTAGGTGACGAACCGGGCGTGGTGGTCCTCGGCGTAGCGCCCCACCTCCTCGAGCCACCGGGCCCGGTCGGATCCGTCGGCGCCGGGGGCGACCCGCGCACCGATCTCGGCGATCGCCCAGGTGGCGCCCGCCAGCGCGGAGGCGGAGCGCGCGGGGTCCAGCAGCGAGGAGGGGTCGGCGTAGGTGGCGGCGTCGTGCCCCTTGGCGTAGCAGTCCCAGGCCAGCACCTCCACGCCGCTGGTGGGGACGTAGCTGCGCCAGTCACGTCCGGACCGCTCGTCGGCGGTCCAGCACATGAGCACCATCGTGGCGTGCAGCCGCGGGTTGTCGACGGCCGCGGCGAGCTCCGCGACATGGCTCCACGCGGCCGCGAACTGCTCGGGGGTGAACCAGCCCTTCTCGGACTGGTCCTCGGGCTCGTGGAAGTAGACCCAGTAGATGTCGCGGTCGGTGGGGGCCGAGCGGAACCACGCCGTCAGCCGGGCGTCCGCCGATCCGGAGAGGACCACGTCCGGAGGGATCCGGAACGAGATCACCAGCGGCCTTGCGCCGGTCTCCGCCGTCAGGTCCGTCCACGTCGGTGGCGGCCACGAGCCGAAGATGCGCAGGAGGCCGACCGGCCCGTACGCCGCGTCGATGCGCGCCAGGGCCGTCGCCCGGTCCTCCCCCGGCGCCCGCCACACGTTGCTGCCGAAGACCGTCGGGGGCAGGCGCGACCAGGCCGCGGGGTCGCTCACGACCGGGGCGGGCGTCCGGCCGGACCCACCGCCCGTGCCCGGGAGGTTGCAGCCGGCCAGGGTCGCCATCAGGAGGACAGCCACCAGGACCCCCACCAGGGGCCACCGGCGGCGCCCCTCACCGCGCCGTCCGCCCGGCATCGTCCCGTGCCTTCTCGTCCAGGAGGTCGAGGACCTCGGGCGTGCGCACGCTGTCCACCTTGCGCGCGAACCAGTCACCGGAGCCCTCCATGGCCGCCACGTCGTCGAGGGTCAGCAGCTCCGGGTTCGGCCGCCCCTCGACCCACCGGATGTAGCGGCGGCGCTCGGGGAGGACGCGCAGGTGGTCGGCGTCGTTGAGCAGCAGCGTGGGCAGCAGCGCCTCGTCGGGCACCGAGCAGCGCGAGAGGTACGACTCGACGCGGCCCAGCCGCTCGCGCTGCTCCAGCACGTGGTGCACCGCCGGGGCGCGCAGGTTGGCCCACATGTCGCCGACGTACAGCCCGGTCCCCTGCCGGAACGGGTGCCGGCGCGGGAACGGGACCGACCGGCGGTCGCCGGGGATCCGCATCCGGTGCAGGTAGCGGCGGCGGCACCGCGCCTGCCACGGGTGCACGTCGCCGCTCGGGTCCTCGGGCACGGGGAACCAGCGCAGCAGGGCGTCGGCGTCCTGGCCCGCCAGGTCCGCCTCCGTGCGCCGCAGGTGCTGCGCCGGGTAGTCCTGGCCGGAGACCAGCAGCAGCCACTCGAGCTCGGGTACCGCGTCCAGTCCGGCGCGCAGGCAGCGCAGCATCGCCTCGGCGAGGTTCATCCGGCCCCAGTCGCAGGGGCCCGCGTCCGGCACCAGCACCAGCCGGTCGTGCGGCACCAGCCCGTGCGGCTCCCCGCGCGGGTCGTGGTGGACCAGCGCGACGGTCCGGTCGCCCTCGAGGATCCGGGCGACCAGGCGCTGGAGCAGCCGCGGGTCGCGGTGCGAGAGCACTGCGACGACCACCGGTCCCGCCGTCACGGCCGCACCTCCTCCAGCGTCGGCAGCAGCCACTCCTGCACCCGGCCCAGACTCGCGCCGGCCGCGGACTGGTTGTCGACGAGGTAGCGGCAGGCGAGGGTGACGAGGTAGGCGCGCGCGACGGCGTCCGCGGTCGCCGGCAGCACGCCCAGCGGTGCCAGCGTCCGGGCGGCCGTCCCCACCAGGCGCCGGGCCGCGTCCTCGGGCGCGACACCGTGCACGGTGATCGCCTCGTGCAGGTCGTGGTGCAGCAGGTCGAAGCCCACGGGGACCCCGGTCTCGAAGCGCTCCCAGTCCCACACCGGGCACTCCCCCGGCAGCAGCGCCACGTTGCCGGAGTTGAGGTCGCCGTGCCAGCAGCCGGTCGCCACCGGCAGCCGCGCCACCGTCCGCTCCAGCTCCCGCCGCAGGGGTACGGCGAGGTCGCCGCACCGCTCGATCCGGGCGAGCAGCTCGGTCCGGTAGGGGTGTGTCCGCCAGTCGACGAGGGTGCGGCCGCCTATGGCCGCGACCTCGCGCACCACCTCCACGAGGCGCCGCCGGCCCGGGTCACCGGTCAGCCGACGCGCCGGCACGTCGAGCGGCTCGAGCACGAGCACCTCGAACCCGGCCCACGTCTCGGTCGCGAGGACCCGAGGTGTCCGCACGACCTGCAGCGGCACCCGCGCCAGGCAGCCCAGCGTGACGCCCTCCTGCTGCACCAGCAGCCGGGTGAGCGGGTTGTGGCCCACCTTCGCGAAGGCGAGCACGTCGCCGGCAGTGTCGGTCACCTGCAGCACCGGCTTGCGGTTGGAGCGCGCCGGGCCGATGGGCATCGTCAGCCGCAACTCCTCGACGCCCAGCGCCGCCCGCAACGGGTCCTCGATGCTGGGGGCATCGGCGGGCCCCTCGACCACGACCCGCAGCTGCGGCACCCGCGCGAGCGCGCCGGACCCCGCCGCGAGCGACAGCCCGGTCCGGGCCACGCGGGTGCGCATCCGGTGCCCGGTCAGCTGGCGGCGCACGGCGCGGCTCGCGGCCGCCCCGCCCACCGCCGGCAGCAGCAGCCGGGGGCTCGACGTCGACGGGACCGCCGTCCAGGCGGCGCGTACGTCGTCGCCGCCCGCGACCGCGACCCGGACCCGCAGCGGCGGGGGGTAGAGCGCGCCGAGGAGCTCCACCGCCGCGGTGCCGCGGTCGGTGCGACCCTGCGTCGGCGCCCTCATGACTGCCGCCTCGCGGCCCGGCGCAGCTCGTCGTTGCGCCACAGCAGGCCGATGGAGAGGAAGGCGATGGCCAGCGGCATCGTCAGCGCCGAGTAGAAGCCGGCGTACACCAGCTCCATGAGGACCACCAGCGTGCCCGCTATGCCGAGGGCGGAGTGGTCCCGCAGGTAGCGCCCGATGCACAGCACCAGGAAGCCGGCGTACAGCAGCACCCCGAGGAAGCCCTGGGAGACGAGCAGCAGGGTGAGCTGGCCGGTGCTGCCGATGTTGCGCGCCCCGCACCGCGGGCACGCCGGCGACGGCCCGATGGCGATCGACTCGTCGCTCCCCAGCGTCTTGCGGGTGCTGCCGAAGCCGACCAGGGGTGACTGCGAGGCGGCGTCGATGGAGGTCTGGAGCAGGGAGGCCCGGATCTCGTTGCTGTGCCCGGTCTCGAAGCGCGCGTTCACCATCGACTCGAGCGGCGACCCGGCGAAGGCGAACGCCCCGAGGGTCAGCGCGAGCACCAGCCCGGCGAGGATCTTGACCCGGCCGTGCAGGCCGAGCCGGACGGCCACGACGACCAGGGCCACGCCGATGCCGAGCCACATGCCGCGGTTGAGCGAGTAGATGATCGGGACCGCGGCGAGCGCCAGCACGCCGTACAGCAGCAGACGCCGCGGCTTGCCGCCGAGGACGCCCAGCCCCACCACGAGCCACACCAGCAGCAGCGAGAGGTTGTTGCCCCAGGCGTTGGTGAACGGGAACGGCGCCGACGGTCGCGGCGAGGCGTCGCCGAGGACCGGCTGCAGCTGGGAGAGCTTCACGACCGCGGAGCCCTCGTCCATCACGGCACCGGGGAGCACGTGGGAGGCCGGGGTGGTGAAGCCGAAGCCCGGGGCGGCGATGGAGAGCGTGCCGAGCACGATGCACGACATCGCAAGCGCGCTGAACCAGTAGATGACCCGGCGCCGGGGCAGCTCCTGCTCGGTGGTGTTGCCCAGGTAGAGCAGCATCACCGTGACCGCGACGTAGTTGAGCCAGCGGAAGCCGAAGGAGAAGTAGCGGCCCGACCCCGCGGACGTGGCCGCGCCGGCCATGTCGACGTCGATCGTCAGCCCGCTGACGAGAACCAGCACCAGGAACAGCATCCACACCCAGAAGAACGGGGGGACCCGGACCCGCCCCCGCCGCGTCATCTGCCAGACCAGCGGCACGGCGGCCACCGGGAAGACGAGGTTGGTGACGCCGAGCGCCCACCAGACCGGCCAGCCGGCCACGGCGGCGGCGATCGGCCAGCCCACCGGCAGCCTGCGCACGCGCCGCTGGACCGGCCAGGTCCGCGTCGACGCGCGGCTCTTCGGCGGCTCGGCCGGCGCCCGGACGACCAGCCGGTTGTCCACGTCGGACGCCAGCGGGTCGCGGACCCACGCCTGGGCCTGCGGTCGTCTGCCGCGCAGCTGGAGGATCGTCATGGCCGGCTCACGAGTAGCCGTACTTCCACCGCACCGGGGCGGTCATGACCTCGACCAGGCGACGTGACCGGGACGGCATGTCGCGCTGCCACTGCTCGTCCAGCCGCAGTGGCATGGTGCCGCTGGCGAGCCGGATCCGTCCGCCCGCGACCACGTGGGTCCGGGGCACCGTGATGCCCTCGGGGGTGACGTAGTCGAACGTGCTTTCGGGGGCGTCCTGCCCGGTGAGGGCCAGCACCCGGCGCAGCTCTCGGTCCGGCGCCGCGACCAGGTCCTCGTAGCGCACGCGCACCACCGGAACGCCGACCCGGCGCAGCCCCGCGATCAGCGCGTTGACGGAGACCCAGCGGCGGCTGACCTTGCGGGTGGTGCTGCGCGGCATCTCCGAGCGCAGTGCGGCTCCCGCGGGCAGGGCCACGTGCTTGGCGAACGAGAATGCCACTCCCCGTGGGTCGCGCACCACGTGGGCGACCGCGAGGTCCACGTCGGGCATGGAGCGCAGGACGTAGGCCAGCGACGGACGCTTCGAGGAGTCGACGACCACCTGCTGGCCGGACACCGTCACGATGGCGGCGTAGAGACGACGCAGGATCCCGGCGTACTCCTCGAGCTCGGCGGCGAAGACCCTCGGGCGCCACGGCGAGAGCAGCCACGGGATCCGCGAGGTGCGGTCGACCTGCTCCTGCAGCCGCATCACGTGCTCGGCGTCGACGGACTCCCAGCCGCCGAACGCGACCCGGCCCACCTCGGACCAGAACGGGCAGCCGGAGAACGGCTGCGAGCAGGCGCACAACCCGTCGTGCGCCAGGCCGTTGCGCCACAGGTAGAACAGCTCGCCCACACCGACGTGGCCGGGGAGCTGGTGCAGCATCAGGTCGGTGAGCGTCGACCCGCTGCGCGGCATGCCCCCGACGTAGAGCACCTGCAGCCGCCCCGCGGGGTCGGCCCCGACGCCGCCGTGCGGGTCCGGGAACGCACCGAGCTGCGTCAGGTCGTCGAAGTCGTAGCCGAACCTGGCCACGTCCGCGGCGTACCGGCGCCGCAACCGGTCGACCCGGCGGCGGGTGATCGGGGACCGGGAGCCGGTGAGCTCGGTCCAGGTCCGCAGGTAGCCGTCGCTGCGCCGACCGTCGAGCGATCCCGCATCGATCGGCTGTGCGAGTCCCAGGAAGTCGGCCACCCCCGCCAGCGTGGTCGCCGGGTCCGCGACGAGCTCCTCGTAGCGCACGACGTGCACGTGCTTGAGGTGGCCGAGGTCGGCGAGGAACGTGTCGTGCGCCCGGACCCAGTGCCGGAGCAGGTCGTCCAGGCCGTGCGTCGGGCCGGACCACTTGCGGGTGGACAGGGCGACCACGACGGGGTGCCGGACCACGACCACGAAGCGGGCCTCGGGGTAGAGCGCCTGCAGGAAGCGGGTCATCACCAGGTTCGGCGGTGACTTCTCCAGCAGCAGGCGCCGGTCGAGGTCCCAGTGCGGGGACCACTGCGCCAGCAGCAGCCGGGCGTTCTCCGGGGTGGCCAGGGGCGAGTCCTCGGTCAGGTGCGAGCGCGGGTCGAAGGCGAACCGGCCGGCGCCGCCGTACTGGCGGGCGGCCGGGTAGACCTGCTGCAGGTGCTGCCCCTCGTCCTCCTTCACACCGGTGTCGTGGAAGCCGCTGATCTCCGGGTGCGCGGAGAGCAGCCGCGCGAGGGGGGTCGTGCCGCTGCGGTGGAGCCCGGCGACGAACACCAGTCGCCCCGAGTCCACCGCCGGCCCTCCTCCGGCACTCATCGTTGCCGTCGGGCCCGGAGGGACCGCTGGCGACCGGCACCCTGCTCGCCGTCGTCCTCGTCCTGCGCGGCCAGCGCGCGTGCGCGCTCGGAGGGGTCGACGAACACCTCGTCGGCGGACACGGCACCGCGCCGCATCCGGCGGCGGCCCAGGTCGACGGTGACGAGGGAGACCTGGTCCACGCCCGACCTCGTCAGGTCGGCGAGGACCGCGCCCAGGGTGTCGCGCCGGGTGACGCCGAGGCGGACCACCACGACCGCGACGTCGACGTACCGGCCGAGGATCGGCACGTCCAGACCCGGGTCGTCGTTGGGCAGGCCGAGGATCACGAAGTCGCGCTTGGTGCCCAGCTCGGCCAGCTGCTCGCGCAGGTTCGCCGAGTGGAACTCGCCGTCGACGACGATGCCGAGCTCCTCGTAGTCGGGGAGCCGCAGCGTGCCGGTCTTGCTCGCGGTCGCCCGGCGCCGGTCGAGCACGACGGGCGAGTGCGGGCGGGTGACGTAGGCCGTCGGCGCCCCCGACCGGGCCGCGACGACCGCCAGCGAGTAGGCCAGCCGCTCCGCGGTCTCCGGGTCGTCGGGCCCGACGAGCAGCGCCACCTCTCGTCCCTCCGGGCCGTTGGCCCGCAGCGAGTGGTAGAGCGCCCGCACGTCGTGGTCGATGCGGGCCTCGCCGCCCCGACCCTCCGCCACGAGCGTCGAGAGCGGTGCGAGGCCGAAGAGCCGCTCGACCTCGGCGCCGTTGTGCAGGCGCTTGTCGCGGCGCTCCCGCCACACGGCCAGGGCCAGCCCGGCCAGCAGCCCCGCCATCAGGCCGGCGGGCAGGATGAGCATGGCGTTCGGGTCGGTCGGGCGGCCGGGCTTCTGGGCGTCGACGATCACCTTGCCGGCGTCGACCTCGGTGCCGACCAGCGGCGCCAGCTCGGCGTTGTACGACGTCAGCTGGTTGCTGAGCGTGGCCCGCCGGGCCAGCAGGAAGGCGCGGTCCGAGGTCTCCTTGGCCCCGATCAGCTTGCCCAGGGCCACGTTGGTGTCCTGGATGCTCTGGGTGGTCTTCTCGATCTGCGCGTTGAGCCGGTCGACGTGCGCGTCGATCTTGTTCTGCGCCGACTCCTGCCGCTCGGCGAGGTAGGCCTCGGCGAAGGTCTCCGCCCCCCGCTGCGCCTCGGCGGCCGTCGGGCCGGTGAAGGAGATCGACATGATCGTGGTGTTCGCCGGCACGGTGACGCCGACGTGGCGCGACAGCGCCACCGGCGACAGCTCGGTGTTGAGCATGTCCTTGGCTCGCGAAGCGACCGTCTCGGACTTCACCAGCTGCGCCTCGGTGTCGAGGTTGATGCTGTCGTTGGTCCGGGCGCCCTCCGCGGTCGCGGCGGGGCCGGTGTCCTCCACCAGCACCTTCGCCGTCGACACGTACGTCGCCGAGGCGGTGGCCAGGTAGAGGGAGGCCAGGGCCAGGCCCGCGAGCACGCAGCCCACGACCCAGGTCCAGCGACGACGCACCAGCGCCACGTAGTCCCCGAGATCTCGTGCGTAGGCAGCTGTCGGTTCAACCATGGTGGGCGTTCCCCCTCGTTACTGATGGTGTGGTGGCGGCCGTCGTGTCGACCGCGCTCCAGGAGCTCATGGCGAGACCGTCACCGACCGCGTCACGGTCGAGGACCTGCCCCAGCCGTCGGTCACCGTGAGCGTCACGGTGTAGGTGCCACCGGCCGCGTAGGTCTTCGACGGGCTGGCCGCGGTGCTCGTGGCCCCGCCGTCGCCGAAGCTCCACAGGTAGGTGATCGCGTCGCCGGTGTTCGGGTCGGTGGACGTGGCGCCGCTGAAGTTGCAGACCAGGCCGACGCACGTGGGCGGCGAGATCACCGCGGTCGGCGCGGTGTTGCCGGACGGCTCGGTGATGGTCAGCGGTGCCATGGTCACCGTCGAGGTGAGGCCGTACTCGTCCCGCACCGTCAGGGTCGGGGTGAACGTGCCCGCACCGGTGTAGGTGAACGTCGGCAGCGCGCCGGTGCCGGTCCGCCCGTTCCCGAAAGCCCAGGAGTAGGTCAGCGTCGGCTTGTTCTCGTCGGTGCTGCCCCGGCCGTCGAAGGTGCAGACGTTCTGGGTGCAGCTGACCGTCGCGGCGGCCACCGGCGGGTTGTTGCCGGCGGGCGAGGAGACGGTGACGTTGACCTCCGACGGAGTCGGGTACTGCCCGTGGTTGTCCACTGGCCGGACCCGGACCTTGTAGGCCCCGTCCGGGATGATCGGCGTCGTGTAGGAGTAGTTCGAGCCGGGTGAGCCCGGGCTGTTGAGGAACGCCGCGATGTAGCGCTCGGTGGTGCTGAAGGTGCCGTTGCTGCTCATGAACTGCCCGGCAGAGTTCACGATCGACACCTCGACCCTGGCGATGGACAGGTCGTCCTCGGCCCGGCCGCTCACGAAGATCCGGGAGTCGGTGAAGGCCGTGCCCTCGGTGGGCGACGACAGGTTCGGCAGCAGCGCCGGTGCCGCGTCACCCGGGTAGACGTTGTAGAGCGCGGTCGCGCCCGTGGTCGACGGGTCGAGCTGGTCGGCGGTGTCCACGGCGTACGCCGTGATGCCGTAGCTGCCGTTGGCGGGCAGGTCCAGCGGAAGCGTCCAGGTGGTGCTCGTCGCGTTCGGCGAGGCCAGGGTCGCGTTGATCGTCCGGAAGCCCGGCGCGAGCGTGCCGTCCGCCTTCAGGTAGAGGTCGCTGTCGTTCTCGTAGACGGCCACCCGCACGGCCTTGACGCCCTTGTCGTCCGTCGCGGTCCCGGTGAGGTCGAGGTGCCGGACGCCCGAGGTGACAGTGCCGGTCGTGTCGAGCAGCCCGTTCGGGGCGGCGTCACCGGGCACGGCCACGTTGATGGTGATCCGGCCCTGGAGACTCGACGACGTCGTCAGGTCGAGCTTGTCCGTGGCCCGCACCTGGAAGGTGTAGGTGCCGGGCACCAGGTCGGCCGGCATCGTGTAGCTCCAGTTGTAGGAGGCCGCGCTCAGGTTGGCCGGCGAGATCTTGTACCAGCCCGCGATCACGTCGGAGCCCCAGGTGCCGTCGGAGGCGAGGTTCTCGCGCGTCGTGCTGTTGCGCAGGCTCACCTCGACGGTGGCCAGCGCCTCGTCGTCGGTGGCGGTGCCGGTGAACGTGACCCGGCCACCCGGCGTCATGGTCAGCGTCGGCGACGTGGTCGGCGGGGTGACCGACACCGGCTGTGCGATCGTCACGGTCGGCGCCTTGCCGGTCGAGGAGACCGTGTAGCTGGCCACCGCCCACCGGGTGTCGTTCTGCCCGCCGTTGTCGCGGGCCATCGCGCCGATCTTCCAGTCGCCCTCGTGAGGCAGGTTGAGCTCGTACTGCCAGGTCGTGCTGACCGCCCCGGGGTTGTCCACGTCGATCCGGAAGGTCGTGTAGTCCGAGGAGAGGTCGCCGTTGGCGGTGAGGTACTGGTCGTTGGCGTCGCGGACGTACAGCGAGACCGAGTCGACGCCCTTGTCGTCCGTGGCACTGCCACGCAGCACGAACGACGTCGAGGTCTGCAGCGTCCCGCCGGGACCGGTGATGTTGGTGTTGGGCGGCAGGTCGTCGAAGCTGAACGACTCGATCTTCTTGGTCGCCTTCACCGGGTCCTGGGTGCCACCCGTGGTGACCGCGCGGGCCCGGACCGTCATCTCACGAGCGGTCGCCACGGTGAGCGGCAGCGACCACGGGGTGCTGTTGCCCGACCGCGTGCCCAGCGGCGCGTCGATGGTGTTGAAGGTGGAGCTCCAGGTGGTCAGGTTGTCCTGGAGGTACTGGCTGCCGCTCTGGACCTCCACCTGCACCCGGGCGATGGTGCCGGTGGACGTCGCCGCCCCCTCGACCACGAACTGCTGCCCGGTCGGGACGACCCGCCCCTGGATCGGGGTGGTGATGGTCGTGTCCGGGTTGCTGGCGGCGGGCAGCTGGTTGAGGTCGAAGAAGGCGACCCGGCCCACGCTCGCGCCACCCTGGATCCCGGCGTCGCCGCCGCTCAGCAGGCCGCGCGAGGTGGCCTCGAGGGCCTTGTTCCCCTCGTAGGAGTTGGAGCCGGGGTGCCACTCGAGCGCCTTGCCGGTCGCCGGGTCGAGGGCGCCGAGGTGGTCGCGGCGGACGACCGCGTCGCCGAGGGCGTACGCCGCCAGCCCCTGGCCGGTGCCGTAGCCGACGTTGTCCAGGCCCGGCCACGGGTCGGGAGCGGTCGGCGACTCGTTCCACTGGAAGTGGCCGCCGATGTAGACCGCCTTCTCGGTGATCGCCACCGAGTACACGCTGTCGAACGCGCGCGAGATCCAGCGCGGCTGCATGTTGTCGCCACCGTTGATGGAGAACGCGACCGCGGTGTCGTTGATCGGCGGCCGGTCACCGCCAGATCCGCTCGAGACGACGAAGTAGGAGTCGTCCGGGGCGATGTCGCCGCCGTAGATGCGCTGGATGCCGCCGACGTACTGGAGGTTGTCCTCCCACAGCCGCGTGCGCCAGGGCAGCAGCTGCTTGGTCGCGGTGTCGATCAGGCCGACGCCGTAGCGGTCCTGGCCGTCGATCTTGCGCGCGGTGTGCACCACCAGCAGCTTGGAGCCGTCGTGGGTGAGCTTGAGCTGCTGCACGGTCAGCGTGCCGTTGGTGCCGATGCCGCCGGAGAGCTGGTTGTCGAAGCCGAGGTCCAGGGCCCCGGTGGCGCCGTTCACGGCGGCCAGGCCGACCATGGTCTGCCCGTTGATCGTGGTGAACCGGCCGCCCGCGTAGAGCGTGGTGTTGCTGGCGGCCAGCGAGTTCACCAGCGCGCCGGCGTTGGCGGTGAAACCGGCCACCGGGGCGCCCGTGGTGAGGTTCAGGGACGCGATCTTGCGCTTGGTGACGCCGTTGACGGTGTTGAACGTGCCGCCGACGTACAGCTTGGTGCCGTCCGGCGAGGCCTCCACGGCGTTGACGCCGCCGTCGAAGGTGGGCCGGAACGTCGTGTCGATCAGGCCGGTGTTCAGGTTGTACGCCGCGAGGTAGGCCTGGTTGACGGTGTTCGTGTTCGTGCTCGTGCGGTTCTGCAGCGACGTGAAGCCACCGGCGACGAAGGCGCGGTTGCCCACGACCTCGATGTCCCAGATCTCACCGCTGCTGATCCGCGGCATCGTGGTGTTCGGGGTCTCGGGGACCAGCGTCGTGTGGTTGGGCCTGGGCTGGGTGCCCGGGCTCTGCGTGGACGTCGTGACCGAGCGGGTCGTCACGTCGGTGTCCGTGCCGTCGCTGACGGTCAGCGTCACCGTCCGGGTGCCCGCGCTCGCGTAGGTGTGGGAGGGCGAGACGCCGGTGCCGGTCTGGCCGTCCCCGAAGTCCCAGCCGTAGGTGAGGGTGTTGTTGTCGGCGTCGCTCGAGCCGCTGGCGTCGAAGCCGCAGACCAGCAGTGCGCAGGCGGCCGTGAACGACGCGGTGGGTGGCGTGTTCGACCCGGCGGTGCCCGGGGTCACCACGACGGAGAAGCGCACGTCGCGACCGACCGACGTGCTGGTCGTGGCCGTCCGCCCGGCGGCGGTGCCCGCGGGCACGGCGCCGTTGGAGTCGCCGACGACCATGCTCACCTTGCCGGTGCCGGTCGTGGTGGCCGTGCTGCGCGAGGTCGTGCCCGCCGGCAGCGTCCAGGTCGTGGCCGAGCCCGACTTCTCGCCCCAGGCGTTGACCAGCCACGAGGTGTCGCCCGTGACCGGCACCGTCGGCGTGGTGTGGCTGGTGCTGGAGGTGTTGGAGCCGGCGACGGCCGAGGCGGTCGCCTCCGCGCGTCCGCCCGAGCTGCGGTAGGCCGACAGCGTCATCACGGACTTCGCCGAGGCGCTGGTCGTGACCGTGACGGTCGCCCCGGGGTCCGAGCTGGTCGCGACCCGGGTCCACGCCCGGCCGCTGAACTTGGTGCCCGCCCACGTCTGCAACTGGGTCCACCCGGCCCCGGGGCCGGTGGCCGTCGTGGCGGAGTTCCAGGTCAGGAAGACGACGAGGCTGTCGCCGGCCCGCACGCTGCTCGGGATGGTCACCCGGTGGCTGGCCCGGTTGCCCTGGGTGCTCACCGCAGCCACCTGGCTGAGCGTCTCGCCCGCAGCGTTCGCCGTCGAGGTCGTCCCCGCGACCATCGTGAGGCTGGCCAGCACGCTGACCGCGAGGCTGACCAGGACGGACAGGGCGCGGCGACGCCGCAGCCCGAGCGCTGTGAAGGTGTTCGACACAATGATCCCCAAACCCGGAGTAGACGACGGGGGCCCCAGCCGGAGCCGCTTGCGATGCTGGCACCGGGCGGCCCCGCGAGACCCCAGCACTGAGGGACCTCCCCCAAAATTGGGCACCGTCCTGCGGCCGCTTCGGGTCATCCGTGGAAGGGGCGGCCGGACGGCCGTGCCCAGCGGCCCCACCACGACCCGGCGGGCCGCGGCGCCACCAGCTCGTCGAGCTCGCGCGCGAGCCGGGCGCGCGCGGCCTCCGTGGCCGGGCTGGTCGGCAGGGTCCGCGGGCGGGTCGCGTCGTCGACGGCGAGGAGCTCGTCGAGGACGGACTCCAGCTGCTCCAGGGAGCTGATGCGCGTCACCACCCCGGCCTGCTCGGCCAGCGCCGCGAAACGCTGCTGGTGTCCGTCGACGTGCTCGCCGCGCGCCGGGTCCCGGGGCACGCACAGCGGCACGTGGCCGGCGCTACGGGCGTCCATGATGGTGCCCGGCCCGCCGTGGCAGACCGCGGCCGCGGCGCCCGCGAGCAGCTCGAGGAGCTTCTGGTGCCCCAGGAACTCGTGGCCCTCCGCCACCGACGGAGCCCGGCTCGCGCCGTGCTGGACGACGAAGCGGACGTCCGGGCGCCGCCTGGCTGCCTCGTCGACCCAGTCGACGAGGCGGTCGAAGCGATGGTGGTCGGTGCCCACCATCACCACCACGAGGCTGCTCACAGCAGCGGCCCCACCACATGGGCGTCCGGGTAGAAGTCGAGCTGCTGGTCCCACTGCACGATGCGCCGGGTCGTGAACGGGCCGCACAGGCGCCCCGTCATCGTCGGCGAGTCCACGCGGTCGTAGACCTCGATGAACACCGTCGGGATCCGCATCACCCAGGCGACCAGGAAGAACGGGAACGCGACCCCGGCCCCGGCGCTGATCACCATCTCGGGCCGTTCGCGGCGCAGCACCCGCAGCGCGAGCACGAGGTTGCGCAGGGCGTTCGGCAGGTTGCGGGTCGTCGGCGAGTACGACGTGACCACGCGCTCGCCGCTCAGCCGGTCGACGACGTCGGGCGTGTCCGGGCAGACCCAGAGCCGGTCGCGGTGCCGCCACCACGAGTCGAGGACGAGCAGCTGGGTCAGGTGCCCGCCCTGGGTGCTGACCATCAGGACCGGCTGCCCCATCAGTAGGCTCCCTTGCCGCTGGTGACCGCCCGGACGGTGCGCAGGCAGATCCGCAGGTCGTCGACGATCGTGATGTTGTCGGTGTAGTGCACGTCGAGGGCGACCGTCTTGTCCCAGTCGAGGTCCGAGCGACCGCTGACCTGCCACAGGCCGGTGATGCCGGGGCGGACCGCGAGGCGGCGCCGGGCGATCTCGTCGTACTGCTCGACCTCGCGCGGCAGCGCCGGGCGCGGGCCGACCAGGGACATCTCGCCCTTGACCACGTTGATCAGCTGCGGCAGCTCGTCGAGGGAGGTCTTGCGCAGCACCCGGCCCAGACGCGTGATCCGCGGGTCCCGGTGCACCTTGAACAGCACGCCGTTGCCCTCGTCCTGCTCTCCGAGGTCCGACTTGAGCACCTCGGCCTCGGTGCACATGGTGCGCAGCTTCCAGACCTTGAACAGCCGGCCGCCCTGCCCGACCCGGACCTGGGTGAAGAACCCCGGGCCGCGCGAGTCGAGGCGGATGGCGAGCACGAGCAGCGCGAGCAGCGGCGCGAGCAGGACCAGCAGGACGGCGGCGACGACCCGGTCGAAGAGGAACTTCAGGCTGCGCACGTGGATCGGGGCCCGGCTGGGCCGGATCTCGGTCAGCATGCAGTCGCCCAGGCTGGACACGGTGATCCGGTGCCGCGCCACGCTGGTCAGGTCGGTGTGCACGGCCAGCCGCGTCCCGGTGCCCTCGAGGGCCCAGCAGAGGCGGCGGATGTCGGCGGAGCCGACCGCGGCCGACGGCAGCACGACGACGGTGTCGGCCCCCAGCCACTCGACCCGCTCGGCGATGTCGTCCAGGCCCTGGCTGGCGGAGAGCCCGAAGGTCTCGCGCACGAACTGGACGTCGGCGCCGTCCAGCCGGCCGCCGAGCACCGCGGCGTGCACGATGTCGACGCCGTCGGACTGGGCGAACCGGGCCACCGACTGGCCGACGCCTGGTCCGTCTCCGACGACCACGACCCGGCTGGGGCGACGCCGGTGCTGCAGCACCAGCGAGGCCAGGAACAGGAGCGCGGTCGCGGAGACGGCGATCAGGAGGGCCTTGGCCAGCGCGTGCTCGGGGAGCGTGCCGGCTGCGACGCCGAGCGCGACGAGCACGAACGGCACGGCCATGTGCCGGGTGGCGTTCGTGAGGTCGGTGGGGGCGTGGAGCCCACCCACCTGTGCCTGCAGCTGCACCGCGGCCCAGGAACCCAGCACCACGGCGGTCACCACCATCCCCGCGTCGACGGCGGCCGCGGCCACGATCCCGGCCAGCAACGGCGCCACCACCCGGGCCAGGAGGTGGACGGCCTGCACTGCCACGCCCTCCCGGCGGGAGCGGCCGGTGTGCTGCAAGGAGCCGCGGCGCTCCTCGTCGGTGCGGGCCGACTCCTCCCGAGCGTCGAGGAATGCATTGAGCGTCACGTCTGAGCCACCCACCAGTAGGTCCGTCACGGATCGACCGAGGAGCCCGGGGAAAGAGGGCTCTGCTGCGGTCTGAACGTGTCGACAGCGTGCTCCGCGCGGGGACCGACGCGTAGTTCCACGACGGGGTTTTCGTTGATATTGGGGACCCCTCCATGGCACGGGAGATTCCCCATGATCACTGGGGTCCTGGGTCACCGGCCGTGGCTCCTCGTGCAGGCCGACCAAGCCATTGGTAACGGCCGGCGGATGCGGCCGCCGCCCGGCGTCGGGGCGTGTCCCCCGAATTGGGTACGCCTCCCCTCGATGAGCAGGTGTCCGGGGCGGGGAGTCGGGGTCGCACCGGGGTCCTGCCTGATGGACATCCCGCCACGACGGGACGAGTGTCGAGACGTGAGTCTCACCGGACCGGTCGCCGCCCCGGCAGAGCATCCGGGCGATGACCTGCCGCGGTCACCGGTCCTGACGTTCTGGTTGATCGCCGTCGCGCTCGAGGTGTTCCTGGGCGCGATGTTCCTCCTCAGCGGCGCGGAGTCCGCCATCGACACCGGGCTGTCGGAGGCCGGGCTCGACTTCGGCTCCGACCTCCTCACCGCTGCACGCGTGGTGGTGGCCTACCCGGCCGCTCTCCTGGGAGTCGCCCTGGCTCTCGGTCAGGTCGCGGCGCCGGATCTCGCCGTGCTGGGCGTCGCGCGCCTGCGGGGTGGGCGTCGGCTTCTGCGTGCGGTCCGCAGGCTGTTCCGACCGTGGTCGGCGGAGGTCGGGGCGCGACGAGGCATCCGGCTCTGGGTGACGGTGCTCGTGGTCTTCTGCCTCTGCAACGTGGCGAGCGGCCTGCTGCACCGCGCCCTCGTGCCGCAGGACTTCAGCTGGCACCTCTCCTGGAGCATGCTGGCGCTGCTGCCGGTCGCGATGTTCCTCGACGCCGGAGCCCTCCTGGAGGAGAACGGATGGCGCGGCTACGCACTGCCGGTCCTGCTCCGCACCCGGGGGCCGTTGGCCGCCTCGGTCCTGGTCGGCCTGGCGTGGGCGTCGTGGCACTTCCCGGTCAAGTTCGACGCCTTCATCGAGTACGGGCTCTGGGGAGCGCTCGCCTACCTCGGCGCCTTCACGACCAAGATCGTCGCGATCTCCGTCGTCATCACGTTCTTCTGGGCCCGCGCCGGACGGGCCACGCTCCTGGCCGTCGCCATGCACGGCCTGTCCAACGACGTGGCCCGGGTGGGCGGCCTCGTGGACGGGACCACGTGGCAGAGCGCAGCCGTGAGCGAGCTGGACCTCGCCGTCCCCTTCCTCGTCCTGGCTGCGGTGCTGGTCCCCTACGCCAACCGGACAGGCTGGGGGGATGTGCGCGGTCTGTCCCTCGAGTGAGAGGGTGCCCGGGCAGCACTGCGGATCGGCTCGGCGGACCGGCTCCGGCGAAGGGTCACCTGTCGGCGCGGGTCGCGTACGACGAAGCGGCGGCGTACACGTCGTCGACGTACGCGCCGGAGTGGTTGTAGGCCAGCACGGCCTTCTCCCAGCCGACCGACGTGTGCAGGTCCCGGCCACCGGAGCAGAGGTAGCGGGCGGCGGTCGCGGCCGCGTCGTCGAGGTCCAGCGCCTCGGCGTCCCCGTCGCCGTCGCCGTCGGCCGCGTAGAGGCGCCAGGTCCCGGGCAGGAACTGCATGGGTCCCACGGCGTGCTCCCACACCGGGTCGCCGTGCAGCGCCCTCGAGGTCGGGGTCGAGCGGATCGCCGCGAAGTCACCACGTCCGTCGAGGGCCGGCCCCAGGATCGGCGAGGAGGAGTGGCCGTCGGCCAGCAGGCTGCGACCCCCGAGCGTGCCGTGGTGCGACTCGACGTAGCCGATCCCGGCCAGCGTGGTCCACCCGACACCGCAGCCGCGCGGCGCCGTCAGCTCGGCGCGCGCGTAGGCGCGTACTGCCGGCGCGGGGATCCCCGTCGCCGCCGCGACCCGCTGCAGGCGGGGTCCGCGCGGGACGCCGGCGGCGAGCCGCGGGACCGCGTAGCGCTGGGCGGTCAGGTCGGCGTCGGGCAGCCGGTCCTCACGGTCGTGCGCCTGGAGCGCGAAGGCTCCCGCGGTGAGGGCACCGAGAGCGCCGGCAAGGACGGCGATCGCACGCAGGGGCGGGAGCACGCGGAGAAGTATCCCCGTTCCGTCCCACCAGCCCCAACTGCCCCAGCAGGGTGGTCGTCAGGCGGTGGACAGGCCGTGCCCGGCCAGGCGCTCCCGGAGCACCTCGAACCCGTCGTCGAGGTGCCAGTGCTCCGCGGCCAGCCCGCACTCGCGGGCGGCGTCGACGTTGCGCTCGTTGTCGTCGACGAAGAGCACCTCGGGTGCCGCCGAGCCCAGCCGGTCCAGCACCCGGCAGAAGAAGGCGGCCTCGGGCTTGGCGGCGCCCAGCTCGCAGGAGTAGAAGGACTCGTCGAACAGGTCGTCGTAGCCGAGCTCGGTGCGCATGTACGCCGCGCGGTGGCCTTCCTGGTTGGTGCCGAGGTGGACCCCCAGGCCGGCGTCGCGCAGCTCGTGGACGAGCGCCACCGACGAGGGGTGGACCTCCACGGAGCGCCACACGGCGCGGTGCAGCTCCTCGGCCGTCATGGTCACGCCACGGGCCTCGAGGTGGCCGGCGAGCACCACGAGGAAGTCGCCCTCCCCGCGCAGGCAGGCCAGCTCGTCCTCGCTCGCGGCCCGGAAGAACTCGTCGGCACCGGCGCCGACGTGCCGCTCGATCGCGCTCACCCAGCCGCCGGGGAGCAGCTGCATCACCCCGTCGGCGTCGAGCAGGACGTGCCGGATCACGGCGGCTCCCCGGTCGCCGCTCAGTCCGTGCCGTGCCGCTTGACGAACGCGACGATCTGCTCGGCGAGCTCGGGGCGGCAGACGATGAGGTCCGGGAGGTAGACGTCCTCCTGGTTGTAGCGCAGCGGCGTGCCGTCGACCCGGCTGGTGAACAGGCCGGCGGCCGCGGCCACCGCCACGGGAGCAGCGGAGTCCCACTCGTACTGGCCACCGGCGTGGACGTAGGCGTCGGTGACGTCGCGGACGACCGACATCATCTTCACGCCGGCCGAACCCATCGGCACCAGCTCGGCGTCGAGCTCCTCGGCCAGGGCCTGCACGAAGGCGGGCGGGCGGGTGCGCGAGACCGCGATGCGCGGGCGCTCGGAGGTGCGCCGCGGCACCACCGGCACCTGCCCGGTGTTGAAGGTCTCCCCCAGCGCCGGCTGGGCGACGGCGCCGGCGGTCAGCTCGCCGTCCTCCCAGAGGGCGACGTGGACGGCCCAGTCGTCGCGCGGTGGCTCGGAGAACTCCCGCGTCCCGTCCAGCGGGTCGACGATCCAGACCCGGCCGGCCTCGAGGCGGGCCTTGTCGTCCTTGCCCTCCTCGGAGAGCACGGCGTCGCCGGGACGGTGCTCCGCGAGCAGCTCCATGAGCAGCTCGTGCGCGGCACGGTCACCGGCGTCCTTGAGCTCGCGGCCCTCGAGGCCCTCCCCGCGCACCTCCAGCAGGCGCTCACCGGCGACGGTGGCGAGCCAGGTGGCGAGGACGTGGTCGTCGGTGGCGGCCTGGGCGGGCGGGGTGCCGGGTACGAAAGTCACGGCGACACCCTAGCCATGCCCCGCCTAGGAGTTGAAACGCTGCTGGGTGCGCTCGAGGCCCTCGGTGATGAGCGACTCGACGGCGTCCGCGGCCAGGTCGACCTGGAACGGCAGCTCCTTGCGCTCCACGGTCGAGTAGTTGGACAGCACGAAGTCGGCGACGTCCTGGCGTCCCGGCGGGCGGCCGATCCCGGCCCGGACCCGGTAGAAGTCGCCGGTGCCCAGCGAGGAGCGCATCGAGCGCAGCCCGTTGTGGCCGTTGTCGCCACCCCCGAGCTTGGTGCGCAGCGTCCCGAAGGCGATGTCGAGCTCGTCGTGGATCGCGACGATCCGCTCCGGCGGCACCTTGTAGAAGGTCGCGAGCGCCTTGACCGGGCCTCCGGTCTCGTTCATGTAGCAGCGCGGGCGGGCGAGCACCACGCGCGGCCCCGGCGTACCGGGGGCACCGAGCCGGCCCTCGACGACGTCGGCGCGGCCGGACTTGTGGGCGCGGAAGGGAGAGCCCATCCGCCTGGCCAGCTCGTCGGTGACGAGGTAGCCGACGTTGTGCCGGTGGCCGGCATAGGAAGGGCCGGGATTCCCCAGACCCACGACGAGCCACACCTCGGTGTCTGTCATGGCAGTGTCATCCTGGGAGGAATCCCGGCCCCTTCTACGAAACAACGGTGAGGATCACTCCTCGGTGGCAGCCTCGGCGCCCTCGGACTCGCCCTCGGCGGCAGCCTCGGCCTCGGCGTCGGACTCCTCGCGCTCGATGCCGGCCTCGGCCTCGGCCTCCTCCAGCTCCGCCTCGACCATCTCGGCGGTGGGCGCCTCGGTGATGTTGACGATCAGCGCCTCGGGGTCGAGCAGCAGGGTCGAGCCCTTCGGCAGGTCGAGATCGGAGGCGTGGATCTGGGTGCCGGCCTCGGCGCCCTCGATGTCGACCTCGATGAACTCGGGGATGTGGGTCGCCTCGGCCTCGACCTGGACGGTGGCGTTCTCGGTGACGACCAGCGTGTCGCGGGCGGCCTCGCCGTTCAGGTGCACCGGGATCTCGACGGTGACCTTCTCACCGCGGCGGACGGCGACGAAGTCGACGTGCTCGATGTGGCGGGTGATCGGGTCGATCTGGACCTGCTTGGTCAGCGCCAGGTGGGTGTCGCCCGCCAGGTCGAGCTCCAGCAGCGCGTTCGCGCCGCCGTGCTTGAGGGCCAGCATGGTGTCGTGGCCCGGCAGGGTGATGTGCACCGGCTCGTTGCCGTGCCCGTAGATGACGGCGGGGACCTTGTCCGCGCGGCGGATGCGGCGGGCGGCGCCCTTGCCGAACTCGGTGCGCGACTCGGCGGTGATCTTCTCGGCAGACATGCGACTACTCCTCGTGACCTGCGAACATTCGGGTGGATCTGAAGCTGTGTGGCTGCCCCGCGCCGCGCCCCTGCCCGCCGCTCACGTGGCCGGCCATGAAAAACGCCGCGCACTCGGTCTCGAGCAGCGCGGCGCACCAGTGGTCCAGCCGGCCCTGTCGATCACGGAGCGTCCGGTTCGCGAGCGCTCCCTCGCCGAGGCAACCGCAGCAGTCTAGGTCGAACGCGGGCTGAGCGCGAATCGCGGTCGGCACCGTGGCAGGGTGAGCGCGTGAGCCTCACCCTCGACGAAGCCCGTGCCCGCGCCGCCGTCGTCTCCGACGTCGCCTACGACATCGACCTGGACCTGACCGGGGACGACGCCACGTTCGGCTGCCGGACCACGATCCGGTTCCACGCCGCGGCCGCGGAGACGTTCCTGGAGCTCACCGACGCCACCGACGTACGCCTGCTCGTCGATGGCGGGCCGGTGCCCGACCCGTCGTACGACGGGCGCCGGATCGCGCTCACCGGGCTGTCCGGGGCGACCGAGGTCGTGGTCGAGGCGCGGGTGCCCTACGTGACCGACGGGGACGGCATGCACACCACCACCGACCCCGCCGACGGCGAGCGCTACGTGTCGGCGTACCTCTCCCTCGACATCGCGCAGCGGGTCTTCCCCTGCTTCGACCAGCCCGACGTCAAGGCCCCCATCACGCTGGCCGTCACCGCCGACCCGCGGTGGACCGTGATCGCCAACGGGCGGGTGACCTCGCGGGACGGCGGCCGGTGGACGTTCGCGACCACCCCGCGGATCTGTCCCTCCCTGTTCGTCGTGTGCGCCGGGCCGTGGCACTCGGTCACCTGGGAGCACGCCCTCGGTGACCGCAGCCTGCCGTTCGGCTGGCACGCCCGGAAGTCGCTCGCGGCGGAGCTGGACCGCGACGCCGAGGAGCTCAGGCGCACCACCGAGAGCTGCTTCGACCACTACGCCGAGCTGTTCGACGAGCCCTACCCGTTCGACTCCTACGACCAGCTGTTCGGTCCGGGGCACAACTGGGGCGCGATGGAGACGCCCGGGTGCGTGACCTACCGCGACGAGCTGCTGCCGCGCGGCCGGGTGACCGACGACCAGCGCATGAAGCGGGCCACGGTGATCGCCCACGAGATGGCGCACATGTGGTTCGGCAACCTCGTGACGATGCGCTGGTGGGAGGACACCTGGCTCAACGAGAGCTTCGCCGACTACATGGGCTACCGGGTCGCCGAGGCGGGGGCCGGCTTCGCGGGCACCCTCGTGGCGCACGAGTCGCAGCGCAAGCCCGCGGCGTACGTCGCCGACGAGCGCCGCTCCACCCACCCGGTCGCGCCGCGACCCGAGGACGTGCCCGACGTGGACAGCGCGTTCACGAACTTCGACGCGATCTCCTACGCCAAGGGCAACTCCTGCCTCCGGCAGCTGGTGACCTGGCTCGGGGACGAGGACTTCCTGGCCGGCGTCAACGCGCACCTGACCGCCCACCGCTTCGGCAACGCCACGCTCGAGGACCTCGTGGGCGCGCTCGACGCCGCCTCCGACCGCGACGTGCGCGAGTGGGCGGAGCTCTGGCTGCGCCGGCCCGGCTTCGACACCGTCGCCGTCGAGCGCGACGGCGACGGGGTGCCGGTGCTGGTCCGCGAGGGGGTGCGCCCGCACCGCTTCCGGGTCAGCGCCTTCCACGCCGACGGCACCGAGGCCGGCAGCTCGCTGGTCGACCTGGGGGACGAGCCGCTGCCGCTGCCGGAGTGGGCGGGGCTGGCAGTGGTGCCGAACAGCCACGGCGAGACCTTCGCGCGGCTGCGGCTCGACGCCGGCACGACGGCGTTCGTGCGCGACCACCTGTCCACCCTCGACGACGACCTCGTCCGCACCGTGCTGTGGGCGCAGGCCTTCGACGACGTGCGCACCGGGGTGCTGCCGCTGCCGGCGTACGTCGACCTGGTGGCCCGGCACCTGCCCGGCGAGCGGCACCCCACGCTGGCCACCGCCGTGCTGGACCGGACGCTGGGCCCGGTGCTGGGCCGCGCGGCGTCCGCGGCCGAGGTGCCCGGCCTGGTGGACGCGGTGGCCGCCGCGTGCGCCGCCGGCCTGGCCGCCACCGACGACGACCAGCTGTCGATCGCGCTCACCCGCGGACTGGCCGCCACCTCCCGCGACGCGGACCGGCTCACCTCGTGGCTGGCCGAGGGACGCATCGACGCCGGCGTCGAGCTCGACCCGGCGCTGCGCTGGTCGGTCGTCGCCCGGCTGGGCACCCTCGGCTCGATCGACGCCGCGGGGATCGAGGCCGAGCGGGCACGGGACGGCTCGCTCGCCGGCGACCTCGGCGCCGCCCGCGCGCTCGCGGCCCGCCCGACCGGGGAGGCCAAGGCCGCGGCCTGGGCGGCCGCGCTCGAGCCGGACGTGTCGAACCGGATGTTCGAGGCGCTGCTCCACGGGCTGTGGGACCCCGAGCAGGTGGCGCTGTGCGCGCCGTACGTCGACGCCTACCTCGCCGAGGCACCCGGCGTGGCCGAGCGTCGGGGCCAGGGGTTCTCTCTCGTCGTGGGCCGGGCCTTCCCGTCCCTCGAGGTCACCCCCGCCCAGCGCGACCGGCTGGCGGAGACGCTCGGCTCGGGCAAGGTCCCGACCGTGCTCGCGCGGCTCTGGAACGATCACCTCGACGACCTGCGCCGCTGAGCCAGGAGCGCGCTAGGGAAGGTCGGCCCGGGCGGGCGCGCCCAGGTCGTCGGTCTCGTCCTCGTCGTCGTCGACCGCGTCGCCGGTCGCGGGCGCGGTGTGCGCGATGAAGGCCGCGAAGCGCTCCTTGGCGCCGGCCCAGTCGAACTTGAAGAGCGGGTCGGGCGTTCGCCAGTCCGGGCCGTAGTTGCAGGTCAGCACGTCCTCCGGCACCCGCGGCACCCGCACCTCGACGCCGCAGACCTCCCGGCTCCCGAGGGGCAGCACGCTGGTCGGGTCGACCTCGAAGGTGTGCGGCCAGATCGAGACCCGGCCGTCGATCTCCCAGGCCGGGAACAGGTCGCAGCCGAAGCCGCCCGGCAGGCTCAGCTTGTAGAGGCGCTTGCCCGTGTTGACGTAGTCGGTCTGGAGGATGCCGGCCTCCTCCAGGCGGCCGCGGAGCTGCGCCCACTCCACGGCGAGCCCGTCGAGCGAGTCGGCGTGCAGCAGCACGGCCATGTCCACGTCGGCGTCGTGCGCCACCAGCCCGCCCTCGCGGGCCAGGCCGAGCAGGGTGCCGGACACCACGAACGCCTCGTGGCCGAGCGCGGCCACCGCCCGGGTCGCCCGGCCGACCGAGTCCCAGACCCAGGCCTCGTCGCGGGAGTCGAGGGCGGTCCAGTAGCCGAAGTAGCCCAGGGTGCGGGGGTGGATCAGCCGGCGGTAGCCGGTGAACCAGGCCTCGAACTCGTCGCTGGTGCCCTCCGCGACGTGCGCCTCGGAGAGCTCGCGCATCTGCCTGAACGCGCGGCGTGCCCGCTGCAGGAAGACACCGTCGACCTCGAGGGCCAGCCGCTGCCACCGGTCCTGCCGGGCACCGGCAGGCACCTCGTCGAGCAGCGCCCGCAGGTCGTCGTACGCCGCGGGGTCGCGCTCGTCGGCCGGCCGGGCGGACTCCTGCGCGAGCCGCTCACGCACCGAGGCCAGCAGCCGCTGGGCCGCGGCTCCGGGTCTGCGGACCCGACGCCTCGCGAGGACCACGCGCTCACCCGTCGACGCGTCGTGCACGGACAGCTCGACGGGCCCGCCGGCCGGGTCGAGACCGGTCGCCACGAAGCCCGCACCATCCGCACCGGCGACACCGGCGAACCGGCCGGCCGTGCGCGGCGAGGGTCGGCGCCAGGTGACGTCCAGCGGACTGCCGCCGAGGGTCAGCCGGGGCTCCAGCGACGTCGGGGCGTCGTCGGCCAGCACCAGCAGGCCGGTGATGGCGCGCAGCGAGCCGTCCTCGGACATCGCCGCGCGGTGCAGCTGGGCGTGCAGGACGCCGGCCGGCCACGAGGCGTCCGCGTCCTCCGCGTCGCCTTGGCCCTCGGACCTCACGTGACTCAGGCGTGGCCGTCGAACATGGAGGTGACCGAGCCGTCCTCGAACACCTCACGGATCGCGCGCGAGACCAGCGGGGCGATCGAGAGCGTGGTGAGCTTGTCGAACTCCCGCTCCGGCGGGATCGGCAGCGTGTTGGTCACGATGACCTCGCTGGCCGGACTGTTCTTGAGCCGGTCCACGGCCGGGTCGGAGAGGATCGCGTGGGTCGCGGCGATGATCACGCCCGCAGCGCCATCGGCCATCAGGGCCTCCGCGGCCTTCACGATCGTGCCGCCGGTGTCGATCATGTCGTCGACCAGCACGCAGATCCGGCCCTCGACCTGGCCCACGACCCGGTTCGCGACCGTCTCGTTGGGGCGGTCGGTACGGCGGGTCTTGTGGATGAAGGCCAGCGGGGCACCGCCGAGGCGGGCCGACCAGCGCTCGGCGACCTTGATCCGGCCGGCGTCCGGGGAGACCACGGCGAGCCGCTGGTCGCCGTACTTCTCACGGACGTAGTCGGCGAGGATGGGCAGCGCCATCAGGTGGTCGACGGGGCCGTCGAAGAAGCCCTGGATCTGGTCGGCGTGCAGGTCGACCGTGATCAGCCGGTCGGCGCCGGCGGTCTTGAACAGGTCGGCCATCAGGCGGGCCGAGATCGGCTCGCGACCGCGGTGCTTCTTGTCCTGGCGGGCGTAGCCGTAGAACGGCATGACCACGGTGATCCGCTTGGCGCTCGCCCGCTTGAGGGCGTCGACCATGATCAGGTGCTCCATGATCCACTCGTTGATCGGAGCCGTGTGGCTCTGGATCACGAAGGCGTCGCACCCGCGGACGGACTCCTCGTAGCGGACGTAGATCTCGGAGTTAGCGAACTCGTACGCCGACTGCGGGACCAGGCCGGTCCCCAGCAGCGAGGCCACTTCCAGGGCGAGCTCGGGGTGAGCCCTTCCACTGAAGACCATGAGGTTCTTCTCGGTGGTCCGCTTCATTCCGGTCACGGGGGCAGCTCCTGGATCGCCGGACAGGTGCGTCTCAGGATTGTTCCTCACCGGAGCCGGTCTGCCCAACTCCGGACCCGTCCTCGTGAGACACGTCTCGTCCACCCACCGGTCCCCCGGCGTTCGCCGCCTCGGCGGCCGCCGCCTGCGCGGTCCCGGCCCGCTTGGACTGCGCCCAGCCCTCGATGTTGCGCTGGGGTCCGCTGGAGACCGCGAGGGCGCCCGGCGGGACGTCGCGGCGTACGACGGTGCCGCCGGCGGTCCCGGCTCCGTCCCCGATCTCGATCGGCGCCACGAACGTGTTGTTGGAGCCCGTGCGTGCGTGCTTCCCGACCTTGGTCCGGTGCTTGTTCACGCCGTCGTAGTTGGCGAAGATCGTGCCGGCGCCGATGTTGGTGCCCTCCCCGATCTCCGCGTCGCCCACGTAGGACAGGTGCGGGACCTTGGCGCCGTCGCCGATCACGGCGTTCTTGGTCTCGACGTAGGTGCCGATCTTGCCGCCCACGCCGAGCTGCGTGCCCGGCCGCAGGTAGGCGAACGGACCGACGTTCGCCTCGGCGCCGATCACCGCGAGCTCGCCGTGGGTGCGCACCACCCGGGCACCCGCGCCGACCTCGCAGTCCTTGAGGGTGCAGTCCGGGCCGACCACGGCGTCCTCGGCGACGACCGTCGCACCGAGCAGCTGCGTCCCGGGCAGCACCGTGACGTCGGGCGCGAGGACCACGTCGGCGTCGATCCAGGTGGTAGCCGGGTCCATCACGGTGACCCCGTCCTTCATCCACCGGGTCACGATGCGACGGTTCAGCTCGCGGCCGAGCTCGGCGAGCTGGGCGCGGTCGTTGGCGCCCTCGGTCTGGCGGACGTCCTCGATGACGTGCGCGCCGACGGTCAGCCCGGCGTCGCGCGCGATCTGCACGACGTCGGTCAGGTAGTACTCGCCCTTGGCGTTGTCGTTGCCGATCCTCGGCAGCGCCTCCAGCAGGAACTCGGCGTCGAAGGCGAGGATCCCGGAGTTGATCTCGCGGATCGAGCGCTGCTCGGGCGTCGCGTCCTTCTCCTCGACGATGGCCTCCACGTCACCCTCGGTGTTGCGGACGATCCGGCCGTACCCGAACGGGTCGTTGACGACGCCGCTGAGGATGCTCACCGCCCGCTGGGCGGCCTCGTGCTCCTCGGCGAACGCGCGCAGGCTCTCCCCCTGCAGCAGCGGGGTGTCGCCGTACGCCACGACGACGGTGCCGGTGACCGCGCCGTGCTCGCGCTGGACGGCCTCGACCGCGACCCGGACGGCGTGGCCGGTGCCGTCCTGGGTCTCCTGGACGGCCAGCACCGCCTCGGGCATCAGCTCGTGGATGTGCGGGCCCACCTGCTCGCGCTGGTGGCCCACGACGGCCACGACCTGCTCCGGCTCGACCTCGCGGACCGCGGTCAGGACGTGTCCGATCATGCTGCGACCCCCGAGGGGGTGCAGCACCTTCATCGTCTTGGACTTCATCCGGGTGCCGCCGCCGGCGGCGAGGACGATCACGGTGAGCTGGGGTCGAGCATTGGCCATGCTCCCCGGGTAGGAGTCGAACCTACGTCGCTAGTCCTGATTCAAAGTCAGGCGGGCCCTGCCGGCAGACCAACCGGGGATTGGTGCGGTTTGCGGCCACAGCGTAACGACGCCGCCGGGACGTCATGCGAATCGTGGCCTACGACCCTCGATCCGCATGACCTCCCGGGTGCGGTCACAGCTCGCTGCGGTACCTCGCCAGGACCGCCTGCGCGCGTTCCCGGTCCCGGTCGACCACCGGGATGAGCAGCTCGGCGACGACGTCGGTGAGCTCGGCGATCCGGCGGTTGAGCTGGCGGTTCTCCTGCACCTCCGCCTCGAGGAGGGCGAGCCGGTCACGGACGCCGGCGCGGTGCCGCCGCAGCCGGCGGTAGCGGTCACGGGCGTACGCCGCGTGCGTGCGCAGGCGGGCCAGGGCTGGGGTGCTCATGCGGTGTTCCTCTCGGTGTGCCTCGGAAGGCCTTCGTCGGGACGCGGCCACACGACCTGCAGCCGGCACACGTGGGGATCCGGGTCGCCGAGGACGTCCTCGCCCGGGCCGAGCTCCGCGTGCACGACGACACCACCGGCGGCCTCGATCTCGCGGTGGACGGCGTCGGCGTCGAGCCGGCTGACCAGCCCGGCCGGCCCCGGGTCGGGCAGCGCGGTGCCGCGCTGCGCGCTGAACTCGAGGAAGAGGCTCTCGCCGCCCCGCAGCGCCGTGCGGGCCAGCAGCCAGAGGTTCTCGCGGGCGGCCGCGTCGAGGCAGCCGAGCAGGTGGCGCGCGTAGAGGTGGTGCGGGTCCCGGGCCAGCTCGGCCGCGGTGACCAGCACGCTGCGCAGCTCGCCCAGGATCAGGCCCCGCGCCTCCAGCTGCCCGCGCCGGGCCCGCGCCCGGGCCTGGAGCCGCCCGCGGGCGGCCCGGGAGAAGTCGTAGGCGATGACCGGCCGACGACGACGGGCGAAGAACAGGGCGTCCCGACCGGTGCCCGTGCCCAGGTCCGCGATCGGGGCACGCGCCGGGAGCTCGGCGTGCACCCAGCGCGCGAAGTCCGAGGGCTTCCGCGAGACCTGCTGGGCCAGACCGGCCTGGTGCAGGGCGGTCCACCGGCCCATGTCGGTGCGGAAGCCCCGCAGCCAGCCGTCGAGGCGCCGGATGCCGGCCACCGGGTCGGCGTACCGGAACGACGGGTCCGGCACCCGCCAGCCCGGGCCGTAGACGAAGCGCAGCATCGCCTCGGGGTCGGCCGGGGCCGGGAACGTGAAGCCGTGCAGCTCGACCGTCGAGACCGGCAGGATCGCCGACTCCGGGAGGGACCCGCTGCGGTTGCCCAGCTGGTAGAACACGCCGTCGACCCGGAAGGCCACGAAGACGTCGACGTGGCACTCGCGCCCGTCGCTCAGCGGGAGCAGGATCTTGACGTCACCTCCGGACATCCGCAGGGTGCGCCACCCGAGCTCGCGCAGGGCGCGCTGGATCCGGTACGACTCGAGGATGATGTCGGCGGGCGAGGTGTGCCGGCTCAGGTAGCAGACGTCGGTGTCGGAGTCGTGGCCGATCATCGCGCCGTCGCGGACCGCGCCGAGCAGGACGCCGTAGTTCAGGTACGCCTCCACCCCGCAGGTCTCGCGCAGGTCGCGCAGCACCCGCTGGGTGCCGGCCAGGATCTCGTCGCGGACGGCGGCGTCGGTGGCCTCGAAGGCCCGGGTCAGGTGCCCGACCTTGTCGATGGCCAGGGGCAGCCCCTGCGGGTCCACGACGGCGATCCGCGCACCGGGCTCGCGAGGGGCGCCGAGGACCACCTCGTCCTCGAGCAGCACCCGGCTCCCCCGCACGTCGCTCACCCGCACCACGGTCGTGCCGTGCAGGAACCGCCGGAGCACGTCCGGCCAGGCCACGAAGGTGCCGCCGCGGACTGGGACCCCGTCCCGCGCCGGGGAGAACGACCAGACGTAGCGACCGTCCAGCATGAGCAGCAGCGGCTCGGTGCCGGCCACCGTGAGGTGGATCCCGGCGTCGGTCACGCGCCCGCCCGTGGCGGGGCGGGCGTGGGTCGTCGCGGTCACGACGCGCGCTCGATGGCCCGCCGCAGCGCGGTGCTCGAGGTGTGGGCGGTGTAGGGGAAGTAGACGACCTCGGCGCCGACGGTCGCCAGCCGCTCCTCGAGGGCGACCCCCCGCGGCGTCCCGCGCCAGTCGTCGCCCTTGAACAGGCGCTGGAAGCCGACCTGCTCCCAGGCGTCCAGCTTGTCGGGCGTCGTCTCGGCGTACGTCGCGTCGACGATGCGCAGGCTGTCGACGATGGCCAGCCGCTCCTCGAGCGGGACGTAGGGGCGGAAACCCTTGGCCGCCTCGCACATCTCGTCCGACACCACCCCGGCCACAAGGACGTCGCAGTGGTGCCGCGCCTGCAGCAGGAGGTTGAGGTGCCCGACGTGGAACAGGTCGAAGACCCCGGGCACGTACCCGACCGTGGGACCCGTCACGGACGACCCCGCTCTCTTGATTGTTTCTCAACTGATTTACTGCACTTTAGTACACGTGGTCGCCTTCCCGCGCCACAACCACCGTGCGGCGCGCGGCACCGTTACTGTCGGCGGCGTGGACCTTCCCGTCATGCCTCCTGTGCAGCCGATGCTCGCCAAGGCGGTCAAGGGCGTCCCGGACCCGGGGAAGGTGGGCGGGCTGAGCTTCGAGCCCAAGTGGGACGGCTTCCGCTGCATCGTCTTCAAGGACGGCGACGAGGTCGAGCTGACCAGCCGCAACACCAAGCCGCTGACCCGCTACTTCCCGGAGGTGGTCGCTGCGGTGCGCGAGCAGCTGCCGGACCGCTGCGTGCTCGACGGCGAGCTCTTCGTCGCCCTGCCGACCGGGGACGGCGGGGAGCGGCTGGAGTTCGAGACCCTCCAGGAGCGCATCCACCCCGCGAAGTCGCGCGTCGACATGCTGGCCGAGAAGACGCCGGCCGGTTTCGTCGCCTTCGACCTCCTCGCGCTGGGCGACACGTCGTACGTCGACCAGCCGTTCGCCGAGCGCCGCGCGGCGATGGAGGAGGCCCTCGCCGGGCTGGACGGGCCCTGCTACCTGACCCGGACCACCACCGACGCGGGCGAGGCCGAGGAGTGGTTCCACCACTTCGAGGGCGCCGGCCTCGACGGCGTGGTCGCCAAGCCGCTGGACGCGCCGTACCAGCAGAACGCCCGGACCATGCTCAAGATCAAGCACGAGCGCACGGCCGACGTGGTCGTCGCCGGCTACCGCGAGCACAAGACGAGCACCCCCGAGCGGCCGCTGCTCGGCAGCCTGCTGCTGGGGCTGTACGCCGATGGCAAGCTGCAGCACGTCGGTGTCAGCGCCAGCTTCACCGAGAAGCGGCGCGCCGAGCTGATCGCGGAGCTGCAGCCGCTGGTGTGCCCGATCGAGGAGCACCCCTGGGGCGAGTGGCAAGGGCCTGGCCCTGGCCTGGTGGCCAACCCCGACCGTGTCCCGGGCACCCAGAGCCGGTGGAGCGCGGGCAAGGACCTGTCGTTCACGCCGCTGCGGCCCGAGCTGGTGCTCGAGGTGAAGTACGACCACATGGAGGGCCGGCGCTTCCGGCACACCGCCCAGTTCAAGCGCTGGCGCACCGATCGCGACCCGGAGTCGTGCGGCTACGAGCAGCTCGAGGAGCCGGTCAGCTACGACCTCGCTAGGATTTTGGGTGTCAACGACATGCCGGGAGGCGATCGCCATGAGTGAGACCAACACCGAGGCCTACCACGTGGTCCTGCTCGTGGAGCAGGCACTGACCCCGGCCGACGCCGCGCAGGTCCGCTCCCTCCACGAGGGCCTCGACCAGCCGGTCGTCTACCACGTGCTGCTGCCCCTCGAGGACGCCGCCGCCCGCATCGAGTCCGCGATGGGCTCGCTCTCCGGCGGCGAGGTGATGACCTCGCCGACCATGGCGATGAACGACGTCGACCTCGAGGCGGTCCGCAAGGACTGCGAGGAGCGCTCGGGTTCCGACCTCGCCCAGACCCTCGCCTCCCTGCGCGCCACCGGCGCCACCGTCGAGGGCCGGGTCTGCGGCGAGGCCCCCATCGACGCGCTGGCCGCCGAGGTCTCCCGGGTCGAAGCCGGCGAGGCGATCATCCTCACCCGCCCCCACGTGGTGGCCGAGTTCTTCCACGTCGACTGGACCTCCAAGGCCCGCCGCAAGATCGGTGTGCCCGTGCTGCACCTGCTCGAGCACGAGAACTTCGACGAGCAGGCCGAGGGCTACGGCTCCGAGGGCGTCACCGGCTTCTGAGCCGGGTCACTCCCCCACCGGACCGCCCGCGAGCTCGACCGCGACGTCGAGGTGGCCGGCGTGCCGGGCGTACTCCTGCAGCACGTGGAAGCAGATCCACCGCAGGTCCGGACGCCCCTCCGGCCCGGCGTCGGCGAAGCGGCCGTCCGCGGACGCCACCTCGTCCAGCGCGTGCCCGGCCAGCACCTGCCGGGTGCGGGCCCCCTGGCGCTCGAGCATCCCCACGACGTCCTCCAGCGCGACGCCGGCCGGCACCTGCCAGGGCTCGTCGCCGGCGCCGCCGGAGTCACCCCAGGGCGCGTCGACCTGCTCGCCGAGGAAGCCCCAGGTGAGCCAGCGCCGCTCCATGTGCGCGACGTGGTGCAGCAGCTCCAGCGGGGTCCAGCCCGAGGGGAGCCGGCTGGCGGTGAGGTCGTCCTCGGACAACGACCGGCACTTCTCGATGCAGGTCGCGCGGTAGAAGTCGAGGTACGCCGCGTGGTGCGCGGCGTCGCCACCCAGCCCGTGCTGCGGTTCGGCCCTCACGGCTCGACCCGGTTCCCGTCGGCGTCCCAGTGCGCCTCGACCTTCTTGCTCGGCTGCACCCGCGGCGGCTCGCCCGGCATCTTGGGGTAGTCGGGCGGGTAGTTCATCTCCCCGCCGTCCGAGCTCTCCCACAGCTCCAGCAACGGGGTCAGGTCGTGGTGGACCTCGTCGATCGACGCCCACGGGTCGCCGCCGTCGGCCAGCCGCTCCGGCACCGTGAACAGGTTGTGCTCCCGCGGGTCGGTGGTCGTCGCGAGCTCCTCCCACGTCATCGGCGTGGAGACCGGCGCGCCCGCGATCGGGCGCAGGGAGTAGGCCGACGCGATCGTGCGGTCGCGGCAGTTCTGGTTGAAGTCGACGAAGACGCGCTCGCCGCGCTCCTCCTTCCACCACTTCGTGGTCACCCCGTCGTCACGCTTCTCGAGCGCGCGGCCGAAGCCGATCGCGGCGTGCCGGACGTCGGTGAAGTCCCAGCGCGGCTCGATCCGGACGAACACGTGCACGCCCCGGTTGCCCGAGGTCTTGGGGTAGCCGCGGATGCCGAGCTCCTCGAGCAGCTCGCGGGCCACGCCGGCGACCCGCACGGCGTCGCGGAACGTGGTGCCGGGCTGCGGGTCGAGGTCGATGCGCAGCTCGTCGGGCCGGTCCACGTCGGCCCGGCGGACCGGCCAGGGGTGGAAGGTCAGGGTGCCCATGTGGGCGCACCAGACCGGGACCGCGATCTCGGTCGGGCAGATCTCGTCGGCGGTCCGGCCCGACGGGAAGGCGACCTCCACGCTCTCGAGGTAGTCGGGCGCCCCCTTGGGCACCCGCTTCTGGTAGAACGCGTCGGCGTTCCTGTCCTGGGGGCCGGTGGCCAGCCGCATGCCCTCGCGCACCCCGGAGGTCCATCTCTCAAGCGCGGTCGGCCGGTCCCGCAGCGCCCGCATCAGCCCGTCACCGACGCTGGCGAAGTACTCCGCCACCATCAGCTTGGTGACCTCGGGCGTGCGGTCGGTGGCTTCGTAGATCACCCGGTCCGGGCTCGAGACGCGTACGACGCGTCCCCCGGCCTCGACCTCGGCGGCGGGCGTTTTCGACATAAGCCCCAACCTAGCCTTCCGCCAGACTGCCCCGGTGGACACACGACTGAGGGCCGCGGTCGACGCGAGCCTCTGCTGGTACGACGACGTCTTCGCGCTGCACCGCATCGCGACCCGGGTGGACGACGGACTGTGGACCGCCCTGGGCACCCCGCCACCGTGGCACTCCGCCGCGAAGTCCGTGGAGCCCGGCATCAGCACGGAGCGCGTGCTCCGGGCGGTGGAGGCCCACGAGCACTGCGCCGTGGCCGACTCCTTCGGCGACCTCGACCTGGAGCGGCACGGCTTCGACCTGCTCGTCGAGGCGACCTGGCTGCACCACCCGGCTCTCGAGGCCCGACCGGACGGGCTCCCGGAGGGCTGGTCGGTGGTCACGACGGCGGAGTCCCTCGCGCAGTGGAGCGCCGCCCACGACTACACCGGCGTGCTGCTGCCGGACGTGCTCGACCGTTCCCGGTTCCAGGTCCTCGCCCGTCACGACGAGGACGTCCTCGTCGGCGGCGCGGTGCTCCACCGGTGCTCCGGCGTGGTCGGGCTCTCCAACGCCTGGGCCGCCGAGGGCAGCGAGGTGCGGTACGACGATTTGGTGGCGGCCGCGCACGCGTTGCAGCCCGGCCGCGCCCTCACCGACTACGCGTCCGGCAGGGACCTCGACGCGATGCTGGAGTCCGGCTTCACCCCGCTGGGACCTCAGCGCGTCTGGATCCGCTGAG
Organism: Nocardioides sp. GCM10023255; assembly: GCF_042653125.1. Lineage (NCBI taxonomy): Bacteria > Bacillati > Actinomycetota > Actinomycetes > Propionibacteriales > Nocardioidaceae > Nocardioides > Nocardioides sp. GCM10023255. The sequence goes on from NZ_JBHSHU010000002.1 coordinate 216,269, forward strand.
CTCCGACCGGGGCCGTGTGCCTGAGAACGCAACGGGCCGCCTTCTCAGGCACACGACTCGCTGAGGATGGAGTTCGGCTGGAACGTCGGGCGCCGGTCGAGGTCATCGGTGGCGGGTCGCACGAACTCGAACCCGGCCGTGGTCACCACCACCCAGGACCGCACCGGCTCGCCCTGACCGAGCACGGGCAGCGTGATGCCGGCGTACGCCGCCAGCAGCGCCTCGGCGCACGCCACGTGGGCGGGAGGGAAGTGGAAGGCGTTGCGGCCGGACTCCGCCTTGCTGCCGAGGAACGCGATCGGGCGGCCCAGGCCGGCACCGCAGACCCCGCACACCCGCGACAGGGCGCACTGCGTGACGCGCCGGCCGTCCAGCGAGCGGGCCGAGGGCGCGGAGCCGTCCCGCCGCCCGCCGTACCCATCGGTGCCGCAGGCGAAGGGCACCGGCAACCCCAGCTCGGGGTCGCGGGGCAGGTCGGAGAACGCCCGGGGTGCGGGATCCATCAGTCGTCCCTCCGCTCCTGCGGGCTGCGCGTCCAGGCCCCCAGCTCGGCGCGTCGCGGGGGCCGCTCGTCGTCCGACCTGCGCTTGCGGTCGCGGGACGGCTCGTCGGCGGTGTCCGGCCGCTCCGGTGGGGCCGGGTCGTTGCTGGCGGTCCAACCGTTCGGCACCGAGAGCTTGATGATCGTGCGCAGCGCCTGGCCGTACTGCCGGTGCAGCGGCCCGGTCGTGTAGGGGATGTCGTACTTCTCGCACAGGGCGCGGACCTTGACGCCGATCTCGGCGTACCGGTTGGACGGCAGGTCCGGGAACAGGTGGTGCTCGATCTGGAAGCCGAGGTTCCCGGAGAGGATGTGGAGCATCGGCCCGCCGTTGAAGTTCGCCGCGCCGAGGATCTGGCGGAGGTACCACTCCGCGCGGGTCTCGTCCTCGATCTCCTCCTCGGTGAAGTGCATCGCGCCGTCCGGGAAGTGCCCGCAGAAGATGATCACGTAGGACCACAGGTTGCGGGTGAGGTTGGCCGTCATGTTGGCGGTGAGCGTGGTCCTCCACTGCCGGCCGGACAGCGCCGGGTAGACGACGTAGTCCTTGAGGACCTGGTTGCGCCCCTTGCGGAGGATCTGGCGCAGCTGGCGCTTCATCTCCTTGGGGTCCTTCTCGCCCTTGCGGATCCGCTCGATGTCGAGGTCGTGGAGGGCGACACCCCACTGGAACAGCGTGGCCAGCATCGCGTTGTAGACCGGCTGGCCGAGGTTGGCGGGGTGCCACTTCTGCTCGCGCGCCATCCGCAGGATGCCGTAGCCGATGTCGTTGTCGTAGCCGAGGACGTTGGTGAACTGGTGGTGGATGTAGTTGTGCGAGTGCTTCCACTGCTCGGCCGGCTGCGCGGTGTCCCACTCCCAGTTGGAGGAGTGGATCTCCGGGTCATTCATCCAGTCCCACTGGCCGTGCATGACGTTGTGGCCGATCTCCATGTTCTCGAGGATCTTGGCCAGGCCGAGCAGGGCCGCCCCCGCGACCCACGCGGGCTTGCGGGTCCGCCTCGACTGCGTGCCGACGGCCAGCGTCACGCGGCCGGCCGCGGCGAGGCCGCGCTGCACCTTGATCAGCCGGTTGATGTACGCCGCGTCCGACGCGCCGCGCGACTCCTCGACCTCGGCGCGGATCGCGTCGAGCTCGCGCCCGATCTGCTCCACCTCCTCGTCGGTGAGGTGGGTGTACTCCTGGACGTCCGAGATGGCCATCGGCCTCCCCCTTCGTTGGTCGTGCGGGATCAGATGTCGAGCGTGCAGTCGCCGACCGCGGCGGTGACGCAGGTCTGCACGGGCTCGTTGGGCTGGCCGAACTCGTCCCCGTTGCGCAGGTCGCGCACCTTGCCGGAGACGAGCGTCAGCGTGCAGGTGTGGCAGATGCCCATCCGGCAGCCGTAGGGCATGCCGACGCCGGCCTGCTCTCCGGCCTCGAGGACGGTGGTCGCACCGTCCACCTCCACGGTCTTGCTCGAGTTGCGGAAGGTGATGGTCCCGCCCTCGCCGCCGTCCCCGCCGAGCTCGAGCGAGAACCGCTCGAGGTGGAGGTGGTCCTCGAGGCCCGCCTGCTCGAAGTGCGCGCTGATGGCGTCGAGCATCGGCCCGGGTCCGCAGGCCCAGGTCTCGCGCTCGCGCCAGTCCGGGCAGATCCCGTCGAGCCCCTTCGTCGGGTGGGCGAGGTCGAGCATCCCGTCGAGGTCGGTGTGCAGCCGGTGCACGGTCAACGAGTCGTGCTGCTCCTCGAGCGCGGCCAGCTCCTCGCGGAAGATCATCCGCTCCGGCGTCGGTGACGAGTAGTGCATGACCACGTCGGGCATCGCCCTGCCGTCTGCCCGGGAGCGCCGGTCCAGGGTGCGCAGCATGGCCATCACCGGGGTGACGCCACTCCCGCCGACCAGGAAGAGCAGCTTGGCCGGCGGCGGGTCCGGGAGCACGAAGTCGCCCTCGGGCAGCGCCAGCCGCACGATCGTGCCGGGCTCGAGCCCCTTGACCAGGTGGGCCGACAGCAGCCCCTCCGGCATGGCACGGACGGTGATCGAGATGGTCCGGCCCCGGCGCCGGGGCGGCGAGCTGACGGAGTAGGACCGCCACTGGAACTTGCCGTCGACCTGCACGCCGATGCCGACGTACTGCCCCGGCCGGTGGTCGTAGCGCCAGCCCCAGCCCGGCCGGATCACCAGGGTCGCGGCGTCGTCGGTCTCGGGCACGACCCGCTCGACGCGGCCGCGCAGCTCCCGGGCGCTCCACAACGGGTTGAGCAGCCTCAGGTAGTCGTCGGGGTGAAGCGGTGTGGTGAGCTTCGAGCCGGCCTCGCGGACGCGGTCCCACGAGATGGTGCTGCCTGACGCCATGCATCCCCCTACGGACGATTCTGCGAAGACTTCAGTGAACAGATGTTCTCTGACCCAGTCAACCGTCCGCAGGGGTGAAACGTCACGGTTGTGTAAGACACATCTCTTGTCCTCGCCCCTACGGTGGGAGGCATGGGCTACCAGGTGGAGAAGACCGACGAGCAGTGGCGCGAGGAGCTCTCGCCCGAGGAGTACGCCGTGCTGCGGCAGGCCGGGACGGAGCGCGCGTTCACCGGTGAGTACACCGACACCGAGACCACCGGTGTCTACCGCTGCAAGGCCTGCCAGGCCAAGCTCTTCGAGTCCGACACGAAGTTCCACTCCGGCTGCGGCTGGCCGTCGTTCTACCAACCGATCAGTGACACGATCGAGTACCTCGAGGACAGCTCGCACGGCATGAAGCGGGTGGAGGTCCGCTGCGCGAACTGCGGCTCCCACCTCGGGCACGTCTTCCCCGACGGCTACGGCACCCCCACCGGGGACCGCTACTGCATCAACTCGATCAGCCTGACGCTGGAGCCGAAGGACTCCTGACTCCGCACCCCCGCGGAGACCTCGTCAGCCCGCGAACCACCCGGACGGGCTGAGCTCGCCACCCATCCGCGGGACGTACTGGTCGAAGTAGATCCGCGAGATCAGCTCGCGCCGGGACCGGACGTCGGCCTTGTCGAAGACCGACTTCAGGTGGTCCTGGACCGTGTACGCCGACAGGTGCAGCGTCGCCGCGATCTCCTTGGTGTCCACGCCCTGCAGGACCAGCTGGGTGACGTCTCGCTCGCGCTGGGTCAGGTCGAAGGCCGCGACCACCAGGGCCACGATCTCCGGCGGCCGGGCCTCCTCGATGGTCACGACGACCTCACCCACCCGGCCGTCGCCGCCCGAGAGCGGGGAGGCGTGCATCACCAGCCACGTGCCGTCGACCGCGCGGATGCGGGCCCGGGGCGGCGCCGTCGACTCACCACCCGCGTAGCGACGGGCGGCTCCGACCAGCGCCGAGACCGGGCTCATCGGGTCCGCGGCGGCGTCACCACCGACCAGCTGCGCCAGCCGCTCCTCGGCGCCGAGGCTCATCTGGAGGATCTGCCCGTCGGCACCGACGATCACCACGACCGGGCCGCTCGGCGCGACCGCCGGGGCGCCCGCTAGCCGGGCGAGCATGCCCGACCGCACCCCGCGCGCGAAGTACGTCGAGAGCGACGCGAGGAAGTCGACGTTCTCGTGGGTGAAGGCCGGGTCGTCGGTGCCGCGGAAGAGCGCCATCGCCCCCCAGGCCTTGTCGCCGTCGCGGAAGACCAGCCGGGCCTCGTCGCCGAACCCGAAGTGGGGGCGCATGAACGTCGCCATCCGGCCCGATCGCTCGACCTCCCCGTGGTGGACGAGCGCGACGCTCGCGGCGGGCAGGTCCGCGGAGGCGAGCTCGGTGAAGGTGGTCGGCTCGACCGTGCCGTACTCCAGCAGCCCGAACTCGTAGTCGTGGCTGTTGACCGCCCGCAGGTGGCCGTACTTCCGGGCGCTGGTCAGCATCCGGGTGCCCGGGTCGTGAGTGCCGAGGCAGGCCGCGACCCAGGGGACCGCGCGCCCGACCGACTCGGTCGCCTCGGCGAGGAACGTCTCGAGGTCCAGTCCTGCCCGGGACAGCACCTCGACGTCCCCGCGCACGCGCTCGGCCGCCAGTCCCGTCGTCACGCTCCCAGTGTCCGGGACCGCGCAGATCCGTGACATCCCACATTTCTGGGTGGTTCAGACCACCCAGAGGTGTCGGGCGAGAAGTTCCCCCGCGCACGGGATGGTCGCGGCCGTGGTGGGACCGGGAGGCTCGTCCCCATGACCACGACCCCGTCCGCCGCCCGGTCGTTCCCGGCCCAGGCACCCGTCGACGAGCGCGGCCGCCTGCTCCACGAGGGGGACGCCGCCGCACAGCTCGCGCTCTGCCTGGCCAACCTCGAGTCGCTGCTGGCCGTCGCCGGCCAGACGCCGGCGGACCTGGTCGAGGTCGAGGTGCGCACGACCGACGCCCGCCTCCTCGCCGAGGTGTGCGACGTGCTGACCGAGCGGCTGGACGCGACCGGCGGCCACCCGCGCATCACCGTGACCGAGGTCGAGGACCTCGGCGATCCCGGCCTCTTCGTCGTCCTCGGGGGCACGACGAGCTCCATCCACCCCGTCCCAGAAGGAAGCAGCATGTCCCTCGAGACCACCCTCGACAGCGCCACCGGCTCCCCCGCCGAGTCCCTTCGCGGCCTCTGCGGCGGCCGCGTCCACCTGCCCGGCGACCCGGCGTACGACGTCGCCCGGGTGCCGTGGAACGTCGCCGTCGACCAGCGGCCGGCCGCGGTCGCCGTGCCGCACACCCCGGCGGAGGTGGCCGAGGTCGTCCGCGCCGCCGCCGCGGCCGGCCTGCGGGTGGCCCCGCAGAGCAGCGGGCACAACGCCGCCCCCCTCGCGGAGCACGGCCTCGACGACGTCGTGCTCGTGCGGCTGCACGAGATGACCGGTGTCAGCATCGATCCCGAGGCACGTACCGCACGGGTGGTGGGCGGGACCCTGTGGCGCGACGTCGTGGCCGCGGCGGCGCCGTACGGCCTGGCCGCCATGCACGGCAGCTCCCCCGACGTCGCGGTCGCCGGCTACGTGCTCGGCGGCGGGCTGTCGTGGTACGCACGCCGGCACGGCCTCGCCGCCGACAGCCTCACCGCCGTCGAGGTGGTCACCGCCGACGGAACCCTGGTGCGCGCCGACGCGGAGCACCACGTCGACCTGTTCTGGGCGCTGCGCGGCGGCGGGGGCAACCTCGGGGTCGTCACCGCGATCGAGCTGCGGCTGCTCCCCGTCCCCGACGTCTACGCCGGCATGCTGCTGTGGGACCGCGAGCGTGCTCCCGAGGTGGTGCGCACCTGGGCCGCCTGGACGCGCGACCTGCCCGAGTCGGTCACCACGTCGCTGCGGGTGATGAGCTTCCCGCCGCTGCCCGACCTGCCGCCGTTCCTGAGCGGCCGCCAGCTGGTGGTCGTCGACGGCGCCGTCCTCGAGGGCGACGAGCGCGCGGTCGAGCTGCTCGCCCCGCTGCGGGCGCTCGCCCCGGAGATGGACACCTTCGGCCGGATGCCCGCCGCCGGCCTGCCGGAGATCCACATGGACCCTCCGGGCCCCACTCCCGCGGTCTCCGACCACGCGATGCTCGGCCGGTTCGGCGAGGAGGCGGTGGCAGCGCTGCTGGCCGAGGTCGGCCCCGGCACGACCACGCCGCTGCTGTTCGCCGAGGTCCGCCACCTCGGCGGCGCCCTCGGACGTCCGGCGCCGGGCGGCGGGGTGCTCGACCACCTCCCGGCCGCCTACGCGCTGTTCTGCGTGGCGGTCGCCCCGGTCCCGGAGGCGGCGGCCGCCGGGCTCGCCGCGGCTGCTCGCGTGGTCGCCGCCCTGGCGCCCTGGTCGGTCGCGAGCCGGGTGCTCAACTTCACCGAGCGGGCGGTGGACGCCAGCAGCGGCTACGACGGGGAGGCCTGGGCCCGGCTGTGCCGCGTGCGCGACGCGTACGACCCGACCGGGGTGCTCCTGGCCAACCACCCGCTCAACTGACCGGCACCAGCATGGATCGGACCTGCACGACGCCGGCGCCGTACGCCGAGTCGGCGGCGGCCTGCAGGGACCCGTCGTCGTGCACCACCTCGACGACGACGGCCATGGGGGTGGCGAAGACCGTGAGCGTCCCCGGGACCGGGTGCGCCGCCAGCTTCTCCTGCACCAGCTGCTGCTGCCCGGGGGTGAAGGAGCCGGCGTCGCCGGTGGGGCTCAGCTCGTCGGTCGCCGTCGGCTGCTGGTCGTCCTCGGGGACGGCCCGGGTCACCGTCAGCGTGGTCCCGTCGAAGGTGCCGGTGACGACGTACCCGCCCCACCGGACGTCGCCGGCCGTCTCGTAGCTGCCCGGGTGGCGCGACCAGTCCCAGCCGGCCAGCGGGATCCCGCGGCACTGGGGCGGGTAGGACTCCGCGACCGGCCCCAGGCACAGCTCGGGGCGGCCGGTGTCCATCACCGTGGCGACGCGGCGGGTGGTCACCGGCCGGTCGGCGGCGGGGACGCCGGCGCTCGACGGGGAGCCGGAGGCCGGGCCGGTCCTGGCCGACGAGCCGGGGTCGGTGGCCGTCCCGCCGTCGTCGCCGGTGTCGGTGCCGCAGGCGGCCGTCAGCAGCAGCGCGAGCAGGACGGGTGCGAGCCTCATGCCCTGTGGGACGCGCGGCGCCGGCCTGCGGTTCCGCGACGTGCGGCTCAGGGCAGGCGCTCGACCAGCTCGGCGATCCCGACGCGGGAGCCCGTGTAGAACGGGACCTCCTCGCGCACGTGGCGCCGGGCGTCGGAGGCGCGCAGGTGCCGCATCAGGTCGACGATCCGGTAGAGCTCGTCGGCCTCGAAGGCGAGGATCCACTCGTAGTCGCCGAGCGCGAAGCTGGCCACCGTGTTGGCACGCACGTCGGGGTAGCCGCGGGCCATCTGGCCGTGCTCGGCGAGCATCCGGCGGCGCTCGGCGTCCTCGAGGAGGTACCACTCGTAGGACCGCACGAACGGGTAGACGCACACGTGCGCCTTCGGCTCCTCGTCGTCCAGGAACGCCGGCACGTGGCTCTTGTTGAACTCCGCCGGCCGGTGCAGCGCCATCTGCGACCAGACCGGCTCGAGGCGGCGGCCGAACGCCGTACGCCGGAAGCGGTGGTAGGCGGCCTGCAGCTCCTCGGAGGTGGCCGCGTGCCACCAGACCATCACGTCGGCGTCGGCGCGCAGCCCGCTGACGTCGTAGACGCCGCGGACGACCACGTCGGACTCGGCGAGGTCGGCGAACAGCTTCTCGACCTCGGCTCCCTCGGCGGCCCGGTCGGCATCGTCGCCCAGCAGGTCGGCCAGCCGGAAGACCGACCACATCGTGTAACGGATCGAGTCGTTGATCTCGCGGACCCGGGCTGCCTTGGACACCGGCTTGTCGTTCATGCCCCCATTGTCCCCCGCGCTCAAGACCGGCCGAACCCGGCCTCCCGCGCCTTGATGATCGCCGCCGCGCGGTCGGGTGCGTGGAGCTTGGTGTAGATCGAGGAGACGATGTTGCGCACGGTCTTCCCGGACACGAAGACCTCGCGCGCGATGGCGTCGTTGGAGCGGCCGGCCGCGAGCAGGTCCAGCACCGTGCGCTCGCGGTCGGTGAGCTCGGGGAACGCCACCGGCTCCTGCTTCGGGCCGGCCGCGAAGAGGGCCGCCACCCGGCCGGCGAGGCTGGCCCCGAAGACCATGCCGCCCGCGTGCGCCGCGCGGACGGCGTTGAGCACCTCCTCGGCGCCCGAGCCCTTGAGCAGGTAGCCCGAGGCACCCGCACGGATCGCCGCGAGCACCGTGTCGTCGTCCTCGTTCATGGTGAGCATGACCACCCGCACGTCCGGCTGCCGCGCGGTGATCCGTCGGGTCGCCTCGATCCCGTCGAGCTGCGGCATCTGGATGTCCATCACCACGACGTCGGGGCCGGTCTCGTCGACCACGTGCAGGGCGTCGCGCCCGTCGGCGGCCGTGCCCACGACCTCGACGCCGTCCAGGGCCCCGAGCAGGGCCACCAGCCCGTCGCGGACGATCTGGTGGTCGTCGGCGACCACGACGCGGATGGTGTCGCTCATGTCGTCTCCCCCGCCGGCACCGGCGCCGGCCGTGTCGTCGTTCCCCTCGTCGGGAGCCAGGCCCGCACCACCGTGCCACCGCTCTCCGGGCAGGTCACCTCGCTGCGGCCGCCGAGCTCGGCGGCCCGCTCCCGCAGCGAGAGCAGGCCGACGCCGGCCTGGGCGTCGGCGGCGATGCCGGCCCCGTCGTCGACGACCTCCACGACCAGGTGCCGCCCGTCGCGCGCCAGCCGGACCGTGCAGCTGCGCGCACCCGCGTGCCGGGCGACGTTGGTGAGGGCCTCGGCCGCGATCCGGTACGCCGCCACCTCGACGGCCGCGGGCAGCGCACCGAGGTCGTCGGCCTCCACGCGCGCGTCCAGGCCGTCGGCGGAGAGCCGCTCGGCCTGCTGGCGCAGGGCGCCGACCAGGCCGAGGTCGTCCAGGGCCGGCGGTCGCAGGTCGTGCACGAGCCGGCGCACGTCCGCGACCACCTCCTGGACGTGCTCGCTGGTGGCGGCGAGGTGGCCCTTGGCGGCCTCCGGGTCGCGGTCGACCAGCAGCCGCGCCGACTCGAGCCGGAACACCACCCCGCTCAGTGCCGGGCCCAGGCCGTCGTGCAGGTCGCGGCGGATCCGCCGGCGCTCCTCCTCGCGGGCGACGACCAGGCGTTCGCGGCTCTCCTGGAGCTCGTCGGCCATCCGGCTCGACCGGGCCGCGGTGGCCGCCTGGCGGACCAGGTCGCCGAGCAGCTGCTCGTCGCGGCGGCTCAGCCGGCTGCGCAGGCCGCGGGCGGGCAGCACCAGCCGCCCCACCTCCACGTCGCGGTAGCTGATCGGCAGCGTGCGGGTCTCGGCCGGCCGGTCGCCGTACGTCGCCACGAGCCGCTCCCCGCCGCTGCGGTCGACCTCCACGCTGACGTAGCCGACCCCGAAGGCCGCGCCGACCGCGCGAGCGACCTCGGCGAGCTGCTCGGGACCCTCGTCGGCGCTCTCGAGGCTGGAGGCCAGGCCCGACACCAGGTCGTAGGGGTTGTCGCGGTCGCCCAGCAGCAGCCGGCGCACCCACCCCGAGAGGCGGGTGCGCAGCGGGGCGTAGAGCACCGCGGTGAGGAGCAGCACCGTCACCACGACCTGGCGCTGGTCGAGGCTGTCGCCGAGCACCGCGGTGAGCGTGGCGAGGACGGCGAGGTCGACGAGGACGAGGACCAGCCACAGCACGCCGTAGACGGCGGTGCGGCCGAGGAGGTCCTGGACCGGCACCACGGTGGGACTGACGATGCCGACGGTCATCGCGATCGGTGGCAGCGCGGCGAGGACGAACACGACCACGTCGTTGACCGACTGCACGTCGACGACGACCCCGAGGCTGATCACGACCGCCATCACGAGGACCGACCAGAGCAGCCACCGCATCCGCTCACGCTCGAGCCCCCGCGACCTGCGGTAGCGCACCACGACCGAGGCCATGGACAGCAGCACTCCGAGGATGGTGATGGCCACGACGACCGGGAGCGCCCGGTCGGCCACCTGCTCGGGCAGCGGCAGCGTGTAGGCGTCGAGGTCGACGCCGGGAGGGAGCGCCACGTCGGACGCCGACGAGCCGTTCGGGGCCAGGATCGCCGCCAGCACCGAGACCACCATGAGGGCCAGGCCCGCCTGGCAGACACGGCCCCAGCGTCCCTCCAGGAAACGGCCGGTCGGGAAGATCATCAGCAGGACGGCCACGGTGACCGGCAGGAACGCCCCGAGCCGGTTGAGGTTCCACAGCGCGAGGTTCTCCCCCGGCAGGGCGTGGTCGGCGCGGATGCCGAAGCGCACGTAGGCCTGGGCGAGCCCGTCGGTGGCCCAGAAGACGCCGAGCCACGCCAGCGCCCAGCCCCAGCCCTGGCGCACGTCACGGACCAGGATCACGGTGGCGAGGCCGCACAGGAGCGGCCCGAGCAGCGCATAGCTCCATCCGTAGCCCGGAGCCAGCTCGATCCCCGGCCCGGACGCCGGGGTCGCCAGGTCCAGCGCGACGGTGGCGACGAAGCAGGCGGCGGTCACCAGGGGCAGGGCGAGCACGGTCCACGCGCCGCGCCGAGCTGTCGTCGTACCGTCCCTGCTCACCGGGACATTGTGGGGCCGGCCCGGCCCCGAGGGGGCCGGACCGGCCGAGGTTGCCCGAGTCGTGTCGACCATGCCGATGACTGCCGCTGCGCAGACCGTGGGTGACGACCGGTCAGCGGGTGGCGGTGCGGTGCAGGCGGTCGCCCAGGGTGAAGCCGAGGGCGGTGGTCAGCAGCCACAGGACGCCGGTGACGCCGGACATGTACTCCAGCGGCGAGACGCCCAGCAGGACGGTGAGGCCGCCGAGGACGAGGCCGACCCGGCCGATCCAGCGGGGCACGACGCCCTGGCGGGCCGCCGAGGACAGCGCGAGCCCGGCGAGGCCGGCCAGCACCCACAGCCACGGGATGGTGCCGATCCAGTGGTTGTACATCGCCGCGTTCGCGTCGTCGACGATGCCGTCACCCTGGCCGAAGGCCATCATGAACTCGGTGTCGAGACCGGCGCCCAGCACCGAGACGACGGCGGTGCCCGCGAGCCCGGCGAAGGCGACCGTCGGGGCGATGCTGTCCGGCATCGCCGCACGCAGCCGGCGGAAGAGCCCGGCGGCGAAGACGACCATCAGCAGGGCCCCCACCATGGTGATCGAGTGGAACGCGAACATCACCGGCGCCTTGTCCTGCAGGTCGGCGGCGATGCCGTCCGTGGTGCCCTGGTACTTGTCCAGGTAGACCGTGTCGATCATCGACGAGGTGACGATGGTGGCCGCGCCCAGCAGCGCCGAGCCGATGCCGGCCAGCGCCCAGGTGCGGGAGCGGCTCGCGGGGCGGACCGGCACGGGGCGAGGCCCGGCGTCGAGCACGTCGGAGCGGACCGGGTTGCTGGTGGAGACGTGGGTGCTCATGGCAGTACTTCCTTCAGGTCGGGACAGACGGTCTCTGTCGATGACCTGACGGTGCCGGGCCGGTTGTCCCGGCCGACAGGGACAACCCGGCAAACCTCGTCGAGTCGGCGCAAACTCGCCGGAGAACAAGGTCGAGTCGGCGCAAGCTCGCCGACAAACAAGGTCGAGTCGGCGCAAACTCGCCGACTTTGCGCCGACTCGACCTGCTTCCGCGCCGACTTTGCGCCGACTCGACCTGCTTCCACGCCGACTTTGCGCCGACTCGACGTGCTTCAGCGACGAGCTTGCGCCGACTCGAGCTGCTGCGCGGCGCGGTGGGCCGAGGCGATGACCGCGGGGATGCCGACCCCGTCGTACGCCGCCCCGCAGACGGCGAGCCCGGGCACCCGCGCGACGTCGGCACGGATCCGGGCGACCCGGTCGAGGTGGCCGAGGGCGTACTGCGGCAGCCCGCCGCCCCAGCGCTGCACGTGCGTGTCGACCGGATGGGCGACCAGCCCGGTGGCGTCGGCGAGGTCGGCAAGCGAGCTGGCGACCAGCTCCTCGTCGGTGGCCTGCAGCGCGACCTCCTCGCGGTGGCGTCCCAGCGAGGTCCGCAAGTGGACGAGGTCCGCCCCGTCGAGGGCACCGAGCCCCGCGCGGCGCACCCAGCCCCACTTGGCGAAGGAGAACGTCGAGGCCTTGATGCGCCGCCCCTCGGTGGGCGGCACCAGGAACCCCGAGCTGTCCCCCGTGATCGCCGCGGCGACGTCGGCGGCGCGGAAGGCGAGGGTCACCACGGCCACGGACGCGGACTCGACGCCGGCCAGCTCGGCGGCCGCGGTCGGCGCCACGTCGCGCAGCAGCCTGGACGTCGGCGCGGCCGGGGTGGCGAGGACGACGGCGTCGGCCTCAACGAGCTCCTCGGCGGTCGTGGGGCCGGCGACGAGCACGAAGCCGCCGTCCGGGGCCGGTCGCAGCGCGCGCACCGTCACGCCGGTCCGGACCGTGAACGGACCCGTCGCGAGCGCCTCGGGAAGCCGGCCCATCCCACCGGGGATGCCGGCGAAGACCGGCTTGTCGTAGCTCGGGGGGATCGCCGAGGCCTGCTCGAGCAGCGAGCCGCGCTCGGCGTACGCCACCAGCTGCGGGACCGCGGCGCGAGCCGAGATCTCCCGCGACCGGCCGGCGTAGACGCCGCCCAGCAGCGGCTCGACGAGCACGTCGGTGACCTCGTCGCCGAACCGGCGGGCGACCAGGTCACCCACCGACACATCGCCGTCGATGTGCTCGGCGGCCAGCCCGGGCTCCTGACGCGCCCGCTCGAGGCCCTCCTCGGAGAGCACCCCGGAGGCCGCGAGCTGGTCGAGGTCGAGGGGTACGCCCATCAGCGACCGGGGCAGCGGCCGCAGCGCGTCGCGGGTCCAGATCCGGGAGGAGACGACGGCCGGGTGCTCGATCTCCAGGCCGGCCGCGACCGCGAGGTCGACGCCTTCGGGACGGCGGTTGAGCATCGCCTCGGCGCCGACGTCGACCGGGATCCCGGCGACCTCGTCGCGGCGCAGCTTGCCGCCGACGGCAGGCGTCGCCTCGAGCAGCAGCACGTCGTGGCCGGCGTGGCCGAGGTCGCGTGCGGCCACCAGTCCGGCGATGCCGCCTCCGACCACGACCACACCGCGACGTTCCCGACTCACCGGGCCAGAGTAGGACCCGGCCCCAGCCGCGGGTGCGCACGGTTGGGGCCGGGGGTTCAGGGGGGCGGCGTCAGGCGGCGAGCACCTCGCGCGCGTGACGCGGCGCCGTCCGGGTGCCGACCGGCTGGTCGAGGTCGCGGCCACGCGTCTCCGGGAGGTACCGCGCGCAGGTGAGGCTCAGCGCGGCGACCGCCACGTTGTAGCCCGCGACCCACCACAGGGTGCCGTCGCCGAGCGTGACCAGCCAGGCGGCGATCAGCGGCGTCAGCCCCGAGGCCACGACGCCCGAGACCTGGTAGAGCGAGCTGAGCGCCGTGTAGCGGAACCGGGTGTCGAACAGCTCGGACCAGAAGGCCGCCAACGGGCCGTAGACCGTGCCGTACACCACGCCCAGGCCGGCCACGAGTGCGGTGAAGATCGCCAGGCGACCGCCGCTCTGCACCAACGCGGCCACCGGGAAGGCGAGCACCAGCGCCGTCCAGGCGCCGGCCCGGAACACCGGCTTGCGACCCACCCGGTCCGAGAACGCACCGGCCAGCGGGACCAGCACCACGCCGAGGGTCGCGCCGACGAGGATCCCGTTGAGCGCCCACGACTTCGGCAGCCCGAGGTCGGTGACGACGTAGGCCAGCAGGAAGACCGAGAAGAAGTTGAACGTGAAGCCCTCGACGAAGCGCGTGCCCATGCCGAGCAGGAGCGCCCGCGGCTGCTGGCGCAGCAGCTCGCGCAGCGGCACCGACGCGACCTGCTTCCGCTCCTGGACCCGGGCGAAGGACGGTGTCTCCATGACCGAGAGCCGGATGTAGGCGCCGATCGCGAGCAGCACCACGCTGATCAGGAAGCAGGCCCGCCAGCCCCAGGCGAGGAACGCCTCGTCCGGCAGCAGGCTGGCCACCGAGAACGCGCCCGAGGCCAGGAGCAGGCCGCCCGGCACACCGATGTGGGCGAAGCTGCCGAAGAAGCCGCGCCGCTCCGCGGGGGCGAACTCCACCGCGAGCAGCACCGCGCCGCCGTACTCACCGCCGACGCCGATGCCCTGGAGCACCCGGAGCACCACGAGGAGCACGGGCGCCCACACGCCGATCTGGTCGTACGTCGGCAGCAGCCCGATCGCCGCGGTGCCCACGCCCATGATGACCAGCGTCAGCAGCAGCATCTTCTTGCGGCCGACCCGGTCCCCGAAGTGACCGAAGACCAGCCCGCCGACCGGGCGGGCGAGGAACCCGACCGCGAAGGTCGCGAACGCCGCGAACTGGGCGGCCGGGCCGTCGAGGCCGTTGAAGTAGAGCTTGTCGAAGACCAGCCCCGCGGCCGTGCCGTAGAGGAAGAAGTCGTACCACTCGATGGTCGCACCCACCGCGGAGGCGAGTGCGACCTTGCGAGGACTCTGGGACATCAGGCGACCTCGTCGCTGATGCGGGTGAAGGCGCTGCGGTGGAACACCAGCGGCAGCGAGGTGTCGGCGTGCTCGACCGCGTGCAGCTGGAGGATCACGATCGTGTGGTCGCCGGCCTCCACCTCGCGGTAGACCGAGCAGTCGAAGCGGGCGAGCCCCTCGTCGAGGGTCACGGCGCCGTCCCCGGTGGTGGTCACGGACACGTCGTCGAAGCGGTGCTCGACCGGCCCGGCCAGCCGTCGGCAGACGTCGCCGTGGTGGTCGGCCAGGATCGTGAGCCCGAGGCGGTCGGCCCGGCGCAGCGTGGGCCAGGTCTTTGAGGTGTTGGCCACGGAGAACGACACCAGGGCCGGCTCGAGGCTGACGGAGGTGAAGGAGCTCGCGGCCAGACCGGTCAGCTGCCCGTCCACCTCGGCGGCCACGGCGACCACGCCGCTGGGGAACACCCCGAACGCCTCGCGGAGGCGCTTCGGGTCGAGGTCCTGGTTGGTCGTGAGTGCGGTGACGGTCATGCGAGGACTCCTGTCGGTGCGGAGAGCAGGGACGAGACGGCCGGTCGCACGGTGGCCAGCCAGCCGGCGTACGCCGCGGGGTCGTCGTGCGCGCTGTCGAGGACGTACAGGCCACGCAGCGTGGTGCCGCCGATCTCGGCGAGCAGCGGCCGGAGCGTGAGCTCCGGGGCCAGCGCGTGGGCCGGGCCGGCGCCCAGCATGAGCGG
This sequence comes from Nocardioides sp. GCM10023255, assembly GCF_042653125.1. Classification (NCBI taxonomy): domain Bacteria; kingdom Bacillati; phylum Actinomycetota; class Actinomycetes; order Propionibacteriales; family Nocardioidaceae; genus Nocardioides; species Nocardioides sp. GCM10023255. Next base: position 231,518 of record NZ_JBHSHU010000002.1, read on the forward strand.
GACGGCGACGCCGCGCAGCCCGTCGGTCGAGAACCGGTCGAGGAAGAGCTTGAGCAAACCGCTGTAGGTCGCCTTGTAGGTGGGCGACGCGACGACCACGAGGTCGGCGGCACCCACCTCCCCCACCAGCCCGGAGACGGTCGGGTCCTGCCAGTCCAGGAGCGCCGCACCGAGGTCGGCCAGGTCGACGACCAGGTCGGGCTCGGCGCCGGCCAGCTCGCGGGCCACGTGCAGCGCCGCCGTGAGGGTGCGCGAGCGCGGCTTGGGGTTGCCGACCACCACCGCGACGCGGGGCGCGTCGGCACCGGTGCCGCTCACGAGGCGGCCCGCCCCGCGTCGGCCGCGAACGGCACCTGGGCGCTGACCGCGGTCGGGTGCGGGTGCTCCCACAGCCCGCGCCTCGCGAGCTCGGGCAGCACGCCCTCGCCGAACCAGTAGGCGCCCTCGAGGTGCGGGTAGGCCGAGAGCACGAACTCGTCGATGCCGACCGAGTGGTACTCCTCGATGCGGTCGGCGACCTCCTGGTGGCTGCCCACCAGGGCGGTGCCGGCGCCGCCGCGGACCAGGCCGACGCCGGCCCAGACGTTGGGGTGGATCTCGAGGTCGCCCTTGTTGCCGCCGTTGAGCTCGAGCATCCGGCGCTGTCCCTCGGACTCGGAGCGGCGCAGGCCCGCCTGCACCTTGGCGATGGTGTCCTCGTCGATCCCCGCGATCAGGCGGTCGGCCTCGGCCCACGCCTCCTCGGCGGTGTCGCGGGTGATGGTGTGCATGCGGATCCCGAATTTCATCTCGCGGCCCTGCGCCTCGGCGAGCCGTCGGATCCACTTCACCTTCTCGGCCACCGCCTCCGGCGGCTCGCCCCACGTCAGGTAGACGTCGGCGTGCTTGGCCGCGACCTCACCCGCGACCGGCGAGGAGCCGCCGAAGTAGATCTCGGGGACCGGGTCGGGGATCTGGCCCAGCGAGGCGTTCTCCACCTGCAGGTGCCGGCCGTGGAAGTCGACGGTCTCGCCGCGCCAGAGGGCGCGCACGATGGTGAGGAACTCGTCGCAGCGCTGGTAGCGCTCCTCCTTGTCCAGGAAGTCGCCGAACATCCGCTGCTCGTGGCTCTCGCCGCCGGTGACGACGTTGAGCAGCAGCCGGCCGCCGGTGAGGTTCTGGAAGGTGCCGGCCATCTGCGCGGCCAGGAACGGCGAGACCAGCCCGGGGCGGAAGGCCACCAGGAACTTCAGCCGCTCGGAGACCTGGCTGAGCATCGCGGTGGAGAGCCACGCGTCCTCGCACCACGCGCCGGCCGGGGTCAGCGCCGCGTCGAAGCCCATGTCCTCCGCACCGCGCGCGACCTGGCCGAGGTAGGCGACCGAGGCCGGGCGACCCGACGGGATGGCGTCGACGCCGTGGCCGCCGCCGACCACCTGTCGGCCGTCACCGCCGTTGGTCGGCAGGAACCAGTGGAACTTCAGGGGGGAGGTCATCGGGGTCCTTTCCTCAGAGCTGGCCGTGGTTGGGCGGCAGGGTTCCGTCGACCGCGTGGCGGCCCAGGTGCTGGACCTTCCAGGCGGCCGGGTCGTGCAGGGTGTGCGTCCGGGCGTTGCGCCAGTGCCGGTCGAGGTTGAGGCTCGCGAGCGCCGAGCGGGTGCCGGCGACCTCGAAGAGGCGGCTGGCGACGTCGACCGACGCCTGGCTGCTGGAGGCGCGGGCGGCCGCGACCGCGAGGCTGGCCTCGGCGGCCGACTTCTCGTCCAGGTGGGCGTCCGCCCGGTCGACCGCGCGGCCCGCCTCGGCGAGCAGCGCCTCGGCCGCACGGACCGAGAGCTCCATCTCGCCGAAGGCGTGCACGACCAGCGGGTCGTCGGCGGCCCGCTCCACCTGGGCGTCCGGGTAGGGCCGGCTCTTGGAGGTGACGAAGCGGGCGGCGTCGTCGAGGGCGGCCCTGGCGATGCCGGCGTCGAGGGCCGCGTGCAGGAGCTGGGCGAAGGCGCCGTAGGTCTGCGGACCCTCGAAGGTGAGGTGGTACGGCGTGATGCGCGCGGTCTGCACCGCGACGTTCTCCAGCCGCACGGTCCCGCTGGCGGTGGTCCGCTGCCCGAGCCCGTCCCAGTCGTCGAGGACGGTCACGCCGGGCGCGGTGCGCTCGACCCAGGCCACGTGCAGCGGCCCCTGCGCCGGCTCCGTGTCCTCGTCGAGGTGGGCCAACACGGGGATCCAGTCCGCGAACAGCGCGCCGGTGCTGTAGCCCTTGACGCCGTTGAGCAGCCAGCCGCTGCCGGTCGGGGTCAGCGTCGTACGGATGTCGCGGACGTGGCGGGTGCCGACCTCGGACTGGGCGTTGCCGAACCGACGGCCGGCGAGCACCTGCCCGAAGAAGAACTCCTGCTGGGCCGGGGTCCCCTGGTGCCGCAACGCGTTGACGTAGACGAAGTGGCTGTGCGGGATCTGCGCCACGCTGGGGTCGCCGGTGGCGAGCAGCCGGAAGACCTCGGCCACCACCTCGGCGGGCAGGTCGGCCCCGCCGTGGCGGGCCGGCACGGTGATCGCGAAGAGCCCTGCGGCGGTGATCGCCTCGAGCTCCGGGCCGGGCAACCGGCGCTCGGCGTCGCGGCGGGAGGCCTCCTGCGCGAGCTGGGCGGCCGCCTCCTCGGCGACCCGCAGCGCCTCGGCGGAGGAGAGCACGGGCACCGTCGGGCTCCCGGCCCTCGGGGCGCCCGCGACACCGCTGTCGGTCTCGGTCCTCATCCTCGGCACTCCTCGTCTGCTCGGCTCCGCGGCGCTTGGGCCCTTATGTCAATCATGTTGATGTACTTTGATGACCGGTGCAAGCCGAGACAGCCCGCCACGCGGGCGGAGTCGGCGATGGGGTGACAGGCACCGCCTGTCACCCGGCGAGAGCCAGCTCCCCACGACAGCAGGAGGACCCCCGGTGCGGATCGAACAGCTCGAGTACGTCGCCGCCGTGACCCAGCACGGGTCGCTGCGCCGCGCGAGCGAGCACCTGCACATCTCCCAGCCGGCGCTGAGCGAGGCGGTGAGCAAGCTCGAGCGCGAGCTCGGCGTCACGCTCCTGGACCGGCACCGCTCGGGTGCGCGGATCAGCCGGCGCGGCCGCGAGCTCCAGCAGAACATGGTGGAGGTGCTCGAGGCGGTCGAGCGGCTGCGCACCGCCGCCGGCGACCAGGCCACGAGCACCCGCGCGATCCGGGTCGGCACGGTCAGCACCGCGACCTCCACGCTGCTCGTCCCCGCGGTGAGCGAGGTCCGCTCCGCCCACCCCTCGACGACGGTGGAGGTCATCAACACCCAGCAGTCCGACATCCACCAGGGCCTGCTCGACGGCAGCCTCGACCTCGGGATGGTCAACGTGCTCGAGGGCGACGACCCGGAGCCGGACCTCGTCGGCCAGGCCCTCGTCCACGGTCGCCCGGTGGTGGTGCTGCGCGCCGACCACCCGCTCACGGCCCAGGACGAGGTGCGCATCGACCAGCTGCGGGCGGAGCCGTTCGTGGCGATGCGCGCCGGCTACCTGATGCACCGCTTCGCGCACCGGCTCTTCGGCTCCCAGATGCCACCGGTGAGCTACACGACCGACGGCGCCGAGCTCGGCAAGGTCATGGTGGCCGAGGGCCTCGGGCTGACCGTCCTGCCCGACTACAGCGTGGCCGGCGACCCGATGGAGCGGGCCGGCCTGATCACCTACCGCCCGATCTCGGGTGACCGCACCGCGATCACGCTGGTGCTGCGCCAGCGTCGCGGGCAGCGGGCACCGCTCCCCGTCCGTGACCTCCAGGCCGCGCTCGTCTCGCACGCCCGCGCCTACCGTCGGGGAACCCCTCCGGGCAGGGATCCGTCCCAGACTGCATGACCCGCACGCACCGCAGCCGCCGGACCGCCGTCGCCCTCGTCGCCACCCTCGGCCTCACCGCCACCCTCGCCCTCGATGCCTGCTCCTCCGGAGGCTCCTCGGACGGGAGCGCTGCCGGCTCCACGGACGCCATCTCGGGATCGGTCGCCGGCGACGCGCCCGCCGAGTCGGCAGCCCGCCGTGCGGTGGCCACCGACATCGGCGACCGCGTGCAGCGCAAGGCCGTGATCTCGACCGGCCGGGTCCAGCTCCGCGCCACCGACGTGGCGGCCGCCCGGCGCGACGTACGCCGGGTCGTGGACAGGTACGACGGCGAGGTGACCAGCGACGAGACCGACTCCGACGACGAGGGCCGGACCGTCAACGCCCGCCTGGTGCTGCGGGTGCCCTCGGCCGACTTCGACGCGGCGATGGGCGCCCTGCGCGGTGTCGCGGAGCTCGCCTACGGCAGCTCCGACGAGAAGGACGTGACGACGAAGGTGATCGACACCCGGGTGCGGCTGCGCGCCCAGCGCCGGAGCGTCGCCCGGGTGGAGACGCTGCTGGACCGGGCGCAGAACCTGCGCGACATCGTGCTGATCGAGTCCGAGCTCTCCCAGCGGCAGGCCGCGTTGGACTCCTTGGAGCAGCAGTCGGCCTACCTGGCCGACCAGACGTCGATGGCCACGATCACCGTCGACATCGAGCACGAGCGGCACGCCGGCGCGACCACGCACGAGGACCGCACGGGCTTCCTCGCCGGCCTCTCCGCGGGCTGGCACGGGCTCACCGCCGTGGCCGTGGGCCTCGCCACCGCGCTCGGCGCACTGCTGCCGTTCCTGGTCGTCCTGCTGGTCCTGGCCCTGCTCGCGTGGCCGGCGCTGCGGGCCCTCCGCCGTCGGCGTACTCCCCCGACCACGCCGCTGCCCGAGGGCTGAGCCCGACCCGTTCCCTCCCCCACGCCCGCGGAACCTGCGAGGCTGGTGGGGTGCCAGCAAGCAGCAGACGCCTCGCCGTCCTGATCGATGCCGACAACACCTCGGCCGCGCACGCGGGCGCGATGCTCGAGGAGCTCGCGCGGTACGGCGTCCCGACCGTCAAGCGTGCCTACGGCGACTGGACGACCCAGCAGCTCACCCCGTGGAAGGAGGAGCTGCACCGGCACGCGATCCAGCCCGTGCAGCAGTTCTCCTACACGACGGGCAAGAACTCCACGGACTCCGCGCTGATCATCGACGCGATGGACCTGCTCTACTCCGGCAACCTCGACGGGTTCGCCATCGTGTCCAGCGACAGCGACTTCACCCGGCTGGCGACCCGGCTGCGCGAGTCCGGCAAGACCGTGATCGGCCTCGGCCGGCGGCGCACCCCCGCCTCCCTGGTGGCCGCGTGCGACCGCTTCATCTACCTCGAGGTGCTCGGCAGCAAGGAAGCACCGCCCGCCACGCCCGCGGCCGAGCCCGACGACGAGGCCGCCACCCCGCTGCCGGACCTGCGCCGGATCCTGGTGGCCGCGATCGAGTCGGTCTCGCAGGACGACGGGTGGGCGGCCCTCTCCGGCGTGGGCAGCCACATCGGCGCGAACAACCCGTCGTTCGACTCGCGCAACTACGGCTACCCCAAGCTCGTCGAGCTGGTCCGTGCCCAGGACTACGTCGACGTGGAGCAGCTCCCCGAGAAGCCCGTGCGGGTCCGGCTGCGCCCGTCCAAGGCCGTCACGAAGACCACGAGCCGTCGGCGGACGGCCAAGAAGGCCACCTCGAAGAGCGAGACGACCAAGGCGACGGCCCCGCGGGGCTGACGCGGCCCGTCAGAGCGGGTAGGACTGCACGAACTCCGTCAGCCGCTTGAGCTGGTCGGGGTCGGTCGAGGGGATGACGCCGTGGCCGAGGTTGAAGATGTGGCCCTTCGCGGCGCGGCCGGCCTCGATCACCTCGGCGGCCCGCGACGTCATCACGTCGGTGGGTGCGAAGACCAGCGTCGGGTCGAGGTTGCCCTGCACGCCGCGGTCGCCCACCAGCGGCAGCGCGTCGGCCAGCGGCATCCGCCAGTCGACGCCGACCACGTCGGCGCCGGCCTCGCCCATCAGCCCGAGCAGGTTGGACGTGCCGACCCCGAAGTGGATCCGCGGCACGCCCAGCGCGCCCGCGCGCTCGAGCACGTGGGCGGAGTGGGGCATCACGTGGGCGCGGTAGTCCTGCGGGGTGAGCGCACCGGCCCACGAGTCGAACAGCTGGACCGCGCTGGCGCCCGCGGCGACCTGCACCTCGAGGTAGGCCGCGGCGATCCCGGCGATCTTGCGCATCAGCGCGTCCCAGACGTCGGGGGCGCCGAACATCATCGCCTTGGTCCGGGCATGCTCCTTGGAGGGGCCGCCCTCGACGAGGTACGACGCCACCGTGAACGGCGCGCCCGCGAACCCGATCAGCGGGGTGCCGCCGAGCTCGCCGACCAGCCCGCGGACGGCCTCGGTGATGAACGGCACGTGCTCGGGGGTGAGGTCGGGGATCGCCTCGACGTCGGCCAGGGTGCGCACCGGCTCGGCGACCACGGGGCCGACGCCCGGCTTGATGTCGAGATCCACCCCGACGGCCTTGAGCGGCAGCACGATGTCGGAGAAGAAGATGGCCGCGTCCACGCCGTACCGCCGCACCGGCTGCATCGTGATCTCCACGACCAGCTCGGGGTCCATGCACGACTCGAGCATGCCGACGCCCTCGCGCACCCGGAGGTACTCCGGCAGCGAACGGCCCGCCTGGCGCATGTACCAGACCGGCGTGTGCGGCACGGGCTCGCCACGTGCGGCCTTCAGGAAGGCGCTCTCGGAGAGGTCGGGACGGCTGCTCACAGGCGAAGCCTCGCAGGTCAACCGGCGTGTTCGCACATCGAGACCGGGTCCCCGACCTACTGTGAACCCATGGTCGTCCGTCAGGAGACGCACCCGGGCACGGGTGCGGGAGCTGTTCCCCCCGAGTTCCGGGACGCCGTGGACAGCATGCACGCCGCGCGGCTGCGCCCGGAGGTCTTCTGCGAGGAGATGCCGGCGCCGCAGCGGATCGCGCCGTACGCCGCGGCGCTGTCCGCGGACGTCACCGTCGACGACACCGACGTCGGGACCGGCCGGATCATCCTGCTGCACGACCCCGCCGGCAACGAGGCCTGGGACGGCACGTTCCGCTGCGTGGCCTACGCCCGCGCCGAGATCGACCTCGAGCTGATCACCGACCCGATGCTGGGCGCGGTCGGCTGGTCGTGGCTGACCGAGGCGCTGGACGCCCACGGCGCGACGTACGCCGCCGCCTCCGGCACCGTCACCAAGGTCGCCACCGAGAGCTTCGGCGGGATGGCCGACGAGGGCGGCACCGCCCAGCTCGAGATCCGCGCCTCGTGGTCGCCGCGGCCGAGCCCGCAGGCCGCACCCGGCGCCCCGCTGGACATGGCTCCGCACGTCGAGGCGTGGGGCGAGCTGCTGTGCACCGCGGTGGGCCTGCCACCCGTCCCCGAGGGCGTTGCGGTGATCCCGAGCCGACGCGGCCAGCGGGGTCCGGGACACTGACCTCCATGGTTCCCCTCGCCGACCCCTCCGATGCCGAGCCCCGAGACGAGCAGCCCACCGACGCTCCGGAGGACTCAGTCACCGCTCCGGAGGACTCAGTCACCGCTCCGGAGGACTCAGTCACCGCTCCGGAGGACTCAGTCACCGCTCCGGAGGACTCAGTCACCGCTCCGGAGGACTCAGTCACCGCTCCGGAGGAGCCTGCACGCCCGCTGCTGCACCTGCGCGACGGCCTGCCCCCGGTCGTGGAGACCGAGGCCGGGCTGGCGGAGGTCTGCCGCGCGATCGCGGCCGGCACCGGTCCGGTGGCGATCGACGCCGAGCGCGCGTCCGGCTACCGGTACTCCTCGCGCGCCTACCTGATCCAGCTGCGCCGCGAGGGCGCCGGCACCCACCTCGTGGACCCGATCGCCTTCGCGTCCCTCGCGCCGCTCCAGGAGGTGCTCGAGGGCACCGAGTGGATCCTGCACGCCGCCACCCAGGACCTGCCCTGCCTCGCGGAGGTCGGCCTGCGGCCCAGCGCGCTGTTCGACACCGAGCTCGCCGGACGGCTGCTGGGCTACCCCCGGGTGGGGCTCGCGACGCTGGTGGAGACCCTGCTGGGCTACCGGCTGGCCAAGGAGCACTCCGCGGTCGACTGGTCCACCCGGCCGCTCCCGGAGCCCTGGCTGGAGTACGCCGCGCTCGACGTCGAGGTCCTCGTCGAGCTGCGGGACGCCCTCGCGGCCGAGCTGGTCGCCGCGGGCAAGGACGACTGGGCGCGCCAGGAGTTCGACGCGCTGCGCGGCTTCGAGCAGCCGGCCCGCGTCGACGCCTGGCGGCGCACCTCCGGGCTGCACCGGGTACGCGGCCGCCGGGCCCTCGGCGCGGTCCGCGCCCTGTGGGAGACCCGCGACCAGATCGCCGAGCAGCGCGACGTGACGCCCGGCCGGATCATCCCCGACTCCGCCATCGTGGCCGCGGCCCAGGCGATGCCGACCGAGAAGGGCGCCCTGCTGCGCACCCGCGGCTTCCACGGCCGCGGCGCGGAGCGGTACGCCGGCCGCTGGATGGCGGCCCTGACCGCGGCCGCGGAGATGCCCGAGAACGACCTGCCGACCCGTTCCCCGCGCGGTGACGGACCGCCGCTGCCGCGCGCCTGGGCCGAGAAGGACCCGGTCGCCGCCCGCCGGCTGGCGCTGGCCCGCGACGAGCTGACCCGGATCGCGGAGAGCAACAACCTGCCGGTCGAGAACCTCCTGACCCCTGACTACCTGCGGCGCACACTGTGGACCCCGCCGCGGACCCGCGAGCCCGGGACGCTGCTGGACGAGATCGTGGCCCAGCTCGCGACGTACGGCGCCCGCAGCTGGCAGATCGCCCTCACCGCGCCCGTGCTCACCACCGCCGTGCTGCAGGCCGACGCGGAAGCCACGGACGCGAAGGCCGCGGACCGGTCACCGGAGGCCTGACCCGGCCTACCCGGCGTCGGGGCTCTCGCTCCCGCTCTCGGGGTCGAGCACCTTCCGCGACTCCTCGTCGATCTGCTCGGTGATCGCATCGAGGTCGAGCACCGGCACGGTGAACAGCTCGTCGAGGCTGTCGGCGACCGCGCTCTCGAGCTCGGGCCCGTGGTCGATCAGCGGGGGCAGGTGCACCGACCGCACGCTGGAGTTGAAGACCGCCGGGTGGGCGGGCTGGCGGCTCGGCTGCAGGAAGCTGTCGGACGCCGCGGCCTCGAGGTTGGCGGGCACGATGTAGCCGGTCTGGGCCACCCGGTTGACCGACGCCGTCGACAGCACGCGCACCAGGAAGTCGGCCGCCTCGGGAGTGCTGACCGAGTCGGCGGACACACACAGCCCGGTGATGTCGCCGACGGTGGCGCTCCCGCCCAGCGCCGGCATCGGCAGCACGTCGAACTGCAGCCCGGGCACCTGGCGCAGCTCGGGCACCAGCGAGCGGAAACCGGCGATCATGCCGAGCTTGCCGCGCTCGAACCACGTCAGCGCCGGGGCCTTGGCGAGCTGCTCGCCGGTCAGGGTCAGGTGCGGGTCGCGCAGCACCTCGAGGGTGCGCTCGAGCGCGGCGCGGGTGTCGCCGTCGGAGAAGGCGAGCGAGGTCGGGGTCTCCTCGTCGTCGAAGACCTGCCCCCCACCGGAGTAGATGAACGGCGCCAGGCCGCGCAGGGTCGGGTCGATGTGGACACCGCGGGTGCCCTTGCGCGGACGCGAGGCGAACTTGGCGGCCGCCTCGAACTGGTCGAAGGTCCAGCGACCGTTGGTGCCCTCGGGGTCCGGGGCGTCCAGGCCCTTGTCACGCATCCGGGCGAAGTCGACGATCCGGGTGTTGTAGTAGATGACCATCGGCGAGATGGCGTACGGCATGCACTGCAGGCGGTTGTCCGCGCTGAAGGCCTGCAGCGCGTCGCGGGAGTAGCCGTCGCCGAAGTCCACGCCGCGCTCGTCGAGCATCTCGTCGACCGGCTGGGTCAGGCCGTCCTCCTGCAGCCAGGCGAGGTCGGACCGGGACACCATGAAGACGTCCGGCAGCTCGGTGGAGCCGGAGCCGGCGGACCGCAGGTCCGAGACCATCGCGTCGTGGTCGGCCCACGAGTGCAGCGTGACCTTGCTGCCCTCGGAGGAGGCGTTGAAGGTGTCCACCACGCCCTGCAGCGCGGCGACCTCGTCGCGCGGGCCGTAGACACCGAAGCTGAGCGCCGTTCGCGGCGTCGGGGTGGTGCTCTTGCTCTCGCTGCGCAGCGTCGGACCCGGCTGGGCGCCCCCGCTGTCGCAGCCGGCCAGGGCCAGCGCCAGGGCCGCGGCCGTCAGTGCGGCAGCCGTACGCCGGCCACCTCCACGGCGCGACCGTCCGTCCAGGACCGCCCCCGCTGACCTGCGCAGCACCTTCACCCGATTCCTCTCGCCCCGTCCCTGCCCGTGCCTCAGCGGCACCGCGTCCTGGACGCGGCTGCCGGCACTCCACCCTACCGACCGGAGGGTCGCCTCCCGGTCGCTGCGGCGGTCCCGGCGCGTGGGCTCGGTCACCCGAGCGCGTGCAGCTGCCGGGCCGCGTCCAGCACCCGGTCGAACGTGGCGCGGTCCAGGGCTGCGCCCTCGCGCCGGACCGTCCCGGGGTCCAGCACGAGCAACCGGTCCAGGCGGACCTCGCTGGGCCGCCGCGCACTGTCCCAGCCGCCGGTGCCGACGTCCATCCACTGCCGACCCCAGCGGGCCTCGTCGGCGGCGTCGTGGTCGTGGTCCTTGCTGGTGAGCATCAGGCCCAGCAGTCGTTGGCCCTCGGGGGTGCGACGGCGGCCGACCAGCAGCACCGGCCGGTCCTTGCCGCGGCCGTCACCCTCCTCGAAGGGCACCCACGCCCAGACCACCTCGCCGGGGTCCGGGCGGCCGTCGGCGCGGGGCGCGTAGCCGATCTGGTCGCGACCGCGCGGGACGGGGCGGCGCGGGACGGCGCGGCGCGTCGATCGCAGGAGGCCGCTGAGTCGGCGTCGGAGGCTCACCATGCCCGGAGCCTAGGGCACGGCCGGTGCCGCGCCGGGGACGAAGGTGGAGCACGCCGGACCGGGAGCGCCTCACGGCGCGTGGCCGCTCGTAGCGGCTTATTTTGGGACCCGGGGCTGCCGCGGCCCGACGTGCTCCGAGGTCCAACCTTACGACGCCCGGCCCCGCACTCAAGCCCCCTCGCTGAGAGTCGTCCCACACCGACGCAGGTGGTCCAGTCGACGTCAGGCGAGCCCGTGCCGCAGCTCGGCGTGGCCGGCGGCCTCGAGCTGCTCGGCCAGCACCAGCATCCGGCGCACCTCGGCCTCGGACGGGCCGGTCAGCGTCGCCCGGCCGGTCGCGACCACCCGGGCGAAGGCGGAGGCGCGCAGCAGCACGTCGGCGAAGTCGCTCCCGGCGATGCCGCGCAGCACCTGGTCGACCATGGCCTTGAGCTCGTCGGGTCCGGGCGGGTCGGCGACCCCGGCCACGACCCGGGCCACCTGGGCCCGGGCCCGGCCGGCCTCGAACTCGGCGGCGACGGCGACCGGATCGGCGTACACCCACGAGCGCAGCAGGTAGAGCCGCCACAGGCAGCCGGCCAGCGAGTCGGCCGGGGAGCCGGACCAGACCTCGGCGATCGCCTCGATGCCCTCGGTGTCGGCGAGGTGCAGCAGCCGGTCGGCGACGGCGTCGTCGTCGGCCTGCCGGGCCCCGCGGACCAGTAGCGTCGCCGCGCGGTCGGCGGCCTCGCTCACCACGGCCGGGTCGACCCCGCCGGTGATCGCCTCGAAGAAGTTGGCGCCCGGTGTCATCGGCCGGTGATGGGGTCGATCGTTCACCTCGACAGGCTACTTGTCGGCCTTTCCCTGTGCTTGTCGACCGTTGCAGCGGTCGACAAGCACAGGACTCCCCGGCCAGCCGGGGAGTCCTGCAGCCCTACCCCAGCACCTTCCGGATCCGCTGGTCGCTCACGGCGTACGCCGTGCCGAGGTGCTGGGCCCACAACGAGATGCGGTACTCCTCGAGCATCCACCGCGCCTGCCGCAGGTGGGCACCGGGCGGACGTCCCTCGGGAAGCGCCTCGACCTGGTGCAGCCACGCGTCCTGCAGGTCGCCGATCTGGTCCATCAGCTGGCGGTCCCGGTTGACCTGCCCGGGCAGCCGCTCGCGCCGGTGCTGCAGCGCGTCGAGGTACGCCGGGTAGCGGCGCAGCTGCGTCGCGCCGGCCTCGCCCACGAACCCGCGGTGCACCAGCCGGGCGAGCTGCGCCTTCATGTCCGAGAGCGCCGGCAGCATCGTCATGTCGGCGCGGCCGCTGAGCGCCTTCTCCGCCTGCCGCCACGCGTCCAGCACCCCGATCAGGTCGGCCAGCACGGCGCGCAGGTGGGCCTCCTGGTCCCGCTCGGCCTCGGTCCGCAGCGCCGCGAAGGCCTTCTCGTCGCGCACCACGGGGCGCGAGTCGACCAGGGTGCCGAGCACCGCGGCCCGGCAGTCCTCGAGCAGCTCGGCGACGGAGGGGTACGGCGACCCCGCGAGCCCGAGCTTCTGCGCGTTGTCGAGCCCGTCGAGCACCGTCTTCACCGGCGACGGCGTGGTGAGCAGCAGCAGCCGGCGGACGCCGAGCCGGTGCTGCGCCTCCTGCTCCACCTCCGAGCCGAGGACGCGCAGCCCGACGCTCTCCCCCTCGTCGACCAGGCCGGGGAAGCCGCGGACCTCGTGGCCGGCCCGCTTCTGGGTGAACGACGACTCGATGGTCCCGAAGACCCAGTCGGTCTCGCCGGTCCGGGCGATGCCGCTGTCGGCCGCCACCTCGGCGATGGCCTGGGCGAAGCTCGGCCGCAGCGGCTCCTTGAGCGCCTCGAGGTCCTTGCCCCGGGCCCGCTCCCGACCGGTGTCGTCCACGACCCGGTAGGTCGGGCGCAGGTGGTCGGGGACCTTGCTCCAGTCCCACGCCTCACGGGGCACGACGACCCCGGTCGTGGAGCGGAAGTAGCGCTCCAGGGCGTCGAGCAGCGGCTCCTCCCCCGGCGGCACGGCCGCCAGGAACTCCCTCGCCCGGTTGGGAGCGGGCACGAAGTTGACGCGCAGGTTCTTCGGCAGGCTGCGGATCAGGCTGGTCACCAGCTCCTCGCGCAGTCCCGGGACGTTCCACGAGAAGTCGTCGGCGTCGACCCGGTTCAAGGTGGCGACCGGGACGTCGATGGTGAGACCGTCGTCGGCGGCCCCCGGCTCGAAGTGGTAGCTGATCGGGAAGGTCAGCCCCTCGCCCACCCAGGTCTCCGGGTAGTCGGTGGCGCGGATCTCCTCGGCGGTGTCGTGGGTCAGCATCTCGGGGTCGAAGGTCAGCAGGTCCGGCTGCTTCTGCCGGGCGCGCTTCCACCACTGGTCGAAGTGCGCGCCGCTGACCACGTCGGCGCCCACGCGCGCGTCGTAGAAGTCGAAGAGGGTGTGCTCGTCGACGACGATGTCGCGGCGGCGGGCGCGGTGCTCCAGCTCCTCGGCCTGCTCGAGGAGGGCGAGGTTCTTCTCGTAGAACCTGTGGCGGGTGTGCCACTCGCCGTACACCAGCGCGTGCCGGATGAAGAGCTCGCGAGCCAGCGCAGGGTCGATCCTGCCGTAGCCGACGAGCCGGTCGGCGACCAGCGGTACGCCGTACAGCGTGACCCGCTCGTGGGCCATCACCGCGGCCCGCTTCTTGCTCCAGTGCGGCTCGCTGTAGGTGCGCTTGACCAGGTGCTCGCCCAGGCGCTCGGCCCATTCGGGCTTGATCGCGGCATTCTGCCGGGCCCAGAGCCGGCTGGTCTCGACGAGCTCGCCGGCCATCAGGAACTGCGGGTTCTTCCGGGCCAGCCCGCTGCCGGGGAAGATCGCGAACCGCGCGCCCCGGGCTCCGAGGTACTCCCGCATCGGCCGGCGCCCGCCGGGGGCCTTCTCCTTGTCGCGCTCCTCGAGCAGCCCGATGTGGCTGAGCAGGCCGGACAGCAGCGCCTGGTGGATGCCGTCGGCGTCGGGGTTGTCGGCCGGGTGGCCGACGTCGATGTCCATCTCCTTGCAGACCTGGCGCAGCTGGGACTCGAAGTCCTGCCACTCGCGCACCCGCAGGTAGTTGAGGAACTCCCGCCTGCACATCCGCCGGAACGCGGAGGAGGACAGCTCGCGCTGCTGCTTCTTCAGGTAGCGCCACAGGTTGAGCCAGGTCAGGAAGTCGCTGTCCTCGGCCTTGAACCGGGCGTGCTGCTGGTCGGCCTGCGCCTGCATCTCGGCCGGCCGCTCGCGCGGGTCCTGCAGCGAGAGCGCCGCCGCGATCACGACCACCTCGCGCACGCAGCCGAGCCGCTCGGCCTCGATGATCATCCGGGCCAGCCGCGGGTCGATCGGCAGGCGGGCCAGCCGCCGCCCGACCCGGGTCAGCTGCGCGCCCTGCGGGGGCTGGTCCCGGGCCTCCTGCTGGGCCTCCTTCTGGGCCGCCTGCTGGGCCTTCTTCTGGGCCGTCCCGAGGGCGCCGAGCTCCTCGAGCAGCTGCACGCCGGCGCTCACGTTGCGCTTGTCCGGCGGCTCGACGAACGGGAACCGCGCGATGTCCCCGAGACCGAGCGAGGTCATCTGCAGGATCACCGAGGCGAGGTTGGTCCGCAGGATCTCGGGGTCGGTGAACTCCGGGCGCCCCTCGAAGTCCTCCTCGGAGTAGAGCCGGATCGCGATGCCGGCCTCGACGCGGCCGCACCGGCCCGAGCGCTGGTTGGCCGACGCCTGGCTGATCGGCTCGATCGGCAGCCGCTGCACCTTGGTGCGCGCCGAGTAGCGGCTGATCCGGGCGACGCCGCTGTCGACGACGTACCGGATGCCGGGCACCGTCAGCGAGGTCTCGGCGACGTTGGTGGCGAGGACCACCCGGCGGCCGGTGTGGGCGGCGAACACCCTGTGCTGCTCGGCGGCCGAGAGCCGGGAGTACAGCGGCACGACCTCGAGCCCGCCGCCGCGCGTCGACCGGGTCAGCTCGGAGAGGGCGTCGGCGGTGTCACGGATCTCCCGCTCGCCGGGCAGGAAGACCAGGATGTCGCCGGGCCCCTCGGCGGAGAGCTCCTTGACCGCGTCCACGATCGCCTCGGTCTGGTCGCGGACGACCGCCTCCCCCTCCTCGTCGGCCTCCGCGAGCTCCATGAGCGGCCGGTAGCGGATCTCGACGGGGTAGGTGCGCCCCGAGACCTCGATGATCGGCGCGGGATTCCCCCGCCGGTCGGCGAAGTGGCGTGCGAACCGCTCGGGGTCGATGGTGGCCGAGGTGATGATCAGCTTCAGGTCGGGCCGCTTCGGCAGCAGCCGTCGCAGGTAGCCGAGCAGGAAGTCGATGTTGAGGCTGCGCTCGTGCGCCTCGTCGATGATGATCGTGTCGTACCTGCGCAGCATCCGGTCGCGCTGCAGCTCGGCGAGCAGGATGCCGTCGGTCATCAGCTTGACCCGGCTCGACCGGGAGGTGCGGTCGGTGAAGCGCACCTGGTAGCCCACCAGGTCCCCGAGCTCGGTCCCGAGCTCCTCGGCGATCCGCTCGGCCACCGAGCGCGCGGCGATCCGGCGGGGCTGGGTGTGCCCCACCAGGCCGCCGCTCCAGCGCGGCTTGCCGTCCCGGCCACGTCCGGTCTGCGTACGCCGGCCACGGCCGAGCTCGAGGCAGATCTTCGGGATCTGCGTGGTCTTCCCCGACCCGGTCTCGCCGGCGATGATCACGACCTGGTGGTCGCGGATCGCGGAGGCGATGTCGTCGCGGCGCTGGGTGACCGGCAGCTCGGGTGGATAGGTGATCTCCAACGGTGCCGTCTCATCGGGCGGAGCTGCGGGGCCGGACATGATGCCGGCCATTCTGCCTGTGCCGTGGTCGGCCGGGCGAACCGATTGCCGGCCCGAGGGGATCGTCGGGCCGTCGCGGGTCAGCCGTCCGAGCCGCCCTGCTGCTGCGGGGCCGTGCTCGGCGGCAGCTGGCCCGGGACACCGGCCGGCATGCCCCGCGTGGGACCGCCGACGCCGCCGGGACCGCCACGCATCCCGCTGCGGTCGCCGCCGTCGCTCACCGCCCCGAGGACCGCACCGCCCACGCCCCCGAGGATGACGCTGGCCAGTGCCACGGCCGTGACGCCGCGCCAGCCGAGAACCCGGTCGCGGAGGCCGGGGCCGCGCGTCGCGGGGGCGGTCGTCGGGGTGGGGGCGGTCGTCGGCGTGGGGTCCTGAGGGGTCTGCTCGTCCATGCCGCCGACTCTCGTGCGTGCTGCTGTGCGGATCCTGTGCTGCCTCCGTGAGCCGGCTACCGCCGTACCCGACGCGACACGCACAGGTTTCACACAGGAAAGGCACAGCAGAACCGGCCGGCTCGGCGGCAGAGTGGGGCCATGGAGCTGACACGCCCCGACGGGTCCCCCCTGCGCGTGCTCGTCGTCGACGACGAGGTCAACATCGCCGAGCTGATCTCGATGGCCCTGCGCTACGAGGGCTGGGAGGTGGCGACGGCCCACACCGGGTCGAAGGCGGTGGCGGCGGCGAAGGACTTCCGGCCCGACGCGGTGGTGCTCGACATGATGTTGCCCGACTTCGACGGGCTCGAGGTGCTGCGCCGGATGCGCAGCACCGACCCCGACGTACCCGTCGTGTTTCTCACCGCCCGCGACGCGGTCGAGGACCGGGTCGCGGGCCTGACCGCCGGCGGCGACGACTACGTCACCAAGCCGTTCTCGCTGGAGGAGGTGGTGGCCCGGCTGCGGGGGCTGATGCGCCGGGCCGGTGCCCAGCAGGCGGCCACGTCGTCGGTGCTCACCGTGGGCGACCTGAGCCTCGACGAGGACAGCCACGAGGTGTTCCGGGACGGGCAGGAGATCTCGCTGACCGCGACCGAGTTCGAGCTGCTGCGCTTCCTGATGCGCAACCCGCGCCGGGTGCTGTCGAAGGCGCAGATCCTCGACCGGGTCTGGAACTACGACTTCGGCGGCCAGGCCAACGTCGTCGAGCTGTACATCTCCTACCTGCGCAAGAAGATCGACGCCGGGCGCGACCCGATGATCCACACCATGCGCGGCGCGGGCTACGTCCTGAAGCCGGCGACGTGAGGTCGCGCTTCGCCTCGCTCACGTCGCGGCTGGTGCTCACGGCCGTGACGCTGGTCGCCGTCGTGTGCCTGCTGATCGCGACCGTGACGACGCTGGCGATGCGCTCGTCCCTGATGGACCGCCTGGACCGGGACGTGAGGTCGTCGGTCCTCCGGGCCGGCGACAACGACGACGACCACGACGAAGGTGGCCCGCCGCGGCCGCCGCTGGACTCGCGCTACCAGGGCCCGGGCACGTTGATCGCCGCGATCGGCGGCGGCACGGCCCGCGGCTTCGTGAACAGCGAGGAGCGCGCCGGCAGCACCCCGCTGTCGACGTCCGCGCTGCGGGAGCTCTCCGCGGTGCCGGCGGACGACGGCGTGCACGGGGTGAGCCTGCCCGGGTTCGGCTCCTACCGGGTGACCGTCGTGCAGACGCCCGACGGCGACCGGCTGGTCACCGGCCTCCCGACCAAGAACGTGGACGCCACGGTGAACTCCCTCATCGGCTGGGAGCTGCTGCTGACCCTGCTCGGCGTCGGCGCGGCCGCGGGCGCCGGCCTGGTCGTCGTACGACGTCAGCTGCGGCCGCTGCGCGAGGTCGCGCAGACCGCGCACACCGTGGCCGAGCTGCCGCTGGCGTCCGGCGAGATCGACCTGACCGAGCGGGTCCCCGACCACCTCACCGACGAGCGGACCGAGGTCGGCCAGGTGGGGTCGGCGCTGAACACGCTGCTGGCACACGTCGAGTCGTCGCTGGAGGCGCGGCACCGCAGCGAGCAGCAGGTTCGGCAGTTCGTCGCGGACGCCTCGCACGAGCTGCGCACCCCGCTGACCACCATCGCTGGCTACACCGAGCTGGCGCGGCGGCGTCCCGACGACGCCGGCGCGGTGGGCGCGGCCCTTGGCAAGGTCGAGGAGGAGTCGGGCCGGATGACCGCCCTGGTCGAGGACCTGCTGCTGCTCGCCCGCCTGGACGCGGGCCGGCCCCTGGAGCGGGAGCCGGTGGACCTGACCCGGCTGCTGCTGGAGGCGGTGTCCGACGCGCGGGTGGTGGCGCCCGACCACCGGTGGCGGCTGGACCTGCCCGACGACGCGGTCGAGGTGACCGGTGACGACCGCCGGCTGCACCAGGTGGTGACGAACCTGCTGACCAATGCCCGCAAGTACACCCCCGCCGGCACCACCGTCACGGTGTCCGTCCGGGCCACCCCCGGCGGCGGCCGGTTCTCGGTGCACGACGACGGCCCCGGGTTCCCGCCGGATCTGGTCGACCACGCCTTCGAGCGGTTCGCCCGCGGTGACGTCGCCCGCACCCGGGCCGTCAGCAACGGCGAGGCTCCCGTCGGCGGCGCCGGCCTCGGCCTGGCCCTGGTCGAGGCGATCGTCCACGCCCACGGCGGCACCGTCTCCCTCGCCTCCTCCCCCGGCGACACCACCCTCACCGTCGAGCTCCCGGGATAGTCCGGCACGTTTCTGTCGTGATGGCGGCGCCGACGGATAGTCCGGCACGTTCTCTGACGGGATCACCTCGAAACGTGCCGGACTATCCGTTCACAGGGGGCCCACAGGGCGGACCGACGGGGGTGCCAGACCGGGCCGACAGGCTGCGGGCCATGACGACCCAGACCCTGCCTGCACCCTCCACCTCGCCCACCGCACCACCGTCGACACGCGGACCGGCGCCGGCGTCCCGGCCGTGGGAGCGGCTGGCGCTGGCCGGGCTGCTGCTCGGGACCGCGGCGCTCTACCTCTGGGGGCTGGGCAGCTCCGGGTGGGCCAACTCGTTCTACGCCGCCGCGGCGCAGGCAGGGTCGGAGTCGTGGAAGGCTTTCTTCTTCGGCTCCTCGGACGCGGCGAGCTCCATCACCGTCGACAAGACCCCGCTCTCGCTGTGGCCCATGGCGCTCTCGGTACGCCTCTTCGGGCTCTCCTCGTGGAGCATCCTCGTGCCCCAGGCGCTCGAGGGGGTGGCCGCTGTCGCGCTGCTCCACGTCGCCGTACGGCGTACGACGGGGTCCGCGGCCGCGGGTCTGCTCGCCGGTGCGACCCTGGCGCTGACGCCCGTGGCCGTGCTGATGTTCCGCTTCGACAACCCCGACGCCCTGCTGGTGCTGCTGCTGGTCGGGTCCGCCTACGCCACCCAGCGTGCGGTCGACGCGACCCGGGCGGCCGAGGGCGGGCGGCCGGTGCGGTGGCTGGCGCTGGGCGGAGCGCTGGTCGGCCTGGCGTTCCTCACCAAGATGCTGCAGGCCTTCCTGGTCCTGCCCGCGCTGGCGCTGGTGTACGCCGTCTTCGCCGCGATCCCGCTGCGCAGGAGGGTCGGCCACCTGCTGGTCGCGTTCGGGGCCATGGTCCTCGCCGGCGGCTGGTGGGTCACCATCGTCTCGCTGTGGCCGGCGTCCTCACGCCCCTACATCGGCGGCAGCCAGGACGACTCGATCCTCGAGCTGACCCTCGGCTACAACGGCCTCGGCCGGCTCACCGGTGACGAGACCGGCTCGGTCGGCGGCAACGGCGGCTGGGGCGAGACCGGCGTCCTGCGGATGTTCGACAGCGAGATCGGCGGTCAGGTCGCCTGGCTGCTGCCCGCGGCGCTGGTGCTCGGCGTGGCCGGGCTCTGGCTCGCGCGCGGCCTCGACCGGCCGCGCCGGGTCCAGGCCGGGCTGGCGCTCTGGCTCGGCTGGCTGCTGGTCACGGCCCTGACCTTCAGCTTCATGGCCGGCATCTTCCACGCCTACTACACCGTGGCCCTCGCCCCCGCGATCGCGGCGCTGGTCGCGATCGGTGCCCACACGCTGTGGCGCCACCGCGACTCCCTCGTCGCGTCCGGCCTGCTGGCCCTGGCCACCGCGTGCACGTCCGCACTCGCGTTCTTCCTCCTCGACCGGGCCGGTGACTGGCACCCGTGGCTGAAGTACGCCGTGGCGACCCTCGGGTTCGCGGCCGCGCTGATGCTGGCCGGCGTCCGGCACCTGCCACGCCAGGCGGGCCGCGCGGTGGCAGTGACCGCGCTCGTGGCCGCGCTGGCCGGCCCCACGGCGAACTCCCTCGCCACCGCGGCCACGCCGCACACCGGCTCCATCCCCAGCGCCGGGCCGAGCAGCCAGGGCGGCCCGGGTGGGATGGGCGGCCCGGGTGGGATGGGCGGCCCCGGTGGGATGGGTGGTGGCCCGGGGGGCACGGGCACGACCGGCGGCTCGAGCGCCGGCGGGCTCCTGATCGGCAGCACCTCGAGCGCCGCGCTCACCGCCCTGCTCCAGACCGACGCCGACGCCTACACGTGGGTCGCGGCCGCGGTCGGGTCCAACTCCGCCGCGGGCTACCAGCTGGCGAGCGAGGAGCCGGTGATGGCGATCGGCGGCTTCAACGGCAGCGACCCCAGCCCGACGCTGGAGGAGTTCCAGACCTACGTGGCCGACGGCGAGATCCACTGGTTCATCGCCGGCGGCGGCATGAGCGGCATGGGCGGTCCCGGCGCGAGCGGGAGCTCCTCGACCGAGATCGCGACCTGGGTGGCGGCCAGCTTCGAGGCGCAGACCGTGGACGGGGTGACGGTCTACGACCTGTCCAGCGGCGTCCAGTAGCCCGGCCCGCAACCCGGCCCGGGACGCTCAGTAGCCCCGGCCGCGCCCGCTGACCACGGGGTGCGGCCAGTGCTGCCCACCGACCCGGCGGCCGGTGAGCTCGCGCCACTCCAGCCGCAGCCACAGCGGCCGGACGCCGCCCGCCCAGGGTTCGGGCCCCGGGCCGGTGCGGTGCCAGCTGCCGGCGTTCGGCTCCTCGATGCGTTCGCACACGCCGTGCGCGACGACGCTCCAGCCGCGGCGTCGCTGGCCGTCGAGCTGGTCGATCTCGAAGGCGATCTCGTGGCCGGGGGCGTACACCCCCAGCTCGCTGTACGCCGTGGTCCGCATCTCGACCGCGTCCTCGTGCAGCGCGTAGTTCACCGGCACCAGCCGCGGCCCGGCGGGCGTCACGAAGGCGACCCGGCCGACCGTGTCGGTCGACAACAGGTCGAGGCACTCCGCCACCGAGAGCTCGACGAGCTCGTCCATGTCCCCAGTATCCCCCGGCCCCGGTGGCCGCGGGCGGATCTCAGGGCAGCACCTCCACCAGGGCCGGCAGGGACGCGGCGATCACCGCCAGCAGCTCCTCGCGGCTGACCCCGGCGGGGTCGCGCACCCACGTCAGCACCAGCTCCTCGGTCATCGCCGCCCACCCGCGCACGACGAGCCGGGTCGCGGGCGTGTCCGGGATGATCTGCCCCTGCGCGTCCTCCCGGAAGATCCGGTCGGTCAGCGCCGAGCGGGCCTCGTCGTAGATCTCGCGCAGCGTGTCGTTGCCGCTCGCCGCGCCCTTGACCAGCGAGAGGTAGCCCTCGTGGTTGGCGACCACGTAGTCGAGGTACGCCGTCACCGAGATCAGCAGCCGCTCCAGCGGCTCGCCGTCCACCGGCGGCGCGGTCTGGGCGATCAGGTCGTCCGCGGCCCGGCGTACGACGGCCTCGTGGAAGGCGTGCTTGTTGCCGAAGTAGTGGTAGAGCAGCCCCCGGGAGATGCCCGCCTCCTCGGCCAGCAGGTCGATCGAGAGCTCGTCGAGCGAGCGCGTCGCGAGCAGGCGCACGCCGAGGTCGAGCAGCTGGGAACGGCGCTGCTCCGGGCTGAGCCGGGTGCGCGCGGCCCCGGGCTCACGCGGGGCGGGAGCGTCGGGGGGTGTGTCGGCCGTCACGACGGGCATTCTATTGACACTTGTTCAATAACGCCAATACCGTCGGGCCATGACTTCCCCGGGGCACGTGAAGCACCTCGTCGTGGGCGCCGGCTTCGCCGGACTGTGTGCGGCGATCAAGCTGGCCGAGGACGGCGAGGACGACTTCCTGGTCATCGAGAAGGGCGGCGACGTCGGCGGCACCTGGCGCGACAACACCTACCCCGGCGCGGCCTGCGACGTGCCGAGCCAGCTCTACTCGTTCTCGTTCGCCCCCAACCCCGACTGGTCGATGTCGTTCTCCCCCCAGCCGGAGATCCAGGCCTACCTCCGGCGCGTCGCCGCGGAGTCCGGCACCCTCGACCGGTTCCGGTTCCACACCACGCTGGAGTCGGCCGCCTGGGACGACGAGGCCCAGGTCTGGCGCACCGAGGTCTCCGACGCCCGCGGCCGGACCACGATCACCTCCACCACGCTCGTGCTCGGCGCGGGCGGCCTCTCCGAGCCGCGGCTGCCCGACATCGACGGCATCGAGGACTTCCGCGGCGAGATGTTCCACTCCGCCCGCTGGGACCACGACGTCGACCTCACCGGCAAGCGGGTCGCCGTCATCGGCACCGGGGCCTCGGCCATCCAGATCATCCCCGAGATCCAGAAGCAGGTCGGGCACCTCGACGTCTACCAGCGCACCGCGCCGTACGTCCTCCCCCGCAACGACCGGCGCTACGGCCGGCTCGAGAAGCTGGCCCTGCGCCACGTCCCGGGCCTGCAGAAGCTCTACCGGACCGCGATCTACTGGGGCCGGGAGACCTACGTACCCGGCTTCACCCTGCAGCCGAAGCTGGCGCTGCCCGCGAAGAAGATGGCGCTGGCCAACCTCGCCCGGGGCGTGTCCGACCCCGCGCTGCGGGAGCGGCTGACGCCGACCTTCGAGATCGGCTGCAAGCGGATCCTGATCTCCAACACCTACTACCCCGCACTGGACTCCGACAACGTCGAGGTCGTCACCGACCGGATCAGCAGGGTCACCGCCGACGCCGTCGTCACCGAGGACGGCGTCGAGCGCCCGGTCGACGTGCTCGTCGTGGCCACCGGCTTCTTCACCACCGAGCTGCCGATCACCGAGCACGTCACCGGCCGCGGGGGCCGGACCCTGGCCGCGCAGTGGCGCGAGAGCGGGATGGCGGCCTACAAGGGCACCACCGTGCCCGGCTTCCCCAACCTGTTCATGCTGGTCGGCCCGAACACCGGCCTGGGCCACTCGAGCATGGTCTTCGTGATCGAGTCGCAGGTGGAGTACCTCCGCGACGCGATCCGCACGATGGACGCACACCGGTACGCCGCCGTGGAGCCCACGCCGGAGGCCACCCGGGCGTGGAACGCCGACCTCCAGCGGCGGATGAGGAGGACCGTGTGGAGCACGGGAGGATGCTCGAGCTGGTACCTCGACGACCACGGGCGCAACACGACCCTGTGGCCGCGCTCCACCTTCGCCTTCCGCGGGCTGCTGTCCCGCTTCGACGTGGCGGCGTACGACGTCACCGCGCCCCGCACCACCACCCGACCCCGCCAGACCGAGGAAGTGACCGCATGAAGACCCTCGAGGACAAGGTCGTCGTGATCACCGGGGCCGGCTCCGGCATCGGACGCGCGCTCGCCGTCAACGCCGCCCGTCGCGGCTCGCTGCTCGCGCTCTCCGACGTGGACGAGGCCGGGCTGGCACGGACCGTCGAGCTGGCCACCACCGCCGGCGCGCGTGAGGTGCGCAGCGACCGCCTCGACGTCGCCGACCGGGCCGCCTTCGCGGCGTACGCCGCCGCCGTGGCCGGGCAGTTCGGCCGGGTCAACGTCGTGATCAACAACGCCGGCGTCGCGCTGGCCGGCGACCTGGTCGACCTGACCTACGAGGACATGGACTGGATCGTGGGGGTGAACTTCTGGGGCGTCGTGCACGGCACCAAGGAGTTCCTGCCGCACCTGATCGCCTCCGGCGACGGCCACGTCGTGAACCTCTCCTCGCTCTTCGGGCTGATCTCCATGCCGGGCCAGAGCGCCTACAACGCGACCAAGTACGCCGTGCGCGGGCTGACCGAGGCGCTGCGCGAGGAGATGCTGATCGCCGGGCACCCCGTGGGCGTGACCGCCGTGCACCCGGGCGGCATCAAGACCGCCATCGCCCGCAACGCCCGGGTCTCGGCCCGCGAGGACAAGGACGCGACCGCGCGGCTCTTCGACGAGAAGCTGGCCCGGATGACCCCGGAGCGCGCCGCCGAGATCATCGTGAAGGGCATCCTGGGCAACAAGGCCCGGGTGCTCGTCGGCCTCGACGCGCACGCGCTGCACCACCTCGCCAAGCTCACCGGATCGCGCTACCAGGACATCATCGCCACGGTCAGCCAGAAGGTCGTGCCGCCGAAGACGACCGTCGTCTGAGTGGTAGAACCGGCGTGTGACGCACGCTGACCGCCCGGGCCCGGGTGCTGCCGTCCGGATGGTGATGACCAAGTGGGGCGACCGCCCGCACTGGGAGTTCGACGCGGTGCTGCTCGGCTCCGACGAGCACGGCGACTGGGTCGGCATCCCCGGCGGCACCCGCATGTCGAGGCCCGGCGCCGACTACGTCGCCCCCGTCGACCAGGTCGGCCTGGTGCCGGCGCCCGGCCCGGACGAGGAGCGCGGCTGGCTGGCGACCTTCCACGCGGTCGGCGGGCCGGTGCAGGTCTACGTCGACATGACCACCCCGCCGGTGTGGGACGGGCCGGTGCTGCGCGCGGTCGACCTCGACCTCGACGTGGTGCGCGGGACCACCGGCCGGGTGTGGGTCGACGACGAGGACGAGTTCGCCGAGCACCGGATCCGGTTCGACTACCCCGAGGAGATCGCCCGGCTCGCGATGCGGTCCTGCGACCGGGTCCAGGCCGCGGTCTCGGCCGGGCACGCGCCGTACGACGGCAGCAGCGCGGCCTGGCTGGCGGTGCTCGCGTCCCGCTGACGCATCAGTCCTCGACCAGGGCGCCGGCGGCGTCCTGCCCCTCCCGGCGTGCCTCGCGCCGCGCCTTGCGGCTGGTCCGCACCTTGAGCGGACCGACCAGACGCGGGCCGGCCAGCCGGCTCTCCAGCTTCTGGGCCTCGCGCTTGAGCGGCTGGGCGACGTACTCCCCCAGGATCACCCCGGAGGCCAGCGCGGTCGCGACCGAGGCGGCGGTCACCATCGCGAGCAGCCCCTCGGACGTCGAGGTCGAGCCGTTGCCCTCGGCCAGCAGCGAGAGCCCGCGGTAGATCGAGAGCCCGGGGAGCAGCGGCACGACGGCCGACACCACGACCACCAGCGGCGGCACCCGCAGCCGCCCGGCGACGGTGTAGCTGACCAGGCCGATGAAGAACGCCGCCAGGGCCGTGGGCCACGTCCGCCCCGCGTCCTGCAGGGCCAGGGTCTGGGAGATGACCATGGCAAGCGCGGCGATGCCGGCGATCGGCACGATGATGCGCCTCGGCGCGTAGGAGGAGAACGCGAACGCCCCGGCACAGATCGCGCCGCCCAGCGCCATCATCGAGACCGCCTTGACGCTGCCGCCGGCGCCGGGGTCGAGGCGGCCGATCTCGACCCCGAACAGGCCCGCCAGGGTCAGGCCGCCGCTGACGCCGGCGATGATGCCGGAGGTCGCCAGCAGCGCCTCGGTGAGGCGGGCGCCACCGGTGACGTAGAAGCCGGAGAGGGCGTCCTGCAACGCACCCATGAACCCGATCCCGGCCAGCAGCATGACGATGTTCGCGGTCACGACCAGCGAGGGGTCGTCGACCAGCCCGGTGGAGGCCGCGAGGGCGGCCAGGATCGTCGCGATGCCGCCGCCGGCGACCTGCTGGTAGAAGAACGGCAGCCGGCGCCGCGACATCAGCAGCTGGGACCGGTCGATGCACACCGCGGCGGCGAACGCGATCGCCACGACCGTGGCCGTGCCGCCGAGCTGGAGGCCGACGCCGGCGCACATCACGCCCCAACCGAGCGTGACCACCCAGCGCGGGGTGGCGTGGCCCGAGGAGACGATCCGGGCCAGCGTGGTGCGGGCCTCCATCAGGTCCACCCGGTCCGAGAGCACGTCGCGGACCAGGTGGTCGACCAGGGTCAGGTCCTCGTAGTCGATGTCGCGCTGCTTGACCTGGCGGATCTGGATCAGCGGCGGGTCCTCGGGACTGTGCTGGAAGCTCATCGACAGCGAGGTGAAGGTGACGTCGATGTCGGGGTGCCGGACACCGAGGTGCCAGGCCAGCGCCCGCATGGTCGCGGTGACGTCGGCGGCGCCCGCTCCGGAGGAGAGGAGCATCTCGCCGACCCTGAGGCAGAAGTCCAGCGTCAGGTTCAGTGCGCGAGCCTCCAGCATGGGGACCATGCTGGCAGGGCGCGGATGTGCTTCGCTGTCCGGGTGCGCATCGACTTCCGGGCTTCCCCCGAGCCGACGATCGGTGTCGAGTGGGAGCTGGCCCTCGTCGACAAGTCGAGCCGCGACCTGAGCAACAACGCGGCCGAGCTGTTCGCCGCCGCGGGGCCGCGGCTGCCAGACGAGGGACGGCTGCACAAGGAGCTGCTGCGCAACACCGTCGAGATCGTGACCGGGGTCTGCGGCACGGTGGGCGAGGCGATGGCCGACCTGCGCCGCACCGTCGAGTCGGTCGTGCCGGTGGCCGACCGGCTCGGCGTGGACCTGTACGGCGGGGGCACCCACCCGTTCGCCTCCTGGACCCGCCAGCAGCTCACCGAGGGGCACCGCTACGAGGAGCTGATCAACCGCACCCAGTGGTGGGGCCGCCAGATGCTGATCTGGGGCGTGCACGTCCACGTCGGGCTGCCGTCGAAGGAGCGGGTGATGCCGGTGCTCTCCTCGCTGCTGAACCACTACCCGCACCTGCTGGCCCTGTCGGCGTCCTCGCCGATCTGGGCCGGGGTCGACACCGGCTACGCCTCCAACCGCGCACTGATGTTCCAGCAGCTGCCCACGGCCGGCCTGCCGTTCCAGTTCGAGCAGTGGTCGGAGTTCGAGGCCTTCGCCTCCGACCAGCTGGTCACCGGCGTGATCGAGGAGCTCTCCGAGATCCGTTGGGACGTGCGCCCGGCCACCCGGCTGGGCACCCTGGAGAACCGTGTCTGCGACGGCATCTCCGACTTCGACGACCTGGCCTCGCTGGTGGCGCTCATGCACTGCCTGGTGGTGGACCTGGACACCCGCGCGGCGGCCGGCGAGCGGCTGCCCACGATGCCGCCGTGGCACGTGCAGGAGAACAAGTGGCGCGCGGCCCGGTACGGCCTGGACGCGATCGTCGTCCTGGACGCCGCGTCGAACGAGCGACTGGTCACCGAGGACCTCGCCGACCTGCTGGCGCGCCTGGAGCCGGTGGCCGACCGGCTGGGCTGCTCCGCCGAGCTGGCCGGGGTGGCCGACATCCCGCAGCGCGGTGCGTCGTACCAGCGGCAGCGCGCGGTCGCCGAGCGGACCGGGGGCGACCTGGTCGCCGTCGTCGACTCGGTGGTCCGGGAGCTGCGGGCCGGGCTCGGGCGCGACGGCGGCTGACGTCGCCACGCCGCTCGTCGGTCAGGACGAGGGCCTCATCCGGGGTGGCCCTCGGCGAGCCGCTTGAGGTTGAGCAGCTGGCGTCGCGCCATCACCAGGTCGCCCGCCGAGACGGCGGGAGCGAGCCAGCGGTGCGAGCCCATGACGACCTTGAGCAGCAGCCTGGTCGTGCGCTCGTCGACCGGCACGACCACGTAGGACATCACCGCGCCCATGATCCGGCCGGTGTAGTGCACGCCCGGCTCGACCGCCAGCAGGCGGCCCGCCGGGCGGCCCGCGGTGCTGGTGAACCGGTCGCCGGGCGCGGGCGCCGGCGCGTCGAGCAGGTGCCGCGGCGAACGGCGCCCGAGGTTGTCGATCCAGTCGTAGGAGTACGGCGCCCAACGGACCTGGACGACCCAGTCCCACACCACGGCCGGGGCCGCGTGCACGGTCACCCCGCGCCAGGCCTGCAGGGTCGGCGCCGGCACGAACCCGTCGCACGGGTACTCACGGGCGACCTCGTCCTCGGTCACGCCCCACCGGTCGCCGATCACGGACCCGGCTCCGTCATCTCCAGGCGGACGCCGAGCAGGCGCACGGCCCGGTCGTGCCCGACCCGGTCCAGCAGCGAGACCGCCGCGTCGGCGAGCACCTCGGGGTCGTTGGTCGGCTCCGGCAGGGTGAGGCTGCGGGTCAGCGTGGTGAACGGCCGGAACCGCACCTTGATCCCCACCCGGGCCGCCGGCCGGCCCTCGCGGTCGATGTCGGCGACCACCCGCCGGGTCAGGCCGCGCACCTCGGCCGCGATCTGCGCCCAGTCCTCGAGGTCGACCTGGTAGGTCTCCTCCCGGCCGTGCGCCCGCGGCACCCACGGCGTGGCGTCGACGGGGCTGGAGTCCTCACCGCGCCCGAGCCGGTGGTACCACGGCCCCATCGTCGGGCCGAGCTCGGCCGCGAGGACCCGCGCGTCCGAGGCCGCGAGCTGGGCGACGGTGTCGATGCCGAGGGCCGCCAGCTTCTTCGCGGTCTTGCGGCCGATCCCCCACAACGCGTCGGTCGGCCGGTCCCCCATCACCTCGAACCAGGTGTCGGCCGTCAGCCGGGCCACGCCACGGGGCTTGCCGAAGTCGGTGGCGATCTTGGCGCGCAGCTTGTTGTCGCCGATCCCGACCGAGCAGTGCAGCCCGGTCGCCTCCAGGACCCGGGCCCGGATCAGGTCGGCCAGCTCCCGGGGATCGCCCTGCTCGGGGGACCCACCCCCCTCCCCCTCCCCGGCCGCCACGAACGCCTCGTCCCAGCCGAGCACCTCGACCACCAGCGGCGCGCCCCGCCAGGTCAGCGAGCGCAGCGTCTCCATGACCTCGTGGGAGGCGGCGTCGTACGCCGCGTGGTCGGCGGGCAGGAACACCGCGTCCGGGCACTTGCGCTTGGCCAGCCGCAGCGGCATCCCCGACCCGACCCCGTGCTCGCGGGCTTCGTACGACGCGGTCGCGACCACGCCCCGCTCGGTCGGGTCCCCACGACCGCCGACGACCACGGGCAGCCCGGCGAGCTCGGGCCGGCGCAGCACCTCGACCGCGGCGATGAACTGGTCGAGGTCCACGTGCAGCACCCACCGTCGAGCAGCCGGACGGCCGGCCCCGGTCCCGGTCATCGCGGTGGCGGGGGCAGGGCGTCGGTGGACTCGAGCTGGTCGAGCCCGGTGAGCATCAGCAGGTCGACGACCACGGAGCGGATCTGGGCCAGCACCACCTCGGCGGTCAGCTGGTCGGTGCGCTCGACCTGGCCGGTCGCGTTGCCGACCGCGAGCAGCGCCGGGCGCGCGCCGACCGCCATCTGGTCCGCGCTCAGCTCGGCCGCGACCACGTCGGCGGCGTCGGCGAGGTCGAGGGCGAGCAGCGAGTAGGAGCTGGGCACCGGGCGCCGGTGGTAGGCGGCCACCGCCGTCTGGCGCACCAGCACCCGGGTGCTGCGCAGCGCCCGGTCCAGCGGGTCGACCAGCTCCACCATCCGGCGCAGGTTGCCCTTGTGCCGGACCCGGAACGGCGAGGACGCCACCACCGAGAGCCCCTCGTCGGCGGCGTCCTGCAGCTCCCGGATCAGGTGGTCGGTCGAGCGTGCGTCGGCGAGCAGTGCGAGCGCGCGCTCGACCTCGCCGTCGACCATCACCTCCCCCGCTGCGCGCAGCAGCGCCGCGATCTTGCGCATCACCACGGCTGCCTGCTCCCGGGGACGGCGCAGCGGCGCGGCCGGAACCGCGGTGGCCGCGACCAGCGCCACGGCACCACCGACCAGCGCGTCGGTCCACCGGGTCAGCGCCGCCCCGGGGTCGGGGATCAGCGTGGCGACCACGATCGACTGGACGGCCGCCTGGGTGACGAACAGCTGGCCGCCGTCGAGCAGGAACGCCGTCGACATCGCCAGCGCGACGATCAACGACAGCTGCCAGAACCCCTGCCCCAGCCAGGCCACCAGCAGGTCGGCGAGGAAGACCCCGACGGCCACGCCGATGGTCACCTCGACCACCCGGCGCAGCCGCTGGCCGTAGGAGGTGCCGAGGCTGACCACCGCGGCGATCGGCGCGAAGAAGGGCGTGTCGTGGTGGAGCACGTCGGAGGCGACCAGCCACGCAGCGCCCGCCGCGAGGGAGCACTGCGCGATCTGCCAGCGCTTGGACTCCCACCGCCGGACCCGCGCCCGCAGGGAGGTGCGGCCACGACTCCACAAGCGGTCGAGTGGTCCGGCCTCCATGGCGCAGATCCTGCCACGCGGCGGCCCCGCGCGCGGTCGCCCTACTGCGCGTGGGCGTAGTCGAGCGCGCGCTTCAGCCGGCCCATGCCTCGGTACCAGACCCGCACGTGCGTCCGGCAGCGGACGACGGAGACGTGGTGGCGGTACTCCTCGCACTCGGCCCGCGCCTCGGAGAGGGTCGGCGGGTAGTCGGTGCTTCCGTCGTAGTGCTCGATGGTGAAGCCGTTGTCGGCGTCGCCGCTGACGTCGACGATCGTGCCCGGCCCGGGCGCGTCGCCGACGGCGGCCCAGGCGGCCCCTCCTCCGGTGACGAGGGCGGTGACGACGGCCCCGACGGCGATGAGGTTCTTCATGTGGTGCTCCTGCGGTCAGACGCCGGCGAGTTCCGGCGTACGCAGGACGCTAGGAGCGGGAAGGGACCGAGCCGGGTCGTCGCGGAGGGGCCTGGGGACGAGCGGTCCCGGCGACCCGCCTGTGGACGGCAGGTGGCCCGTCAGCGAGCGAGCTCGACCGTGATCGTCGTGTTCGTGCAGTCGGCGGCGAGGGAGGCCAGCGCGGCCTTCTCGCCCCGGTCGACGCTCAGCCGCCACCGGTGCTTGACCGCCACCCACTCGCGCACGTAGCGGCAGGTGCCGAAGTCCGGCATCCACTCGGCGGGGTCCTGGTCGCCCTTGGACTGGTTGACGCTGTCGGTGACCCCCACCAGGGTGCGACCGTCCCCGAGGTCGTTGGCGTAGGCCTGACGGATCTTCGTCCGCCAGCGCCGTGCCCCCGAGTCCCAGGCCTCGGCCAGCGGCACCATGTGGTCGATGTCGATGCGGCCGGTGTCGGTCCACGACACCCGGTCGTAGTAGGAGAACCAGCGGCCGCCGCTGAGCGAGCAGCCGGCACCGACGGTGACCGGGTCGTCGGCCTCCGCGATCAGCACCTCGTTGCGGGTGCTGCACCCGTCGCCGTCCGCGTCGACCCAGTGCGGGAACAGGTCGCGGTCGTAGCCGGTGCGCACCTCGGACGCCACGCGCAGGTCGGAGACGGCGCGCCGCAGCGGCGCGGAGTAGCTGTCCGCCGAGGCCGCGGCCGGTACGGCGAGCCCGCCGACGACCAGGCCCACCACCACCAGCAGGCGGCCCAACAGACGGCCCAGCAGGCCGAGGGGGGGATGAGGTCCGAGAGGTCCGTTCGCCATGTCCCGCATGGTACGGACCTGCGGGACGTCAGGGGCGTCACTGCGTACTGCCCTTGTGGCGACCGCCACCAGCGGCAAGGATCGGACGTCACGACCAGAAACGGGGTACGCGTGGTCTCACCGATCGATCCGACGTCGACAGCCTTCCTCCTCGCCGAGAACCGCAGCCAGCCCATGCACGTGGGAGGTCTCCAGCTCTTCGAGAAGCCGGAGGGGGCCGGCCGCGGCTACGTGCGCGAGATGTTCGAGCAGATGCGCGACGTCGAGGAGATCTCGCCCCTCTTCCTCAAGCACCCCAAGCGGTCGCTCCGGACGGCCGGCCAGCTGGTGTGGGAGAACGACGACCAGTTCGACATCGAGCACCACGTGCGGCACAGCGCCCTGCCGAAGCCCGGCCGGGTGCGCGAGCTGCTCGAGCTCTGCGGTCGCCTGCACGGCACCCGGCTGGCGTGGGAGCGACCGCTGTGGGAGGCGCACGTCATCGAGGGCCTGCGCGACGGCCGCGTGGCGATGTACACCAAGACCCACCACGCCCTCGTCGACGGCGTCTCGGCGATGCGGCTGATCCAGAGCGTGCTCACGACCGACCCCGAGAAGCGCGGCATGCCCGCGCCGTGGGGGGTGCGGCCGGGCCGAGCCGCGCGCGCCGAGGAGAGCTCGCAGGAACCGGCGCACCACGACCTGGCCCAGGTGCCGCTGGCGGCGTTCCGGACCGCGCTCGGCATCACCGCCGAGGCCGCCGGCCTGCCCGGCGCCCTGGTGCGGACCCTCAACAAGAGCGTCCGCAACGAGACCTCGTCGCTCTCCCTCTACGCCCCGCGCACGATGTTCAACACCAGCATCACCGGCTCCCGCCGCTTCGCCGCCCAGGACTGGCCGATCGAGCGGCTCCGCGCCATCGGCAGGGCCAGCGGCGCCACGCTGAACGACGTGGTGCTGGCGATGTGCGCCGGCGCCGTGCGCACCTACCTGCTCGAGCTCGGCGCCCTCCCGGAGGCCCCGCTCGTGGCGATGGTGCCGGTCGGGCTGAACGCCAAGCAGTCGCAGCTGGCCTCCGCCGAGGGCGGCAACGCCGTCGGCGCGGTGATGTGCAAGCTCGGCACCGACCTCGAGGACCCGGCCGACCGCCTCGCCGCCATCCACCTCTCGATGGTCGACGGCAAGCGGGCGCTCTCCAGCATGACGCCGATGCAGATCCTGGCGATGAGCGCCCTCGGGCAGGCGCCGGCGATCCTGCCGCCGCTGCTGAAGATGCAGGGCATCGTGCGGCCGCCGTACAACCTGATCATCAGCAACGTGCCGGGTCCCCGGACCACCCACTACTGGAACGGCGCGAAGCTGGTCGGGCAGTACCCCCTCTCGATCCCGATCAACGGCATGGCCCTCAACATCACCTGCACGTCGTACGACGGCAACATGGACTTCGGCCTGACCGGCTGTCGGCGCACCGTGCCGCACCTGCAGCGCTTGCTGACCCACCTCGACGACGAGGTGACGGCGCTGGAGAAGGCGGTCTGCCCCTGACGTCCACCGGTGAGCCGGGTCAGGGCAGGTACATCCGCTTGACGACCGCGTCGAAGGCCGCGTCGGGCAGCAGCCGGCGGGCACCCAGGATGGTGCCGGCGTTGCGGCCGACCGGGTAGCGGGCGCGCGGCCGGCGGACCGTGGCGGCCTTGACGATCTTCTTCGCCACGACCTCGGGCGGGCTCGACATCAGCCTGCTGGTGTCGGCGCGCTCGAGCACCCCCCGGACGTGGGCGGCCATCTCCTCGTAGGCGCCGCCGCTGCTCGTCGCGGTGAGGCTCTCGCGGGAGATCTCGTTCCACTCCGTGCGGATCGGGCCGGGCTCGACCAGCACGACGTCGATGCCGAACGGCGCCAGCTCGATCCGCAGGCTGTCGCTGAAGCCCTCGACCGCGAACTTCGTGGCGTGGTACCACGCGCCCAGCGGCTCGTAGAACTTCCCGCCGATCGAGGAGATGTTGATGATCCGCCCGCTCCCCTGCCGGCGCAGGTGCGGCGTCACCAGCTGGGTCAGCCGCGCGAGCCCGAACACGTTGACCTCGAACTGGCGGCGGGCCTCGTCGATCGGCACGTCCTCGACCGCGCCGTAGGAGCCGTACCCGGCGTTGTTCACGAGCACGTCGATCCGCCCGCGCTCGGCGACCACCCGCTCGACCCCGGCCACCATCGAGGCGTCGTCGGTGACGTCCATGGCGAACGTCGTGACGCCCTCGCGCTCCAGGGCGGCCATCCGGTCCACCCGCCGCGCCACGGCGTACACCTCGAAGCCGGCCCGGCCCAGCCGCACCGCGGTCCGCTCGCCGATGCCGCTGGATCCGCCGGTGACGAGGGCGACGCGCGCGCCGCCGGACTGCTGCTCAGGGGGTGGGGTCATGGCCGCCAGTGTGGCGGGTCCTCCTCGAGTCCACCACCGACCGTCTCGGCGACCGCGCGCAGCCGGGCGCGGGTGATGTCGGCGACCGTGAGCAGCCCGGCGTTGCGGGCGTTGGAGCCCTCCCGGGTCGGCTCGGCGGAGTTGATGCTGGTGCAGTGGCGGGTGCCGCCGTCCTCGGCGTTCTGCAGCGCGACCGCGTGGCCCGTGGTGCCGCTGCCGGCGAAGAAGTCGAGGACGCGCACGTCGTCGGGCATGGTCGCGAGGATCCGGCGGATCAGCCCGGTCGGCTTGGGCGACTCGAAGACGTGGCCGACGATCTCCTTCAGCTCGGCCACCGCGGTGTCGGTGGAGCCGATCTCCTCGGCCAGCCAGATCGTGCGCAGCTTCTTGCGCCGGCCGCCCGGGGCGTCGCTGTGCAGCCAGTCCTTCTGGAAGACGTCGACGCGGTCCCCGTGCTTGCCCTTGACGGTGCGGCAGACCAGGTCGTCGGGGCGCTGGTCGATCAGCGGGCGCGACCAGCGCCAGACCGCCGGCCGGCCGTCGCCGAAGACCGGGCCGATCTCCCGGGCGCCGTCGAACGGCGTGGTCGAGACCCGCCCGGTGACCGGGTCACCCCACACCGTGAAGTGCAGGGTGCGGGCGGTCTGCGGGTTGAACTTCTTGTTGGTGTTGCGCAGCGGCAGCCGGCGGTAGCGCCGGCCGGTCGGCTCGTCGGTGAGCGGGAAGTCCCGCTCGTCGACGGCGTCGCTGCTGCTGGCGTCGAGGACGCAGCGCCGCGGGTCCTTGGCGTACACGAGGAGGTACTCGTGGCTGGTGGCGAAGCCCTTGCCGAGCTGGCGCCCCTTGGCGTTCAGGTTCACCACGACCTGCGCCAGGAAGCCGGCCTCACCGAAGACCTCGTCCATCAGCAGCCGCAGGTGCGCCACCTCGTTGTCGTCGATGCTCACGAAGATCGCGCCCTCGTCGCGCAGCAGCGACCGGGCGGCCTCGAGCCGCGGTCGCATCATCGCCACCCAGGCCTGGTGCCGGGTGCTGCGTGCGTCGCCGTGCCGGAAGTCGTCGCGGTAGGCGAAGTCGTTGCCGGTGTTGTACGGCGGGTCGATGTAGACGAGGTCCACCGGCTCGTCCAGGCGGCCGAGCACCTCGAGGTTGTCCCCCTCGATGAAGGTGTTCCACGGCTGCCCCACGAGCCGCACCCTAGTGCGACGGTGCCCGCGTGGCTCGGTCTGGACCACGGTTCGCATGACGTCTCGACGGGAAGGTCGTTGGAACACGCACCACCATCGCGAACGGGGACCCCATGAAGTCGCGCATCGCCCTCGCCCTCGGCGCCGTGCTCGCCGCCGCCACCCTGACCGCGCTCCCGGCCGCCACGGCCGCGGCCGGCGCGGCCCCGACGAGCCGGGTGAGGGTCGCCGACGACTGCCTGACCAGCGTGCCCGACCCAGGCAGCACCACGAAGGTCCGGATCTGCTTCACGCTCTTCCGCCCCGCCGGCGCGACGAGGCGGCACCCGGTCCCGATGATCATGCACAGCCACGGCTGGGGCGGCTCGCGCACGACCGACCCCGCGGCGTTCCGGCGCTTCCTCGACGCGGGGTACGCCGTCCTCTCCTTCGACCAGCGCGGGTTCGGCGAGAGCGGCGGCCACGCGTACGTCGAGAACCCCGGCGTCGAGGGCCACGACGTGCGCAGGCTGGTCCGGCTGGTGAGCCGGTTCGGCTGGGTGCAGCAGGACGGCCCGGGCGACCCCCGCCTGGGGGCGATCGGCGGCAGCTACGGCGGCGGCTACCAGCTCCTCGGCGCCTTCGAGGAGCTGCGCCTGAAGGGCAGGCCGGTGTTCGACGCGCTCGCCCCCGAGATCACGTGGTACGACCTCAGCCAGAGCCTCGCGCCCGAGGACGTCGTCCGCACCGCCTGGGCCACCGCCCTCTCGGCGGCCTCCACCGCCTCCGACGCGCTCCCGCCGAACGTGTACGCCGCGCTCGTCGAGGGTGCCGCGACCGGCACCTGGCCGGACGGCTCGGTGCCTGGTGAGGAGGACATGGTGGCCTTCTTCGAGAAGAACGGCCCGAAGTGGCACGTCGACCACGGCCGCCGCCTCGACATCCCGGTCCTGTTCGGCCAGGGCACCACCGACTCGTTGTTCCCGCTGCAGCAGGGGCTGGCCAGCTGGCGGCACACGATCACGAAGCGGGCCCGACGGCACAGCATCTTCGTCGCCTACAACGGCGGCCACGTGCTTCCGGCGGTCACCCCGCCGGGCATCGACGTCACGTCCGACCCGTGCAGCCGGAGGCTGGCGGGCGGCAGCTTCGAGCGGCTCTCGGTCCGCTTCTTCGACGAGCAGCTCAAGGGCCGCGAGACCGGGCTGCGCGGCTACGGCCGCTACCACCTGGCCACGCCGACCAGCACCTGCACGACGGTGAGCTCCGTCAAGGCGGACACGGCGTACGACGTCGGCACCGTCGCCACCCCCGAGACCGGGGGCGTGCCGCTGTCGTACAGGATCGTCGACGGCCCGGTCCGGGTGGCCGGGACGCCGTACCTCTCCGGTGACCTGACCGCCCTCGGCGTGGGCAACCGCGCGTTCTACGGCCTCGCGGTCGGCACGTCCGCGGCCGACGCCCACCTGGTCCAGAACAACGTGCTGCCGCTCGACGAGCCCGCGCCGGTGACCGGCGAGCGGCGCCGGATCGCGCTGCCGTCGGTGGCCGTCGACGTGCCCGCCGGCCAGTCGCTGTTCATCCTCGCCAGCCCCGTCAGCGACACCTTCGTGGGCATGGGCAGTCGTACGCCGGGTGCCGTGGTGCTCGACGACACGGTCGTCCACCTCCCCGTGGTGGCGCGCTGACCGGCTCGACCCGACCGGGCTCAGAGCACGTCAGAGTCCACGGCCACCAGCGCCACCGTGGTCACCGCGACCAGGCACTCGGGCAGCGGCTTGCGCACCTTCATCGCGGTGACGGCCAGGCCGTCCCCCATCCGGTGCACGGTCACCCCCGGCGGCACGTCGCAGCCCACCGCGACGACGGCGCCGAGCACGGTCTGGTCGTCAGGCACGTCGGCCTTCGCGATCGCCTGCTCGATGCGGTTCCCGACGGCGTCGGTCCGGAACTGCCGGGCGAACGCCCCCACGGCCGCCTCGTCGTCGAGCACCGTGGGCCGCTGGCTGGCCCGGCCGCCGGCACCGGACTGGCTGATCAGCGCGACCTGGGTGAAGTCCACGGTGCCGTTGCCGATCGGGCTGCCCGACTCCGAGGGGCTCTCGCTCGCCGAGGGCGAGCCGTCGTCGGTGGCCGTGCCCGACCCGTCGTCGCCGCAGCCGGCGAGCAGGCCCGAGGCCAGCACCAGGGACAGGAGCAGGGGTCCGAGAGTTCGTCGCATGACAGTGGGACGCTACCGGGCCGTCGTGGGTTCCCCGGCCCGCCCACCGGCGGACGGGCGTGGCAGCATGCGGGCGTGCCCCGCTTCACCCGCGCCGAGCTCGAGTCGTTCCGCGACACCGAGGTGCCCGACCTGCTCGGCCCCGACGTGCGGCTGCTGTTCGTGGGGATCAACCCCGGGCTGTGGACCGCCGCGACCCAAACCCACTTCGCGCACCCGGTGAACCGCTTCTACCCCGCCCTGCTGCGCGCCGGAGTCCTCGAGCACCCGGTCGACCCCTTGGCGGGGATGACCGACGCCGACCGGGGCAGCCTGCGCGCCCGCGGCATCGGCATCACCAACCTCGTGCACCGGGCCACGGCCCGTGCCGACGAGCTGAGCCGGGAGGAGCTGCGCGAGGGCGGCCGGCGGCTCGAGGAGCTGGTCCGCCGGGTCGCCCCGCGCGTCGTCGCGGTCGCCGGCATCACGGCGTACCGCCACGCCTTCGGGCACCCGAAGGCCACCCTCGGCCGCCAGCCCGAGCCGTTCGCGGGCGCCGAGCTCTGGGTCGTCCCGAACCCGAGCGGCCTCAACGCGCACGAGACCGTCGACAGCCTCGCCGCGGCGTACGCCGGACCCGCGCGCGCCGCAGGCCTTCTCTGACGGATAGTCCGGCACGTTCTCGCCACGTCCGCGGGCAGAACGTGCCGGACTATCCCCTGGAACGCCTCAGTCCCCGAACACCTGGTCCTTGCCGAGCACCGTCAGGCCGTCCTCGAGCACGAAACCGCGGGCCCGGTCCGCGTCGGGGTCGACACCGATCTTGGCGCCGGGTGCGACCACGACGTTCTTGTCGAGGATCGCGTTGCGCACCACCGCGCCCGCGCCGACCCGGACGCCGTTCATCAGCACCGAGTCGCTCACCTCCGCACCCGAGCCGACGAAGGCCGCCGGGGAGAGCACCGACCGGCTCACCGAGCCGCCGCTGACGACCGCCCCGGGCGAGAGCAGCGACTCCAGCGTCCGCGAGGCGATCCCGTCCTCGCCGGGCGTGATCTTGACCGGCGGCTGCGGGCCGTAGGAGGTGTAGATCGGCCAGTCGAAGTTGTAGAGGTTGAACACCGGCAGCGGGGAGACCAGGTCCATGTGCGCGGCGTAGTAGGACCCGATCGTCCCCACGTCGCGCCAGTAGCCGCGGTCGCGCTCGGTCGCGCCCGGGACGTCGTTGTCCTTGAAGTCGTAGACGCCCGCCTGGTTGCGCCGGACGAAGGCGGGGACGATGTCGCCGCCCATGTCGTGCTTCGAGCCGGTCATCGTGGCGTCCCGGGTCACCGCCTCGACCAGGGCGTCGGCGTCGAACACGTAGTTGCCCATCGACGCCAGCACCTCGCCCGGGCTGTCGGGCAGCCCCACCGGGTCGGTGGGCTTCTCGAGGAACTCCCGGATCCGGGACGGGTCGTCGGGCTGCACGTCGATGACGCCGAACTGGTCGGCCATCTCGATGGGTTGGCGGATCGCCGCGACCGTGCACGCCGCGCCGCTCGACACGTGCTGGTCGACCATCTGCGAGAAGTCCATCCGGTAGACGTGGTCGGCGCCCACCACCACGATGATGTCCGGCCGCTCGTCGCGGACCAGGTTCAGCGACTGGTAGATCGCGTCGGCGCTGCCGAGGTACCAGTGCTTGCCGAGCCGCTGCTGGGCCGGCACCGGGGTGACGTAGTTGCCGAGCATCGTCGACATCCGCCAGGTCTGGGTGACGTGGCGGTCCAGGCTGTGCGACTTGTACTGGGTCAGCACGACCACCTGCAGGTAGCCGGAGTTCACGACGTTGGACAGGGCGAAGTCGATGAGTCGGTAGATGCCGCCGAACGGGACGGCCGGTTTGGCCCGGTCCGCCGTCAACGGCATCAGCCGCTTCCCCTCCCCGCCGGCGAGGACGATGGCCAGGACCTTCTTGCGGCTGCTCGGGCTCATGGCTGCACGCTAGCCCTGTCGGGCCATCCACGGGCAGGGGTAGTTTCACGGCATGCGCGTCGACGTCCTCAGCAAGGAGTACCCACCCGAGATCTACGGCGGGGCGGGGGTCCACGTCGCCGAGCTCGTGCGGGCGCTGCGCGCGCTGCCCGACCTCGACACCCGCGTCCACGCGTTCGGTGCGCCGCGCGACGAGCCCGGCACCACGTCGTACGCCGACCACGCCGAGCTCGCGAGCGCCAACGGCGCGCTGAAGACCCTCGGCGTCGACCTCTCGATCGCCGACGGCTGCGCCGGCACCGACCTGGTCCACTCCCACACGTGGTACGCCAACTTCGCCGGCCACCTCTCCTCGCTGCTCTACGACGTGCCGCACGTCGTCAGCGCTCACTCCCTCGAGCCGCTGCGGCCGTGGAAGGCCGAGCAGCTCGGGGGCGGGTACGCCGTCTCGTCGTGGGTGGAGAAGACGTCGTACGAAGCCGCGGCGGCCGTGATCGCGGTGTCGTCGGCGATGCGCGACGACGTGCTCGCCTCCTACCCCTCGATCGACCCGGCCCGTGTCCACGTGGTCCACAACGGCATCGACACCGACGACTGGCGGCCGGTCGCGAACCCCGACCGGGTCCGCGAGCTCGGCGTCGACCCCGACCGCCCCTCGGTGGTCTTCGTGGGCCGGATCACCCGGCAGAAGGGCCTGCCGCTGTTCCTGCGCGCGGTCGCGCAGCTGCCGCCCGAGGTGCAGATCGTGCTGTGCGCGGGCGCGCCCGACACCCCGGAGATCGAGGCACAGGTCGTCGGTCTCGTGGACGGGCTCGCCGCGACCCGCGGCGGGGTGGTGTGGATCCGCGAGATGCTGCCGCGCCGCGACGTCGTCGCGCTGCTCACAGCGGCCACGGCGTTCGCCTGCCCCTCGATCTACGAGCCCCTCGGCATCGTCAACCTCGAAGCGATGGCCTGCGAGACGGCGGTCGTGGCGACCGCGACCGGCGGCATCCCGGAGGTGGTGGTCGACGGGGGGACCGGCCGGCTGGTGCCGATCGAGCAGGCGGGTGACGGCACCGGCACCCCGCTCGACCCCGAGCAGTACGTCGCCGACTTCGCCGCGGCCCTGAACGAGGTCGTCGGCGACCCGGAGCGCGCGGCGGAGATGGGTCGGGCCGGGCGGCAGCGCGCGATCGACGCGTTCAGCTGGGGTGCCATCGCCGAGCGGACCGTGGAGGTCTACCGGTCGGTGCTCTGACCCGGCCGGCCCCTGTGGATGACCGGTCGCGCCGACCGGCGCCCCGGGTGAGGCTGGACCGCATGACCGAGAAGACGCCGTTCACGCCCACCATCCGCACCCAGGCCGACCTCGAGGCCGCCTGGCGACACCTCATGGAGCCGCTCGGCTTCGACGGGCACAGCCTGTGGGTGATGTTCATCCAGGCCGACCACACGCCGCTGCCGCACCTGACCCAGGTGGAGGAGACCGTCGACCCGCCGGACGCGGAGCAGCAGGCGTCGCTCGTGGAGTTCCTCGGGTTCTTCCGCGGCGAGATGCGCGGCGGGGAGCGGGTCGCCTTCCTGCGCTCCCGTCCCGGACGCGGCGGCCCGGGCCCCGACGACCTCGCCTGGGCCCGCAGCCTGTACGCCGCCTGCCGCAGCGCCGGGGTGGAGACCGACGTCGTCCACCTCGCCACCGACGACCAGCTGGTGCCGCTGCCGATGGACGACGTGCTGGCTCAGCCCGCCTGAGCCGCCTCCGCGCCCCGCGGCAGGGTCCGCACCGACCTCGACGACGCCACGGCCACGGACACGCCCACGCCGATCACCGTCATGCCGACCAGCGTGGCGTGCAGGCCGTACGCCGCGCTGGCCAGGCCCGCGAGCAGGTTGCCGAGCGGGATCACGCCGGCCGTGGAGAGGTAGTCGTAGCTCGACACCCGGGACAGCGACCGTTCGGGCACGTGCTCGCCCAGCGAGGTCTCCCAGAGCGTGAACGCACCCGTCACGCAGATGCCCGCCAGCAGCTCGAGCGCACCGATGCCCCAGGCGCCCAGCCCGCTGCCGATGAAGGCGGCCTGGCAGGAGGCCCCGACGAGCATCAGGCTGGCGACGCGCAGCGCGAACCGCGGGCGCCAGCGCAGGAAGAGCAGGTCGCCCAGCACGCAGCCGACCCCGAAGCACGCCGTGACCACCGCCCAGGAGCGGGCGCCGTCCAGCTCGCGGTCCATGAGCACCGGCCCGATCACGAAGATCGAGGGCAGCACCACCGCGTGGTAGACGCTCATCCCGGCCAGGAACGCGACGACCCAGCGCCGGCGGCGCACCTCCCCCCAGCCCTCGCGGAGGCTGGTCCAGAAGTGGTCGGTGGTGGCGGCCGGGTCCTCCTCGTGCATGGCCCGCTCCACCACCCGCGGTCGCAGCGGCACCAGCAGCGCGACCGACACCACGAACGTCGAGGCGTCGAACAGCAACGCACCACCCGGCCCTCCGGCGTACGCGATCAGCAGCCCGGCGACCACCGGTCCGACGACGTTGGCCACCGAGAACGACAGCCCGCGCAGCGCGTTGGCGGGCTGCAGGTTGGCCGGGCTCACCGTGGAGGGCAGCAGCCCGGTGAACGCGGGGGCGAAGAACGCGTCGGCGCCGCCGTACACCGCGGCCAGCACGACGAGCGCCGTCACCGACGCCCCTCCCCCGAGCAGCAGCGCCGCCGCCACCAGCTGGCAGGCCATCCGGACCAGGTCGGAGGCGACCAGGATGCGCTTGCGGTCCAGCCGGTCGGCCCAGACTCCCGCGGGCAGCGCGAGGACGACGAAGGGGACGAACTGCGCCGCGGAGACCAGCGCCACGTCCGCGACCCCGCCACCGGTGGCCAGCACCGCGAACGGCAGCGCGATCGAGGTGACCCGGTCGCCGAGGATCGAGAGCACCTGGCTGCCGAAGAGCAGCCGGTACTGCGGCTCGTCGCGCAGGACGGCCGGCACCCGCAGTCGCCCCGCGTCCGGTCCCTTGATCAGCATCGGCACAGGATGCATCACGCAGGCGTGGACGTCATACGCCCCGGTCGCGCGGGCGACCGGGGCGTACGACGTTGCCGGGTCAGATCACCAGGTTGAGGAGCAGGACGAACACCAGGCCGCTGACCGAGAGCACCGTCTCCATCGCCGACCAGGTCTTGATGGTCTGCGGGACGTCCATCCGGAAGTACTCCTTGACCAGCCAGAACCCGGCGTCGTTGACGTGGGAGAAGAACACCGAGCCGGCACCGATGGCCAGCACGACGAGCGAGACCTCGGCGGACGGCAGCCCGGCCACGAGCGGCACGACCAGCGTGGACGCCGTGATGGTGGCGATGGTCGCCGAGCCCGTGGCGAGGCGGATCAGGACCGCCAGGACCCAGGCGAGCAGCAGCACCGAACCGTTGGCGTCGCGGGCCCAGTCACCGAGCAGGGTGCCCACGCCCGTGTCGACGAGGACCTGCTTGAACCCGCCGCCCGCGGCGACGATGAGGATGATGCCGGCGATGGGCGGCAGCGACTCGCCGAGCGTGACGGAGATGCGGTTGCGGTCCATGCCCGAGCCGCGACCGAGGGTGAACATGGCGACGACGAGGCCGATCAGCAGCGCGAAGAACGGCTCGCCGACGAGGTCGAGGACGCGCCGGGCC
This sequence comes from Nocardioides sp. GCM10023255, assembly GCF_042653125.1. Classification (NCBI taxonomy): domain Bacteria; kingdom Bacillati; phylum Actinomycetota; class Actinomycetes; order Propionibacteriales; family Nocardioidaceae; genus Nocardioides; species Nocardioides sp. GCM10023255. Next base: position 274,047 of record NZ_JBHSHU010000002.1, read on the forward strand.
GGGGCCGTCGGGTCGTCGGCCAGCACGTCGGCCAGCGCCTTGCCCAGCATCAGCACGACCGGGAGCAGGACGCTGAACAGCGTGACCCGGAAGGTCGGGCGGCGCAGCGTGGTGGTGGCGCCGGGGCCGTCGGAGACCTGCTGGGCGGCGGTGTCGTACGTCGCCGGCGCGGGGATGTCGACCCAGCGACCCGCGAACCGGCCGAAGACCGGGCCCGACACGATCACGGTCGGGACGGCCACGAGCACGCCGAGGCCCAGCGTCAGGCCCAGGTTGGCGCCCAGGTTGCCGACGGCGATGACCGGGCCGGGGTGCGGGGGCACGAACCCGTGCATCGCCGAGAGGCCGGCGAGCGCGGGGATGCCGACCGTGATCAGGGAGACCTGTGCCCGCCGGGCGACCAGGTAGATCACCGGCATCAGCATGACCAGGCCGATCTCGAAGAACATCGGCAGGCCGATGATGCCGCCGACCAGGGCCATCGCCCACGGCAGGGTGCGCGGGGTCGCCCGGCTGACGATGGTGTCGACGATCTGGTCGGCGCCGCCGGAGTCGGCCAGCAGCTTGGCGAACATGGCACCCAGCGCGATCAGGGTCCCGACGCCGGCCGCGGTCGTCCCGAAACCGGCGAGGAAGGACGGCAGCACGCCGGTCTTGGCCTCGTTGGCCAGGATGTTCTGCCCGGCGACGGCGCCCACGGTGAGGGCACCGAAGGTCAGGGCCAGGAACGGGTGCACCTTGACGACGGTGATGAGCACGACGATCAGCGCGATGCCGAGCAGGGTGGCCAGGATCAGCTGGGTCCCGCCGGCCACCGGCTCGATCAGGCTGGTGCCGGCGAGCGGCAGCAGGGCGGTCAGGGTGGACATCAGTTCTCCTTCACGGGGGTGGACGCGGCGGCGTGCCGGTCGACGTACTGCTGGACGATGCGGTCGACGCTCTGGTCGACGTCGATCACGACGCCGCGCTCGTCCGGTCCGAGGGGCTCGAGGGTCGCGAACTGCGAGGTGAGCAGCGAGGCGGGCATGAAGTGGCCCGGCCGGCTGGCCTGGCGGCGCGCGATCACCTCGCGGCTGCCCTGCAGGTGCAGGAACTCCAGGCTCGCGACGTGGTCACGGAGCTGGTCGCGGTACTTCCGCTTCAGCGCCGAGCAGCTCACCACACCGCCCTCGGGGTGGCCGGCGAGCCAGTCGCCGATCGTCTCGAGCCAGGGGTGCCGGTCGTCGTCGTCGAGCGGCTCACCGCGGGTCATCTTGGCGATGTTGGCGGCGGGGTGCAGGTCGTCGGCGTCCACGAAGGGCACGCCGAGGCGCTGGGCGAGTGCGGCTCCGACCGTGGACTTGCCCGATCCGGAGACACCCATGACGACGAGGAGCGGCGGGTGCTGCATGCGGCGTACTCCCTGGCTCGTGCCCGACGCGTTCGCACCGGGCGGGGTTGTGCTGGTCGTCACATGGTGACCCGATTAGTCATACTTTTGCAACCCCTAGAAGGAAATTGCCCGTTCATTACGCAACGAGAGCCAGGGTGACATGATGTTTGCCGTGACCACGATCCCGCCCCCCGGCCAGCACGCGAGCGTCCTGAGCGCCCTGGGTGGCCGGATCGCGTCGGGCCGGCTCGAGGTGGGGCAGGTGCTCACGCTCGACGGCATCTGCAGCGAGTACGCCGTCTCGCGCAGCGTGGCCCGCGAGGCCATCCGGGTGCTGGAGTCGATGGGGCTGGTGGCCTCGCGACGCCGGGTCGGCATCACCATCCAGCCCCGACACCGGTGGAACGTCTTCGACCCGCGGGTGATCCGGTGGCGCCTCGACGAGGGCGACCGGACCGAGCAGCTGCTCTCGCTCTCGGAGCTGCGGCGCGGGATCGAGCCGGTCGCGGCGGCCCTGGCCGCCCAGCGCGCGGACGGCCACCAGTGCCGGATCCTGGCCGCGGCGGTGTCGGACATGGTCGTGCACGGTCGCGACGGCGACCTCGACGCCTACCTGCTCGCCGACACGATCTTCCACCGCACCCTGCTCGAGGCGAGCGGCAACGAGATGCTGCGGGCCCTCGACGGCGTCGTCGAGGAGGTGCTCAGCGGCCGCACCCACCACGGCATGATGCCGGCGCGCCCCAACCCCGAGGCCATCGCGCTGCACGACGAGGTGGCCCGCGCGGTCCGTCTCGGTGACAGCGCCACGGCGGAGACCGCGATGCGCAAGATCATCGAGGAGGCCGCGACCGCGCTGCGCGAGGAGCAGACCTGACTCGTGCCGGTCAGAGGGCGGCGCGGAGGTACTGGTCCGGCCAGTCGATCCCCCGCCCGACCTCGACCCCGAGCTCGTGCGCCGCGCGCAGCGCCCAGTGCGGGTCGCGCAGCAGCGCGCGGGCGAGCAGCACGACGTCGGCAGAGCCGTCCGCGACGATCTCCTCGGCCTGCTTGGGCTCGGTGATCAGCCCCACGGCGCCGGTGGGCACCCGCGCCTCGGTGCGGACGCGACGGGCGAAGGGCACCTGGTAGCCGGGCTCGACCGGGATCTCCGCGAGGGCGTTCCCGCCGGAGGAGACGTCGACGAGGTCGACGCCCGCCTCCCGCAGCAGGACACCGAGCCGGACCGAGTCGTCGGCCGTCCAGCCACCCTCGACCCAGTCGGTCGCCGAGATCCGGACCACGACGGGGACCGCCTCGCCGGCCCGGTGGCGCACCTCGGCAACGACGTCGAGCAGCAGGCGCACCCGGTTGTCGAAGGAGCCGCCGTACTGGTCCTGGCGCTGGTTGGACAGCGGCGAGAGGAACTCGTGCAGCAGGTAACCGTGCGCGGCGTGGATCTCGAGCACGTCGAAGCCCGCGGCGAGGGCACGCTCTGCGGCGTCACCGAACGCCACGGCCACGCCGGGCAGCTCGTCGAGCCCGAGCGGCCGCGGGTCACGCAGGCCGGGGAAGGCCGAGGCCGAGGGGCCGACCGGCTGCCAGCCACCGTCCTCGTCGCCCACGGATCCGCGCCCCTCCCACGGCGCCTTCGTGGACGCCTTGCGGCCCGCGTGCGCCAGCTGGATGCCCGCCGTCGCACCCTGCGAGTGCACGAACTCCACGATCCGCGCCCACGCCTGCTGCTGCTGGTCGTTCCAGATCCCCGTGTCCGCCGGCGAGATGCGCCCCTCCGGGACGACGGCGGTGGCCTCGGTGAGCACCAGCCCGGCACCGCCGCGCGCGAACGAGCCGAGGTGCACGAGGTGCCAGTCGTCCGGGACACCGTCGACGGCGGAGTACTGGCACATCGGCGAGACCCACACCCGGTTCCGGACGGTGACCTCGCGCAGGGTGATCGGGCTGAACAGCTGGCTCATACGACGCCCAACCGCGGCACCGCCGCCGATGTTCCTGACGCCCGGGTCAGGCGCACCGCACGCAGGTGCGGGCGGTGGGCCGGACCTCCAGCCGCTCCGGCGCGATCGGCTCGCCGCACACCTCGCAGACGCCGTACGCGCCCGTCGCGAGGCGGGTGCGCGCCGCCTCGACCTCGGCCAGGTGCGCCTCCGCCTGGCGGATCAGCGCGTCGACCTGCGAGCGCTCGAACGCGATCGTGGCGCCCTCCGGGTCGTGCTCGTCGTCGGCGTTGGAGTCCAGCGAGGCGTCCACCACCCCGCGGAAGTCGCGGCGCAGGCGGGCCAGGCGGTCGGCCGTCCGGTCCCGCTCCTCCCGGAGGAGACGGACGGCGAGCAGCCGATCGGGGTCGGCGAGGGGGTCGGTCACCGGTTGCGGCGCCAGATCGAGGCGTTCAGCGCGGTCGCGAACCCGGTCCACGCGACGTACGGCGCGAGCGCGGCCGCCGCGGTCCGGTCCCGTCGGGCGGCCTCCCGCAGCAGCGCCAGGTTCAGCCCGTTCAGCACCGCGATGGTCGCCAGCCCGGCCCGGGGCGACTCACGGTCGAAGAAGGCCCAGCACCAGCCGGCGTTGACGGCCAGGTCGGCGCCGGTGAGCGCGACCACCCGGGCCCGGTCCTCGGGTGCGGCGCGCTCGACGAGCCGGCCGGTCCCCCACGCGATCAGGCCGTAGAGCGGGGTCCACACCAGCGGGAACGCGACGCCCGGCGGCTGCCAGGACGGCTTGTCCAGCGACCTGTACCACGCGCTGTCGGGCGTGGTGCCGCGGCTGCCGATCGCCGCGGCGGCTGCGGTCATGGTGGCGGTGAGGACGTGAGCGCGCATGCCCCCACTCTCGCCGACCGCACCAAGCCCGGTGGCGTGCCTACTGCAGGGGCGCGAAGGACTGCGTGGGCGACTGCCCGGCGAGGTTGCCCCCGCCCGCCGGCACGGTGACGAAGTAGCGGAAGCCGCCGGTCTCGCCCCGGGGCACGGTGACCCGGTAGGCGCCGTCGGCGTCGGTGGTGTCGGTGCCCATCCGCACGGGACCGTGGGGGCCGACCTGCCAGAGCGTGACGCGGGTGCCCGGACGGGCCGGCGTGGTCGTGCCGACGATCGCGAGCTGTCCGCCGGCCTTGGCGGCGGCGACGTCGGGGGTGGCGGTGACGACGGGCGCGACGTCGACGGTGAAGACGGGCGACACGCTGCCCTCGGCCGACGAGGAGCCACCGAACCGCCAGCGGTAGACGGTGTGCGTGGTCGGGCTGACCGTCGCGCTGGTGCCGCCGCCCGACACCTCGAGGGCGGCCCCGTCGACCGGCTTGAAGCCCTGCTCGCCGAACGACTGCGCCTCGAGCACCAGCAGGCCCTGGGCGAGCGGGCCGATCATGTCGCTGGACACGTGGCCGTTGATCGTCAGGGCGTCGCCCGCGGAGATCCGCATCGCGGAGCCGCTGATGCCGGTCGCGGTGGTGTAGCCCTCGATGTCGTAGGTGGTGACGTCGCCGGCGCGGCCGGTGCGCAGCGCGTCGACCTTGAACGGCCGGCCGTCGCAGCCGAGGCCGAGGGCGTAGAAGCCGGCACCGTCACCGCCGTGCGCCGCCATGAAGGCCCTGACCGTGCTGCTGGTCGGTGCGCCGGAGTCGACGGGCTGGCGGCTGGCGAGGTCGTACTTGGTCCAGCGGTAGGTCAGGGCCGGCGCGTCCAGCCGGCGCCACGGGCCGGCAGCGACGGAGAGGGGGGCCCGACCGACCCAGACCAGGGTCGTGCCGGCGTCCTCGGGCGACTGGTAGCCGGCGTACGCCACGCCGCTGGTCCCCTGCGGGGCCAGGACCGAGAGGCCGGCCACGGTGGTGGCGGCCATCGAGGAGACCCGGTGCTGGGAGCCGACGGCGGTGCCGCCGTCGAGGTCGAACTTCAGGCTGCGGCTTCCGGCCGGGCCGCCGGGGCTGGGCGAGAGGTACGTCGTCGGCGAGCCGCCGCCGATGCCGAAGAGGTCGGCGCAGCCGACGATCGCGAGATTGGTCATGCTGTCGGCCGAGAACCCGAGCCCCCGCACGACCACGGTGCTGTCGGCACGCGCAGCGGAGAACGGCACGAGGGCAGCGACGACCGCCCCCACGATGATGACCAGTGCCCGGCGCAAGGCCGCCTCCCGTTGACTATGCCGCTGACGTTGCGGGCCGTGCCTCGACCCTACGTGGTCGGCCTGGTATCCGTCTGCCCAAATCTGGGGCTTCCCCACCACTGGTCACCGGGCCGTCAGGTCGCCGTCACCGAGGAGGGTCTGGTTGACGAAAGCGGACGCCAGCCGCTCGAACCGCCCGCCCCTGCGCAGCATGGCGTGCCGGGCGCCGGGCACCTCGACGTACTCGACCTCGGCGGTGCCGGCCAGGTTGCGGGCCACCGTCGCCGAGCGCCCGGGGTCGGCGACCCGGTCCTCGGTGCCGTGCACGACCAGCACCCGACGGCCGGTCAGGTCGGCGTGGTCGCTCGGGTAGACCCACGGGTTGAGCGCGACCACGCTGCGGACCCCCCTCTCGGCCCCGCCCAGCAGCGCGGCCCGGCCTCCGAGGGAGTGGCCGACCAGCGCCACCGGCAGGTCACCGTGCCGGTCGCGCACCCGGCCCAGCGCCCAGGCGAGGTCGTCGAGCGGGGTGTGCGTGGCGTCCCAGCCGCGGTAGGAGTTCAGCAGCCGGAGGACGACGAGCCGCCCCCGACCGCCGCGGGCGATGCGTCGCGCCACCGGCACCATCCGCACCACGGAGAGCTGCGTGGGACTGACGGCTGGCCGGCCCGGCCTGCTGGCGCCGCCGTGCAGCACGACGACGACGCCCTCGGGCCGACGGGGGACCCGGGTCGCGAGCAGGCGGGGCTGGGCGTGCACGCCGCCAGTGTGCCCTTCCCGCACAACGTCCCTGCCCCAGCGGGACCTTCTCCCCTGCGTCGGCCTCCGGGCCGGGGCAACGCTGGAGGTCAGGACCGGCCCCGTCAGTCCGGTTGCCGAGAGGAGAGAACCCACCATGTCCACTGTTGCTGTACGCGCCTCGAACCGGCTGGCCGACATGCTCGACTGGCTCGAGTCCGGAGTCGGTCTCTCGCCGCGGGAGGGCGGCCACTTCATCCGGGTCGAGAGCTTCGTGGACAACGGCCACGGCACGATCCGGGCCGAGATCCCCGGGGTGGACCCGACCAAGGACATCGAGCTCACCGTCCACGACGACGTGCTCACCATCCGTGGCGAGCGTCGCGAGGAGGAGCGCGACAAGGAGCACAGCGAGTTCCGGTACGGCGCGTTCGCGCGCAGCGTGCGCCTGCCGCAGGGCACCGACCCGTCGGCCGTGACCGCGACGTACCGCGACGGGATCCTCGAGGTCGGGTTCCCGACCGTCTCGACGTCGACGGGGCCGACCCCGATCCCGGTCCAGCGCCCGGAGTCCTGAGCCGGGTCCGCGCGCAGGACCACCGAGGGCGCGCTGAGAGGGAGGGACCATGAGCTCGCACGGCTACCCCGTCCGGGTGGATGCGACGCTGGACGCCGACCTGAGCCGCTGGTTGTGGCTGGTCAAGTGGCTGCTGGCGATCCCGCACTACCTGGTCCTGGCGCTGCTGTGGGTCGCGTTCGTGGTGCTCAGCGTGGTGGCGTGGGTGGCGATCCTGGTCACGGGTCGCTACCCACGCGCCGTCTTCGACTTCAACGTGGGGGTGCTGCGCTGGAGCTGGCGGGTCGCCTACTACGCGTACGGCGGGCTGGGCACCGACCGCTACCCGCCGTTCACCCTCGAGGACCGGCCCGACTACCCGGCCCACCTCGAGATCGAGTACCCCGCCCAGCTCTCGCGGGGCCTGGCCCTGGTCAAGTGGTGGCTGCTCGCGATCCCGCACTACGTGGTGGTGGCGTTCTTCGTCGGCACCGGCGTGTACGTCGCGACCAGCGGCGAGGCCGACGCCTCCCAGGGCTGGAGCGGTGGCCTGATCGGGCTCCTCGTGCTCGTGGCCGCGGTCGTGCTGCTCTTCACCGGACGCTACCCGCGCGGGATCTTCGACCTCGTGCTCGGGCTCAACCGCTGGGTGCTGCGGGTCGCGGCGTACGCCGCCCTGATGACCGACGACTACCCGCCGTTCCGGCTAGACCTGGGAGGCACCGACCCGGGAACCGGCCTGCTCACGGTGGGCGGCGGCCCGCCGCCGGCCACCGGACCACCCCCGCAGGGCCCGCCCTCCCCCGTCCCACCGGCCGCCGCACCGTTCGGCGCCGGCCCCGTGGAGGGCCCGGTGGAGGGACCCGTGCAAGGACCCGCGCAGGGACCCGGCGTCCCGCCCGCGCGGCCCCCGTCGCGCTGGGGCGCCGGGCGGATCATCGCGGTGATCGTCGGCGCGGTCCTCGCGTTCTCCTCCCTGGGCCTGCTGGCCGGTGGTGGCGTGCTGCGGCTCGCCGACGACGCCGTCCGCGACGGCCAGGGCTACCTGATGAGCTCGGACGTCGTGTTCGCCTCGCCCGGGTACGCCGCGACCAGCCCCGAGGTGGAGCTGCGCAACGGCACCCCGGCCGCCGACCTGCCCGAGCGCTGGCTCGGCACCGTCAAGGTCGAGGCGGACGCGCGGACCGACAACGGCGTCTTCGTCGGGATCGCCCGCACCAGCGACGTCGAGGCCTACCTCGCCGGCGTGGCGCGCTCGACGGTGAACGACCCGCTGGGCGGCGACCGCACACCGGACACCGACTTCGTCGACGGCGGCTCCCCGCGCGGCGCCCCGCAGGACCAGGACTTCTGGGTGGCCTCGGCCAGCGGCCAGGGACAGCAGACGATCACCTGGCCGGCGGACGAGGGCAGCTGGACGCTCGTGGTGATGAACGGCGAGGGCACCACGCCGGTGGCCGCCGACGTCTCGGTGGGTGCCACCATCCCGATCCTCGACAACATCGCCGTGGGGCTGCTGGTCGCGGGCATCGTCCTCGGCGCGATCGCCACGGTCCTGCTGGTCGCCGCCCTCAGGCGGCCGCGCTCCGGAACGTGAACATCTCCCCCGGAGCGACGGTGTAGGACAGGTCGATCCGGCCGGTGATCCTGATGGCGACCGTCCGGGTGGCGCCGGTGGCGTTCTGACCGAACACGCCGATGCTGCCGTCGCGGTTGCGGAAGGCGGCCGCCGACAGGCCCGGGGTCGCGCTCGAGGCGATGACGCGGGCGCCGGGCGACGCGGCCCGGGACAGGTGCGCGAGGGTGTAGAGCTCCGGCTCCGGCCGCACCTGGTCGCCGTCGACGGTGACCAGGCCGCGGCAGTCCTTGCAGCCCCACTGCGACCCGGCGTCCACCGGTCCGTGGTCGGCGTCCAGCGCGAGGCTCCACATCATCAGCCCCGACGAGCCCGCGGAGACGGCGTCCGCGACGAGGGTGCGCGCGTCCCAGCCGAAGGTGCCCGACCAGCCGTCGGTGGTGCCCGTGCACTCGCTGACCAGGCTCGGGACCGGGAGACCTGCCATCTGGTCGGGGGTGCCGCCGTAGCAGTGGAACGCGACGCCGTCGAACGCGCCCGGAGCCGCGCCCAGCACGGTGTCCGCGCGAGGCCGGTCCGCCCAGTTGTGGTCCAGGGCCCACAGGTGCACGCCACCTGCCCCGAGCCGGGGGCCGGCCGCCTCGCCGAGCCGCGTCATCTGCTCGTCGGTCATGGTCATCGTGGCGTAGTCGGTGGAGTAGCCGGGCTCGTTGCCCAGCGTCATCGCCCAGAGGGGTACGCCGCGGTGCGCCAGCCACTGCGCCTGCGACACCAGCATCCGCGCGTAGTCGGGGACGGCCCGGTCGAGGAGCGCCCCGCCGCGCAGCGACCCGCTGGTCTTCATCGCGGCCGGCGCGCTCCAGGGCGTGGCCACCACCCGCAGGTCGGGCGCCAGGCCTGCCAGGGACCGCGTCACCATCCGCACCGCGCGTCGCGCCGGCCTGGGCGGCGTGGCCTGCGAGCCGTCCCAGTCCCATGCCCAGGTCCGGGGCGAGAGGTCCGTGGCGGTCAGCGGCAGGCGGAGCAGGTTCAGCCGGGCGCCGTCCGGGCGGTGGGCGGCGAACAGCAGCCGGGCAGCGGCGGGGTGCCGCGCCAGCAGCTGCCGGGACGCGTCGGTGAGTGCGGCGCCGGTCCCCCACCAGCGCTGGCGTCGGTCACCGGGGTCGACGTCGATCTCCGCGGTCGCCGGGCCGGGACCGGCGACCGGGTCGGTCCGGGTCAACCGGCGCGACGGGTCGGTCGGGGACGTCACCCACAGCCGCGCGCCGGCGCCGGGGTCGACCGCGGGAGCCGGGAGCGCGGTGGCGTCGCCGCCCGGCTCCGGTGCGCCCTCGTCCGGGGTCGCGCAGCCAGCCACCAGGGTCAGGACGGTGGCGAGGAGGAGTGCCGGCAGGGCCAGGGGGGCGACGCCCGGGCGGGCGGGACGGCGGCGCGCGGACGGGGTCAGCTGGGGCATGGGGGTTCCGGGGACGGGTCCGAGGAAGGTGCTCCGGTCCCCTCCAGTGTGGCCGGAGCGCCACGGCGCGGCCAAACCCCGGGACGGGGGCCGACGCGCGAGGGGATCCCCAGCATGGGGGATGCCGGTCACGCCGCGTCGCGGGATCGTTGGACACGTCGACCGGCGCCCGTGACGTCGCTGCCACGGACCCGGTCGGCGCAGCCAGGCCGCTGATTCCAGTCCAGCGGTCCTGAGGGCCCGGCACCGGGGAGGGTGACGGGCCCTCGTTCTGTCCTGACGTCTAGGCGCGACCGGTCAGCTGCGCAGCCGGTCCGGCGACGGACGCTCCACGCCGGCCTGCGTGCCGCCCATCTCGAAGATCATCCGGCGCAGCTCGCGGATGATCTCGTCCGCCTCGTCGATCATGGAGTTGAGGGTGCCGGCGAGCTCGGGACGCTGGGACGCGAGCGCGCTGAGCCGCAGCCCGAGCCCGAAGAGCCGCTGGATGGTGGTGTCGTGCAGGTCCGCGGCCACCCGCTGCCGTTCGGTCTGCACGCTCAGCTCGTGCTGGGCTGCGACCAGCTCGGTGGACCGGTCGACCACGCTCACCCGCATCGTCTCGGCGGCCTCGGCGATCTGCCGGACCTCCTCGGGTCCCTCGGCGTCGATGTGCCGCTCGTAGTCCCCGGCCGAGACGACACCGAGCTGCTCGATGAGCTCGCGCAACGGCCGGGTCAGCGCGAACCGGAGCAGACCCATCGTCGCCACCAGCGCGAACACGGCGAGCACGACGGCGACCACCATGGCGGCGTCCACCCGGTCCTGGGCGGTCGCGACCTGCTCGACCTCGTCGTCCACCAGCCCGTCCACGTCGGCGCGGAGCGCCTCCAGCCGGTCACGCAGGCTGTCGAAGAGCTCCTTCTCCTGGCGCTGGTGGGCCACCTTGTCGTGGCCTCCGGTCCCGTTCTCGCGGACCTCCACGATCTCGGCCGCGACGTGGCGCTGCCAGGTCTGCCCGGCCGCCGAGACGTCGGCGAGGAGCCGCAGCGCCTCCGGGTCGCCCCGGAGCAGGACGGCCAGCCGGTCCTCGAGCTCCGCCGACTTGCGTGCCCCGGACCGGTAGGGATCGAGGAACGCCCCGTCCGCGGTGAGGACGAAGCCGCGCTGGCCGCTCTCCTGGTCGACGTACGCCGTGAGCAGCTGCTGCGTCGCACCTTGCGCGGGGCGCAGGCGCTCGGTCAGCTCGGTCGTCGAGTCCTGGACCAGCTGCCGGGTCACCAGGGTCGACACCGCGCCGGTGCCCACGGCCAGCAGCGCGAGGATCGCCGCCGCGGTCAACCAGAAGCGCAGCGATCGGACCGGGTGGAAAGCCGGGGACGATGCAGGCAGGTCGGGGTCCTCGCGCGTCACGCCCACCCCTTTCCGGCCCCTCCTCGGCCCAACTCCTACCGAGGCGGCCCGGGCAGAGCCGGGTCTGCCCAGCAGACACCGTACTGCCGGAGTGGGGTCAGGAGGCGCGCGGTGCCGGGATGCGGGTGGTCAGACCGGGCAGCACGTTCGCGAGCGGGTCCGGGTCGAGCGGCCGGCCACCGTGCGGTCGCGGGGAGACCCGGAGGTCGCCGAAGGGGCGCCACTCCCCGTCGCCGGCGACGCACAGGAGCTCAAAGGTCTCCGCGCCGCACTGGCGCGCCCCGAGGGTGAGCAGCCCGCCCGGCACGCCCGCGACGACGTACGGCGTCGCCGTGGTCAGCACCGTGTCCCGGGCGGCGCCACGCCGGGGCCCGCGGGCCTGCATCAGCACGTCGCCGACCGACCCGTCGGGGTTCTCGACCCGGAGCGCGAGACCGGTCACGGCGACCTGCGAGCCGGCCAGGGAGGCGGCGTACGTCAACCGCACCTGCGCGTCGACCACGCCGGGCTCGTCGAGCCAGGGCACTCCCACGCCGGGCTCGAGCCCGTGCCGGTAGAGCCGGGCCCGCAACGTCTCCCCCGCCGGCAGCCACGGCCTGGCCGGACCCAGCCCGACGGTGCGGGAGACGCTGGTCAGCAAGCCGGACGGGCCGGCCTGGCGCACGCTGGCGAGGATCGACATGGCGGGACCGTTCCCGCTCGTACAGGATTCAACCGTGCGGTCCAGACCACACGGTCCGGCGGGGCAACGCCGCAGCGGCCTGGCGCGTCCCATGATTGAGATGTCGCCCGGCTGGGCACTACTCCCGAGGCGTGCACCGAGGGTGGCGCCCGTCCATCCGACGCCGCGACCGCGGCACCACCGAGGGGCTGGGACAATGACGGCGCTGGTCGAGCCCGCCGGAGGTGCTCGTGAGGAGCTCACCGGCCACACGCACGGATGGCAGCTGCGGTCGGTGGAGTTCGACGACGGTGTCGTCAGCCAGCGCTACGAGTGCGACGGGTGCGACGCGGTCTGGTTCACCTGAGCCGGGAGCGTCCCGGCCCACCTGGACAGGAGTGGATGTTGACGAGCGAGCCCGTGCTGGCCGAGAGGTACCAGCTCGAGGAGGTCATCGGTCGCGGCGGGATGGCGGAGGTGCACCGCGCCACCGACCGGGTGCTGCACCGACCGGTGGCCGTCAAGGTGCTGCGTGACACCGCCGACGACGAGACCGACCGGCACCGCTTCACCGCCGAGGCCCACACCCTGGCGCGGCTGAGCCACCCCGGGCTGGTGATGGTGCTCGACGCCGGCACCACGGCCGAGCGGCCCTACCTGGTGATGGAGCTGGTCGAGGGCCGGACGCTCGCCCAGTGCTGCGCCGGCCGCCGGCTCGACCCGGCCCGCGTCGCCGCGATCGGGGGCCAGCTCGCCGACGCCCTCGCCTACGCCCACGCCGAGGGCGTCGTGCACCGCGACGTGAAGCCCGGCAACGTGCTCGTCACCGAGGACGACCGGGTCAAGCTCGCCGACTTCGGCATCGCCCGGCTGATCGGCGACACCGTGCGGCACACCCGCACCGGGCACGCCATCGGGACCGCGGCCTACCTCGCGCCCGAGCAGGTCCAGGGCGAGGAGATCACCACGGCCGTGGACGTGTACTCCCTCGGCCTGGTGCTGCTGGAGTCGCTGACCGGCGAACGGGCCTTCCCGGGGAGCCCGACCGAGTCGGCGCTCGCGCGCCTGCAGCGCGAGCCCGTCGTACCCACTTGGCTGCCGGAGGCCTGGCAACGGCTGCTGGCCGCGATGACGGCACGCGAGCCGGGGCGTCGACCGGGCGCGGCCGACGTCGCACGCGAGCTGCACCTGATCGTCGCCGATCCGGCCGGTACGACGCTGCCGCTGTCGGCACCGGTCCCCCGGGCCGCGCCCGCCGCGACCCCGGCCACCCGCGCTCCCCGGCGGGACGTGCTCGCCGGCGCCCGGGCCGCGGCGGCCCGTGTGCCCAGGCACCAGTGGGGCGTGATCGGTGCCGGCGCGGCCATGGTGCTGCTGCTGGCCGCCGCCGCGCTCGCGTCCGGTGGCGGCTCGGGCTCGACCCCCGACCGGCTGCCCGCGCAGACGCCGCCGCGCCTCGAGCAGCCGCTGCAGGACCTGCACGACGCCGTCGGCGGGGGCGGGCAGTGAGCGCACGGGTCCGGGCACTGGCCGGGGTGACCCTGCTGCTCGTGCTGGCCGCCGGCTGCGGCGACGACTCGACCCCGGCCGACCGGGTGCCGGCGCTCGCCGACCGGCTGGCGGCCGTCGACGCGGCGGTGGCCGCCCACGACGACGCCGCGACCCGCAGGGCCGTCGACGACCTCGCCCGCACGGCGATGGCGGCGCAGCGCAGCGGCGACCTCGACCAGGCCGACGTCGCCGCGATCACCGCGGCGGCCGAGGCGATGGTCCGGGCATTGCCGGCCGCGCAGGAGGACCCGACGCCCGACCCGACGACGTCGACGCGGGCGAGCGACCCGGCGCAGGCCCAGCCGGAGGACAGCAGCCCGGCACCGCACGGCCACGAGAAGAAGGACGAGAAGCCGAAGCCCGACAAGCACGGCAAGCCGGAGAAGCACGGCAAGGGGCACGGCCACTGAGCGGGCGGCCTAGGAGTCGGACTCGCCCTGGATCTCCTCGAGGCGCTCGTGCAGCCGGTCGCGCACCTCGTCCGGCGTGAGCTGCGCGCGCCGGCGCTGGTCACGCGCGATGATGGCCCCCGTGGCCGCGACCCCCGCCAGCCCCGCGACCCCCAGCACCCTCCACAGCTTCACGAACGGACTCCTCCCACACATGAACGAGCAGCGATGACCGAGCAGCGGATGACTGGGCAGCCATGGCCGACCTGACCCTGGACGAGGCCGTCGACCTCACCCGCACCGGCGACCTGTGGTTGTTCCGCGGACGATCGGCTGCCGACCACGCTATCCGGGTGCTGACCAACGCGCCGGTCAACCACGTCGGCATGGCGGTGGTGCTCGACGACATGCCGCCGCTGATGTGGCACGCCGAGCTGGGCAAGGGACTGCTCGACGTGTGGACCGGGTCGCACCACCGCGGGGTCCAGCTGCACGACCTGCGCGAGGCCGTCGACCAGTGGACCGGCCGCTACGAGCAGCGGGTCTGGCTGCGCCAGCTGCAGCCCGACGTCACCCCGGCGATGGAGGGCGAGGTGCTGCGGACCATCGCCCGCCTCGACGGCACGCCGTTCCCGAGCACGGCCGCGCTGGTCGGGCGCTGGGCGCGCGGGCGGGTACGCCGCCGGGCCGAGGCGGAGATGACCTACTGCGCCGAGGTGGTGGCCGCGACGTACGCCGCGATGGGGCTGCTCGACGACCGGCTCCCCACGAACTACTACGACCCCGGGATGTTCTGGTCCGGGGACGACCTGGTCCTGCAGCAGGGCGCCCGGCTCGGCGAGGAGATCCGGGTCCTGGTCTGAACCCGCCTACTCGGTGGCGCTTCGTCCCAGGTCGGTCAGCTCCCACACGCCGGGCTGGCGGGGCGGCTGGATCAGGCCCTCGTCGAGCATCGCCTTGCGCTCGAGACGAGCGGCGTAGCGCCAGCGGATCTCGCCCTGGTTGACCGTCTCGTGGTCGGCGGGACGCAGGACCGGCTCCATCCGTCGCTCGAGCTCGGCCATCACGTCCTCCATCTCGGCGCGACCACCGTTGTCCTGCAGCGCGGCGAGGATGAAGCGCCGGAACTCGCGCTGGGGCGTGCGCCGCGGCGGCTTGCTGGTGACGCTGACGGCCGGGGCCGCCTTCGCCCGCGACGTGGCCGGCTTGGCACGACGCACCGGCGCCGCCTTCTTCTCCGGTGGCGGCGGCGGGGGCTGCCCGTGCACGCACTGGCTCAGGGGAAGGTCGCAGTGGTCGCAGTAATCGGCCGACGATGTCATCGGGAACCACCTTGCCGCTGCGGACCGGGCGACCGCAAGCCGGCCCCCACCTACGAGCGGGTAACGTCGCCGGCACCGGGCCCTGACCGGCCCGCCGCCGACCCAGGAGACGCCGATGCAGCTGGAGCTGTCCGCCGAGGACGCCGCCTTCCGCGAGGAGATGCGGACCTTCTTCACCACCGAGGTCCCCCAGGGGATCCGCGACGCCGTCGCCGAGCGCCGCGAGCTCACCAAGGAGCAGATCGTCGAGAGCCAGCGGGTGCTCAACGCCCACGGGCTGGCCGTGCCGAACTGGCCGGTCGAGTGGGGCGGGAAGGACTGGTCCCCGCTGCGCCGGCACATCTGGCACGAGGAGATGCAGCGCGCCTGCGTGCCGACGCCGCTGGCCTTCAACGCCTCGATGGTCGGCCCGGTGATCGCGACGTTCGGCTCCCAGGAGCAGAAGGAGCGGTTCCTGCCGCCGACCGCGAACCTCGACATCTGGTGGTCCCAGGGCTTCTCCGAGCCCGACGCGGGCTCCGACCTCGCCTCGCTGCGCACCACCGCGGTCCGCGACGGCGACGAGTTCGTCGTGAACGGCCAGAAGACCTGGACGACGCTCGGCCAGCACGGCGACTGGATCTTCTGCCTGGTCCGCACGGACCCGGAGGCCAAGAAGCAGCGGGGCATCTCGTTCCTGCTCATCGACATGACCTCGCCCGGTCTGACCGTCCGGCCGATCGAGCTGATCGACGGCGGCCACGAGGTCAACGAGGTGTGGTTCGAGGACGTGCGCGTGCCCGCCGGGAACCTCGTCGGCGAGCTGAACGCCGGCTGGGACTACGCGAAGTTCCTGCTCGGCAACGAGCGGGTGGGCGTCGCCCCCGTGGGCGCGACCAAGCGCGTGCTGGCGCAGGCCAAGGAGTACGCCGGCGACCAGCTCGCCGACCCGCTCACCGCCGCCCGGTTCGCCGAGCTGGAGAACGAGCTGCTCGCACTCGAGCTGACCGCGCTGCGCGTCGTCGCGCACTCGGCCGACGGCAAGCCGCACCCCGCGTCCTCGGTCCTCAAGCTCAAGGGCACCGAGCTCCAGCAGGCGGTCAGCGAGCTCGTCGTGGACCTGGCCGGCCCGGCCTCGCTGGCCTCCGGCGCCGGTGACGACTCCGACATGACCGGATGGGCACGTCGCGCCACCCCGGCGTACCTCAACCTGCGCAAGGCCTCGATCTACGGCGGGTCCAACGAGATCCAGCGGCAGATCATCGCGAAGACGATCCTCGGGCTCTGAAGGGCGGACTGACATGGACTTCACCTACGACGAGGAGCAGCAGGCGCTGCGCGAGGCCGTGCGCGGCCTGGTCGGCAAGACGTACGCCGACTTCGAGAACCGTCGGCGCACGGTCGCCGACGACCCGGGCTTCGACGAGAAGCTGTGGGCGCGGCTGGCCGAGATGGGCATCCTCGGGCTGCCGTTCCGCGAGGAGGACGGCGGCTCCGGCGCCGGCCCCGTGGAGGTCGCGATCGTGGCCGAGGAGATCGGGCGCGTGATCGCGCCGGAGCCGTACCTCACCTCCGTGGTCCTGGCCGGCGGCCTGGTGGCCGCCGCCGGGTCGGCCGAGCAGCGTGGCGAGGTCCTCGGCGCCCTCTCGGCCGGCGAGAGCGTGCTCGCGTTCGCGCACAACGAGCCGGGCTCGCGGTGGGCCGCCTCGGCGTCCGCGGTCAGCGCGAGCGGCGAGGGCTCGGACTGGACGCTGTCCGGCACCAAGGAGCCGGTCGTCCACGGCGTGCGCGCCGACCTGCTCGTGGTGTCCGCGGCGCTCCCCGACGGCGGGACCGGCCTGTTCCTGGTCGACCCGGCCGCCTCCGGTGTCAGCCGCGACGGCTACGCCACCCACGACGGCGGCCGCGCCGCCCGCGTGGTCCTCTCCGAGGCGCCGGCCACCCCGCTCGGCGAGGGCGACGCCTCGGCCACCATCGCGGCGGTGCTCGACATCGCCCGGGTGATGGCGTGCAACGAGGCGATCGGCGCGATGGACGTGGCACTCTCGGCGACCACGGAGTACCTCAAGAACCGCAAGCAGTTCGGGGTCCCGCTCAACACGTTCCAGGCGTTGAACTTCCGCGCCGCGGACATGTACGTCTCTCTCGAGCTGGCCAAGAGCCTGACCCTGTGGGCCACCATGGTGCTCGCGGCCGGCAAGCCCGAGCAGATGGCCGAGGCGGCCTCGCGCGCCGCGTTGCAGGTCAGCCGCGCCGGGCGCCACCTCGGGCAGGAGGCGATCCAGCTGCACGGCGGCATCGGCATGACCGCGGAGTACAGCATCGGCAGCTACACCAGCCGGCTCACCGCGCTCGACCACCTGCTCGGCGACGGCGACCATCACCTGCGGCTGCTCGCCGCCGCCGTCGGCGACCACGAGGAGGTCGACCCGCTCCCCTGACCCTGGTGTGGGAGCGTGCGCCATGGCGCACTCTCACCCACACGACCCGGCGCCAGTCGGCCTACCTGCGTCGGGTGAACCTGACGTCGCCGTTGGGGAGCCGGTCGGTGCCGAAGCGGGGGTCGTGGGCTCGGTGGTGGTGCCAGTTGCAGAGGAGTGCGCCGTCGGCGAGGTCGGTCTTCCCTCCTCGGGCCCAGGGGGTGTCGAGGTGGTGGGCCTCGCACCAGGCGGGCGGGATGGCGCATCCTTCGCCGCGGCAGCGTCGGTCCCGGATGGCCATGGCCTTGCGCTGGGCGGGTGAGAAGAGGCGGCGGGTGCGGCCGAGGTCGAGGACCTCGGAGTCGCCGCCGAGGACGACGGGGATGATCTGGGCGGTGCAGGCGAGCCGGCGGGCCTGGGCGGCGGTGATCCGGTCGCCGGTGGCCAGGCCCGCGGTCCCGAGCCCGGTCGTGAGCTGGGCGAGGTCGATGGTGACCATCACGGTGGTGGCGGTGCCGCCGTGCTGCGGCAGCACCTGGGTGGGGAGGCGTTCGAGCAGGGCGCAGAACGCCTCGCCCAGCCGGCGGGGGTAGGGCAGCCGCTCCACCTCGCTGCTCCCACCCTCGCTGCTCCCCGTCCCGGCCTCGGTGAGGTGGTCGCGTCGTGGTGCGGCGAGGGCCTCGAGGTAGACCTTGAGTCGGGAGGCGACGTGGTCGGGGACCCGGATCTGAATGTCGGTGGACCCGTCGCCGCGGACCCGCAGGGTCAGTCGGGTGGTGCGCCGGGCGGCGCGTTCCTCGGCCTCGAGCCGGCGGTGCTCCTCGGCGTCGGCGATCTCGGGGGCC
>NZ_JBHSHU010000003.1:0-260048 GCF_042653125.1 Nocardioides sp. GCM10023255
CAACCGAAACACTGTCGCGCCTCAGCCGAAGTCCGAATGTCGTGTGTCAGGCGAAGTAACACATCCTGCATGGTAGGGCGGGTGGGGCTCGAACCCACGACCCAAGGATTATGAGTCCTCTGCTCTGACCGACTGAGCTACCGCCCCTCGAGTGCGAGAGCCTAGCCCGGAGCACGCCGGGAGGCTCTCCAGGGTGGCGACCCATGAGGGCGCCCGGTCCGTGCGGGGGACTCCCCTCCGGTTTGAACAAACGTTTGTTCAAAGCGCAGGGGTTGTCCCCTGCGTCGTGGCGAGGCACGAGCGCCTCGTGGCGCCACCGGATTTGAGTGATGACGGGCGCCGCCGGCCCGACGTACCGTGGACGGATTCCGAGAGCATCCCCGGGGAGATCCGCCATCGGAAGACGGGGACGACTCTTGGGAGCTGACGCTCCCGGCAAACCACGATCGGGTCCGTTCGAAGGACAGGCATGTCGTGGTCGCCGCACTCGCCCAAGCACACGGCCCCCGGGCCCTGCGGGCGTTCCTGCTGTCGCGGCTCGACGACGAGGACCAGACCGCCCGGGAGCTGCTCGAGCGCGACGAACTGAGCCCGGTGCTCCGCCGGGTCCTGGAGCACGCGCTGCAGAACGCGGCCGCGCGACGGCTCGAGGTCCTCAGCCACACCTCCCGCGAGCACGGCGACCGGATGTGCCACACCCTGCTGACGCTGGCGGCCTCCTACGCCACCCATCCCGAGTTCCGACGGGAGTGGATCGCCCTGGGACGGGGCCGCCCGGGCTGACAGGAACCTCACAGGTTCGCCACCTGTCGGGCTCAGGTCGGCGGCGCACGATGAGGTCACCTGAGACGAGGAGACCCACGTGAACGACGAACAGAGGCCCGGCAGCGGTTCCCGCTGGGAGCCCACTCCCCCGCCCACCGGTGCGAACGTGCCGCCCCCGCCCCCGCCCCCGGTCACCCCCGAGCCGTACGACGCCCCCACACCTCCGCCCGTCCGCTCGCGCAGCACCTGGATGCGCACCCGCGGTGCCATCGCCGGGGGGGCGGCGGCCGCGCTGGCGGTGTTCACGCTCGGCGGCTTCGCGGTCGGCCACGCCACCGCCGGTGACGGTGACGGGAGCGGTGACCACACCGGCCAGTTCGACCGGGGCTTCGGCCCCGACGGCGACCACGCGCCGCCCGGTCAGCCGCCGGGCGACCTCGACGGTGACGGCGAGGGCCTCGCACCGCAGCAACCGGACCAGGGCGACACCGACCAGGGCAGCACCGGCCAAGGAGCTGTCGAGGGCAGCGACACGGCGTACCTGTCATGACGGCGCTCACCGGCAGCCTGCCGACGCGGGTGCCCACGGTCCGGCACCCCCGGTTCCGGCGGGCGCGCGTGGACGCCGCCGTGCGGACCGGCGCCGGGGCGACCCTGTGGCTGAGCCTGCTGCTGGTGACCTACTGGTGGACGGCGGCCGGCGGTGTCCAGGACCTGGGTGGCTGGGCCTCGGGGCTGACCTCGCTCGGCCGGCTGACGGGACTGGTCGCGTCCGACCTGCTCCTCGCGCAGGTGCTGCTGATGGCGCGCCTGCCGCTGCTCGAGCGGGCGTTCGGCCAGGACCGGCTGGCCCGCCAGCACCGGCTCGTCGGCTTCACGTCGTTCAACCTGATGCTGGCGCACGTCGGCCTCATCACCTGGGGGTACGCCGCCGGCGACCTCGCCGCGACCCCGGGCACGTTGTGGAACCTGACCACCACCTACCCCGGCATGCTGCTCGCGGCCGCCGGCACCCTGTGCCTGGTGCTGGTGGTCGTGACGAGCATCCGCGCGGCCCGGGCGCGGATCCGCTACGAGTCCTGGCACCTGCTGCATCTCTACGCCTACCTCGGTGTCGGCCTGGCGCTCCCCCACCAGCTCTGGACCGGGCAGCAGTTCCTGACCTCGCGCGGGGCGACCGTCTTCTGGTGGACCGCCTGGGCGGCGACGGCGGCCGCGGTCCTCGTGTGGCGCGTCTGCCTGCCGTTGTGGCGCAGCGCCCGGCACGGCCTGCACGTGACGTCGGTCGTCCGGGAGGCCCCGGACGTCGTTTCGGTGTACGTCGCCGGACGCGGCCTGCACCGGCTCCCGGTCGAGGCCGGGCAGTTCCTCTCCTGGCGCTTCCTCGGGCGGCACGGCTGGACCCGCGCCAACCCCTACTCGCTGTCCGCGGCTCCCGACGGGCGCAGCCTGCGCATCACCGTCAAGGAGGCGGGCGACGGCAGCGCGGACGCGGCGTACCTGCGTCCCGGCACCCGGGTGCTCGTCGAGGGTCCGTACGGCCGGCTCAGCCCCCGGGCCCGTCAGCGGCACCGGGTCGCACTGATCGGCGCCGGCGTCGGGGTCACGCCGCTGCGCGCCCTGGCCGAGGGACTGGACTACGCCCCCGGTGACGCCGTGCTGGTCCAGCGGTTCCGCGACCACCCGCTCTTCGAGCGCGAGCTCGAGGTGCTCGGACGGGAGCGCGGGTTGCAGACGCTCTACCTGCCCGGTCCGCGCCGGGCCGACGACTCCTGGCTCGGGTCCGGCATCGGCCCCGCCGACGACCTGACGGCACTGACCTGGTGGATTCCCGACATCGCCGAGCGCGACGTCTACGTGTGCGGCCCCTCGGAGTGGGCCGAGAGCGTACGACGTACCTGCGAGGCGGCCGGGCTCCCGCCCGAGCACTTCCATCTCGAGACCTTCCGGTGGTGACCTCCCCATGAAGCGCAACGTCATCTGGCTGCTCAGCACCCTCAGCGTCGTGGTGCTGCTGTTCGGGTACCACACGTCCACGTCGGGTGCGCTGGGCACCAGCGCCGGCACCGCGATCACGTCCTCGGCCCAGCCCGACGGCTCGACGACCACGTCGGGCCAGGGAGGTTCGGGATCCGGGTCGGGATCCGGGTCCGGCGGCAGCACGGGCGGGACCAGCGGAGGTCAGAGCCAGGGCAACGGCGGCCAGAGCGGGAGCGGCGGCAGCGGCTCGACGACCACCACGAGGACGGTCACCGGGGACACCGTCCAGACCGCGTGGGGGCCGGTCCAGGTCGAGCTGACCGTCAAGGACGGCTCGATCACCGACGTCTCGGTCCTGCAGTACCCCAACGGCAACCCGCAGGACCAGCAGATCAACGCCTACGCGCTGCCGATCCTGGTGCAGGACACCCTCGACGCCCAGAGCGCGAACATCGACATGATCAGCGGCGCCACGATCACCAGCACGGGCTACGTGGAGTCGCTGCAGAGCGCGCTGGACCAGGCGGGGCTGTGAGCACCCGATGAGCAGCTCCGTGCATCGTCATGTCGCCCACGTCATGGGCATGCCCATCAGCCTGGCGCTGCGCGGCCGCCACGCCCACGACGCGCACGGCTACGGCGCCTGGGCGGAGGTGATGGCAGCGCTGCACGACGTGGACCGGGTCTTCAGCACCTACCGCGACGACTCGGTCGTCTCCCGGCTGGACCGCGGCGAGATCGACCTGGCCGACTGCCCGCCCGAGGTGGTCGAGGTGCTCGGCCTGGGCGCGCAGGCCGAGCGCGAGTCGGGAGGAGCCTTCCGCATCCACCTCCCGGGACCCGACGGCCGCACCCGGCTCGACCCCAGCGGGGTGGTCAAGGGGTGGGCGGTGGACCGCGCGGCCCGCCCGCTGCGAGCCCTGGTCGACACGGACTTCTGCCTCTCCGCGGGCGGAGACCTGGTCTGCCGCACCCTCGACCCGACCGCCGCCCCGTGGCGGATCGGCATCGAGAACCCGCACGACCCCACCGGCCTGGTCGCGGTCGTGCCGGTGCTCACCGGCGCGGTCGCGACGTCGGGCACCGTCCACCGCGGCCGGCACCTGGTCGACGCGCGCACCGGCGAGGCGCCCGCGGGGGTCGCCTCGGTGACGGTGGTGGCCGACTCGCTGACGTGGGCCGACATCGACGCGACTGCGGCGTACGCCCTGGGCCGTGACGCCGCCCGCTGGCTGCGCACCCGCCCCGGTCGCCGCGGCCTGGTGGTGTGGGCCGACGGCACCACCGATCTAGTGTCGACGCCATGGGACGCATCCGGATCGGCATCTCCGGCTGGACCTACGCCGGCTGGCGCGGGGACTTCTACCCGCCCGGCCTGGTACACCGCCGGGAGCTGGAGTACGCGGCCGAGCGGCTGACCTCGATCGAGATCAACGGCTCGTTCTACGCGCTGCAGCGCCCGACGTCGTACGCCGCGTGGCGCGACCAGACGCCCGACGACTTCGTCTTCGCCGTCAAGGGCGGTCGCTACATCACCCACCTGCTCAAGCTGCGGGGCGCCGAGACCGCCCTGGCCAACTTCTTCGCCTCCGGCGTGCTCGCGCTCGGCCCGAAGCTGGGACCGGTGCTCTGGCAGCTGCCGGAGACCCTCGCGTTCGACGCCGAGCGGCTGGCGGAGTTCTTCGCGCTCCTCCCCCGGACCACCGCCGAGGCCGCGGCGCTGGCCGCCCGTCACGACGACAAGGTGCCCGAGGACCGGGCGCTGACCAGCGCCGTCGACGAGCGACCGGTCCGGCA
This sequence comes from Nocardioides sp. GCM10023255, assembly GCF_042653125.1. Classification (NCBI taxonomy): domain Bacteria; kingdom Bacillati; phylum Actinomycetota; class Actinomycetes; order Propionibacteriales; family Nocardioidaceae; genus Nocardioides; species Nocardioides sp. GCM10023255. The sequence continues at coordinate 4,543 of NZ_JBHSHU010000003.1, forward strand.
CGCGCTGGAGTTTCGCAGCCGGTCGTTCTGCACCCCGCAGGCCACGGCCCTGCTCCGCGAGCACGGGGTGGCCTGCGTGCTCGCCGACACCGCCGGCCGGTGGCCGAAGGTCGACGAGGACACCACCGACTTCCGCTACGTGCGGCTGCACGGCGACCGGGAGCTCTACTCCAGCGGCTACACCGACGAGGCCCTGGACGGCTGGGCGACACGGTGCCGGGCGTGGGCGCGCCAGCGCGACGTGTTCGTCTACTTCGACAACGACGCCAAGGGATTCGCGCCCTACGACGCGATGCGCCTGCTCGAGCGCGTGACCTGACCCCGCCTGGGGACCAACGGCCCTGTCGTCGGCTGCCACCAGCCGCTGGGATCGTGGGGATGAACCGCCTCGCCTCGGGCGTCCGCCGGACCGCGCCGCGGACCGCCGCCGACCGCCGGAACGCACCTCCGCTGGCACCGAGCCCACTCCCACCGGGTGTCGCCTGGCCTGCGGTGGGCAGGAGCGTGCTCACGTCCGGCGCGATGCTCGCCCGGCGACGCATCTGGCAGCCGACCGACCACCTGGGCCTCCGGATCCGCTTCGCCGACGGCACCTCCGCACGCGTCTACCGCGAGACCCGTGTCGACCGGCCCGAGCCTGCGGACCCGTGTGTGCTCGTCGTGGCGTTCCGGCTCCGCTGGGTCCGCGGTCTCGGGCACGCGGCGTTCGAGCACGAGAGCGTGGTCCACACCCCCCTGTTCGCCGGGTTCCCGGGCCTGGTGTCCAAGCTGTGGCTCGACCACGACGAGCACCGCGTGTACCGCGGCGTCTACGAGTGGGACGGCGCGAGCCTCGCGGACAGCTACGCCCGCTCGCTGTGGCGGGCTCTGGCCCTCGTGAGCGCGCCCGGCTCGATCGACTTCCGGGTGCTCGACGGGCTGGGACGCGACGAGCTGCTCGCCGACCCGGTCCGCTCCGTGGGGTTCGCCCCCCTGGACCCGCACGCCTGGTGGCGGGTCGTGGCCACCGACCGGTAGGTCAGTCCTTCGCGCGGGCCGAGTCCACCAGCAGTGCCAAGGTGTTGAGGCCGGCCCAGCCCAGGGTCACCGCGAGGACCTTCTGCCGTACGGCGTCGTCATCGGTCTTCGCCGACAGCAGCGCCGCGTCACCGAGGTCCATGGCGATCCGCATCAACATGGCCGCCTTCACGGTCTTCCCCGACCGGCCGAACACGCCGAGCGCGCTGATCGCCAGGTCGCGCACGCCGTAGGTCTGCGCCAGCAGCTCGAGACCCGCCCGGTCACTCTTGTCCGCCTGCAGCGCGTCCGGCAGGTGGCCGGGGCTGGCGAGCGCGAAGACGCCGTACCCGGCGGTGGCGGTGGACATGAAGCGGCTCAGTCGGTAGCTCATGTCGCCACGCTAGCCAGCGGGGCACAAACCGGGGCTCATCCGGGCAGGTGGCCCACCGGCGGGCGCCGGCGCAACGAGGCGAGCGACGCCGCCGCGGCTCCGCCCCACTCCTCCAGCTCGGCCTCGTCCATCGGGGCCGTGCAGCGCACCCAGGTCTCGGTGCGGCCGAGCCGGCCCAGCTGGAGCGCGGCGGGCAGGGCGGCGCGCAGGTCCGCGGCATCGGCCAGGTCGCTCCAGACCTCGATCGCCGCGTCGGCGACCCGCCACAGGCGCGGGTCGTCCGGCCCCGCGTCGAGCCGGAAGGCCAGCAGGTCCAGCGGGATCTGCAGCGCTGCGAGCGGCTCCATCAGCATGGCGTCGCCGAAGTCGAAGAAGCGCAGCTCCTCGCCGACCTCGACCACGTTGTTCCCGTGCAGGTCGTTGTGGACCAGCGTCGTGGGCAGCCCGAGCGCGGCGACCTGCCCGGCCCAGCGTGCCACCTCGGGCAGCAGCCCGACGACCGCCACCCGGTCCTGATGGCGCATCGCGCGCAGGTCGCCGGGCGCCAGCACGTCGAACTGCTGGAGCAGCTGCTCGACGTAGGCGACGGCCTCCAGCGGCTCGAGGGTGGTCAGGCCCACGGCGGCCAGAAGGTCGGCGTACGCCGCCACCTCGCGCTGCAGCGCGGCCCCGGCCTGCACCACCCGGCACCAGGTGTCGATGTCCCCGGAGCCGTGGCCCAGGACGGGGCCCTGGTCGGGAGTGAGCAGCAGTCCCCGATCGAGGTCCACGGCGGTGACCGGGACGACGTGGTGGGGCGCGAGGACGGCCAGCTCCGCGAGCAGCGCGGCCTCGTAGGCCTGGGCCGGACAGTTCTGCTTGGCGTAGTGGACCCCCGCCGGGCCGGCTGCCCGCCAGACCGTGGCCCACGGGCGGATCTTCACCGGCTCCAGCGAGGCCGCCGCCCCGACCGCCGAGGACACCCACGCGGTCAGCTCGTCACGGAACTCCGCGCTGCGCCAGCGCGCGCTGGTCGACGGCAGTCGCTCGAGGCGGGCGAAGCGGGGCACGGGGCAACCCAACCGCCTGAGGTGCTGTGCGGCAAACCACTTTCGGTGCATGCTCTGGTCATGACCGACATGCCCCACGTGGACCGGCTCGAGCCACTGCCCGAAGACTGGGAGCGCGCCCTGTGCGTGGTCGCGCACCCCGACGACATGGAGTTCGGGGCGGCCGCCGCCGTGGCCCGCTGGACCGGTCAGGGCAAGGAGGTCGTCTACTGCATGGTCACCAGCGGCGAGGCCGGCATCGACGGCATGGCGCCCGACGAGTGCCGCCGGGTGCGCGAGGCCGAGCAGGTGGAGTCGGCGCGCGTCGTCGGCGTACCCGTCGTGGAGTTCCTGGGCCTCCCCGACGGCGTGCTGGAGTACGGCGTGCCGCTGCGCCGCGCGATCGCCCACGTCGTCCGCCGACACCGTCCCGACATCGTCATCACCGGCAACTTCCGCGAGACCTGGGGCGGGCGCAACCTCAACCAGGCCGACCACATCGCGACCGGGCGTGCCGTGGTCGACGCGGTCCGCGACGCCGGGAACCGCTGGGTGTTCAACGAGCAGCTCACCGACGGGCTCGAGCCGTGGGGCGGGGTGCGGGCCGTGTGGGCGTTCGGCTCACCGAACGCGACGCACGCGGTCGACACCAGCGACACCTTCGATGCCGGCGTCGCGTCGCTCGAGGCGCACCGCGCCTACATCGACGGGCTGGGCTGGGAGGACTTCGACCCACGGGAGTTCCTCGAGGGGTTCGGCCGGCAGTCCGGGCAGCGCCTCGGTGTCGCGTTCGCCGCGACCGTCGAGGTGTTCCCGATGGGCTGGGGCGAGTAGGCACGACGGCGAGTGAGGGACCTCACGGCCGATCTCGGAACCCCTCGTCGCGGGGCCTTGTTGTGACACGAGTCCACCCGTCGAAAGGCAACTGCTCGTGTTCTCAGCGCTTCGTCGGACCCCGTTCTGGGTCCAGATCGTCGGCGGCCTCGTGGTCGGCGTGCTCCTGGGCCTGGTGGCCCGCAGCTACGACGTCACCTGGCTGACCACCACCCTCGAGACCGTCGGCAGCGTGTTCGTCGGTCTGCTCAAGGCCGCGGTGCCGCCGCTGGTGTTCACCGCGGTCGTCGTCAGCATCGCCAACCTCCGTCAGGTCGCCAACGCCGCCCGGCTGGCCACCCAGACGCTGGTCTGGTTCATGATCACCTCGCTGATCGCGGTCGCGATCGGCCTCGGGCTCGGCCTGCTGACCAACCCCGGCCAGGCGGCCGACGTCGCGGCCGAGGGGGCGTCGTACGACGGCAGCACCGGCTCGTGGCTCGACTTCCTCACCGGCCTGGTGCCCGCGAACTTCCTGGGCCTCTCCGTGGCCGACGGCGCGCTCAGCTTCAGCGTCCTGCAGATCGTGGTGGTCGCGCTGGCGATCGGCGCGGCGTCGCTCAAGGCCGGTGACGCCGCGGAGCCGTTCCTCGGCTTCATGCGCTCCGCGCTCGCGGTCATCCAGCAGGTGCTGTGGTGGATCATCAAGCTGGCCCCGCTCGGCACCCTCGGCCTGATCGGCAACGCCGTGGCGACGTACGGCTGGGACCTCGTGGCCCCGCTCGCCACCTTCACCGTCGACGTGTACGTCGGCTGCGCGCTGGTGCTGTTCGTGGTCTACCCGGTGCTGGCCCGCCTGCACGGCCTCTCCCCCGCGAAGTACTTCTCCGGCGCCTGGCCGGCGATCCAGCTCGCGTTCGTCTCCCGCTCCTCGGTCGGCACCATGCCGCTCACCCAGCGGGTGGCGACCCGCAACCTGGGCGTCCCGATGGAGTACGCCTCGTTCGCGGTGCCGTTCGGCGCGACCACCAAGATGGACGGCTGCGCGGCGATCTACCCGGCGCTCGCGGCGATCACCGTCGCCCAGGTCTTCGGCATCCCGCTGGGCGTGCAGGACTACCTGCTGATCGCGTTCGTCTCCGTGATCGGCTCGGCGGCCACCGCCGGCCTCACCGGCGCCGTGGTGATGCTGACGCTCACCCTGTCCACGCTCGGTCTCCCCGTCGAGGGCGTGGCGCTGCTGCTGGCGATCGACCCGATCCTGGACATGATGCGCACCGCCACCAACGTCGCCGGCCAGGCGCTGGTCCCGACGATCGTGGCCAAGCGGGAGGGCATCCTCGACCTCGACGCCTACAACGCCCCGCGCGGTGCGGACGTGCTCGGCGACGACGCGACCGCGAATCGGGAGCTGGTGGGCAGCGCCGCCTGACCTGCCCGCCCGGTCGGCCGCAATCTCCGTCGACCGTGGTTGATCCGGTGCACCCGATGCGTCGGATCGACCGCGGACGCGGTTCGACCGGACGGAAGCCGGCCGAAACGTGCCGGACCATCCGTCGGAGATGCAGAACGGGCCCGCCTCGCAGTGAGACGGGCCCGTTCCTTGCTGGCTCCCCCGGTTGGACTCGAACCAACAACCCTCCGGTTAACAGCCGAATGCTCTGCCAGTTGAGCTACAGGGGATCGGTGCAGCGCGCACACATTAGCAAGGTCCCCGGCGCAGGTGAAAATCGGGCTCGGTCCCGGCGGGTCAGGGCAGTCCGACGTCCGCCCGGGCCGCCTCGAGGGCCTCCGCGGCGAGCCGGCGGACCTCGGGATCGGCCGGGTCGACACCGGCGTCGTACTCGTAGAGCCACAGCAACGGCTGGTCCCCGCGCGGCGCCCGGCGGGCGATCACGCGCAGCCCCCGGCGCCCCTGCACGGGGACGTGCCGCTGCAGCACGACGCTCGCGGTGACCCGCTCGCGGACCAGCTCGAGGAGCAGCCCGGGCTCCTCGAGGGTGAACCGGTGCTCGCGCCGCTGCTCGCCCCAGGTGCCGACCTCGCTGACCCGCAGCACCGACGTCTCCCGGTCCCAGTCGGCGGCCTCCACCAGCTCCCAGGCCAGGCGGCGGTCGCCGACGTACAGCGCGTCGCGGGTGCCGGCGACGACGCCCTCGGCGCCCTCGGCCCAGGCGAGGACGCGCTCGCCCGACGGGACCGCGACGGGCGGACGGGAACGCCTCAGCCTCACGGCGCCAGCCTCACTGGGCACCCACGGTGCGCTCGCGCAGGTTGCGGCGGTGCTGCTCGAGGGCGGCCAGCTCGCCGAACATCTTGTTGTACTCCGCGGGGTGCTCCACCGGGTTGGTGCGTTGCAGCCGGGACTTGAGCTCGGCGATCCGGCGCATGGTCGTCAGCTCGAGCAGCCGGAAGACGTGCAGGGCGACGTAGGAGGCGTCCGGCTCCTTGGCCGTCGGCAGCGGCTCGACCGCGAGCGCGCTGATCACCGAGGAGACCTCGGGGTCGGTGGCCGCGTCGCGGAGCCGGTTCGCCCAGGCGGGGTCGCCGGCACCGGCGCCGGGACCGCCGGCGGCCGCCACCAGCCCCCACACGGCGCGGTACGTCGGGTGCGTGAAGTCGTTGGGGCCCACGTCACCGGTGGTCCGGCCGATGGTCATCGGGTGCTGGATGACGAGCTTCAGCGTCTCCCGCTCCAGCGAGAAGCGGGGGTCGCGCAGGTCGGGCACGGGAGTGCGGGGCGCGGCCGGGGCCTGCTCGGCGGGGGCGCCCCGACGGTCGGAACGCTGGTCGTGGCGGCCACCCTGCACGGGACCACGCGCGGCAGCCCGGCGCACCTCGGCGCGGGCCTCGTCGATGTCGACGCCGATCATGCCGGCCAGCTCCCGCGAGAACGCGTCCACCTTGGACTTGTCGCGGATGCTCGAGACGAGGCGGGCAGCCTCGCGCAGCGCGTCCACCCGGCTGTCGGCCCGGTCGAGGTCGTACTTGCCGACCACGTTCGAGAGCACGAAGCGGTACAGCGGCACCCGCCGGGCCACCAGCTCGCGCACCGCCGCGTCACCGCTCTTGATGCGCAGGTCGCAGGGGTCCATCCCGGACGGCTCCACCGCGACGTAGGTCTGGGACACGAAGTTCTGGTCGCCGGAGAACGCGCGCAGCGCGGCCTTCTGCCCCGCCGCGTCACCGTCGAAGGTGAAGATCACCTCGCCCCGGAACTCCTCGTGGTCGTTGAGGAAGCGCCGCAGCACCCGCGAGTGCTCGTCGCCGAACGCGGTGCCGCAGGTGGCGACGGCGGTGCCGACACCGGAGAGGTGGCAGGCCATCACGTCCGTGTAGCCCTCGACGATCACTGCCTGCGAGGTCCGCGCGATCTCGCGCCGGGCCAGGTCGATGCCGTAGAGCACCTGGCTCTTCTTGTAGATCGGCGTCTCGGAGGTGTTGAGGTACTTCGCCTCGATCCGGTCGTCGTCGAAGATCCGGCGCGCCCCGAAACCGATGGTGTCCCCCGTCGCGTCACGGATCGGCCACATCAGGCGGCCGCGGAAGCGGTCGTACGCCGAGCGCCCCAGCGCCACCAGGCCGCCGGTGACCAGCTCCTCCTGGCTGAACGCCTTGGCCCGCAGGTGCTTGAAGAGCGCCTCGCCCTCCCGGGGCGAGAAGCCGATGCCGAACTGCTCGGCCGCCGCCTGGTCGAAGCCACGCTCGGCGAGGAACTGGCGGGCGGCCAGGGCGTCGGGGGTGGCCAGCTGGTCGGCGTAGAACTCCTGCGCCTCGCGGTGCGCCTCGAGCAGCCGACTGCGCGAGGGGCCCTTGGGGCGGTCCTCGCGGACGTCGCCCTCCTCGCGCTTGAGCTGCACGCCGAACTTGTCCGCGAGCCGCTCGACCGCCTCGGCGAAGCTCAGCGCGTCGATGTCCATCAGGAAGTTGATGACATCGCCGCCCTTCTGGCAGCCGAAGCAGTGGTAGAAGCCGCGCGAGGGGGTGACGTGGAAGGAGGGGGACTTCTCGTCGTGGAAGGGGCACAGGCCCTTCTGCGAGCCGCCGCCGGCGTTGCGCAGGCTGACGTACTGCGAGACCACCTCGTCGATGCGCGCCTTCTCGCGCACCTCGGCGATGCTCTCCTCACGAATCCGGCCGGCCACGTGCGGAGTCTACGGGCGCCGGTCGAGGCCCGGGGCAGCGCTCCACAAGGTCAGTACTCCCCCGACATCACGTTGGCCAGCGGCTCCCCCGCGGCGAACCGGCGCAGCTGGTCGCGGACCAGCCGGTGGGCGCGCGGCCACATCGCGCTGCTGGCGCCACCGACGTGCGGGGAGACCAGCAGGTTGGGTGCGCGCCACAGCGGGTGGTCCTCGGGGAGCGGCTCCGGGTCGACCACGTCGATCGCGGCGTGGATCCGGCCCGACTCGAGCGCGGCGACCAGCGCGTCGGTCTGCACGACGGCGCCCCGGGCGACGTTGACGAGCAGCGCGTCGTCCTTCATCCGGGCCAGGAAGTCGGCGTCGACGAGGCCCCGGGTCTCCTCGGTCAGCGGGACGATCAGGACGACCACGTCGGCGTCGGGCAGCAGGTCGGGCAGGTCGGTGATCGGGTGCACCCCCTCGCGGGCCGAGCGCGCCACCCGCACCACCTCGACCTCGAACGGCAGCAGCCGCGCCTCGATCGCCTCGCCGACGGCGCCGTACCCCACGATGAGCACCCGCCGGTCGGCCAGCGCCGGGCGCCACCCGGGCGCCCAGGCGCCGCGGTCCTGGGCGCGGACGAAGTCCGGGACTCCCCGCAGCGAGGCCAGGGTCAGGGTGAGCGCGAGCTCGGCGGTCGACGTGTCGTGGATGCCGCGGCCGTTGCAGAGGGTCACGCCGTCGGGGACGTTCGCCCTCAGGTTGTCGACGCCGGCGGTCATGGTCTGGACGACCCGGAGGCTCGTCATCCGGGGCAGCACCTCGGCGACGCGGGGCCCCACCTGGTACGGCGGCACGTAGAACTCGACCTCGGCCACGCTGTCGGGCACGTGCTCGGTCGGGTCGACCACCTCGTAGCGCAGTCCGCCCGGCGGGTCGCCGAGCAGGTCGGGGTCGAACGGCAGCCAGACGAGGGGTGAGGTCACGGGCTCGAGGCTAGCGAGCACCCCGGTGGGCATGGCGCAGCTGCTCGTGCCGGGCCACGGCGCTGGCGTCGGTCAGCGAGGCGACCTGGTCGATCACGACCCGCAGCCGGGCGTTGTCGTCGGCAGCGGCGGCCCAGTCGTCGGCGAACGGCCGCTCCAGGGCGTCGGGCCCACGGTGCGCCAGCAGCGCCACCAGCTCGGCGATCAGCTCGCGCTGGCGCACCATCGCCGCGACCCGGTCGTCGGCCTGCATGACGTAGTGCGCCGCGACGCCCTTGAGCACCGCCATCTCGAGACGCGCCTGCTCGGGCACGACCAGGTCGGCGGCGTACCGCGCGAACGGGCCCTCGCCGGCCGCGAAGGTCGCGTGCTGGGCGGCCCCGCAGAACCGGCCGATCAGGTCGCTGGTGAGGTTCTTCAGCGCGGCAAGGCTGCGCCGCGAGGAGTCGTACGGCGCCGTCGGCCAGCTCCCCTGCTCCCGCATCCCCGCGAGGGCGGCGTCGAGCGCCTCGTCCGAGGCGTCGGGGAGGTACCAGTCCCGGACCGTGTCCCAGACGGCAGCGGTGTCGAGGGCCGTCAGCTCGATCCGGCCCGCGACCACGCCGTCCTCGATGTCGTGGACGGAGTAGGCGACGTCGTCGGCGAGGTCCATCACCTGCGCCTCGAGGCACCGGCGGGTCCCCTCGACCCCCGAGCGCAGCCACTCGAAGACCGGCTTGTCGTCGTCGTAGACGCCGAACTTCCGGATCGTGCGCGGCGACCCGTCGGCGTGGACGCCGGCGGGCTCCTCGGCGTGCGCCCGGGGCCAGGGGTACTTGGTGCAGGCGTCCAGCGTGGCCCGGGTGAGGTTGAGCCCCACGGAGCGGCCGTCGGCGTCGATCGTCTTGGCCTCGAGCCGGGTCAGCAGCCGCAGCGTCTGGGCGTTGCCCTCGAAGCCGCCGCAGCTCTCGCTGAGCTCGGCCAGCACCCGCTCCCCGTTGTGGCCGAACGGCGGGTGGCCCAGGTCGTGGGCCAGCGCCGCCGTCTCGGCGATGTCGGGGTGGGTGCCCAGCGCCCGGGAGATGTCCCGGGCGACCTGGGCCACCTCGAGGCTGTGGGTCAGCCGGTTGCGCACGAAGTCGTCGCTCTGCGGACCGACCACCTGGGTCTTGGCGGCCAGCCGGCGCGAGGCCGCGGCGTGGACCACGCGGGCGCGGTCGCGCTCGAACGGCGTGCGCTCCGGCGCGTCCACCCGCTTGGGCGGCTCGTCGACGAGGCGCTCGCGCGCGGCGGCGTCGTACAGGTCCAGTGAGTCCATCGGGAGGACCCTACTCAAGCCCTCCGACGCTCACCCGTTGGTCGACACGTGGACGTGGTCCATGTGGTTGGCGGTCGCCGACCCGTGGTCGCCGTAGTCCCGCCAGCCCTCCGACGCGCGCTCCGGCGTCCAGATCTGGTCCCACCAGATGACGTCGTAGAGGTTGAGCTCGGAGGCGTGCGCCTGCAGGAAGGCGGCGATCTGGTCGCCCAGGGCCTTGTCGCTGGTCATGATGTCGATGGCGCGGCCCGAGGCGTGCTCGCCGTGGGCGTCCCAGCCGCCGTACGTCGTGATCTGCGGGAAGGCGTTGCACACGGCGCGGTAGACCATCACCGCGTCGGAGGTCAGTCCGCTCTCCACGCTGCCGTCGGGGCAGGGGGCCGTCGACAGCCCGGCCGTGCTGGTCCTCGCCGTCGTGTCGGTCGTCGTGTCGGTCGCCGGGTCGGCCACCGGCTTGTCCTCGGCGAGGTAGCCGGCGGTGACCCACCGCGCCTTGCCGCCGACGACGAGCTCGGTGCGATCGGCGGTCCGGCGCCCGGTGACGAGGACCTTCTTGCCCTCCTTGACCAGCCCGACCTTCTCGGCGTCCTTGTCCGGGCTGGTCCACAGGTTGAGCGGCGCCGTGGTCCACAGGTGGACGTGGGCCTTCTCGATCGCGCGCTCGGTCAGGCGCCGGTCGTAGGCGTCCTGCAGGTGCAGGATGTAGCGCTCGCCTCGGACCGACGCGAGCCGGGACTCGGACCGGGACACGATGGCGGCCCGGTCGGTCGTGATGTCGGCGCTCGTCGTCGCGTCCGAGGCGGCGATGACGTCGGTGGTCGCGGGGTCCTGCGAGAGCACGCCGATGGTGACGGCAGATGCGGTCGCAAGGAGGGCGAGAGGGCCGGCGATGAGCGCGGCTCGGGGCTTGCGGCGGGCATCGGTGTCCCGCTTGTGGCGGATGGCCACAGCGCTGATCCTTTGCTGTTGCTGACGGGGGGTCGGTCCGAGAACGTCGCCGCGAATCGGTGGTAACGAAACGGCAACGACCCACGACTAAAGCACAGATGGACCGCGCCGTCGCAAATCCACCCCCTATTTGGGGCGCGTGTTCCCGGTCACCCGCCGGTGGTCTCCCGCGCGTCCTCCTGCAGCCGGCAGCCGGTGCCGTCGGTGTCGTCGAGCCATCCCTCGGGCAGCACGACCCGCTCCCGCGGGGACCCCTGCCGTCCCCGCGGGGTGCCCAGCTCGGCCACCGGGAACGGCTCGGAGGGGTCCAGCTCGGCGAGCAGGGAGTCCAGCGCCGCGAGGCTGTCGACCAGGCCGAGCGAGCGGCGCATCTCGCCACCGGCGGCGAAGCCCTTGAGGTACCACGACACGTGCTTGCGGAACTCCTTGCAGCCGCGCTCCTCGCCCATGTGCTGGCAGAGCAGCTCGGCGTGGCGCCGCATCATCACCGTGACCTCGCCCAGCGTCGGCAGCGTGGCCACCTGCTCGCCGGCGAAGGCTGCGGCGAGGTCGCGGAACAGCCAGGGGCGGCCGAGGCAGCCGCGGCCGACCACGACGCCGGCGACTCCGGTCTGCTCCACCATCCGCAGTGCGTCGGCGGCCTCCCAGATGTCACCGTTGCCCAGCACCGGGATGTCGACGTGGTCGACCAGGGCGGCGATCGCCTCCCAGTCGGCCTCACCGGAGTAGGCCTGCGAGACCGTCCGGCCGTGCAGCGCGATGGCGGCTGCGCCGGCCTCCTGGGCGATCCGGCCGGCGTCGAGGTAGGTCAGGTGGTCGTCGTCGATGCCCTTGCGGGTCTTCATGGTCACCGGGACGTCGTACGGCGAGGCCGCGGCGACGGCCGCCTCCAGGATCTCGGCCAGCAGCCCCCGCTTCCACGGGAGCGCTCCCCCGCCGCCCTTGCGGGTGACCTTGGGGACCGGGCAGCCGAAGTTGAGGTCGATGTGCGCGACGCCGTACTCCGCGCAGAGGATCTCGGCGGCCTTGCCGACGTAGACCGGGTCGGTGCCGTAGAGCTGCACCGACCGGACGGTCTCGAGCTCGTCGAAGACCAGCATGTCGCGGGTGTGCTGGTCGCCCTCGACCAGGCCGCGGGACGTGATCATCTCGCAGACGTACAGGCCCGCGCCCTGCTCGGCGCAGAGCCGGCGGTACGCCGCGTTCGTGATCCCCGCCATCGGGGCCAGCACCACGGGCACGTCGACGTGCAGCGGCCCCAGACGGAGACCGGCACTCGGGGAGACGGACGGGGCGGACATGGGACCCATTGTCCCAAGCCCGCCCCGGAAGCCGAAAACCGCGGTCAGCCCTGCTGCTTCTCGTCCTTCTTCTTGTCCTTCTTGTCCTTCTCGCCCTGGTCGCCCTTCTTCGGCTGCTCGGCCCCGGGCCCGGTCAGCTCGCCGGTCCAGGTGATCGGATCGAACTCCTGGGTGGGGCGGAAGCTCACCGCGGTGAGGTCACCGTGCCGGGGCGAGAGGTAGACCAGGCAGGTCTTGACCTTGTCGCCGTGCCCGAACTTCTTCGGGAACGGCGTGCTCGGGCAGGGCTTGAAGCTGCTGGCGAACGTCGAGGCCTCGATCAGGGTGTTGCGACCGTCGACGATGTAGAGCGGCACCGCCCGTCCTCCGAGGTCGGTCCTGCCGACGTTCTCGACCGTGGCCCGCACGAAGTACGGGTTGGTCTTCCGGGTCGCCTTGTCCAGCTGCCAGCCGTCGAAGGACCGGGCGAAGCTGGTCTTCTCCAGGCCGGTCACCCGGACGTCGAGCACGCCCACGGTGCCCTGCCGCGGCTCGTAGGCGACCACGGCGTCGTCACCCACCGCCAGCTCGCTGCCCTGGGCGGTGAGCTCGACCCCGTCCGGGACCGGCAGGTAGGGCTTCTCCTCGGTGGGTGTCGGGCTCGACGCGGAGCCGGAGACCGGGGTCGAGCCGGACGCGGTGTCCGCCGGGGCGTCGTCGTCCGAGCAGCCCGTGAGGGTCGTGGCCGCCACGAGTGCGGAGACCAGCAGGGCGGAGGAGGCGAGGCGCTTGCGCATGGGAGGAGTCTGCAACGTGGCCCCCGTCAGCATCCGACGAAACGCTCGGCGAAGTAGGACGTGATCGAGTCGAGACCGATCCGCTCCTGCTTCATGGTGTCGCGCTCGCGCACGGTGACCGCGTGGTCCTCCAGCGTGTCGAAGTCGACGGTCACGCAGTACGGCGTGCCGATCTCGTCCTGGCGGCGGTAGCGACGGCCGATCGCGCCGGAGTCGTCGAACTCGACGTTCCAGCTGCGGCGCAGCTCGGCGGCGAGGTCCTTCGCCTTCGGCGACAGGTCGGCGTTGCGCGACAGTGGCAGGACCGCGACCTTGACCGGGGCCAGGCGCGGGTCGAGCTTGAGCAGGACGCGCTTGTCGACGCCGCCCTTGGTGTTGGGGGCCTCGTCCTCGGTGTAGGCGTCGATGAGGAACGCCATCAGCGAGCGGGTCAGGCCGGCCGCCGGTTCGATGACGTACGGCATGTAGCGCTCGTTGTTCGCCTGGTCGAAGTAGGACAGGTCCTGGCCCGAGAAGTTGCTGTGCTGGGTCAGGTCGAAGTCGGTCCGGTTGGCGATGCCCTCGAGCTCCTCGAAGTCACGGCCGGAGAAGCCGAAGCGGTACTCGATGTCGACGGTCCGCTTCGCGTAGTGGCTGAGCTTCTCCTTCGGGTGCTCGAAGTGCCGCAGGTTGTCGGGGTCGATGCCCAGGTCGGTGTACCAGCGGGTCCGCTCGTCGATCCAGTACTGGTGCAGCTCCTCGTCCTCGCCGGGCTTGACGAAGTACTCCATCTCCATCTGCTCGAACTCGCGGGTGCGGAAGATGAAGTTGCCCGGCGTGATCTCGTTGCGGAAGCTCTTGCCCATCTGCGCGATGCCGAACGGCGGCTTCTTGCGGCTCGAGGTCACCACGTTGGCGAAGTTGAGGAAGATGCCCTGCGCGGTCTCGGGGCGCAGGTAGTGCAGCCCGGACTCGTCCTCGATCACGCCGAGGTAGGTCTTGAGCATCATGTTGAACTCACGCGGCGGGGTCCACGCGCCACGGGTGCCGCAGTTGGGGCAGGCGACCGACTCGTTGATGTCGACCGAGTCCGGGTCGTCGATGCCCTTCTTGGACGCGTAGTCCTCCTGCAGGTGGTCCTCGCGGAACCGCTTGTGGCAGGACTGGCACTCGGTCAGCGGGTCGTTGAAGGTGCGCAGGTGGCCGCTGGCCTCCCACGTCTTCGTCGGCAGGATGACGCTGGAGTCGAGGCCGACGACGTCCTCACGGGCGGTGACCATCGAGCGCCACCACTGACGCTTGATGTTCTCCTTCAGCTCGACGCCGAGCGGGCCGTAGTCCCACGCCGACCGGGTGCCGCCGTAGATCTCGCCGCACGGGTAGACGAATCCCCGGCGCTTGCAGAGGGAGACGACGTGGTCGAGGGTCGAGGCGGGCGGCTTGGCCACAGCAGTGTGCTCCTCAAGACGGCCGGCTGGCTGCCGGTCTGGTTCGGGGTCGGAGGGATCAGCCTAACGACCGGGGCGACCCGATATTGAGGACGGTGCCGGGCTCGACGACCTCGAAGGCGCTGGGCTCGTCGATCGCCCGGCTCAGGAGCGCGACGGCGTTCAGCTTCACGTCGTACGACGACAGGGCGCGACGGTAGGAGCCGACGTTCTCCCAGGTGGTCGTGAGCACCCACAGCGTCGGGTCGTCGAGGTTGCGGCCGACCGTCCCGGCGACGTACCCGGCCCGCTCGGCCAGCGCGGCGTGCGCCCGGTCGAGCCCGGCCCGGAACTCCGACGCCTCGTCCTCGGGCACGCGGAACCTGCTCACCACCAGCACGACGGGCAATCTAGCGGACACGCATTTGACAATGATTCTCAAACAGTCTGAGAATCATTCTCATGCGATTGCTCCTCGTCCCGAGCCTGGTCGGCCTCCTGCTCGCCACGACGGCGTGCGGGTCGCTGGACGACGACTCGGGCAGGGTGAAGGTCGCGGCCGGCTTCTACCCGCTCGCGTGGGCGGCCCAGCGGATCGGGGGCGACCTGGTCGAGGTGACCAACCTGACCCAGCCCGGCGCGGAGCCGCACGACCTCGAGCTCACGATCAAGGAGACCGTCTCGATCGCCGAGGCGGACGTCGTGGTCTACGAGCACGGCTTCCAGCCCGCGGTCGACGACAGCGTCGAGCAAAACGCCGAGGGCACCACCCTGGACGCCGCGGACGTGGCCGACCTGCAGCCGTTCGCCGACCAGCCCGACGACCTCGACCCGCACTTCTGGCAGGACCCGCTGCGGCTGGCCGACGTCGGCGACGCCCTGGCGCGGGACCTGGCCGACGCCGACCCCGACCACGCGACGACGTACGCCGCGAACGCCCGGGCCCTGCGCCGGGACCTGACGGCCCTGGACCGCGACTACACCGCGGGCCTGGCGGACTGCGCGCGGCACACGATCGTGGCAACGCACGACGCGTTCGGCTACCTCGGCAGGTACGGCCTCGAGATCGAGCCGATCACCGGTCTCTCCCCCGACGCCGAGCCGACCCCGGCCGACCTCGGCCGGCTGCAGGACCTGATCCGCTCCGACGGCATCACCACGGTGTTCTCCGAGACCCTGGTGAGCGCGAAGACCGCCGACACCCTCGCCGGCGACCTCGGCATCGAGTCCGCCGTCCTCGACCCCATCGAGGGGCTCAGCGACCGGACCGCCGACGAGGACTACGAATCCCTCATGCGCCGCAACCTCGCGGCCCTCGAGAAGGCGAACGACTGCCGATGACCGACCACCAGCCCACCGGGCCCGGCGCCCCCATCCGCCTGCGCGACGGCGCGGTGTCCATCGGCGGCCGCCCGGTCGTGCGCGGCATCGACCTGGACGTGGACGCCGGCGAGTTCGTCGCGCTGATGGGCGCCAACGGGTCCGGCAAGTCGACGCTCGTGCGGGCCCTGACCGGCCTGAACCCGCTCACCGCCGGGTCGCTCGAGCTCTTCGGCACGCCCCTGCACGACTTCGGGGACTGGCAGCGCGTGGGCTACGTGCCGCAGCGCGCCTCCGCGGCCTCGGGTGTGCCCGCGTCGGTGTGGGAGGTCGTGGCCTCGGGCCGGCTGACGCGGCGCGGCCTGCTGCGCCGGCTCTCCCGTGCCGACCGCGAGGCGATCGACCACGCCCTGGTGGTCGTCGGCCTCCGCGACCGGGCCCGCGACGGCGTCTCGCACCTCTCCGGCGGCCAGCAGCAGCGCGTGCTCATCGCCCGGGCGCTGGCCGGCGAGCCCGACCTGTTCTTCCTCGACGAGCCGACCGCGGGCGTGGACCTGGCCAACCAGCAGGCGCTCGCCGACGCCCTCGCCCACCTCAAGCAGCGGGGGGCGACCGTCGTGCTGGTCGCCCACGAGCTCGGGCCGATGGCCCCCCTGGTCGACCGGGCGGTGGTGATGCGCGACGGACGCGTCGTCTACGACGGCCTGCCGCTGGACGACCACGCGGTCCCCCGGACCGGCCTCGAGCCCGACCTGGGCACGCACGTCCACCACCCCGACCCCGCGCACCACGACCACACGCCCCGGATGGGATCGCCCCTGGACCGGGAGTCACCGTCGAACGAAGGATGGGCCTGATGGAGCTGTTCACGCTCGCCTTCATGCAGAGGGCGATCCTCGCCGCCGTCTTCACCGGACTGGCGGCGCCGGCGGTCGGGACCTACCTGGTCCAGCGCCGGCTCTCGCTCATGGGCGACGGCATCGGCCACGTCGCGGTCTCCGGCGTGGCCCTCGGGCTGCTGACCGGGACCTCCCCCACCTGGACCGCAGTGGTCGTGGCGGTGCTGGGCGCCGTGCTCATCGAGGTGATCCGCGAACGCGGGCACGCCAACGGCGACGTCGCCCTGGCCCTGCTCTTCTACGGCGGCCTGGCCGGTGGCGTGCTGCTGACCGGCATCGGAGGGCAGAGCGCCTCGCGGCTGCAGGAGTACCTGTTCGGCTCGATCACCACCATCTCCCGCACCGACGTGTGGGTGACCATCGCGCTGGCGGCCGTGGTGGTCGTGGTCTGCGTGGGGTTGTCGCCCCAGCTGTTCGCAGTCGCCCAGGACCCCGACTTCGCGCGGGTCGCCGGCCTGAACGTCCGGGTCTACAACGTGCTCGTCGCGGTGCTGGCGGCGGTCAGCGTCACCGTGGCCATGCGGACGGTGGGGCTGCTCCTGGTCTCGGCGCTCATGGTCGTCCCGGTCGCGACCGCCCAGCAGGTGACCCGGTCCTTCCGCACCACCCTCGCCGCGGCGATGGCGATCGGCACGGCCGCCTCCCTCGGCGGGCTGGTGATCTCGGCGTTCGCGTCGTTCCACGCCCGGGTCGCCCCCGGCCCCACCATCGTGCTGCTCGCCCTGGCCGGCTTCCTGGTGACCTGGCCGCTCGGGGTCTTCCTGCGCTCCCGCCAGCGGCTGCGCGCGCCGTTCCCGGCCGTCGGGCCCGACGGGCACGAGGTCACCGACGACCATCCCCACGAGCACGGGCCGACGTGCGGCCACGTCGCCGTACCCCACGGCGACCACGTCGACTACGTGCACGACGGGCACCGGCACGCACCCCACGGGACCCACTATGACGAGCACTGAGCCCGGCCCGCTGCGGCCCACCCGCCAGCGGCGCGCCGTCGCGGAGGCCCTCGCCTCCTTCGCCGACTTCCGCTCGGCCCAGGAGATCCACGACCTGCTGGGGCGCCGTGGCGAGCAGGTCGGCCTGGCCACGGTCTACCGCACCCTGCAGAAGCTCGCCGACGCCGGCGAGGTCGACATGCTGCGCTCGGAGGACGGCGAGGCGGTCTACCGCCGCTGCTCCGACACGCACCACCACCACCTGGTGTGCCGGCACTGCGGGGCCACCGTCGAGGTGGAGGGGCCGGCCGTGGAGCGGTGGACCGGCGCGATCGCGGCCGAGCACGGGTACGCCGACGTCAGCCACACCCTCGAGATCTTCGGCAGCTGCCCGGACTGCCGCTGACGCGTCCGGTCAGACCCGGACGGACTCCTGCTCGACGTCGAGCGGGATCCGGACCCGGAAGACGCTGCCCCGGCCGACCTCGCTGTCGACCTCGATCCGGCCGCCGTGGCCCTCCACGATCGAGCGGGTGATGCTCAGCCCGAGACCGACGCCCTGGATGGACTGCTCCTCGGCGTGCCGGGCACGGAAGAAGCGGGTGAAGAGGCGCGCCCGGTCGGCCGCGGTGATGCCGATCCCGGTGTCGGCCACGACCAGCTCGAGGCGGTCGCCGTCGACGCCCAGGCCGACGTGCGCCCGTCCGCCGGCCGGGGTGTACTTCACCGCGTTGGAGACCAGGTTGTCCACCACCTGGGCGAAGCGCTGCGGGTCGACGCGTGCGTGCAGCTGCCCGGGCACCTCGAGGTCCAGCTCGACGCCGGCCGCCTGGGCCGCGGGGCCGGCAGCACGGACCGCCTCGCGCACGATCTCGCAGACGTCGCAGCGGGTCCGGACCACGTGCATCGGCCCTTCGTCCACCTGTGCGGTGTGCAGCAGGTCGGCGACCAGCCGGCGCAGGCGCTCGGTGTTGCGGTCGACGATCTCGAGCTGGGCCAGGACCTCGGGCGGCAGGTCCTGACGCTCGAGCAGGATGCTCACGTAGCCCGCGATCGAGGTCAGCGGGGTGCGCAGCTCGTGGGACACCGAGGCCACGAACTCGTCCTTGACCCGCAGCGCGCTCATCAGGGCGGTGACGTCCTTGTAGGCCAGCGCCGCGCCCGCGACCCGGCCCCGCCCGTCGCGCACGGTCCTGGCGGACACCGAGAGCGCGCGCCGGGTCAGCGGGTCACACCCGATCCAGATCCGGTGGTCGTCGAACTCCTCGCCGTGGCTGGCGCGGAAGGTCGGCATGTCCTCGCGCGTCAGCAGCGTGGCACCGTCCGCGGCGTACACGTCACCGAGCTGGCCTGCGACGCCCTCGTGGCCGTCGGGGAAGGCGATCGCCATCATCGCGCGGTGGTGCCGGTTCATCGACTCGTAGCGACCGTCCGCATCGAGCAGGACCAGGCCGACGTCGACGGTGTCGAGGATCGCGTCGGAGACACG
This sequence comes from Nocardioides sp. GCM10023255, assembly GCF_042653125.1. Lineage (NCBI taxonomy): Bacteria > Bacillati > Actinomycetota > Actinomycetes > Propionibacteriales > Nocardioidaceae > Nocardioides > Nocardioides sp. GCM10023255. The sequence goes on from NZ_JBHSHU010000003.1 coordinate 23,252, forward strand.
ACGCTGGTGCTCGATGGTCCCCTGGCCGGCGCGGACCCGGTCGATGCCGGAGGCGATCGCGAGGGCCGACCAGCCGACCACCACGACGATCAGCAGGACGCGCGAGACGTCGAGCCCGCTGGTCCCGAAGTAGAGCAGGCCGGGGACCGCGATCAGCGCCAGCGCGGCGCCCATGGCGATCCAGGCGCCCGTCCGGCCGAGCTGTCGCCCGAGCCACAGCGCCGGCACCACGGCGAGGATGCCCGGACCAGAGGTCTGCGGGTCCAGGCGCGAGAGCCCGAGCGCAGCAAGGTCGAGGACGGGCAGGACGGCCACCGCCCAGACCGGGAGCCGGCTCCAGGGCACGACCACCGCGGCGACGCACGCGACCACCGCCACCGCGATGCCCAGCGCGGGCCACGAGCGGGCGACGAGTCCGTCTCCCCCGAGGTCGCGCAGCAGCCGACCGAGGAGGAAGAGGAGCGCGAAGACGCCCTGCAGCGCCCGGGGGTCCGGCTCGTCGGCGAAGATCAGGCGGCGTGCCACCTTCGTGGCATGGCCCCGTGCACCCGACTGCGACATCCGTCATCCCCCTGCGCTGCTGTCGGCAGTCAGGATCCCAGAAACCGGTGTGACGTGCGACACGAACGCGCGTGTCCCTCCGGAGCCCTCGCCGCAGGTCAGCTCGGCTCGGCGCCGCCGTACCTGCGGTCGCGTCGGGCATAGGTCTCGATCGCGGCCCACAGGTGCCGACGGTCGACGTCGGGCCACAGCACGTCGGTGAAGACGAGCTCGGAGTACGCCGCCTGCCAGAGCATGAAGTTCGAGAGCCGCTGCTCCCCCGAGGTCCGCCAGATCAGGTCGGCGTCGCTCTGCTCGGGGACGTAGAGGTGCCGGGCGAAGACCTTCTCGTCGACCTTCTCCGGGTCCAGCCGGCCGGCCGCCACCTCGCGGGCGATCGAGCGGGCGGTGTCGGCCAGCTCGGCGCGGCCGCCGTAGTTGACGCACATCGTCAGCGTGAGCACGTCGTTGTCGCGGGTCAGCTCCTCGGCCACCTGCAGCTCGCGGATCACCGACTTCCACAGCCGCGGCGCCCGCCCGGCCCACCGGACCCGGACCCCGAGCTCGTGCATCTCGTCGCGGCGCCGGCGGATGACGTCGCGGTTGAAGCCCATCAGGAACTTCACCTCGTCGGGCGAGCGGGACCAGTTCTCGGTGGAGAACGCGTAGGCGGAGACCGCCTTGACCCCGATCTCGATGGCGCCCTCGACCACGTCGAAGAGCGAGTGCTCGCCGCGCTCGTGGCCGGCGGTGCGGGGCAGCCCCCGCTCCTTGGCCCAGCGGCCGTTGCCGTCCATCACGACGGCGACGTGCCGGGGCACCAGGCCCTTCGGCACCGCGGGCGGACGTGCTCCGGAGGGGTGCGGGGTGGGTGGGCGGACGCTGCGTCTCACGGGGAAACCCTAGGGGGTCACTTGCGGACGTCCCCCGCCTCCTCGAGCACGAGTCCCTCCATCTCGGCGAGCACCTCCTGCGGCGGGACCACCTCGACCGGGCACTCCGCCTCTCGCAGCAGGGTGCGCCCGGTGCCGCCGAGGTGCGAGGTGAGCGGCAGGCCGTGCGCCCGCCGGACGACCACCAGCAGTTCGGCCCCTGCCGCCGCGCGCAGCAGCGCCCGCACCGGCTGCTCGTGGACGACGGAGAGCTCCACCTCCACGTCCGGGTGGCCCTGCCGGAACGTCTCCAGCAGCGGGTCGATCTCCCTCTCCATCTCGAGGGCACGGTCGTCGGCGTGGGTGCGCGCCTCGACGATGTCGTCGTACGCGCCCGGCAGCTTCCAGGCGTGCAGGACGACCAGCCGGGCGCCCCTGAGCCGGGCGGCGGCGAAGGCCTGGCCCAGCAGCTCGGTCGAGTGGGCCGGCGAGCGTACGCCGACGACGACGCGGCCCCGCGTGGACTCGTCGGACCAGGTGGGCGGCACGCAGACCACCGGGCAGTCCGCCCGCCCGGCCGCGCCGACCGTGGTCGAGCCGGTGAACACCGCCTCCGCCCGGGAGCGGTGCTGGCGACCGAGAGCGACGAGGTGGGCTCCCTCAGCCGCGTCGAGCAGGGTGGTCACCGTGGGGCCGGTCCGCAGCACCGACGACACCTCGCACCCCGGATCGACCTCGGCCACCACACCCAGGGCCTCGCCCAGGATCTTCCTGCCGACCTGCTCGAAGTCGTCGCGGATCAGGGGCAGCATCGGCGTGGTCGGCGTGTAGTCGGGCGAGACGTGGACCAGCCGGACGCCCACCTCGAGACGCGCCGCCTCGGCCACGGCGTACCGGACCGCCTGGATGCTGGACGGAGAGCCGTCGACCCCCACGACCACCGGCGACGGAGTGCTCGTCATGGCCTGCCCCTCTCCGACGGTCCTGCCCCCGATCCTGAGGGGACACGCCTGCCCACGTCAGGGGCGTTCGCCGTCCGGGCGGGGACCAACGGCCCTCGGGTCACGTGGGCCGGACGTGGTGACCAGTCGGCCCGGCCGCCCCCTGTACCGGCCGGCCCGACTGGCCCCCGATCGCGGTGACGCGACGTCACACGCGGTGTCGCAGAGCATAGGCCCAACTTGCCCGCCTGCGTAGGCTTCGCCTGATGGCGACTCCGACTGGGCGCGCGGACCGGCAACGGCGGGAGCGCCGGGACGCCCGGCAACGGATCCTCGACGCTGCCTCCCGTCTCCTCGAGGAGCACCGCTGGCACGACCTGCGGCTCGAGGACGTCATGAGTGCCGCCGGCCTCTCCCGCACGGCCTTCTACCGGCACTTCGACGACCGGCACACGCTGCTGCTCGCGATGCTCGAGCAGGTGAGCGTCGGCGTCCGCGAGACCGGCCGGACGTGGAAGGCGGGCGCCGGCGGGGCCGTCGAGGAGCTGCGCGCGGGGCTCACCGAGCTGGCCGAGGCGATGCGCGAGCACGGGCGCCTGATGCAGGCGATCGCCGACTCCGCGGCGTACGACGTCGAGATCAGCGCCGCCCGCGACGAGATGGTGCGGTACTTCGTCGCCGTCACCGCGGACCGGATCCGCGCCGACGTGGCGGCGGGCGCGAGCGGGGTCCGCTCCCCCGAGAAGGTCGCCGAGGCGCTGGTGCGGATGAACGAGAGCGTGCTGCTCGACGCCTTCGGCCGGCCGCCGTATCCCCCGCTCGAGGACGTCGTGCCGACGATGTGCGAGGTGTGGGCCGTGACGATCTACGGTCGTGACGCCCTCGACGCGGCTGACCGGTCGGATCAGCGCTCGACGTAGGCCATCGACCGCAGCGCGCGCTCGAGGTGCCAGGCGAGGTACGCCGACACCAGGCCGCTCGCCTCCCGCAGGTGCCGCTGGTCGGCCGCGTCCACCACCGGCCAGTCACCGGCCAGCAGCGCTCCGAGGACGGCCACGGTCTCGGGCGCGGGGCTCGCCGAGCCGGGGACCCGGCAGGTCGAGCAGAGCACCCCGCCCATGGACGGGTTGAACCACCGGTGCGGCCCCTCGAGCCCGCACCGGGCGCAGTGCTCGAACGACGGTGCGTACCCCGCCACCGCCAGCGAGCGCAGCAGGTAGGAGTCGAGGACCTGGCTCGGCCCGTGCCGCCCGCCCACCATCGCGCGCAGGCCGCCCACCAGCAGCAGGAACTGCTGGACCGACGGCTCCTTCTCCTCGGTCACCAGCCGGTCGGCCGTCTCGAGCATGACGGTCCCGGCGGTGTAGCGGTCGTAGTCGAGGCCGAGCCCGGAGGAGAACGGGGTCAGCGTCTCGGCCTGGGTGACGACGTCGAGGTTGCGGCCCTCGGCCAGCTGAAGGTCGACGTGCGTGAACGGCTCCAGGCGCGACCCGAAGCGCGAGGTGGTGCGGCGCACGCCCTTGGCCACCGCCCGCACCCGACCGTGCTGGCGGGTCAGCAGCGTGATGATGCGGTCGGCCTCACCCAGCTTGTGGGTGCGCAGCACGATCGCCTCGTCACGGTAGAGCACCTCCCCATTCTGCCCCCGCCGCCGTTTGGAACCGGCACCGTGGGACAGACTCCCGTGCGTGTCGGCACCTGAGCAGCTCGGACGTCTCCGCCGGATCCGCAGGATCGGCGCGGGCGGCTTCGCGACCGTCTGGCTCTACCGCGACGACGAGCTGGACTCCGACGTCGCGGTGAAGTGCCTGGCCGACAACTGGGCGGGCGACCCCGAGATCCGCGAGCGGTTCCTGGCCGAGTCGAGACTGCTGCGCCGGGCCCGGTCCCCGCACGTGGTGCACGTGCACGACGTGGGCGTCACCGACGGTGACACGCCCTACTTCGTGATGTCGTACGCCGACGACGGCTCGGTCGCCGACCTGGCCCCGGTGCGGGCGTCGGCCCGGACGAGCTGGTGGAGGTGGTCACCCAGGCGGCCGAGGGGCTCGCCGCACTGCACGCCGTCGGGATCGTGCACCGCGACATCAAGCCCGCCAACCTGCTGCTCGCCTCCGACTCCTCGGGCGCACGGCGACTGATGGTGGCCGACCTCGGCGTGGCCAAGGCCATCACGCCCGACTCGGGCGTGACCCGGTCGGTGGGGACCCCGTCGTACATGGCTCCCGAGCAGATGGACGACGCCGCGGTCATCGACGCCCGTGCCGACGTCTACGCGCTCGGGGCGGTGGCCTGGGCGCTGCTGACCGGGCAGCCGCCGCGGGCCCGCCGCTTCCCCGGTGAGCGCCCGGCACCGGTGACCACGCTGCGGGCGGTCCCGCCCGCGGTCGACCAGGTCGTGATCCGCGCGATGGAGCCCGATCCCGACCACCGCTGGCCGGACGTGCGCAGCTTCGCGCGCGCCCTGACCGACGCCTGTCGCGGGGTCGCCCCGCCGCCCGCGCCGGCGCCCACGACCCAGCCCGCGGCAGCTCCCCCGGCATCGGGCGCACCCGCGGCGCCCGCCCGGGACGGCGGCCGGCACCGTCCGGGGACCGCGGTGCTCGCGAGCGTCGCCGCACTCGCCGTCGTCCTCGCCGTCGCGCTCGGCGTCGTGCTGCTGCGCGGCGGCGCGGGCGGGAGCGACGACTACAAGGACGCGTTCAAGGAGGCGGGCCTGGACTACGTCAGCGCCCTCCAGGACCGGCGCTGCGCGGACGCCGCGCCCTACGACCCGGACCTCACCGACCCCGAGGACGTGTGCGACCCGGACAAGAACAGCCACCTCGAGCTGGCGAAGTGCCTCGACGTCGACGGTCCGGTCCGGGTGGACATGATCGGCGAGAACCGCGCGCGCGTGGTCTTCGTCGACCAGGGCTACGTCGAGATGATCCGCGGCGAGGACACGCTCTTCCGGGCCGGCTTCATGGTCGGCTCCTGCTGACCCTGCCCGACCGTCGAGGGCTCTTCCAGCAGCCCAGCGCGAAGCCGATCGCCGCCCGGTTCAGCCGGTCGGGGGTCATCCGCCACTCGAGGATGCTCCGGGCGCGCACGAACGTCGCCCGCGGCATCTCCTCGGCGAGCATGGCCGCGTCGGCGGCCGGGTGCAGCGGGTCGATCGGGTGGCCGACCACCAGCGCCGGAGCCGTGATCGTGCGCCGCTGGCTCGAGGGCGGGGCGACCCGACCGAAGAACAGGCCGTGCACGACCGCCGCGACGGAGTCGGCCCGCTGGTCGAGGGTGTCCAGCCCGATCCCCACCCAGAACGGCACCAGGCCGCGCGGGATCGGTCGGGTCAGCAGCCGCAGGCCGTTGACGGTGAACGGCAGGAACCGGGAGGCGAACAGCAGCGGCCCGAAGGTCAGGATCCCGACCTCGAGGGCGTTGTTGAGCACCGGCATCTCCACGATCAGCCCGCGCACCCGGTCCGGGGCCAGCACGGCCACCTCGAGCGAGACGTTCGCGCCGAGCGACTTGCCGCCGACCACGGCCTGGGGTGCGCCGAGGTGGTCCAGCAGCGCGACGACCTGCTCGGCGAACGCGGTCATCGAGTAGACCAGCGGGTCGGCCGGCCGGTCCGACCTTCCGTGCCCCAGCAGGTCGAGCGTGACCACGTGCAGGCCCTCGGCGGCCAGCGCCCGGGCCAGCGGCTGGTGCATGCGGCGGGGCATCAGCTGGCCGTGCAGCAGCACCACCCAGGAGTCGCCCGCGCCGTACTCGGTGTACTCCAGCCGGTCGCGACCGCTGTCGCCCTCGACGAAGAACTGCCCAATGCGCTCGGAGACCAGCATGCACTGCAATGTAGTTGCTGCCCGGCGAGCCGGCTGGGACCTTTCTCCTCGTGGACCTGAGCCAGATCGAGCGCTACTACGATGCAGTCCCCCGGCCGGTCGCGACCGTGGAGGAGGTCGGACCGTTCACGCTCTTCGTGGCCGACCCGGCCACCGGGTGGCAGTTCTACGCCCGGCCACGGCTCGGCCTCGACCGCGACGTCCGGCCCGACGACGTACGCCGCGTCCTCGCGCGCCAGGCCGAGCTCGGCGTGCCGGGCGCCGTCGAGTGGGTCGACGACACCACCCCGTCGCTGCTGCCGGCCGTGCGCGCCGCGGTGGGCGGCCCGCACCAGCTCGACCTCTGCCCGCTGCTGGTGCTGCCGCGCCCGGCCGACCTCCGTGCCACGACCGGGGCGACGCGCGTCCTCGCCGCCGACGACCCGGACCTGCCCCTCGCGCTGGGGGTCGCCAGCGCGGCGTTCGGCGGGCGCGACGAGGTCACCCCCCAGGACCCGGGCGTGCGCCGGCGCCTGGTCGAGCGGGGACTGCTGGTCGTCGTGGCGGCGTACGACGGGTCCGGGACCCTGGTGGCGACCGGCACCGCCGCGCCACGTGAGGACACCGCCGAGCTGATGGGCATCGCGACCCTGCCGGGTGCGCGGCGGCGCGGCCTGGGGTCGGCCGTCACCGCGGCGCTCGTGCGTGCGTGTCGGGAGGCCGGGGTCCACGACGTGTTCCTCACCGCCGCGTCCGACGAGGCCGCCAGCGTCTACCGCTCGCTCGGCTTCGAACGCCGGGCCCTGGCCTGCATCCTGGGGGCCGGTTCCTGAGGGCGTCGCGCCGCCGACCGGCGAGCCGGTGCCGGTCCCGGCGCAGGCGTGGTCGACACTGTCCCCCATGACCACGTCCGGCCCCCGGTGCCCGGCCTGGCTGGTGTCGCTCGGGATGCTCGTGGCGGTCTACCTCGCCGGCGTCGGCGCCGTCCTGTTCGCGCCCGCAGGAGACCCGGTGGCGACCTGGTGGCCGGCGGCCGGCATCGCCGTCGCCCTGGTGGCGCTCTCGCCCCGACGGCGGTGGGCGCTGCTCGCGGCCGGCATCGTCGTCTCCAGCGGCCTGGCGAACCTCACCGGTGGCCGCGACCTGCCGATCTCGATGCTGTTCGGCATGGCCAACGCGGCCGAGGCGGTCGTCGCCGCCGCGGTGCTGCGCACGGAGGGTCGCGACCGTCCCCGGCTCGAGAGCCTCGACGACTTCGTCCGCCTCGTCGCGGCCGCGCTGCTCGGCGGTGCCACGATCGCCACCGGCGCAGCGCTCGCAGTCGTCGCACTCGACGGTGGCGGGTTCCTGGAGAGCTGGCGCTCCGTGCTCGCCTCCCACGCGGCGTCGACGCTCGTGCTCGTCCCGGTCGCCCTCTCCGCCCGCGTCGTCACCGGGCCCCCGCGCCGGGCGGCGCGCCCGATGCGCCACGGCGAGCTGCTGCTGCAGCTGCTGGCGCTGGTGGTCGTCACGACGCTGGTCTTCTCACCCTCGCAGGCGCTGCCGGTCACGTTCGTGCCGCTGCCGTTCCTCGTCTGGGCGGCCCTCCGCTTCGACCTGCGCACGGTGGCCTGGCAGCTGGCCGGCCTCAGCGTCGCCACGACGTACCTGACCGCCCACGGGTACGGCCCGTTCGGCACCAGCCTGGCCGACGGCGACATCGGCGCCGCGACGGCCGGGCTGCTCACCCAGGTCTACCTCCTGTGTGCGGCGCTGATGTCGGTGCCGCTGGCGATCGCGGCCGAGCAGCGCGGCCGCCTGCTCAGCCGGGTCAGCGCCAGCGAGCTGCTGTTCCGCCGCAACTTCACCGAGTCCCTCGTCGGCATGCTGCTGCTGCGTCGCCACGGGTCGGAGCTCCAGATCGTCGAGAGCAACGACACCGCCGCGGGCCTGCTCGGCGCGGACCAGGCGGACCTGGTCGGGCGCCGTCTCGACGACGTCCTCGACACCTCGGTCCGGCTCGACGACGTCGCCGGGCAGATGCTGGCCGGCGACCTCGAGGGCTGGAAGGCCCAGGTCGGCCTGACCGGCCGGCCCCGGGCCCGCGTCAACGTCGCCCTCTCCCTGCTCTACGGCGACCCGGAACCGACGTTCTCCGTGCAGATGCAGGACGTCACCGCCGAGTACGACGCCCTGCGCCGGCTCAAGGAGGCCGAGAGGCTCACCAACGCCACGCTCGACACGGCCGCGTGCATCATCCTGGTCACCGACCTCGCCGGCACGATCGTCCGGGTCAACGCCGCGACGACCGAGCTCACCGGCTACCGCGAGGACGAGCTGGTCGGAACCCCGGTGTGGGACACCACGTTCACCCCGTTCGCCGCGTCCGACGCGTCGGCGGTCTTCGAGCGGATCGGCACCGCGCAGCCCCGTGAGGTGGAGGCCCTGACCCGGAGCGGCGAGAAGCGGCGCATCGTCTGGAACGACGACGTCGTGCGTGACGAGCAGGACCGGCCGCAGTACGCCGTGCTCACGGGCGTCGACGTCACCGCGGAGCGCACCGCCGCGGGCATGGTGGTCCACCTGCTCGAGGCCGCGGTCACCACCGCCATCATCGGGATCGACCACTCCGGCCGGATCACGGTCTTCAACTCAGGAGCCCAGAACCTGCTGGGGTTCCACTACACCGACATGCTCGGACAGCCCTTCGTCACCCTGCTCGCGCCCGAGCAGCTCGAGGCGCGCACGGGCACCCGCGACGCCGACGCGGCCTTCGCCGCGCTGACGTCCTCGCTGCGGTCGTCGCAGGAGTCGTCGCTGGAGTCGTCGCTGGAGTCGTCGCTGGGACCGGAGCGCGCCGGACGGGTGCGGGACTGGACCTGGGTGGCCAGGGACGGCCGGCGGCACACGGTCTCGATGACGCTGAGCGTCACCGCGGACAGCGCGGGCTCGTCGATCGGCTTCCTCTGCGTCGGGCGCGACGTGACCGAGCAGCGGCAGAACCAGGAGCTCCTCGTCGCCGCGCTGGACAAGGAGCGCACGGCCGTGGAGCGGCTGCGCCAGCTCGACGAGGCCAAGAACGAGTTCGTCTCGACCGTGAGCCACGAGCTGCGGACACCCGTGACCAGCATCGTCGGCTACACCGAGATGCTCCAGGACGGCTCGTTCGTGGACCCCGCGCCCGAGCAGCTTCCGCTGCTGGACACCATCGCCCGCAACGGTCAGCGGCTGATCGTGATCTGCAACGACCTGCTGCTGCTCAGCGGGCTGGACTCCGGCGCCGTCCCGTGGGAGCGGGAGTCCGTGGACCTTGCGACCCTCCTCAAGCCGGTCGAGGAGGCGCTGCACCCGCTCATGCTCGGTCGCGACCTGTCGCTGCGGATGGAGCCGCCGGACGGTCCGCTCCCGGCCCTGGGCGACCGGGCCCAGCTCGAGCGGGTGCTCCTCAACCTGCTCAGCAACGCCGTGAAGTTCACCGAGGACGGCGGCGAGATCGACTGCCGCCTCGAGGAGCAGGACGGCGAGGCCGTGCTGACCGTCCGGGACACCGGGATCGGCATCCCCGAGGAGGAGCAGGGCGGGCTGTTCGAGAAGTTCTTCCGCTCCTCGACGGCCCAGGAGCGCGCGATCCAGGGCACCGGGCTGGGCCTGTCGATCGTGGCCGCCATCGTCGCCGCGCACGGGGGCCGGGTCGGTGTGCAGTCGGCCCACCTCGCCGGCACCACGTTCACGGTGCGGCTCCCGCTCAGGCGCGGTTGACCGCGCTGATCACGGCCTTGAGCGAGGCCGTCACGATGTTGGGGTCGAGGCCCACGCCCCAGAAGACCTGGTCACCGACGAGGCACTCGACGTACGCCGCCGCGATGGCGTCGCCACCCGACGAGAGCGCGTGCTCGGCGTAGTCGAGGACTCGGACGTCGAAGCGGCTGCCGCCGTCGGCGTCGGGCAGCTCGTTGATCGCGTTCACGAACGCCGCGATCGGGCCGTTGCCGCTGCCCTCGAGGGTCTGCAGCTCGCCGTCGACGTACACGTTGACCGTGAGCGCGTCCTTCTCCCCCGCCGCCGAGGAGGTGTGCACGGAGTTGAGCTTCAGCGGCGACTCGCGGTGGAGGTACTCGGTGGAGAAGACCGACCAGATCTCGTCGGGCGACATCTCGCCGCCCTCCGCGTCGGTGCGCTCCTGGACCACGCGGCTGAACTCGATCTGCGCGCGGCGCGGCAGGTCCAGCTTGTGCTCGGCCTTGAGGATGTAGGCCACGCCGCCCTTGCCGGACTGGCTGTTGACGCGGATGACCGCCTCGTAGGACCGGCCGACGTCCTTCGGGTCGATCGGCAGGTACGGCGCCTCCCACGGCAGCTGCTCGACCGGGACGCCCTGCTCGGCGGCCTGCCGGTCGAGGTCCTCCAGTCCCTTCTTGATGGCGTCCTGGTGGGATCCGGAGAAGGCGGTGTAGACGAGGTCGCCCGCGTAGGGGTGGCGCGGGTGGACCGGCAGCTGGGTGCAGTACTCCACCGTGCGACGGATCTCGTCGATGTCTGAGAAGTCGATCATCGGGTCGACGCCCTGGCTGAAGAGGTTCATGCCCAGCGTCACCAGGCAGACGTTGCCGGTGCGCTCGCCGTGGCCGAACAGGCAGCCCTCGACCCGGTCGGCGCCGGCCATCATGGCCAGCTCGGTCGCTGCGACCGCGGTGCCCCGGTCGTTGTGGGGGTGGAGGCTGACGACGGTGTTCTCGCGCCGCGTCAGCTGGCGGGAGAACCACTCGATCTGGTCGGCGTAGACGTTCGGCGTCGCGGACTCGACCGTCGCGGGCAGGTTGAGGATGATCTCGCGACCGTCCTCCGGCTGCCACACGTCGGAGACCGCCTCGCAGACCTCGAGGCTGAACGGCAGCTCGGTGGAGGTGAAGATCTCGGGGCTGTACTCGTAGCCGATGACGGTCATGTCCAGGTACGACTCGCCGTACTTCATGACCATCTCGGTGCCGCGGGTGGCGATCGCCTTGACCTCGTCCTTGCCGGCGTGGAAGACCACGCGGCGGAACAGCGGGGCCAGCGCGTTGTAGAGATGGATGTTGGCGCGGGGTACGCCGACCAGCGACTGCACGCTGCGCTCGATCAGGTCCTCGCGGGCCTGGGTCAGCACCGAGATCGTGACGTCGTCGGGGATCCGGTCCTGCTCGATGAGCTGGCGGACGAACGCGAAGTCCGTCTCGCTGGCCGAGGGGAACCCGACCTCGATCTCCTTGTAGCCCATCTTCACCAGGAGCTCGAACATCTTCAGCTTGCGGGCCGGGCTCATCGGGTCGATGAGCGCCTGGTTGCCGTCGCGCAGGTCGGTCGAGAGCCAGCGCGGCGCCTCGGTGATCGTCCTCGTGGGCCAGGTCCGGTCGGGCAGGTCGATCGGCGGGTAGGCGCGGTAGCGCTCCACCGGCATGCCGCTGGGCTTCTGGGAACCCGAGATGTTCGATGCAGTGGTCATGGTGTCCTCGCTGGGTCGGTGCTGGGCGGCCGGTCGCACGCGCTCACTCCGCAGCGAGGGGGTCCGGCTCTGGCTCAGACCTCGCTGCGGCAGCGAAGGAGAAGCTGGCGCATCATGACCCGTTCACGATAGCCCACCTGTCCCGGAGCGCGGGACGGGTGTCTCACTGCTCGATCCCGCACCGCCCAGCCGCTGCTCGATCGCGGCGATCCGCTGCTCGATCGCCGCGAGCCGCTCCAGCACCTGCTGCTCCAGCGCCTCCTCCCGCTCCTCCGCGGGCTCCTCGTCCTCGCGGACGAACAGCGAGGCGAGGGCGGCGCTGATCAGCGAGAGGAGCAGGAAGCCGGCCACCATCAGCAGGGCCGAGGTCACCGCACCGCCCACGCTGGTCGGCGTGCCCTCGACGAAGCCGACGGTCGTCATCAGGGCAAGCGCCCACCACAGGCCCTCCCAGTAGCTGCCGACGGTGTCGGACTCGAACGCGGCGGCGGCGCCCGCGCCCACGACCAGAGCGGACAGCGCGATGATGACGCCCGGCAGCACGAAGCTTCGTCGTACCCGCGGCAGCCGCATGACCCCACGATAGGACCGCCCCGCCGGGGTCGCGCATGACACGATCTGGGCATGACGGACGAGCGCAGCATGCGCGAGCGGATGCTCGCGGGTGAGCCCTACATCGCCGACGACCCCGACCTGGCGCGGGAGAGCCTCCGGGCACGAACGCTCTGCCAGCGGCTGAACCAGCTGGCACCCGACGCGGCCCTGGAGCGCCGGGAGGTCCTGGTCGACCTGCTCGGCGCGATCGGCGAGGACACCGAGATCCGGCCGCCGTTCCACTGCGACTACGGCTACCAGACCTTCATCGGGTCCGGGACGTTCGCGAACTTCGGCCTCGTGTGCCTCGACGTGGCCCGGGTGACGATCGGCGACGACGTGCAGATCGGGCCGAACGTCCAGCTGCTGACGCCCACCCACCCGGTCGAGCCGGGACCGCGCCGGGACAAGTGGGAGGCCGCCGAGCCGATCACCATCGGCGACAACGTGTGGCTCGGCGGCGGCGTGATCGTCTGTCCCGGCGTCACGATCGGCGAGAACACCGTCGTCGGCGCGGGCGCGGTCGTGACCCGCGACCTGCCGGCGAACGTCGTGGCCGTCGGCAACCCCGCGCGCGTGGTCAAGAAGCTGGACGGCTGAGGGCCGTGGGGACGGACGACCGGGGCGTCCAGCGGGACTGGGTGGACGCCTACGGGAAGCCCCGGGTCGCGTCCGACGCGTCCGTCGCGGCCCTGCGGGCGGCGATCGGCATTCCCCCGCCGGACCTCGAGGACCGGGCCCCCGTGGTGACCCGACCGGGTCGCCGCCTCGGGCTCGGGCCGCTCGTGGTCGAGTGCGAGGACGAGCGCGTCCGCCGCGTCGGCGACGTGGTCCCGGACGACTTCCCGCTGGGCTACCACCGGTTCCAGCAGCTCGGCGCGGACGGGCCCGGACCGTGGCGTCGGCTGGTCGTCTCACCCGGGCGGTGCTGGCTGCCCGACTCGCAGCAGTGGGGTTGGACCGTGCAGCTGTACGCTGCCCGCTCGCGGTCGAGCTGGGGCATCGGCGACCTCGGCGACCTCCGCGCCCTGCGCGAGTGGTCGGAGTCGCTGGGCGCCGGCTTCCTGCTGGTGAACCCGCTGCACGCGGTGGCACCCACGCTCCCCCAGGAGGCCAGCCCCTACCTGCCCGCCAGCCGCCGGTTCCGCAACCCCGTCTACCTGCGGGTCGACGACGTGCCGGGCTTCTCCCCCACACTCGACGACGGCGCCCGCGCGCGGCTCGACGCCACCGACCTGATCGACCGCGACGGCGTGTGGGCGCTCAAGCGGGCGGCCCTGTGGCAGGCCTTCGTCTCGGCCGAGGCGGCCGCCGACCCGACGTTCACGGCGTGGCGGCGCGGGCAGGGCCGCGGCCTGGAGGAGTTCGCCACCTGGTGCGCGCTCGCCGAGGAGATGGGCCCCGACTGGCGGGCCTGGCCCGAGGGCCTCCACCGCCCGGACGGGCCGGAGGTGGAGGCGTACGCCGCCACGCACCGCAACCGCATCGCCTTCCATGCCTGGCTCCAGTGGCAGCTCGACGTCCAGCTCAGCGCCGCGACCGGCACCACGACCGTCCTGCAGGACCTGCCGATCGGGGTGTCCGGCGGCGGGGCCGACGCGTGGGCCTGGCAGGACGAGGTGGCCTCCGGCCTCACCGTCGGCGCCCCACCGGACCTGCTGAACACCACCGGCCAGGACTGGGGCTCACCCCCGCTGGTGCCGTGGCGGCTCCGGGCCGCGGACTACGAGCCCTTCGTCCAGTCCGTGCGCGGCACGATCGCCGGCGCCGGCGGGCTGCGCATCGACCACGTGATGGGGCTCTTCCGGCTCTGGTGCATCCCCGACGGCATGGGCGCGACCGAGGGCGCCTACGTGCGCTACCCCGCCGACGACCTGCTCGACATCGTGGCGCTCGAGTCGCACCGGGCGCAGGCCGTCGTCGTCGGTGAGGACCTCGGCACGGTGGAGCCGGGGGTCCGGGAGGCGCTGGCCGAGCGCGGGATCCTCTCCTACAAGGTGCTGTGGTTCGAGGACGACGAGCCGGCCGACTGGCCCGAGGGCGCGCTGGCCACGGTCACCACCCACGACCTGCCGACGGTCGCCGGCCTGTGGACCGGTTCCGACGCCGAGGACCAGCTCGCCAGCACCTCGATGAGCGAGCAGGACGTCCGCGGCGGCCGCGCCGACCTGCTCGCCCGGTTGCGGCGGGGTGGCGAGCTCGACGACGCCGCGCCCGCGCGCGACGCCGTCGACGCGGCGTACCACCGCCTCGCACAGGCGCCCTGCCTCCTGCTGTCGGTGGCTCTGGAGGACGCCGTGCTCGAGGAGCGCCGGCCGAACGTGCCCGGCACCGTGGCCCGCGAGAACTGGCGGATCCCGCTGCGCGTGCCGCTGGAGGAACTGCCGGGCTCGCCCGACGCCCTGCGGCTGGCCCGCCTGATGGCCGAGGCCGTGGCTACTCGGCGAGCATGATCCCGACGAAGAGCGCCGCGAGCGCGGTGAGGCCGGTGAGCGCGCCGAACACCGCCATGCCCCGCTTCGACGTCGCCCGGGCGTGCAGGTACGCGGTGACGCCCGAGGCCAGCACGAGGACGTACTTCAGCGACAGCGTGTTCTGGAACGCCGCGCTGTCGTCGTCCGCCGCGACGACGTTCCAGACGCCCGTCAGCACCAGCACCCCGAACGCCGGCCAGGCGATCCGGTTGAAGGCGTTCGCGGCGGCCTTCGGCACATCGGTGCCGGCGGCGCGCAGGGCGGGCACCAGCGCGGCGAGCGTGACCTGACCGCCGACCCAGACCGTCGCGGCCAGCACGTGCAGGAACAGGCGGATGGTCTCGAGGTCGACGTCCTTCACGGGCGCCACCCTCTCAGGCGGCAGGTCGGGTCATCACGGAGCCCCGGTGCCGAAGGTCCCATGACGTGCTCTCGCGCCAGGTCCACGATGGTGGTGACGCAGCACTCCTGGAGGGTCGAGATGAGAGCCATCGTGCAGCACCGGTACGGCGGGGCGGACGCGCTGTCCGTCGGCGAGGTCGCCCGGCCCGAGATCGGTGATCGCGACGTCCTCGTGCACGTGGTCGCCGCCGGCGTGGACCGGGGTGCCCTGCACTTCATGACGGGCCAGCCGTACCTCATGCGACTGGGCACGGGCCTACGGTCGCCCAAGCGGGGCGTCCCCGGTGTCAGCTTCGCCGGGCGGGTCGAGGCAGTCGGCGGGGCCGTGACCCGGTTCCGCCCGGGGGACGAGGTCTACGGCGCTGCGAAAGGTGCGTACGCCGAGTACGTCGCGGCCCCGGAGGCCAAGGTGGCGACCAAGCCCGACGGGCTCACCTTCGAGGAGGCGGCGGTGCTGCCCTACTCGGCGTTCGCTGCCCTGCAGGCCGTGCGCGACCACGCCCACGTCGGCGCCCGCGACCACGTGCTGGTGGTGGGTGCCACGGGCGCGGTGGGGAGCATCGCGGTCCAGGTGGCCAAGGCGTCGGGGGCGGAGGTCACCGGCGTGTGCGGCACCCGGAGCCTGGACCTGGCCCGCTCGCTGGGGGCCGACCGCGTCGTCGACCACACCCGCGAGGACTTCACCGACGGCAGGGTCCGGTACGACGTCATCATCGACGTCTTCGGTCGGACTCCCATCAGGCGGCTGCGGCACGCGCTGGCTCCGCGCGGCCGGCTGGTCATCGTCGGCGGAGAGGGAGACCGGTGGATCGGGGGCATGCAGCGCCAGCTGTCGGCCGCCCTGCTCTCGCCGTTCGTCCACCAGCGGCTGGGCTTCTTCGTGGCGAAGGAGGATGCCGCCACCCTGGCGGCGGTCAACGACCTCGTCGCCGCCGGCAAGGTCCGTCCGGTGCTGGACCGCAGCTACCCCTTGGCCGAGGCCGATGACGCGGTGCGGCGACTGCAGGACGGGACCGGCTCGGGGCGGGTCGCGCTGGTCGTCTGACCGCGGCCAACCGCCTCGGCGGCCGACGGCCCACGCGCGATCGTGAGGTGGTGCGATGACAGCAGCCGTGCTGTCATGGAGACGAGCTCGTGACGGTGGCCGTCCCGGTGCCGTCCCGGAGGGGAGGCCGCGATGTGGCAGCCAGACGGGTGGGACGTCCGCACCCGCATCGGAGTGATCACGCCGCACGCGGACGTGGGCCCGGAGTCGGAGATCAGGGCCATGGCGCCCGCGACGATCGGTGTGCACGCCGCTCGGGTCCCCTTCGGCGCCATGGCGGCGGGTGGCGCCATGGATCCGACGATCCCCCTGGCGCCCGTCGCGGCGTTCGTGGAACCACCCCACATCGACGACGCGGTCTCGCTGCTCGCCGCCGCACCGCTTGCGGTCATCGGCATCGGTTTCACAAGCTCCGCCTACGTGACCGGCGCCGCCGCCGAGGCTGAGCTGGTCGAGCGACTCCGGAGCCGCGCATCCGGCGTGCCGGTCGTCCCCACCTGCGCTGCCGCGGTCCAGGCCCTCCGCCACGTCGGCGCGAGCAGGATCAGCGTCGTCGATCCCCCGTGGTTCGACGAGGAGCTCGACCGGCTCGGTGCCGAGTACTTCTCCTCGCAGGGTTTCGAGGTGGTCTCCCACGCACCGTGCAGCCTTCCGAGCGACCAGCGGAGCATCGAGCCGGCCGCGCTCCATGAGTGGATCCGCGTGCACACACCCGAGACCGCTGAGGCGGTGTTCGTGGGCGGCAACGGCTTCCGGAGCGTGGGGGCCATCG
This sequence comes from Nocardioides sp. GCM10023255, assembly GCF_042653125.1. Lineage (NCBI taxonomy): Bacteria > Bacillati > Actinomycetota > Actinomycetes > Propionibacteriales > Nocardioidaceae > Nocardioides > Nocardioides sp. GCM10023255. The sequence goes on from NZ_JBHSHU010000003.1 coordinate 40,162, forward strand.
CTGCGCTGGAGGAGTCCCTGGCACGGCCCGTCTGCACGGCCAACCAGGTCCTCCTGTGGGGCATGCTGCAGGCGGCCGGGTCGCCCGTCCCGGTCCCCGGGTACGGACAGCTGCTCTCAGCGACGGCTTGACCGACGTACGCGAGCCGAGCGGCCAGAGTCGCGAGCCCGACCCGGCTCAGACCAGCTCGCCGCGCTTCCGGCCCAGGTAGGCACGCTCCGCGGAGTTCTGGGTGGCGGCGATGGCGGCGTCGTACGCCTCCTTCGCCTCGGTGCTCCGGCCGAGCCTGCGCAGCAGCTCGGCGCGGGTGGCGTGCCAGGCGTGGTAGCCGGTGAGGGGCAGCCGGTCGACGATGGCGAGGCCGACGTCCGGGCCGTCCAGCTCCGCCACCGCGACCGCCCTGTTCAGCGCGACGATCGGTGACGGGTCGAGCCGGACCAGCTGGTCGTAGAGCGCGACCACCTGTGACCAGTCGGTGTCCGAGGCCCTGGGAGCGTCGGTGTGCACGGCGTTGATCGCGGCGAGTATCTGGTAGCGACCGGGCCGGTTGATCGCGAGGCACTCGCGGACCAGGCCGTGGCCCTCGGCGACCAGGGTGCGGTCCCACCCGGCGCGGTCCTGCTCGTCCAGCGGGACCAGCTGGCCGTTGCGGACGCGGGCCTCACGCCGGGCCTCGATCAGCACCAGCAGCCCGAGCAGGCCGGTCACCTCCGGCTCCTCGGGGAGGAGTCCGTGCAGGACCCGGGTCAGCCGGATCGCCTCACCCGTCAGCTCCGCCCGGACCGGGTCACCCTCACCGCTGGCCAGGTAGCCCTCGTTGAACACGAGGAACAGCACCGCCAGCACTCCGCCCAGCCGGTCGGGGAGGTCGGCGGCCTCGGGCACCCGGTAGGGCACCTTCGCCGCCGCGATCTTCTTCTTCGCCCGGGTGATCCGCTGCGCCATCGTGGTCTCGGGCACGAGGAACGCCTGCGCGATCTCGGGCACCGTCAGCCCGCCGAGGAGCCGGAGCGTCAGCGCGATCCGCGCCTCGGGCGCGAGCGCCGGGTGGCAGCAGGTGAACATCAGCCGCAACCGGTCGTCCTCGACCGGTCCGGTGGCCTCGTGGGGCGTGTCGTCGTGGATCATCAGGGCCGCCTGGTGCTTGGCGTCGCGCAGCTTCTCGCGGCGGATCCGGTCGATCGCGCGGTTGCCCGCGGTGGTGGTGAGCCAGCCGCCGGGGTTGGGAGGCACGCCGGTCTCCGGCCACCTCTCCAGGGCGATCATGAGCGCCTCGCCCGCCGCCTCCTCGGCGAGGTCGATGTCGCCGAAGCGGCGGACGAGCGTGGCGATCAGGCGGCCGTACTCCTCGCGGAAGACCCGCTCGACGGCCGCCGTCCCGGTCTCCGTCATGGTCAGTCGTCGCCCGGCCGGCTCAGGCCAGGCCGCCGAACGGGCGGACCTCGACCTTGCCCCGGCACGCCTTCGACCCCTCCGCCGCGAGCCGGAGCGCCACGTCGAGGTCCGGCACGTCGATGACCCAGAACCCGCCGATGACCTCCTTGCTCTCGAGGTAGGGGCCGTCGGTGATCACGGGCGACTCGCCCCGGCCGTCGACGACGGTCGCCGTCGTGGCCGGCTCCAGGCCGCCGGCGAAGACCCAGTAGCCCTCCGCCTGCAGCTTGTCGTTGAAGGCACCGGTGGCGGCGAACGCGTCCTCCATCTCCTCCCGGGAGCCGTAGTTGCCGAACTCGCCCATCTCGGCCGGGCCGTGGACCGACATCAGGTAGTGCGTCATGACTTCTCCTCAGTTCCGGGGCGGTCCTCGCGACCGCCTTCACCCTGACCACGAACGGCAACGCGTCGACACGACACAACCTGCCACAGAGTCGGACCCCTTCTCTGGGGGATGCCCGCGGCCGGCCGCGAGGCATACGTTCGGCACACGGTTCGCGGGAGACGGCCGCGCCGGGAGGGAAACCGCCATGCATCGTGTCCGCCCCCGCACCATCGCCGCGGTCATCGCCGCGATCGCCCTCACCGCGACGGGTGCCCAGACCGTCGCCGAGGCGAGCGCCCCGGTCGACCCGTCCGGCGCGGCGCCGGACGGTCGCGCGGCCGACCACCCCACGAAGGTCGTCATCATCGTCGTCGACTCCCTGAGCAGGCAGATCGTCAGGAAGTACGACATGCGCCACGTCGAGGGCCTGATGCAGCGCGGCGTCGACACACCTCACGGCTACGTGGGCCACACCGGGTCGGTCACGGTGGTGACCCACAACGTGATCACCTCCGGCCAGCTCCCGAAGCACATGGGCTGGACCGACGAGGGCTACCGCGACGTGGCCGGGGTGCTGCCGGACGAGGAGCCGGACAACCCCGACCAGCTCTACATCACCAGCAACTTCGGCAGCGACGAGATGTTCGCCCTGCAGCAGGCGGCCGGTTACCCGAAGCTCGCGGACTACTTGGGTGCCGCCGACCCGTCGGCCAAGACCTTCACGATCAGCCCCAAGGGGTACGCCGCCTGGGCGTTCGGTGGCGCCGGCTCGGACTCGATCATCACCTTCGGGAGTGCCCCGGCCTGTCCGGGCGTCCCCGGCTCGTGGCGCATGCCGACCGGCATCAACGTGCCGTCGTACATCACCCGGGGGCCCTGCAGCCGGTTCTGGGTGCACAGCGGCTACCCGGACTACGCCTACGACACCACGAAGCTCCCGGCGATCCTCTACCCGCTCGACAGCGACCGCTACGTGACCGGCCACGACCCTGCCCACCGCGGTGGCGACGTCTGGGCGGCCGACGCCGCGGTCCAGGTCATGCGCCACGAGGCCGACTGGAACGGGATCTTCGTGACCCTCCCCGGCGTCGACAAGGCGGCACACATGTGGGGCGGCACCTCCGACCCGGGACCCACGGGCGCCGACGGCGACCCGATGACCCACATGCGGGCCGCCACCGCCACGGCCGACCGCCAGGTCGGCAAGATCATGGCCGAGCTGAGGGCACAGGGCGTCCTCGACGACACCCTCGTGGTGCTCACCGCCGACCACGGCTCGGTCGCCGGCCGCCACTTCTACGGCGACCTGGTGCCCGAGCAGGACTACGGCTACAACAACTGGTACTACGGCGACCCCGAGAACGACGACGTCTACGACCGGCCCCAGGCCGCACTGGCCCCGCTGGTCGCCACGGACAACGTCGGCCTCTCCTACAGCGACTCGATGCTGCGCGTGTGGCTCAAGGACCAGTCGCCGGCCAAGGTCGCCGAGGCCGCCGCCGCGATGCGCACGATGGCCGGCGTGACCGCCGTCTGGCGGCGCGACGGGGACCACTTCGACCGGGTCTCCCGGGTGAGGTGGGGCCGGATGCACTCCGCCGGCGAACGACGGTGGTTCGTGCGCCGGGCCCACGAGCTCGTCGACACCGAGGCGGCCCCCTACGGACCCGACCTGATCGCCACGCTCCCCGACGACACGACGTACTCCGTCGCCGGGGACCACGGCGGCATCCAGCGCGCCGCCCAGCGGATCCCGATCGTGTTCACCGGGGCCGGCCTCTCCGGTCGCGACCTCCGGGCGCCGGTCCGGTCGGTCGACATCATGCCGACCATCCTCGAGGCGATGGGGATCAGGCCCATCCACTCCATGGACGGCATCGCCTACAGGCTTCCTGCCCGCCGCTAGCACGCCCACCGGGCGGAACCGGGCCGGCAGCGCCCGGCGCTACGCTCGGCCGGATGGCCCGACTGCTGATCGTGCACCACTCCCCCACGCCCACCGTGCGTTCGCTGGCCGACGCGGTGGTGGCGGGCGCCCACGACGGCGCGATCGAGGGAGTCGAGGTCGTGGTCCGCCCGGCACTGGAGGCGACCGCGGCGGACGTGCTCGGCGCGGACGGCTACCTGCTCGGCACGACCGCGAACTTCGGCTACATGAGCGGCGCGCTCAAGCACTTCTTCGACTCGATCTTCCTCGAGGCCGGCGGCGCGCTGGCCGAGGACGGCTCCGCCACGGCAGCGGCAGGAGGCAAGAAGCCGTACGGGCTGTGGGTGCACGGACGCTACGACACCACCGGGGCCGTCCGCTCGGTGCAGTCGATCGTCGGGGCGCTGCCCTGGCGCCAGGCCGCGGAGGTGCTGGAGGTCCTCGGCGAGGTGGGCGAGGAGCAGCAGGCCGCGGCGTACGAGCTCGGCGGGACGCTGGCGGCTCTGCTCGCCGGCTGACCCACGGGTACGATCACGGTCGTTCTCGAACACCACGCGGGACATCAGGGAGGGAGGGTCCGTGCCGCACGTGCGCGCGCTCGCCGTATCCCTCCTGGTCGGTGCGCTCGCCCTCCTCGCCGGCTGCACCACCGAGCAGGCGCAGGGCAGCAACGCGGACCCCGACCAGGTCGACTCGGTCGAGGTGCCCGAGCTCGGCGCCTGCCGGGTGCTCACGCCCGAGGACGTCGCGCAGCCCAGCAACGCGACCCGCACCGTCGACTGCGCCGAGCCGCACACCGCCCAGACGTTCGCCGTCGGCACCCTGCCGGACTCGTTCGAGGACGCCGACTGGGACGCCGACGCACTGGGCGCCTGGGCCTACGAGACCTGCTCGAAGAAGTTCATGCGGTTCCTCGGCGCCGACGAGAGCCTGGTGATGCGCACGGTCACCAGCTGGGCGTGGTTCCGGCCCTCGGAGAGCGCCTGGGACGACGGCGCCCGCTGGTACCGCTGCGACGTGGTCGGCGGCGGCGACCAGAGCAAGGACTACGTCGAGCTGCCGGAGACCGCCGAGGGCCTGATGCTCGGCAAGCTCGACGACGACTGGCTCGTCTGCGCCGACGGCCCCTCGGTGGCGGGCTCGGTCAAGGTGCCCTGCTCCGAGCCCCACGACTGGCGCGCGGTGACGACGATCAAGCTGGGCGAGGACGACGACCCCTACCCCGGCGACCGGCTGGTCGAGGTGAAGACCCGGGACTTCTGCTCGGACTCGGTGGGCGCCTGGCTGGGCTACCCCGTGAACTACGACATCGGCTACACCTACTTCCACGAGGCCGAGTGGAAGGCCGGCAACCGGCGCTCGGTCTGCTGGGCGAGGACCGACCGGTGAAGCGCCTGGCCGCCGTCCTCGCGTCCGTGCTCCTGCCGGCGCTGCTGCTGGCCGGCTGCACCGGTGACGGTGACGGCTCCTCCGCACCGTCACCGTCCGCGTCGTCCTCGGCGACGGTGTCGGAGTCGCCCACGCCGACGCCCGCGGCGCGCGTGCCCGCCCCGCGCGAACGGGCCTGCTACGCGCTGGGCTACGACCAGGCGCTCGCCCCGACCAGCGGGGCGAAGTCGGTGCCCTGCGCGAAGCCGCACACCTCGATGACGTACGCCGTGGGTGTGCTCGACGCCGTCGTCGACGGGCACCTGCTGGCCGTGGACTCCGACCGGGTCCAGTCCCAGGTCGCGACCGAGTGCCCGCGCCGGCTGCCGGCGTACCTCGGCGGCAGCCTCGACGACCTGCACCTGAGCATGCTGCGTGCCGTCTGGTTCACCCCCACCGTCAAGCTCTCCGACGCCGGCGCCGACTGGTACCGCTGCGACGTGATCGCCGTCGCCTCCGAGGGCCGGCTCGCGCCGCTGGCCCCGCGGATGGGCGGGGTCCTCGGCACCGCCGAGGGCCGGGACCGGTTCGGCATGTGCAGCACGGCCGAGCCCGGCCACGCCGACTTCTTCCGGGTGATCTGCTCCCGGCCGCACAGCTGGCGCGCGGTCGAGGTCGTGCACTTCGCGGGCGCTCGCTACCCCGGCCCGGCAGCCGCTCGCGAGGCCGGCCAGGCGCCCTGCGAGGACGCCGGGCGGGCCGCGGCGGCGGACCCGCTGCAGTTCACCTGGGGCTACGAATGGCCGACCAAGGAGAAGTGGGACGGCGGGCAGCACTACGGCCTGTGCTGGGTGCCGGACTGACGGCCCGCACCCGACCACGAGAGGATGTCGCCATGGTCGAGCACACGTCTGGCCGCGGCGTCCTCGTCACCGGGGGCTCGCGCGGCATCGGAGCCGCGATCGCCCGGGCCTTCGCCGAGCAGGGTGACCGGGTCGCGGTCCACTACGGGACGTCGGTGGAGGCCGCCGAAACGGTGCTCGACTCGCTGCCGGGTGACGGGCACGTCGTCGTGCAGGCCGACGTGGCCCAGCCGGACGCCGTGCGCGAGGCCGTGGACTCCGCCGCGCAGCAGCTCGGCCGGCTCGACGTCCTGGTCAACAACGCCGGCGTCTTCGTCGCCCACCCGCCGCTGTCGACGTCGTACGAGGACTGGCAGGACGTGTGGTCACGAACCCTGGCCACCAACCTCGGCAGTGCCGCCAACGCCACGTTCTGCGCGATCCCGCACCTGCGGGCCGCGGGTGGCGGCGCCGTCGTCAACGTGTCGAGCCGGGGCGCCTTCCGCGGCGAGCCCGAGTGCCCGGCCTACGGAGCGTCCAAGGCGGGGATGAACGCCTTCGGGCAGTCGATGGCGCTCGTCCTCGCGCCGCACGGGATCACGGTCGGGACGGTGGCACCCGGATTCGTGGAGACCGACATGGCGCGGGAGGTGCTCGACGGCCCGGGCGGGGACGCCGTGCGCGGCCAGTCGCCCTTCGGGCGGGTGGCGCGCCCCGAGGAGGTCGCCGCTGCGGTGGTGTGGCTCGCCTCGCCCGACGCCCGGTTCGCCTCGGGCACCATCATCGACGTGAACGGTGCGTCGTACCTGCGCAGCTGAGCAGAGGCGGGCTCAGAACCCGAGCTTGCGCAGCTGGCGCGGGTCGCGCTGCCAGTCCTTGGCCACCTTCACGTGCAGGTCGAGGTAGACGGGCGTGCCGAGCAGCGCCTCGATCTGCTGGCGGGCCACGGTGCCGACCTTGCGGAGCCGGGCGCCCTTCGGGCCGATCATGATGCCCTTCTGGGAGTCGCGCTCGACGTAGAGGTTGGCGTGGATGTCCAGCAGCGGCTTGTCGTCGGGGCGGCCCTCGCGCAGGGCCATCTCCTCCACCACGACCGCGACCGAGTGGGGCAGCTCGTCGCGCAGGCCGTCGAGCGCGGCCTCGCGGACCAGCTCCGCCGCCAGGATCTCCTCGGGAGCGTCGGTGAGGTCGCCCTCGGGGTAGAGCTGCGGGCCCTCGGGGAGCAGTCCGACGAGAAGGTCCTCGAGCAGCTTGACCTGGTCACCGGACTTCGCCGACACGGGCACGATCTCGGCCCACTCGATGCCGGCCTCGCGCCCGGCCTCCTGGATCGCCAGCAGGTGCAGGCCGATCTGCTCGGGGGTGGCGAGGTCGGTCTTGGTCGCGATCGCGACCTTGGTGGTGCGCTTGATCTTGGCGATCTCGTTGATGATGAACTTGTCGCCCGGCCCGATCTTCTCGTTCGCCGGGAAGCACACCGAGACCACGTCGACCTCCGACAGCGTGGTCTTCACCAGGTCGTTGAGCCGCTCGCCGAGCAGCGTGCGCGGCCGGTGCAGGCCCGGCGTGTCCACGAGGATCAGCTGGGCGTCGTCGCGGTGCACGATGCCGCGCACCACCGTCCGCGTGGTCTGCGGCTTGTCCGAGGTGATGGCCACCTTGGTGCCGACCAGCGCGTTCGTCAGCGTCGACTTGCCTGCGTTCGGGCGGCCGACGAACGACGCGAACCCACTCCTGTGCTCACTCATGCCGGGTCCTCGCCTCGTCGTAGTCGGCCCAGATCTGGTCATCGGCCTTGCCTGCCATCTTGCCCGCCCGCCAGATCGGGCCGGGGTCGACCGCACGGGGCTGGCGCCGGGCCACCCCGCGCCAGTAGCCCATCACGTCGTACGCCGCGCTCGGCAGCTGCCGCTCGCGCATCAGGTGCTTGCGGATCGCCCGCATCTGCGCGGACTCCCCCGCCATCCAGAAGTAGCCGTCGCCCTCGGGCCAGTCGATGCCCTCCACGACCGCGGCCAGGTCGCTCTGCCCGGCGGCCGGCGGGGCCAGCCAGGTCACGTCGACACCCTCGGGGAGGTACGCGGAGCCGCTCAGGACGTCGGCGTCGGGCACCTCCGCCCAGATCCGGACGGGCAGGTCGCGCGGGACGGACTCGGCGATCCGGGCCATCGCCGGCATCGCGGTCAGGTCGCCGACCAGCAGCAGCCACGCGGCCTCGTCGGGCATCGCGAAGGAGCCCTTGGGCTCGGTGACCGTGACCGTCTCGCCCACGCACTCGCGGGCGGCCCACTCGGTGACCAGCCCGACCTCGTGCACGACGACGTCGAGGACCAGCTCCGCCCCGTCCCAGGACCGCACCGTGTAGTAGCGGCTCTGGAACTGCTGCGGCACCACCAGGCCGACCCACTCGTCGGGGATGCCGGTGCTCGCGAAGGCAGCCAGCCCGGGACCGCCCAGGGTCAGCCGGACCAGGTGGGGGGTGAGCTGCTCACGTCGCAGGACCTCTGCTGCGTACTGCCTGGCTCTCGTGCTCACCGGTCAAGGCTATTCGCCGACCCGTCGCTTGTTCACATCGAGACGCGTCGACCCGTCGTCGGCTGACGACGGGTCGACGGTCACGCGGGTCGGGAGCGACGGGTCGGCTCAGAAGGTGTGCCGCAGCGGGTAGCCCGACTCGCCGTTCTCGTCGGTCTTCGTGGCGAGGACGTGGTGCAGCTGGATCTCGTTGCGCTCGAACGCGAGCCGGGAGCCGGCCATGTAGAGGCCCCACACGCGGGCGGTGCCCTCCCCCACCTCGGCGACGCACTCGTCCCAGTTGTCCACCAGGTTCTGGCACCAGCCGGCGAGCGTCTTGGCGTAGTGCACGCGGATGTTCTCCTCGTGCTGCACCTCGAGGCCGGCGTTCTGCACCTCGGTGATGATCTTGCCCGACCCGATCAGCTCGCCGTCGGGGAAGACGTAGCGGTCGATGAACGCCCCGGTGCTGCGCGGGATGTTGTCGTGCCGGGTGATGCAGTGGTTGAGCAGCCGCCCCTGCGGACGCAGCTTGTCGCGGATGAACCCGAAGTACGCCGGGTAGTTGCGCACCCCGATGTGCTCGGTCAGGCCGATCGAGGAGATCGCGTCGAAGTCACCCTCCTCGACCAGCCGGTAGTCGAGGAACCGCACCTCGGCGAGGTGGTCGAGGCCCTCCTCCTTGATCCTCTGCTGGGCCCACGCGGCCTGCTCGCGAGACAGCGTCACGCCCAGCGCCTTGACGCCGTACTCCCGTGCGGCGTGGCGGACCATGCCGCCCCAGCCGCAGCCGAGGTCGAGCAGGCGCTGCCCGGGCTGGAGGTCGAGCTTGCGCGCGACGAGGTCGTACTTCGCGTGCTGCGCCTCCTCCAGCGTCGCGTCGGCGGTCGGGTACACCGCGCAGGTGTAGGTCATCGACGGCCCCAGCACCATCTCGTAGAAGCGGTTGGAGACGTCGTAGTGGTGGTGGATCACCTCGGCGTCGCGGGTCATCGAGTGCCGCACGCCCTCCATCACCCGGCGCCAGCGCGGCAGGTGCTCCTGCGGGGGCGGCGGCGGGGGCTTGAGGTTGGTGATGCCCAGCCCGCGCACCAGTGCGAGCGCCTCCGCTGCGGTCGGCTTGCGGAACCGCAGGTGGTTCTGCAGCAGCTTCAGCGCGTCGTAGGGGTCGCCCGGGTGCACGCCGTGGACCCGGAGGTCGCCGGAGACGTAGGCACGCGCCATGCCGAGGTCGCCCGGCGCGGTGAGCAGGAACGACAGGCCGCGCTGGTTGAGCAGCTCGAGGCCGATCGGGGCGTCCGCGTCTCCTGCTGCGCTGCCGTCGTACGCCGTGAACCGCACCGGCATGCCGTCGCGCAGCAGCGACGCGACTGCGTCGCCGATGCTGAGGTTCCCGGTCGTGGTTCGCCGGGACGTCGTGATGGTCATCGTCTCCTCACCGCCTTGTCGTAGAGGCTGGTCAGCCTGTCGTCGGGGTCGTAGCGCCGCTTGACGGCCGCGAGGTTCGCGCCGTCGTACAGCTGGTCGAAGGTCTCGGCGTCGTAGAACGCCTCGGAGTAGAGCGACTTGTGGCCGCCGAGCTCGTGGACGCGCTCCTCGATGGCGCGGTTGCGCGGCCCGTCGGGGGCGTCCGGGCCGACGTGCACGGTGCCCCAGAAGCCGACGTTGACGTACGTCGCGCCGGGCGCCAGCGGGTAGGTCGGCCAGTCGCGCCTCGAGACCAGCGGGCACAGCCAGACCGGCCGCATGCCCACGGCCTCGTCGAACCACGCGAGGAACTCCTCGAGCCGCTCGACCGGCACCTCGACGTCCTGGATCACGCGCTCGCGCAGCGGCCGTCCCGCACGCCGGTCGAGACGGTCGGCGATGCCGAGGCGACGGTCGAGGCCGACCAGCTTGTGGTAGACGTCCGAGCGCCGGTAGCGCCGCGGCCACAGCCGGCGGACCACCGGGTGCTGGACCCCGAACGCCCCGGAGCACCAGAACCAGTCGGTGTCCCACCGCCACAGGTAGTCGTACATCGTGAGCAGGTCGGTGCCGGAGCCGGCAGCTGCCCGCTGCTGGATCGAGCGGTAGTAGATCTCCTGGCCGGTGTAGTCCGACGTCGCGCCGTCCGGGGAGTCGGTCCAGGTGGCCAGCGTCAGGTAGTACTCCCCCGGAGCGAACGCGACGCCGTCGAGCCCGTCCACGCGGGTGCCCTCGAAGGTCCGGGTCGCGACGATGTCCGACACCGTCTTGGCCAGCACACCCGCGTCGTCGAAGCGGACGTGGCGCAGGGCGACGTACGACGGCACGGGCTCGAGCTCGATGCGGAGCCGGGTGGCGTAGCCCAGCGAGCCGTAGGAGTTCGGGAAGGTGTCGAAGAGCTCGTCCCCCGGTCGGGTCGTGACCACCTCCCCGGCGCCGGTGAAGACGTCCATCTCGAGGACAGACTCGTGCGGGAGCCCGCTGCGGAAGCTGGTGGACTCGATCCCGAGGCCGGTCACGGCTCCGCCGAGGGTGATCGTGCGCAGCTGCGGCACCACGAGCGGGATCAGGCCGTGCGGCAAGGTGGCGTCGACGAGGTCCTCGTAGGTGCACATCCCCTGCACCTCGGCGGTCCGCGCCGCCGGGTCCACCTCGATCACGCCGGTCAGCCCGGACACGTCGAGGCCGGGGGCCGCGGAGTCGGCGCGGGGCCGGAAGAGGTTGGAGGTCTTCTTCGCCAGCCGGACGGGTGCACCCGCCGGTATCGCGTCGTACGACGCCCGCAGGCGCTCGACCGCGGCGGCGTGCTGGTCCCAGGATCCCCCAGTCGTCACGGCATGCAACTTACTCCTGTCCGGTATCCGGAGTGTTACCGGTGGGTCAGGAGTCGTCACTTCAGGGGATGTGTGGGGTCGGCCCGTGTCGGGCCGCGTGCCACAGTGGGGCCATGACCATCCCCCACGCGACGCTCCTCGAGGTCGACGGCGAGGTCTTCGAGGTGGAGACGCGCGAGGGGGTGCGCAGCCAGTGCGACTTCACCTGGCTGTCCGGCCCGAACCGTGGCTACGGGTTCAGCTCGCGGCTCTCCGAGGACCGGTCGTTCACGCGGCCCGAGATGGTCTGGGCGATCCGGGACTTCCTCGCGAACATCAACCCGGACACGGGATACCTGGACTAGCGCGCCGAATCCTGCCCACCCAGCGAGCGGAGACAGCACCTCGTGGCGGTGCCACACTGACCGCGTGGACTGGTACCTGCCGGGTGACTCACCCCAGACTCTCCCGCTGCTGCGGCGTGAGCTGGTCGCCTACCTGAGGCGCCACGGCGAGCCGGAGAGTGACTTCGACGCGGCCGAGCTCCTCGTCGCGGAGTCGGTCGGCAACGCGATGCGGCACACGGCGGGACCGGTCTGGGTCTCGCTCACTTGGCGGGGCCCCAACCCCACGATGTCGGTCTTCGACCTCGGGCCGGGCTTCGACCAGGAATCCGCCGGGCTCGCCGACGACGTGGGTCCGGCCCCGGACCCGGATCCGGACGCCCTGGCCGAGTCCGGCCGCGGCCTCTTCATCATGCGGGAGCTGGCGCCCACGCTGGAGAGTCGCGAGCGCTCAGGTGAGGGTCTCGTCGTCTCGATGACGTTGCCCGTCTCCCGACCCGCCACGGTCGACCACGACCCACCACGTCGTCGCACCCCCGCACTGCCGGCGCTCGAGGAGGCCCTGCCCAGCGGCGGTTTCGGCAAGGAGGCCTTCCTCCGGGCGCTGGTCGTGCAGCTGGCGCAGACCATCGAGGTCGAGCACGGGCAGGACTCCGCCGACGCGGCCGTGGCGCAGGTCGGCACGGACGTCGGTGGTCGCATGGAGGAGGAGTTCCGGCTCGCGGCGGCGATCACCGGTCGGATGACTCCTGAGCTGATGGGTCAGTGCTACGTGCGGCTCAAGCACGCCATCGACGGCGGCTTCCGCGTCCTCGAGGCCAGCACCGAGCGGATCGTCCTGGTCAACGACCGCTGCCCGTTCGGTTCGGTGGTCCAGCAGGCACCCTCCCTGTGCCGGATGACCTCGAGCGTGTTCGGCGGGATCGCTGCTCGCAACAGCGACCACGGCGCGACGGTGCTGCTCGAGGAGAGGATCGCGGTCGGCGACCCCGGTTGCCGCGTGGTCGTGGAGCTGAACGTGCCGAAGGCCCGAGCCGCTCCCGAGGCGCACCACTACGCCGCTCCCCTTCCGTGACAGCTGTGCTCAGCCGGTCCAGACATTGACTGGAACACCGTTGTATCGAATACGGTCCGGTTCTAGCATCGTGCGTGGGAGGTGGCGCCGATGAGCACCCCCGAGGACACGCTCCCCGAGCAACCGAGGCGGCCGTACCGGTCGACGCGCCGCCGTGAGCAGGCGGCACAGACACGCGCGTCGGTGCTGGCAGCGGCGACGTCACTGTTCGCCGACCGGGGCTGGTCGGCGACCGGGATGCGTGACATCGCCGGGGCGGCCGGCGTCGCGGTGGAGACGGTCTACGCGAGCTTCGGGTCGAAGCCCGAGTTGCTGCTGACGGCCATCGACGTGGGCGTCGTCGGCGACGCGGAGCCACTGCCGCTGTCGCAGCGTCCGGAGTTCGCCGCGCTCGGGGTCGGCGGGTTCGCAGACCGGATCAGCGCCGCCGCGAGGCTGCTCGCGGGGTTCAACCAGCGCACCTGGGGGTTGCGTCGGGCACTCACCGAGGCCGCCGGCAGCGTGCCGGAGCTCGCGGCGAAGCTCCACGAGCTGGAGACCAGACGGCGGGACAACATCCGCCAGGGCGTGGAGATGGTGGTCGGCAGGCCGGTCGACGACGACGTGCTCGACGGGCTGTGGGTCGTCATGGGCGCCGATGCCTTCCACCTGCTCACCCAGGTCGGACGCAGGTCGGTCGGAGACTACGAGGAGTGGCTCGCGACGACGCTTCGCCTCTTGCTGAACGGTGACGGGACATGACACCCGCACGTCGGATCTACCGGAGGAGGGCTCCATGAGCCAGGTCCAGAAGAGCTCTCACGTCGAGGTGGTCGTCGACGCCACGGTGGCGCAGGTCTGGGCGGTGGTCGGCGACGTCACCCGGATCGGCGAGTGGAGCCACGAGTGCCGTGCCGCACGGTGGCTCGGCGGCGCCGCCGGACCGACCCCGGGGGCGCGCTTCCGGGGTCGCAACCGGGCCGGCTGGGCGCGCTGGGGCCGCACCTGCGAGATCCTGGCCGCGACCCCGCACCACGAGCTGGTCTGGCGGACGGTACCGACCCCGCTCTTCCCCGACAGCACGGTGTGGCGCATCCTGCTGGAACCGCGCGAGGACCGCACCCTGATCACGCAGTCGTTCACCGTCCTGCGCGCGCCGTGGCTGCTCGACCGGCTCTACGCACGACTCATCCCCGCCCACCAGGACCGCGACGCCCGCCTGGCCCAGGACCTCGCCCGGGTGGGTGCGGTGGCGCACAGGGGAGCCCGGACATGAGTCGACGCCTCACCCGGGTCGGCAACCGCATCGGCGTCTGGCTCTACCGGAGGCTCGACGGCCGGCTGAGCAGTGGCCGCAAGGACGTCACCGTCCTGCTGATCACCGTCCCCGGACGACGCACCGGTCTCCCCCGCTCCACCTGCGTGCGCTTCCTGGAGACGCCCGACGGCAAGGTCGTGTGGGGCACCGGTTCGGGCTCCGCACGGGACCCCGACTGGTTCCTGAACCTCCGTGCGGCCGACGTGGCTGACGTGCAGATCGGCCGTGACCACTTCCGGGTCCGTCCCCGCGAGCTCGTCGGGAGTGTGCGGGAGGCGGTGTGGACCGGGACCGTCCTCACCCGCGCGCCGGAGGTCGCCAGGTACGCCCGCAAGGCAGGCAGGACGATCCCGGTGGCCGTGCTCCAGGAGCTTCCCTCAGCGGAGTGAGAAGGGTGGGTACCGGTCGGTGACGAGGAGGAACGCGTACGCCTCCACGCGCAGCCACCACCGGCCCACGCCGACCACGTAGTCGAACAGTCCCTGGGGGTAGCGACCGGTGAACAGGATCGCGAACCAGGCGACGACCACGGCGAAGAAGGCACCGATCGAGAGGAAGAACAGCACGATGTAGTGCGGGATCGCGAGGAGCCACTTCACCAGGGGCAGCCAGCGGTTCAGCTCTCGCTCGACGTCCGGGTAGTCGATCTCGAGGTGGACCCTCTGCGCCTCGACCGTCGAGGGGTACTCGTCGGTGAGCAGCGCGACGTAGGCGCCGATGCGGGTGCCGAACCGGGTCAGCTCGAGCGCGAAGTCGAACCACCAGCGCGGGTACCGCTGCCGGAACAGGATCATCAGCAAGGTCGCCATGAACAGGCCTGCGACGATCCCGCCGCTCGTGGAGCTCACCGTCTCGCCGCTCTGGTCGTACGCCGTCTCGCTCGCGCCGGCGGTGAGCACGCCGTAGACGATCGCGATCGGGATGACCACCACGATCCGGAACGCCGTCGTCACGCGGTTGTACTGGTCCGCGTGATCGACCTCGAGGCGTGCCGGGTAGGCGGTCGGTACGGGTGGCGTGCTCGATGCAGACATGAAGGTCCTCCGTCGTCTCGATCCTCCAGCCCAAGCGTCCGTCAGGCCGTTCGGAGTGCGGAGAGGCTTACGTCCTGCGGCGGAGGGACCTGCCAGACGTCACGACAGCGCCCCGGACCGCCTGTCCGGGGCGCTGCAGCGAGGCGAGGTGTCGGCCTCACAGTGTGTCGGCGAGGTCCAGCGTGCAGCTGCTGGCGTCGCCGGAGTCGTACCCCACCATGAAGGCCCCCGAGCGCTCCTCCGGCGTGCCGTGGAAGCCCGGATCGGTGTACTCGTAGTCACCGACGGCCGCGGCCTCGGCCACCGCCTCCTCGACGTCACCGGGCTCGAGCTGGTTCTCGTAGTACTTCTCGTTGCTCCACACGCCGGCCAGGCAGTCTGCCTGCAGCTCCGTCGGCGCGACCGTGGCCGAGTCGGCGGGGGTGGTGATGCCGAGGTCGTGCTGGACGGCGTGCCCCATCTCGTGCGCGACGGCGTAGGCCACCCCGAAGTCGCTCGCCGCGGCACTGTCACCCGAGGCGTTCCAGATGTTGTCGTAGAGCCACTGGCTGGACAGGTAGATGGTCATGTCCGCGCCACAGAAGAACGCGGGGTTCGCCCCTGCGAGCTCGTCGGGGTCCCCGGCGAGCGTGGTGTTGCCCGCGCCATCGGTGCACGCGCTGAGGACGGACTGGCCGCTGTCGATGATCTGGTAGGTCACGGTCTGCCACGGACCGGTTCCGTACTGCGGCTCCCAGGCCGTCAGCTGGCCGCTCCAGTAGTTCGCGGTGTCCTCCACGACGCTCGCGAGGAACGAGTCGAAGTCGGTCGTGTCGGCGCTGGTGACCAGGCCGTCGGTGCTCCCCGCGCCACCGGCGGCGAGGGCCTGCGCCGACCCCGGGGTGCGGTCGGTCGAGCGGAGACGGGCTGCGGACGTGTCTCCGAGACCGCCCCCGAGGGCTGCCGTGAGCAGGACGCCGACGCCGGCGACGGCCAGGCCGGTGTGGAGCTTGAAGGAGCGGCTGGTGGTGAGAGTGGACATCGGATTCCCCTTGGTTCTTCGAGATCCGGCACCCGGGTGGTGCCTGTCCAAGAACCATCACTCCCGCCCGGGGGTGCCGGTAAGACAGCCAAAGTGGGGTCGCGCAGCGCTCGAGGGGTGGCGTTTCGCCACCCAGGTGTGGTGCCCGGGTGGCGGTGCTCAGAGCTCCTGGTCCGTGACGATGCCCAGACGCAGGGCGATCTCGACCAGGCGGGCTCGCTTCTGGTTCTGACCCAGCGCGTCCAGGTCGAACTTGGCGAACAGGGTGCGCAGGTGCGTCTTGACGGCGTCCACACTGAGGAAGAGCTCGTCCGCGACCTGCTGGTTGGTGGGGGGCGTGGCGTACCGCGCGCCGCCCTTGTAGGGCCGGCACAGCGCCACCAGGACCCGTCGCTGGCTCTCGGAGATCCGTACCGCGTGGGCCACGTCCACCGCGGTGACGGTACGCGGTGCGGTCCCGCCGGTGAGCGTCGAGCAGCTGAAGGTCACCGGCGTGTTCCCGAAGCGGATCGTGTCCCCGTCCTCCAGACGCTGACGACCGCTGACCCGGTGCCCGTTGACCCAGGTGCCGTTGCGTGACAGGCCGTCGTCGACGACGACCCACCGTGAGCCCAGCCGCTCGATGTGCGCGTGCAGGCGCGACACCTCGCCGTCCCAGGTCAGGGCGACGTCGAGACCCTGGTCGCGTCCCACCGTCACGTCGCGCTCGTCCAGCGCGACGATCCGCTGGCGCCCGTCACCGTCGCGGTAGAGCAGGAACGACGATCCCTGCCGCACCGCGTCTGGTCCCGCCGGACCGTCGGCGCTCGGGTCGGACATGCACACAGCGTAGGACCGTGCTGTACCGGCTGGCAGCGATCCTTGCTCCCGCGTGGGCGCGGTGAGACCATTCCGGACAACCGGGGAGGTCAGGCCGTGGGCGTGCCGAGCTTTTCCGCCGCATGGGACGGGACGCGCAAGTCCTTCGGCGGCGACCAGATCCTGGTGATCGGCCGCGACCAGCAGCACGACATCACCGTGCGCGACAAGCGCGTGAGCCGCAGGCACTGCGAGCTGCGTCCCGCCGCCGACGGCTGGACGGTCGTCGACCTCGACAGCCGCAACGGCACCTGGGTGGACGGACAGCGGCTCGGGAGCTACGACCTGCGACCCGGGCAGACCGTGAGCATCGCGCTCGGCGCACCGGACGGCCCCGTCGTGGCGCTCGCCCTGGACCCCGTCCCCAGCAGTGTCCCGGGCCACGCCTCGGCTCCCGGCCGACCACCGCGGGTCGCCGCCACCGTGGCCACCGCGGCGCCCCCCGCCCGCCGGGAGCGGATCAGCATCGGCCGGGAACCGGACAACGACGTGGTGGTCGCCGACCCGCTCGTGTCCCGCCACCACGCCGTGGTCGAGCGCGAGTCCGGTGAGGGCGTCCTCCTCGACCTCGACAGCTACAACGGCACGTTCCTCAACGGCAGTCGGGTCGAGGGACCTGCCCGGCTGCGACCACGCGACGTGGTCGGCGTCGGCGCGGCTCAGCTCCGCTGGGACGGCGATCGGCTGCTGCCCGTCGCACCGGGAGCCGGCTCGCCGCTGGTGGCGGAGGACCTGTCCGTGGTCACCAGGGGCGGCAAGGTCCTGCTGGACCACGTCTCGCTCACCCTGCCCGCGGGCACGCTCACGGCGGTCATCGGCCCCTCGGGCGCCGGCAAGTCGACGCTGCTCGGCGCGCTGAACGGCCTGCGCCCGGCCACGTCGGGGTCCGTGCGCTGGCTCGGTCGCGACCTCTACCAGGACTACGACCAGCTGCGACTCCACCTCGGCTACGTCCCCCAGGAGGACATCCAGCACCCGCAGCTCAAGGTCGGCGACTCCCTGCGGTACGCCGCACGGCTCCGGCTCACGCCGGACACCTCGACCGCCGAGCTCGACCACCGCGTCGACGAGGTGGTGGACGAGATGCAGCTCGGCGCCCGGCTGGACCAACGGATCGGGTCCGGGCTCTCCGGCGGACAGCGCAAGCGGGTGTCGATCGCGATGGAGCTGCTGACCGCTCCCCCGATCCTCTTCCTGGACGAGCCGACCTCGGGACTCGACCCGGGCCTGGACATCAAGGTGATGAGCGACCTGCTCCGCGGTCTCGCGGACGCGGGCCGGATCGTGGTCGTCGTCACCCACAGCGTGCTCGCACTGGAGGTGTGCGACTTCATCGTGGTCATGGCCGAGGGCGGTCGGGTCGCCTACTTCGGCCCGCCGGCGGACCTGCTCGAGTTCTTCGGCGTGCCGACGTTCGCCGCGGTGTTCAACGCGCTCGAGAGCTCGGAGTGGCCCAGCCGCTACGAGCAGTCGACGGCGCGTGGCCGGTTCGTGCGGCGCGACGAGTCGCTCACCCCGGCGCCGGTCCAGAGCAGGACGCTGCCGGCGGCGACCCGGCAGTTCCGCACGCTGGTGGCGCGTTCGCTCTCCGTGATCGCCGCAGACCGCAACTTCATCGTGCTGCTCGTGGCCATGCCCGTGGTCCTCGCCGTCCTGGCGCGCATCGTGCCCGGCCACGCCGGCCTGTCCATGCTGCGTCAGACCGAGCCCAACGAGGTGGACCAGAGGCTGATCATCCTGGTCCTCGGCGCGGTCCTGATGGGAGGCGCGATCTCCGTGCGGGAGCTGGTGAAGGAGCGCGCTATCTTCGCCCGCGAGCGGGCCGTGGGCCTGTCGGTGTCGGCGTACCTCGCCAGCAAGGTGGCGGTGCTGGGGAGCCTCGCCGCGCTCCAGTCGATCCTGTTCGTCCTGCTGACGGTGGCAGGAACCCCCGGCCCCGACGGCGACGGGGTGATCGGCCTCGGCACCCTCGAGATCGTCGTACCGCTGGCCCTCGTCTCCGTGGCCATGGTCATGGCCGGACTCCTCATCTCCGCCCTCGTCAGCTCCAGCGAGCAGACCATGCCGGCGCTCGTCGCCCTGGTGATGCTGCAGCTCGTGCTGTGCGGCGGGCTGCTCCCGATCGCCGGCCGCGCCGGCCTGGAACAGCTGTCGTGGGCGGTGCCCGGACGGTTCGCCTTCGCGGCGTCGGCGTCGTCGGTGGGCCTCGAGAGCGCCCCGCACCACCGCGGGACCGTCCGCGACGCGCTGTCCACGAGCTCGGCGGGGTACTGGACGCTCGACGTGGTGGCACTCGTCGTGCTCGCCCTCGTGCTCACGGCCCTGACCCGGTGGGCCACGGCCCGCTCCATCCGGCGTTCGTCGACGCGCTGAGGACCCGTCACCGCGGCCAGTTCTCGCGACGCGTACCTCACTTGGCGGACGTGGTGACCGGGCACGCACCCATCCGGGCGGGCCGCCCTATGGTGGCGAAATGATGCCGATGGTGGGTGAGGAGTTCGCTGGCTACCGCCTGCTCTCCGTCCTGGGCCGGGGCGGCATGAGCGTCGTCTTCCAGGCCGAGAACCCGCGTATCGGCAGCTCGGTTGCCCTCAAGGTGCTGGCACCGGAGCTGTCCACCGACGACGTCTTCCGCGCCCGTTTCCTCCAGGAGTCGAGGATCGCGGCGTCGCTCAACCACCCCAACGTCATCCCGATCTACGACATGGGCGCGCACGGCGACCTGCTCTACATCGCGATGAGGTACGTGCCGGGAAGCGACCTGAAGCAGATCCTGCGCCGGGGTCGCGCGCTCAGCCCGGTCCAGGTGCTGCACATCATCGACCAGGCCGCCCGCGCGCTGGACCACGCGCACCGCGCCGGTCTCGTCCACCGCGACGTCAAGCCGGCGAACATCCTCGTGCAGCGCGGCTCGGACGACGACCCCGACCACGTCTACCTCGCCGACTTCGGCATCTCGAAGCACGCCCTGTCCCGGACCGGCCTCACCCCCACCGGCCAGTTCATGGGCACGATCGACTACATCGCCCCGGAGCAGATCACCGGGCGGGACGTGGACGGGCAGGCCGACATCTACTCGCTCGGGTGCGTGCTCTACGAGTCGCTCACCGGACGGGTTCCGTTCGTCAAGGAGGCGGACGCCGCCGTCATCTGGGCCCACGTCGAGGAGGCGCCGACCCCACCCAGCCAGCTCCGCCCGGAGCTCGGTCACGCGATCGACGACGTGATGAGCCGCGCGCTGGCCAAGAACCCCGCGGACCGCTACACCAGCGGCCGTGAGCTCGTGGAGGCCGCCCGGACGGCGCTGGGGGCCAAGGACGTCCGACCCGAGACGGCGCTCAGCGCCACGGCCCCGGCGGGGTACGCCGGTCCACCGACCGAGGCGGCCGCACCCCGCGAGTGGTCGGCACCGGGCGGCAGCAGCGGAGGCGCGCCTCCCTCGACGGGCTCAGGCGCTGCCGACGTACCGCCCCCGGGTGGCACCGGCGCCGGCCCGGTGACCGACGCACGCCGGCGCCGAGCCGGCTGGCTGGTGCCCGTGACGATGGTCGTGCTGGCGGCCCTGGCGCTCGGCGGTCTCTGGTACGGCTACGAGCATCGGTCCTCGCCGGCGGGTGCGAGCAGCGACACCGGCGGGCAGCCCGGCCCGTCCGGGTCCACCAGCCCGTCGGGTGACGGCTCCGCGGGTGCCGGCACCAACCCGATCATGGGCATCCTCGCCGAGACGAGCTCGGAGGGCGCGGCCCAGGGCTACGTCCCGCCGGAGTCGTGCCAGCCCGCGACCAGCACGAAGGTCGTCTGCGCGCCCCAGGTGCACGGCGCGGACCTGGCCACCTTCGAGACCTACGACTCGCTGAGCGAGCTCTACTCGGCGTACCTCGACAGGGTGGAGAAGCTAACCGGCGAGCGGCCCTCGATGGACCAGACCGCCGTCGGGAACTGCTCGCGCAGGCGGTCGAGCGGCGAGGTGTCCTGGAACCACCGGTACGAGCACCCTCGCAACTTCATGATCTCCCAGCTCGAGGCGGGCGGCCTCAGCTCCGAGGTGGCCGGCGGGCGACTGTTCTGCACGCTCGTCGGCGGACGCCAGGTCATCGTCTGGACGCACAACGACCTCAAGCTGCTCGGCCAGGTCACCGGCTACGGCGGCCACGCCGAGACCTTCCTGTGGTGGCGGACCGTCCACCACAACATGGGCCCGGGCATGTCGATGCCGGGCGGGGGCGAGTCCGCGTCCCCGGGCGAGTCCGAGTCGTCGGACATGTCGGGGATGTGACCGGCTAGGTCGTCGAGGTCGACGCCAGCACGCCCTTCGGGTCGCCGAGGTGCACGACCACGCCCGTGCCGGCGAAGTCCGTCAGTGCCTGCAGGTCCGTGTCCGAGACGGCCCCGGACCCGGTCAGCACGACCGCGGCCTCGAGCCCGCGCGACCCGGAGGCCACGGCCATCGCCACGCACACCCCGAGCGCCGAGACCTGCAGCGAGGGCAGGTCGACGGTGGCGCCCGCGTAGGTGCGCCCGTCGCTGTCGCGGACCGCGGCGCCCTCCGCGGCGCGGGTCCGGGCCAGGGTCGCCCGGGCCAGGGTGACCAGCTTCCTGTCCTCCGCGGACAGGTCAGTCGGCGTGCTCACGCGTTCCTCCTTCGTCGGCCTCCGGCGCGGGCTCGGGCCCGACCCGGCTGATCAGCACCGTCTCGATCTTGTTGCGGCGGCCGACCGTGCCCTCGGCCTCGAAGCGCAGTCCGTGCGCCTCGACGTGCGACCCCGGGATGGGGACCCGACCCAGGTGCTTGGCCATCAGGCCGCCGACGCTGTCGACGTCCTCCTCCTCGACGTCGAAGCCGAACAGCTCGTCGAGGTCGTCGATCGGGTAGCGGGAGGAGACGCGCGTCTCCCCCGTCGGCAGCACCTCGACCTCGACCTCCTCCTCGTCGTACTCGTCGGTGATCTCCCCGACGATCTCCTCGAGGATGTCCTCGATGGTGACCAGGCCGGCGGTGCCGCCGTACTCGTCGACCACGACCGCGATGTGCTGCCGGTCGGCCTGCATCTCGGAGAGCAGCGCGTCCACGGGCTTGGACTCCGGCACGTAGTGGGCCGGGCGCATCACCTCGTCGATGCGCTGGGTGAACTCCACGTCCGGCGCCTCGAAGTCGCGGCGGACGATGTCCTTGAGGTAGGCGAACCCGATGATGTCGTCGAGGTTCTCGTTGATCACCGGCACCCGCGAGAAGCCGCTGCGCAGGAAGAGCGACATGGTCTGCCGCAGGTTCTTGTGCCGCTCGACGTAGACCACGTCGTTGCGGGGCACCATCACCTCGCGGGCGGTGGTGTCCCCGAGCTCGAAGACGCCGTGGATCATCTTGCGCTCGCCGGACTCGATCACGGCCGAGGCCTCGGCGAGGTCGACGAGCTCACGCAGCTCGGTCTCGGTCGAGAACGGCCCCTCGCGGAACCCCTTGCCCGGGGTGATCGCGTTGCCGACCAGGATCAGCAGCGCCGGCAGCGGGCCGAGCACCCGGGTCACGAACGTCAACGGGGCCGCGGAGATCAGAGCCACCCGCTCGGAGTGCTGCCGGCCGATGGTGCGGGGAGCGACCCCGATCGCCACGAACGACACCACCAGCATGACTCCGATGGTGGTGAGCACCGTCGGCCACCAGGAGCCGGAGAAGCCGTCGCTGACCTCCAGGGTGACCAGCACGATCGCCGAGATCTCGCAGAGCAGCCGCAGCAGCAGCGCGGTGTTGAGGTAGCGCGGCGGGTCGTCGAGCAGGGCCAGCAGCCGCCGGGCTCCGGGCCGACCCTCCGCGAGCAGCTCCTCCGCGCGGGCCCGCGAGAACGAACCGAGCGCGGCGTCGGCCGCGGAGAAGACACCGGCGAGGACGACGAGGGCGGCCGCTACGACGAGCAGCCCGGCATCACCGGAGCTCACGGAGCGGCGACGCCGGCACGCCAGGCGGCGAGCAGCTCGTCCTGGAGGCCGAACATCTCCTTGTGCTCCTCGGGCTCCGCGTGGTCGTAGCCGAGCAGGTGGAGGATGCCGTGCACGGTGAGCAGCTCGATCTCGGCGTCCTTGCCGTGACCGGCCGCCATGCCCTGCTTCTCCGCGATGTCCGGGCACAGGACCAGGTCACCGAGGACCCCCTCCTCGGGCTCCTCGTTGACCAGACCGGGCCGCAGCTCGTCCATCGGGAAGGCGAGCACGTCGGTCGGCCCCTCCTTCTCCATCCACTGCTCGTTGAGCTCGGCGATGGTCGGCTCGTCGACGGCCTTGATGCACAGCTCCGCCTGCGGGTGGACGCGCATCCGGTCCATCACGAAGCGGCTCAGGGCGGCCAGCTGCTTGACGTCGAGGTCATGTCCTGACTCGTTCAGCACCTCGATGCTCACGAGCGGTCCCCCTTCGCGAGCTCGGCGCGCGCGTCGAACTCGTCGTAGGCCGCGACGATCTTGCCGACCAGGCGGTGGCGTACGACGTCGTGGCTGGTGAGGCGGTTGAAGACGATGTCCTCGACGCCGTCGAGGATCCCCTCGATCACCCGCAGACCGGACTTCGTGCCTCCGGGGAGGTCGACCTGGGTGACGTCACCGGTGACCACGATCCTGGAGTTGAAGCCGAGGCGGGTCAGGAACATCTTCATCTGCTCCGGCGAGGTGTTCTGCGCCTCGTCGAGGATGATGAACGCGTCGTTGAGCGTGCGGCCGCGCATGTAGGCCAGCGGCGCCACCTCGATGGTCCCGGCCGCGAGCAGCTTGGGGATCGTCTCGGGGTCGATCATGTCGTGCAGCGCGTCGTACAGGGGCCGCAGGTAGGGGTCGATCTTCTCGCTCAGCGTGCCGGGCAGGAAGCCCAGCCGCTCCCCCGCCTCGACGGCCGGCCGGGTCAGGATGATGCGGTTGACGTTCTTCGACTGCAGCGCCTGCACGGCCTTGGCCATGGCCAGGTAGGTCTTGCCGGTGCCGGCGGGGCCGATGCCGAACGTGATGGTGTGCTTGTCGATCGAGTCGACGTAGCGCTTCTGGTTCAGCGTCTTGGGCCGGATCGAACGACCGCGGTTGCTCAGGATGTTGAGCGAGAGCACGTCGGCGGGACGCTCGGTGGTCTCGGCACGGAGCATGCCGAGCACGCGCTCGACCGTCTCCGGGGTGACGCCCTGGCCGGTGCGGATGATCGTCACCAGCTCGTCGAGGAGCCGCTCGGCGAGCGCGACCTCGCCCGGCTCGCCGTACAGCGTGATCCGGTTGCCGCGGACGTGGACGTCGGCCTCGAAGGACCGCTCGATCAACGCGAGGTGCTCGTCGCCGGGCCCGAGCAGGCTGACCATGTTGATGCTGTTGGGGACCACCACGGTGTGCCGCGTGGGGTACGTCGTCGGTGTCCCGTCGTGTCGGTGCGTGTCAGTCATGGATGCCCGAGGCGGGCGGTCCTTCCGGTCGGTGGTGCGAGCCCCTCCATGCTACGGGAGCCGGGCCCCGAGCCCCAGCGAGTTGCGGACGCCGTCCGGAGGGACGCGCGTCGGCCCCCGGCGGTGCCGGGAGCCGACGTCGGTCCTCAGGTGCCGTTGCTCACTGCAGGGACAGCGGGCCGTCGGACTCGTGCAGCACGCCGCAGGCCGCCGGGTCCGTCGCCTCGGCGGGGAGGCTCGGGTCGAGGTCGCTCTTGCCGGCGCTGAAGTCGTACTTGCCGTTGCCGTTGTAGTCGATGCCGTGGATCACCACGACGCCCTTGCCGTTCGCGATGGCGCGGGCCAGCTTCTTGCCGATGCCGATGGTGCGGTCGTAGTGGATCTGGTGCTGCGGCGCGGTCGGGAACCGGTTGACCGCGAGGGTGCTCTTCGGCGAGGTGTCGCCGCGCTTGGTGAGCGAGACGCGCACCGGGCCGTAGGCGGGCAGGCCCTCGACCGTGTTGATGCGGTGGTCGGCGTTGTCGTCGTCCCGCACCGTCGGGCACTCGTGACGCGCCTGGGCTCCGAAGTGGATGTGCATGGCGTGCGGCATCCCCTTCAACAGCCGCTTGGCATCGACCGAGACGTCGATCTTGCGGCCGTCGACCGTCACCGTGGCGACGCCGTTAGCGCCCGAGTTGTTGATCGGGTGGAGCTTCCCCTCGGTCTGTGTCCCGCCGAGCATGGCGTCGTTGGCCGCCGCGTTCGCGGGCACCTGCGCGGTGCCGGCGACCATCCCTGCCGACGAGAGCAGGAACATCCCCGCGGCGATCTGCTTCTTCCTCCGTGTGAGCTGCATGAGCGTTGTTCTCCAGGTTCCACCCTGTACGGGCGTCGGGAAATCTTGCCTTGCAGGTGGTGTTCGTCACCCGCACCACAGCGGATTGGTCCCGCGGCCGAGGACGCGGCGATCGGGCGAGTCCCGACGCGGGTCAGGTGCCCGGGCCTACCGTGGTCGCATGAGGGACGTGCACGACGATCCCGACGACGCTTCCTGGGACGAGGACGACGACAGCCCGCCGTACTGGGAAGCCGGTCAGCGCATGCCCGCGGACGCGCGCAGCATGGGCCTGACCCACCACGTGCCGGACGGGGCGCTGCTGGACTTCGCGGGCGCGCTCGACTCCACCAAGCGGGTGCACCGGGTGACGGCCTGGGTGATGCTCGTCGTCTTCGGGCTCCCGGTGGTCTTCGCCGTGCTGCGGGTGTTCGCCGCGTTCTAGCCCGGCGACCTACTCGAAGGCCACCTGCAGCATCCCGAGACACATCTCGTCGGTGGTGCCCTCGCCCCACACGACGTACTTCTCCTGCTGGCCCTCGAACGCCGGGAGCCTGTCGCGCAGCCACTGCACGTGGCGACAGGTCACCCTGACCGTGTCGAACGGTTCGAGGTGGACGGGCGCGATCGGCCTGGTGCCCTGGTTGTCGAAGTCCCAGACCGGGATGTCGAGGATCGTCTGCGCGCGTGGCGTACCCGGGTTCGTCTCGATGCGGATCGACCGGCCGAGCAGGTGCATGTGGCCGGCGACGCCGAGCACCGTCATCGGCCGACCGATCGTGCGGGTGCACGACGTGGTCGGCGACGGCCGCGCCTCGGACCCGCACAGCAGGTGCAGCAGGCTGTTGGTGTTGCCGGCGGTCCCGAACCGGTGCAGCACGTCGGCCACCGCGGCGTCGCGGTCGCACAGCGGCCCGTCGTCGTGGCCGGGCCGGCACGGGAGCTCGACCGGGGCGGGCATCAGGTAGGTGTGCAGCGGGGTCAGCCCCGACCCGTGGCGCATCACCCGGATCTGGGTGGAGGAGCGGTCGGGCTGCTGCCCGGCGAGCAGGTTGTAGTGGACCTGCATGATCACCCGCGAGCCGGGCGCGAGGTCGACGCCGTACCCCTTGCGGTCCACCGACTCCTTGCCGCCCGGCGCCCAGGCCCCCAGCCAGGCGGCGTCGTCGATGTTGTTGAGCTCTCCCGACAGGCCGCTGCCGCCGAAGCAGGTCCAGCCCTGACCGGGAGTGCGGTCGTCGAGCTGCTCGGCCTCGCGCACCTGCTGCGGCGGGACCCGGAACAGGATGACGTGGTGGACCACGTCGGGGTTGCCGGGCAGCACGTTGGTGCCGGTGAGCCAGGTGTCCTTCGTCAGGTGCGGGTCGAGCAGGAAGCAGCGGTAGTCGTCGGTGCCGACGCCGTTGGGCGCGCTGGGGGTGTAGTCCTCCGGCATGGTCAGGGTGACCCGCTTCTCGCCGGGGCGCAGCGGCACCAGCCTGGACGGCGCGGTGGAGTGGGCGTGCCCGTCCGCCTGGCCGCCGGCCGCCGCGGTGCCGGAGGGGGTCGGGTCCGTGTCCGACGCCTGCTCGCTCCCGCCGCCGTTGCAGCCGGTGACCACGAGGGCGAGCACGAGGGCCGGGCCGAGCGCCGCGACGGCCCGTCGCCACCGCCGGATCATCCCGGGGGCCAGGTCATGGTGCGCCCCGCGAGCACGTGCAGGTGGGTGTGGAACACCGTCTGGCCGACGCCCTCGCCGGTGTTGAAGACGAGGCGGTAGTCCTCGTGCCCCTCGGCGGTCGCGACCGCAGCGGCGACCCGCAGCAGCTCCGCGGTCGCCTCCGGGTCGCCGTGCGCGAGCTCGGCCGCGTCGCGGTAGTGCTCCCGCGGCACGACCAGGACGTGCGTCGGAGCCTGGGCGTTGATGTCGCGAAACGCGACGGCGTGCTCGGTCACGTGGACGACCTCGGCGGGGATGTCTCCCGCCACGATCTTGCAGAACAGGCAGTCGGGTGCCGCAGCCATCTGTCTCCCTCTCGTCGTGTCCATGCTGGCACGGATCTCGTGGTCGCGGTCCATGAAACCTTCTCTGTGACGCGTGTAAACCCCCGGGGCCGGCTGGGCGTGGCACTAGCGTGATGACCCATGCGACGGCGCCCCTGGTCCGCCGGTCCCCCGGGACCGGTGCGGTGAGCCCGTCCACGGACCGCGCGCCGTCGACCTGGAGTGCCGACGACGCCCTCGAGCAGCTGTACGCCGCGCACTGGCGGCAGCTGGTCCGGCTCTCGGTCCTGCTCGTGCGCGACGTCGGGACGGCCGAGGAGGTCGTGCAGGACGCGTTCGTCGCGGTGCACGCGCGCTGGTCGCGGCTGCGTGACCCGGCGCTCGCCCTGGCCTACCTGCGCCAGACCGTGGTGAACCGGTCCCGGTCCGCGCTGCGGCACCGCGCGGTCGTCGCCCGGCACGCCGACCGCCAGACCGTCCCGCCGGTCGACGCCGCGGCCGACGAGGCCCTGCTCACGGGCAGCCGCCGGCACGCCGTGCTCGACGCGCTGCGCCAGCTCCCCCGACGGCAGCGCGAGGTGCTGGCGCTGCGCTACTACCTCGACCTCACCGAGGTCGAGATCGCCGAGACCCTCGGCATCAGCCGCGGAGCGGTGAAGAGCCACGCCTCGCGCGGCTCCGCAGCCCTGCGGGCCCTGCTCCACGACCAGTGGGAGGACCGGCCGTGACCGAGCCACGGGACCCCGGCCGACAGCCCGACGAGAGCCGACTCTCCGAGCTGCTGTCCGACGCCGTCTCCGACGTCGAGCCCCGCGAGGCGCTCGACTCCATCCGCAACCGAACGAAGGTGACCCCCATGTCCGCACGCCGTCCCTGGACCTACGCCGTCGGCGGTGCCGTCGTCGCCACCGCCGTCGTGGTCGGCGCGATCGCCGTCGCCGGCGACCAGCTGGGGCTCACCGGCTCCGGGGACGACACCCCGGCCGCCTCGCAGCACCCCCGGCACACGCGCGGCGAGGCACGGGCCAGCGAGTCGCCGAGCCCGGACTCGTCCGCCAGCAGCGAGCCGTCGGCGTCCGCGTCGCCGTCGACGCCGACGAGGTCCACGATGGCGGCGTACTACCTCGGCGGCACGCCGCAGGGACCGCGGCTCTTCCGCGAGTTCGACCAGGTCGAGGCCGCCGACCCGGTGCAGGGCGCGCTCGCGCTGCTGACGGCCCAGCCCCACGACCCGGACTACCAGACTCCGTGGCACCCGGGCGACTTCAGCGGCGGGACCGAGGGCGAGGAGTTCGTTGACATCGAGGTCAGCGACGCACTGGCCGAGCGACCCTCGGGCATGAGCCCGCAGGCGGCGGGCGTGGCCGTCCAGCAGGTGGTCTACACGGTGCAGGCCGCCGTCCAGTCCCGCAAGCCGGTGCGCTTCTCCGTCGACACCCTGCTCGGCGTCGACACCACCGAGCCGGTCACCAACGCCGATCCGCTCGACACGCTCTCGCTGGTCAGCGTCAGCGACCCCGAGGAGGGCAGCACCGTGAGCGGCTCCTTCACCGCCAGCGGGGTGGCCAGCTCGTTCGAGGCGACCGTGCCGTGGGAGGTCCGTCGAGGCGACACGGTGGTGACGAAGGGCTCCGCGATGGCGGACGGCTGGATGGACAAGCTCTACCCGTGGCAGTCGAAGGTCGACGTGTCCGACCTCGCCCCGGGCGAGTACACCTTCGTCGCCATGACCGACGACCCCTCCGGCGGCGAGGGCCCCGGTCCGTTCGTGGACACCCGCACGATCGTGGTCGAGTGACGCGGGGCCGGCGCTCGTCGAGCGGCCCGGAGCTCGCCGTCCTCGCGACTGACCAGGTCGACGCGGCGACCCGCGCGGACCTGCGCAGGCTCTGGGACCGAGCCTTCGGCGACCGGTTCAGCGAAGCCGACGCGGACCACGCCTACGGTGGCGTGCACGTGCTGGCCCGCGAGGGCGGCTGCCTCGTCGGGCACGCCAGCGCGGTGCCCCGCCGGATCAGGTTCGGGGACGGACCATGGCGCACCATCGGATACGTCGAGGCGGTGGCCACCGATCCTGACCACCAGGGCAGGGACGTCGGCCGAGGCACGATGGAGCGGCTCCACGAGGAGATCCGCGCCCGCTGGCCGGCGGCGATGCTCTCGACCGGCCGCGCCACCGGCTTCTACGAGCGGCTCGGTTGGGAGCGCTGGCGCGGCCCTTCCTGCACGCGGAACGCCACCGGAGTCGTCCCCGACGACGAGCACGGCGGGCTCATGGTCCTCCGCCCGGACCGGTCGATGGTCCCGGACCTGACCGTGGCAGTGACCTGTGAGGACAGGCCGGGCGATGCCTGGTGAGTGCGGCCGCGACGGGCCGGGAGTCCCGGGCGCACCTGGTTAAGGTCTGGCCGTGCTGCTCTCACGCCGTCGGCTGAACCGGACCCTGCTGCAGCGCCAGCACCTGCTCGAGCGGGCGGTGTCGTCGGCGGACGACATGGTCCACCACCTCGTCGGGATGCAGGCCCAGGAGACCCTGCCGCCGTACCTCTCCCTGCACGCGCGGCTGACGGCGTTCGACCCGTACGACGTCAGCCGCGGGCTCGACGAGCGGGGGCTGGTGCGGCTGCTGACCATGCGCGGCACCATCCACCTGCTCACGCCGGAGGACGCGCTCGCGCTGCGCCCGTGGGTGCAACCGGTGATGGACAGGTCCATCCGGAGCAACCAGGCCGTCCGCGCGGTGAGCCACCTCGACCGGGAGGCGTTCGGCCGCGCCGTCGAGGCGGTGCTCGCCGACGGTCCGCTCGCGCAGAAGGACCTGGGACCGGCGCTCGAGCGCCACTTCCCGGGCCTGCCGGCCACGGCGCTCGCCCAGCTCGCGCGGGTCGCCGCGCCGCTGGTCCAGCTGCCGCCACGCGGGAAGTGGAAGCAGCCCGGCGGCGTCGTCTACGACC
The DNA here is from genome assembly GCF_042653125.1 of Nocardioides sp. GCM10023255. Lineage (NCBI taxonomy): Bacteria > Bacillati > Actinomycetota > Actinomycetes > Propionibacteriales > Nocardioidaceae > Nocardioides > Nocardioides sp. GCM10023255. The sequence goes on from NZ_JBHSHU010000003.1 coordinate 70,143, forward strand.
ACGTCGAGCGCTGGACCGGCGCAGCGTCCGCCCGCGCCGACCCCGCAGACGTCGTCCGCCGCTACCTCCGCGCCTTCGGGCCGGGCACCGCCGCCGACGTCACCGCCTGGTCGGGGGTCACCGGGCTGACCGGCGTGCTGCGCGGGATGGCCGACCTGGTCCGCCACCAGGACGAGGCGGGCCGCCCGCTGTACGACGTACCGAACGCCGAGCCAGCCGACGAGGACGCGCACGCCCCCGTCCGCCTGCTCGGGACCTACGACAACCTGTGGCTCTCGCACGCGGGACGCGACCGGGTCACCACGCCGGAGAACCGTCGCCGGTGGATGGGCACCAACGGCGGTACGGGTCACACGGTCTTCGTGGACGGCATGCTCGAGGGACTGTGGCGTGTCGCCGACGGCCGCGTCGAGGTGATCGAGCTCTTCCGCGACCTCACGCGGGCCGAGCGCGACGAGCTCGACGCCGAGATCGCCTCGGTCGAGGCACTGCTCGCGCGCTGACGGTCAGGACCAGCGGGGCGTGCGGGAGAGCAGCGCCGCGGCTGCGGCCACGCCGGCGGTGGAGGTGCGCAGGACCTCGCTGCCCAGCCGGACAGAGGCGGCGCCGGCGGCGACGAACGACGCGACCTCGACCTCGCTCAGCCCACCCTCGGGGCCGACCACCACCACGATCGGGCCCTCGAGGGGCACCGGCAGCGACGCCATCGACACCGACGCGTCCTCGTGCAGCACCACCCCCAGGGCGGCGTCGGCCAGCAGCGCCTCGACGTCCGCGGTGGAGGCCAGCTCGTCGACCTCGGGGAACCACGACCGACGCGCCTGCTTGGCGGCCTCGCGCGCGGTGGCACGCCAGCGGGCCAGCGACTTCGCGGCACGCTCGCCCTTCCAGACGGCGACGCTGCGCGAGGCGGCCCACGGCACGATCCGCGACGCGCCGACCTCGGTCAGCATCTCGACGGCGAGCTCGCCCCGGTCACCCTTCGGCAACGCCTGGACCACCACGAGCTCCGGCTCGGGCCGTGGGACGTCCGCGACCTCGGCCACCTCCAGCGCGAACACACGCTTGCCGGTGCTCGCCACGGCGCCCGTGACCGAGCGGCCGTTGCCGTCGGTGAGCACCACCGGCTCCCCCACCCGCAGCCGGCGTACGGCGACCGCGTGGTGCGCCTCGTCGCCGGTCACCTCGACCGAGGAGCCCACCTCGACACCGTCCAGGGACGGGACCAGGTGCACCGGCAGCGACATCAGTGGGGGTTGAACGCGTCGCGGATGCGGCCGAAGACCGACTTCGAGCCCGGGCGCACCTGGCCGGTCGGCTGCTCCTCGCCGCGGATCGCGGCGAGCTCGCGCAGCAGCTCTTCCTGGCGCGGGTCGAGACGGGTCGGCGTGTCGACCACCACGGTGACGACCAGGTCGCCGCGTCCCCCGCGCAGCCCGGGCACCCCGCGGCCCCGCAGGACCTGCTCGGTGCCGGACTGGGTGCCGGGCTTGATCTCGAGGTCGAACGTCGTCTCCACGCCGGAGTCCGCACCCTGCTCCACGTCGGCCTCGAGGGTCGGCAGGGTGAGCGTGGTGCCGAGCGCGGCCGCGGTCATCGGCACCGTGACCGTGCAGTGCAGGTCGTTGCCGTGCCGGGTGAAGGTCTCGTGCCGCGCGATCTGGATCTCGACGTACAGGTCGCCGGGCGAGCCGCCACCGGGGCCGACCTCGCCCTGCTCGGTGAGCTGCACGCGGGTGCCGTTGTCGACGCCCGCGGGGATCTTCACGGTGATGGTGCGGCGCGACCGGACGCGCCCGTCGCCGGAGCACTCGCGGCAGGGCTCCGGGATGATCGAGCCGAAGCCGCGGCAGGCGGCGCAGGGCCGCAGCGTGCGGATCTCGCCGAGGAACGAGCGCTGCACGTGGGCGACCTCGCCGGCGCCGTGGCAGGTCTCGCAGGGCACCGGGTGGGTGCCGGGCGCGGTGCCCTCGCCCTGGCAGGTACCGCACAGCACCGCGGTGTCGACGGTCAGCTCTCGGGTGACGCCGAACGCCGCCTCGGCCAGCTCGACGTCGAGCCGGATCAGGGCGTCCTGGCCGCGGCGGGTGCGCGGCCGCGGGCCACGGCCGGCCGCCGCCCCGCCCGCGCCCCCGAAGAACGCGTCCATGATGTCGGTGAACGAGAACCCGGCGCCCTGGCCGAACCCTGCCGCGCCGCCGCCGAACGGGTCGCCGCCGCGGTCGTACGCCGCCCGCTTCTGCGGGTCGGAGAGGACCTCGTAGGCGCGGGAGACCTCCTTGAAGCGCTCCTGCGTCTCGGGGTCGGGGTTGACGTCGGGGTGCAGCTGCCGGGCCAGACGCCGGTAGGCCTTCTTGATGGTGTCGGCGTCCGCGTCGCGGGCGACACCGAGGAGGTCGTACAGGTCCTGACTCAAGTCGGTTCCTTCGGGATCGGGGGTGGATCTGACGTGCGGGAGGGGCTAGCCCTCGTCGAGGAAGCGGGAGACGTAGCGGGCGACGGCGCGCACGGCCGCCATCGTGCCCGGGTAGTCCATGCGGGTGGGCCCGACGATGCCGAGCGTGGCCAGCGCCTCGTCGCGCGGGCCGTAGCCGGTCGCGACCACGCTCGTGGAGGACAGCTCCTGGTAGGGGCCCTCGTGACCGATGCGCACCGTGACCGTGCCACCGGTGCTCGCCTCGCCGAGCAGCTTGAGGAGGACGACGTGCTCCTCCAGCGCCTCCAGCAGCGGGCGGACCGCCGAGTCGAAGCTGTCGCCGTACCTCGCGAGGTTGGCCGCGCCCCCGACCGCGACCCGCTCGTCGGAGCGGTGGTCGGACATCGCCTCGACCAGGGTCTCGACGACGGCCGCGGTGGCGGCACCGTCGACGGGCGGCACGGCCTTGCGCAGCGCCGCCACCGCGTCGGCGATGACCTCGCCGGTGGCCGCCCGGTTGACCAGCTGCCGGAGGTCGGCGAGCTCGTCGTCGGCCAGGGCCGCGGGCAGCTCGACCACGCGCTGCTCGACGCGGCCGGTGCTCAGGATCAGGACGACCAGGATGCGGGTCGGCGTGAGCGCGACCAGCTCGACGTGGCGGACGGTCGAGCGGGAGAGCGTGGGGTACTGCACCACCGCGACCTGGCGCGTCAGCTGCGAGAGCAGCCGCACCGAGCGGCCGACCACGTCGTCGAGGTCGACGGCGCCGTCGAGGAAGGTCGCGATCGCCCGCCGCTCCGCGGTGCTCATCGGCTTGACGGTGGTGAGCCGGTCCACGAACAGGCGGTAGCCCTTGTCGGTCGGCACCCGCCCGGCACTGGTGTGGGGCTGGGTGATGAACCCCTCCTCCTCCAGCGCCGCCATGTCGTTGCGGACCGTGGCCGGCGAGACGCCCAGGCCGTGGCGCTCGACGAGCGCCTTGGAGCCGACCGGCTCCTCGGTGGACACGTAGTCCTCCACGATCGCGCGGAGCACGGCGAGCCTGCGCTCCTCCTGCATCCCGCCTCCTCTCGACTCACGCCCGTCTTGGCACTCAGGACTTCCGAGTGCCAAGACTACTAGTCTTCCGGGCATGACGGGATTCACGGGAGCCGGGTTCAGGGAGGTCGCCGACCGGGTCTGGGTCGCGCGCTACGCGTGGTTCGACGTGAACGTCACCCTCGTGGGCGGCGAGCGCGGGCTCCTCGTGGTCGACACGCACGGCTCGGCGGCCGCGGCCACCGAGGTCGTCGACGACGTACGACGCCTCGGCGCCGGCGAGGTCACCGGCATCGTCAACACCCACTGGCACTTCGACCACTCGTTCGGCAACGCGACCTTCCGCACGGCGTACGGGCCGGTGCCGGTGCACGCGCACGAGAACGCCCGCGACGAGCTGGAGAAGTGGGGTCCCGAGCTGAAGCAGCGGGTGGCGGGCTCCCCCGACGACGACCCCCACCGCGAGGACGTGGTGGGCACCGAGATCGTGCTTCCCGACCAGACCTTCTCCAGCGCGAAGGTGATCGATCTGGGCGACCGCGCGGTCGAGCTCGTCCACCCGGGTCGTGGGCACACCAGCGGCGACCTGGTGCTGCGGGTGCCCGACGCAGACGTCGTGCTCGCCGGCGACCTCGTCGAGGAGTCCGCCCATCCCTCGATCAACGCCGACGCCTGGCCGATGCACTGGCCGCTCACCCTCGACATCGTCCTCGGCCTGCTCACCCCCCGCTCCGTCGTCGTCCCCGGCCACGGCGCTCCGGTGGACCGCTCCTTCGTCGAGGACCAGCGCAACGAGCTCGGCGTGATCGCCGAGACGATCCGCGACCTGGCCGGCCGCGGCGTTCCCGTCGACCAGGCGCTCGAGGCCGGCGAGTGGCCGTGGCCCCGGGAGCTCCTCGCCGAGGCCGTGCGACGCGGCTACGAGCACCTCCCCCGCAGCCAGAAGCGGCTCCCGCTGATCTGAGCGTGACGCCGGTTCCGGTGGGTACGGTGCCCGCATGACCAACAGCAGCGACGAGACCTCCACGCAGGGCACCGGCGACATGGGCATCGGCGACGACGACCTGCCCGAGGACCTGCAGCCGACCGAGGACAACCCGCTCGCCCAGCCCCTGGACGACGAGGTCGACCCCGGCGACCTCGACATGGAGGGCGGCAAGGGCGCCGAGGAGTGGGACGACGAGGAGCTCGAGGACTGAGCTCCCGCGGGCCCGGCGCGTCATCCGGGCCGCGACCGGGCCCGCCACCTAGCGTTGTCCGGTGACCTCCCGCGACCGCTACGGATCCGACGTCCTCTCCACCGACTGGCGCGCCCCCAAGCGCGGCCGGGCCGTCGAGGCCCCCGCCGAGATCGGGGCCGTGGTGGAGGAGGTGACCACGGACTGGGTCGGCGAGATCGTCGCCGTCGACCGCGACCTGCACACCGTGACGCTCGAGGACCGGCGCAACAAGAGGCGCACGTTCCCGCTCGGTGCCGGCTTCCTGCTCGAGGGCAAGCCCGTCATCCTGACCGCCCCGGTGCGCGCCGCGGCGCCCTCGAAGCCGACGCGCACGGCGTCGGGGTCGGTCGCCGTGCACGGGGCGAAGGCGCGCGTCGCCCGGGCCAGCCGGATCTTCGTGGAGGGACGGCACGACGCCGAGCTCGTCGAGAAGGTCTGGGGTGACGACCTGCGCCTCGAGGGCGTGGTCGTGGAGTTCCTCGGTGGCGTCGACGACCTCGCCGACCACCTGCGCGACTTCAAGCCCGGGCCGCAGCGCCGCGTCGGCGTCCTCGTCGACCACCTGGTGAAGGGCTCCAAGGAGAGCCGGATCGCGCAGAACATCGCGAAGTCGCCCATCGGCAAGGACGTGCTGATCGTCGGGCACCCGTTCATCGACATCTGGCAGGCCGTCAAGCCGCAGCGCCTCGGCTTCGAGCGCTGGCCCGACGTGCCCCGCCACATCGACTGGAAGACCGGCACCTGCCAGCAGCTGGGCTGGCCGCACCGCAACCAGGCCGACATCGCCCGCGCCTGGAAGCACATCCTCGGCGGGGTGCGTGACTACAACGACCTCGACCCGGCGCTGCTGGGCCGCGTCGAGGAGCTGATCGACTTCGTGACCGCCTGAAGCGGCGCTGGTGTCGGTGCCCGGCGCGAGCGCGCGGCGGCGCTACGGTGGACGAGGAGCGATCGACTCCGTCACCGCCTATCCGCGACCGTCAGGGAGCCCGTGATGAGTGATCCGACCAGCCCGCCGCCGAACCCCGAGCAGGATCCGCCTCCGGGCACGCAGCCCTACGGTCAGCCGCCGGTCTACGGCCAGCCACCCACCTACGGCCAGCCACCCACCTACGGCCAGCAGCAGCCGGGGTACCGCGGTCCGCCGCAGCAGCCGCCGTACGGCGGTCCGCCGCAGCAGCCCGGTGGCCACACGCCCGACGAGATCACCTGGGGGTGCGCCGCGCACTGGAGCGCCCTGGTCGCGTCGGTGATCGCGCTGGCGTTCCTCGGGCCGCTCATCGTGATGCTGACCAAGGGCAACGAGTCGGCCTACGTGCGGCGCCAGGCGGTCGAGTCACTCAACTTCCAGCTCTCGATGCTGATCTACGGGATCGTGTCGTTCGTCCTGGTGTTCGTGCTGGTCGGCCTGATCCTCCTGCCGATCGTGGGGATCCTGTGGCTGGTCTTCACGATCATCGGATCGGTCCGCGCGTCCCGCGGCGAGGAGTACCGCTACCCGCTCACGATCCGGATGGTGAGCTGACCGGTCAGGGCAGCAGGTCGCGCACGACCCCGTCGGCGAGCAGCCGGCCGGTGCGCGTGAGGACCAGCCGATCCCCCTGTGTCACCAGCAGTCCCCGGGCCTCGAGGTCGGGGACTGCGGCGCGTCCGGGCCCGTCCAGGACGTCGGCGGCGAGCCCCTCGCGCAGCCTCAGCTCGAGGAGGACCCGCTCGACCCGGCGGCTCTCCTCGTCGAGGACCTCTCGCGCGTGCGCGGGGCTGCGGCCGGCGGCCAGCCGCTCGGCGTAGACCGCCGGGTGCTTGACGTTCCACCAGCGCACCCCGCCCACGTGGGAGTGCGCTCCCGGGCCGACGCCCCACCAGTCGGCGCCGGTCCAGTACAGCCGGTTGTGCCGGCACACGCTGCCGTCGTCGTCGGGCATGCCGCGCGCCCAGTTGGACACCTCGTACCACCCCAGGCCCGCGGCCTCGAGCCGCTGGTCGGCGACGAGGTACTTGTCGGCGAGGTCGTCCTCGTCGGGCATCGGCAGCTCGCCGCGGCGGACCCTCCGGGCCAGGGCCGTGCCGTGCTCGACGATCAGGGAGTACGCCGACACGTGGTCGGGCTCGCACGCCAGCGCGGTGTCGAGCGAGGTCTCCCAGTCCGCGAGGGACTCGCCCGGCGTGCCGTAGATCAGGTCCAGGCTCACCTGATCGAACCCGGCCTGCCGCGCCCACGCCACCACCGACGGCACCCGGCGCGGGTCGTGGGTCCGGTCCAGGGTGCGCAGCACGTGGTCGACCGCCGACTGCATGCCGAAGGACAACCTGTTGATGCCACCCGCCCGGAGCTGGTCGAGGGCCTCCGGGGTCAAGCTGTCGGGGTTGGACTCGGTGGTGACCTCGGCGTCCGCGACGAGACCGAACTCGTCGCGAACCGCCGCGACCACCGAGGTCAGGTCGGCAGGCGCGAGCAGGGTCGGGGTGCCACCGCCGAAGAAGACCGTGGACACGGGCAGGTCCCGGTCGCCGAGCGCCTGTCGCGCCCGGCGCACCTCGGCGACCGCGGCCTCGGCGTACGTCGTCCTCGACGCGCCCCGCGCCGCGCCGGCACCGCCGAGCTCCTCGGCGGTGTAGGTGTTGAAGTCGCAGTAGCCGCACCGCACCGTGCAGAACGGCACGTGCACGTAGAGGCCGAACGGCCGCTCCCCGAGGCCGGCCAGCGCCGAGTCGGGCAGCGACCCGTCGTCGGGGACCGGGTCACCGGCGGGGAGGGCGGAGGGAGGCACGGGCTCCATCCTCCCATCCGGTCACACAGGCACGTTGAGCGAGATGGTGTAGCCCGCGTCGACCGAGCCGGACACCTTCGCGAGCTGCAGCGAGTAGCCGTCGGCGAACACCATGTCCGAGGAGAGGCTGACCTTCGCCAGGTTGGCGACGGAGGCGTCGTACCCCTCCGCGGTGCCGTAGACCTGCTCGCAGACGTCCTGCGGCAGCGCGAGCTGGGAGGTGCGCAGCTTGTTCGTGTACGACGTGGCGTCGTCCAGCGACCGGTAGACCTCGAAGTGCATGTGCGGCCAGCGGCCGTCGTAGCAGGCCGGGAAGATGCTGGTGAACTCTACCCGCCCGTTCCCGTCGGTCTCCTGCACGCCGCGCAGGTAGTTCTCGTCGGCGACGGCCGAGGAGTACATCGAGTAGCTGCCGTCCCGGTCGCAGTGCCAGAGGTAGACCGCGGCGCCGGCGAGCGCGGTGGCGTCGTCGCCGCTGAGGTCCTGCACCCGGAGCCGCACCGTCACCGGCACACCCTCGGCGACACCGGTCGCATCTCCGAAGCTCGAGGTGATGTCGCTGCGCACGATGCCGCTCTCGGCCAGCACGTTCGGACCGTTGGAGCCGTCGCCGGGCTAGGGCCCGGCGGTCTCCTCGGGGATCTCGCCGTCGGCCACGGCGACCGTGGATCCGGCCGCACCGCCCCCGGGCGCTCCCGGCCGGCCACCGTCGGGCGCCGACGACAGCGAGGTGTCCGTGTCGTCGCCGAGCGCGCAGCCGGCGAGGACCGCGGTGGCGCCGAGGCCGCCGAAGACGCCGAGCATCCCGCGGCGGCCCAGCCGCCGCTGCTTCGCGACGATCTGGGGCAGGTCGTGGGAGAGCCCGAGGTCGTGGTCCTCGAGCTCGTCCCCGTGGCGGGTCTCCGGGTCGGTCTCGTGAGAAGTCATGCCGACATCCCACGGGACCGACCTGTGCGCCTCCTGTGCCGGACCGATTCGCCCGTTGTCAGTCCGGGGTCAGGCGTAGAGCGCGTCGATCCGGTCCTGGTGGTTGCTCTCCACGACGTTGCGCTTGACCTTCATCGACGGGGTCAGCTCGCCGGACTCGACCGTGAGGTCGTGGTCGAGCAGGTCCCACTTCTTGATGGTCTCCCAGCGGTTCAGGCGCGTGTTCAGCTCATCGACGTACTCCGCCACCATCTGCTTGACCTTGTCCGAGCGGACCAGGTCGGTGTACGACGCCCCCGCCATGCCGTTCTCCTCGGCCCAGCCGGCCAGGGCGTCGGGGTCGAGCGTGATCAGCGCGACGCAGTAGTTGCGCTCGTTGCCGAACACCATGAACTGGCTGGCGTAGGGACAGATCGCCTTGAACTTCGACTCGATCGCCGAAGGGGCGATGTACTTGCCGCCCGAGGTCTTGAACAGGTCCTTGATCCGGCCGGTGATCGTGAGGAAGCCCTCGGCGTCGAGGCTGCCCTTGTCGCCGGTCCGCAGCCACCCGTCGTCGGTCAGCGTCTTGGCGGTCTCCTCGGGCAGGTTGTGGTAGCCGTCCATCACGCCGGGACCCTTGATGAGGATCTCGTCGCCGTCACCGAGCTTGACCTCGCTGCCCGGCAGCACCGGGCCGACGGTGCCGATCTTGTAGCCGTGGGGGTGGTTGACGAACGACCCGGCCGAGCTCTCGGTCAGGCCGTAGCCCTCGAGGATGAGGATGCCGGCGGCGTTGAACCACTGCGCGATGTCCTGGTTCAGCGCTGCCGCCCCGGAGATGAAGAAGCGGACGCGGCCACCGAAGCGGTCGCGGATCTTGCTGAACACGAGCTTGTCGAACAGGCCGTGCTGGAGCTTGAGGGGCAGCGGGATGCTCTTGCCCTCGCGCCGCAGCTCCTCGACCTTGAGGCCGACCTTGAAGGCCTGGTTGAAGATCTTCTCCTTGGCGCCGCCCTCGGCCTGCTGCATGGTGATGATCCGGCCGTGGGCCTTCTCGAAGATCCGGGGCGCCGCGCCCATGAAGGTCGGCTTCACGATGCCGAGGTTCTCCACGATCTTGTCGACCCGGCCGTCGATCGCCGTGGCGAAGCCGCAGGCGAGCTGGGTGGACAGGAGCACCTTGCCGAACGAGTGCGCCATCGGCAGCCACAGGAACTGCAGGTCGTCCTCGTGCAGGATGTCCTGCACCTCGATGGCCGCTCCCTCGTAGACCCAGGAGCGGTGGCGCAGCCGCACGCCCTTGGGGCGTCCGGTGGTGCCCGAGGTGTAGATCAGGGTGGCCAGCTGGTCGGGCGCGATCGCCTCGGCGGTCTGCTCGATGACGTCGGGGTGCTCGGCCAGGTAGGCGTCCCCGAGCTCGCCGAGCTGCTCGAGGCCGATCACCCAGCTGTCGTCGGTGGTGCCGTCGAACGTCACCACGCGGAGCAGGTGCGGGAGCTCCGCCTTGTGCTCCTTGAGCTTGGCGATCTGCTCGTCGTCCTCGGCGAACACGACGCGGCACTCGGAGTCGCTGAGGATGTACGCCGTGTCGGCGGCGTTCGTGGACGGGTAGACCGTGGTGGTCGCCGCGCCCGCGCACATGACCGCCAGGTCGGCGAGGATCCACTCGTAGCGGGTGTTGGAGGCGATGCCCACGCGCTGCTCGCTCTCGATGCCCAGCGAGAGCAGGCCGGCCGCCAGACGCTTCACCTGGTCCCCGGTCTGCCGCCAGGTGACGGACTCCCAGTCGCCGTTCTTCGGGTAGCGGTACGCCTCGCGGTCCGGCGACTTGGCGACCCGGTCGAGGAACTGGGCGGCGACATTGGGGGCCAGACGGTCGAGGAAGCTGGTGTCGTAGTTGACGGGCATGACACTCCTGCGTGGCGGCGGTCGGGGCGGGGAAGACGTCGAGCCGACTTCCTGGCCAGTAACCTAGATCACCTGGTTACGCTCCGGTAGCCAATCCCACGTGAGGATCGACATTCACGTCGCGAACCGGCCTCATCCCAGGGAAGCGACGTACCTCTCCGCCTTGTCGCGGGCCTCGGCCACCAGGCCGTCGACCTTGAGCAGCTCCGGCAGCAGCGCGTGCTCGCTCATCAGGGCGCGGAACATCGTGCTGACCGTGACCCCGTGACCCGGCTCGTGGATCACCTCGATCTCGTCCCCCGGCGTGATCGTGCCCTCGCCGAGGACCCGCAGGTAGGGACCGGGGCGGCCCTGCTCGGCGAACCGACGCACCCACGCCCTGTTCTCGTAGCCGCAGAGCCCCATCCAGGCTTTGAAGTCGTTGCAGGGGATCCGCACCGACGCGACCTCCAGCACGACCTCGCCGATCCGCCACCTCTCCCCCACCTCGGCCTCGTTGACGTCGATGCCCGACGTGGTGAGGTTCTCGCCGAACTGGCCGTCCTGGATGTCGTGGCCGAGCTCGGCCGCCCAGAAGTCGAGGTCCTCGCGGGCGAAGGCGTAGACCGCCTGGTCGACCCCGCCGTGGTGCTTGGTGTCGGAGACCTGGTCGCCCTCCACGCCGAGCCGGCCGACGTGCACGGGTCCCCGCACCGGCCGCTTGTCGATCGACGTGCGCCCGATGCCGGCCCACTCGGCTTCGCGGGGCAGGCCGACGTTGACGGAGACGAGGGTGGGCACGGGGTGATTCTCCCGGCCCCGGGCACCCGCGCCAAGTCGTTTGCCGGCGCTCGGCGCGGCGGCTCGGACTACCTTCGATCTTCTCCGGATGGGCCAGGAAGCGTCCACAGGCAGGGACGGATGTCGGTGCCTTCTGGGACCATGGACGCATGTTCGAAACAGGCGCCAACTGGGACCCGGTCGAGGTCGACGACCTCGACGCGGACGGCGTGCTCGAGCTCCTCGAGATCCGCCGGCAGGGCGCCCGTGCCGAGGAGCGGGGCAAGCTCCGGCTGGCCCTGCAGTGGGCGGTGTTGCACCCCGCCATCGTCGACACCGGGGTGGCGACCTGGGGCGGACCCAGCGTGCTGCTGACCGATGAGTCCCTGGGCGGGGAGGGGACCCCGGCGGTGGCGGCGTTCGCGCCGGAGCCGGTCGCCGCGACGCTGGGGATCTCCACGGCCGCGGGGATGGCGCTGATCGCGGACGCGCTGGACCTGCAGTTCCGGCTGCCCCGGATCTGGCGGCTCGTGCAGCAGTTGGCGGTGGAGCCGTACCGGGCCCGGCAGGTCGCCCAGGCCACCCACCGGCTCTCCCGGGCCGCGGCCGCGTACGTGGACGAGCAGCTCGCCCCCCGGCTCGCGTCGTGCGGGTGGAAGGCGGTCGAGACCACCGTGGCGCACGCGATCGCGACGTTCGACCCCGACCTGATCGCCCAGAAGGAGAAGAAGGGCAGGGCTGGCTGGCACGTCACCCTGCGGCACGACCACCCCGGCCGGTTCGACGGCACCTCCTACCTCGATGTCGCCGGCGACACCCTCGACCTGACCGCCTTCCACGACCTCGTCTGCGACCAGGCCGCCCAGTTGAAGGCCCTCGGGGATGAGGACGAGCTCGAGGTCCGCAAGGCCAAAGCCCTCGGGGTGATCGCCGCCCAGCAGGCCACCCTCGACCTCCTCTCCGTCACCGGCCACGACACCGGGCAGGACACCGACCAGCCCGCGGCCGCGCCCGTGGATGCAGCCGCTGTCACACGCGTGAAGCCACGGCCGCCCAGGACCCGGCTCTACCTCCACCTCCACCTGGCCGACCTCGCCTCCAGCTGCCCCACCACCGAGCCCGGCGCCGCCACGAGCGGGACGGTGACCGGCACCGTCGAGCGGCTCGGCCCCGCCACCATCGACCTGATCAAGGACTGGGTCGGCCGCTCCCGCGTCACCGTCCAGCCGGTCATCGACCTCACCTCGACGGTGGCGGTCGACCAGCACGACCCACCACCCTGGATGGCCGAGCTGGTCATCCTCCGCGACGGGCACTGCGTCTTCCCCTGGTGCCAGATCGACGCAAGACGATCCGACCTCGACCACATCGCCCCTATATCCCGATGGACGAGGGCGGACCACCGGGGCAGACCGCACCCGACCGACTCGCCCCCTTGTGCCGGCGACATCACCGCTGCAAGACCTCCGGCCGCTGGCGGTACCGACGCAGACGCGACGGCACGTATGAGTGGCACGGCCCCCACGGCCGCAGCTACCTCGTCACCCCGCACGGCACCATCCGCCTCGACACCAACTAGCCATACGAGCAGCACCGCAGGCCCGACCACCCGGCACCCACCGGGCGATCGGGCCTGCCGTGCTGCCCGGCGCAGGTCCCGCACCTCGGGCACCTCGGCGAAGCCCGCCGGCCACCCCGACACCCGGCGCGCTGCTACGGATGCCCGAGGTGCGCCCCGAGCCATCGCTCGATGTCGTGCAGCGCGACCCGCGCCATCGGACTCGCGCAGGGACGTGGAACCGCAACGGAACGCTGCGACCTGCAACAGTGACGCGCTCCTCGACGGCCGGAGGCCGGCCCGGGCAGCAGCGGGCGGGGCGACACCGTCCCGGACGGCACGGAGCACCTCCCATCTGCTCGAGTCCGCGCGGTCAGTCCTGCACGGCCTTGGCGATCGCGATGCACATGGTCAGGAAGTCGTCGTCCGACATCTGGCGCTCCGCCCCGGGAGGGTCGGCCAGCCGCCACGAGGCGTTGTGCAGCATGCGGACGACCACCCAGGCCCGCGCCCGGTCCTCGTCGAGCATGGCGCCGTCGACGAGCGCGTGGAACCGGGACCGCACGGCGGCACGGACGCTCGGGGCAGCAGTCACCTCGTCCCAGCGGTTCCAGAGCATCGGAGCCGGTTCGTAGTGCGGGTCGCCGCTCACCGGCTTCGGGTCGATCGCCAGCCAGCCGTCGCGGTCCGAGGCGAGCACGTTCGCGTAGTGCAGGTCGGCGTGGATCATCGTGCCCGTGCTGGCGGGGTCCGCGACGAGGTCGCGTCCGAGGGCGAGCGCCTGCTCGACCAGTCGGCGCGGCACGGGCGCGTTGCGCGGCAGCTCCGCGAGCCCGGCGTTCCACCGCTCGACGTACGACGTGAGGGCGCGCAGCTGCGGCGGTGCGGGGACGTGCAGCCGGCTGTAGAGCCCGGCCACGACCTCGCAGGCGTCGAGGTCCCAGGCGTCCGCGAGGTCCGCGGTGTCCAGACGCTCGAGGAGCAGCGCGCGCCGCCGGGGGTCCGCCCGGAGCAGACGGACGGCGCCGTTCCCGCCCCAGCGCTGCAGAGCGAGGTGCTCGTGCTCGGACTCGTCGTCAGGGAAGCCGATCTTGAGCACCGCCGGCTCACCGGCGGCCAGGACCGGCAGCACGAGGGCGCAGAACCCGTGCGTCGGGGCGCCGTCCGGCACGAGCTCCCACTCGCCGAGGATTTCCCGGACCAGCCCGGGGAGACGGTCCACGAACCCGGCCCAGTCGGGTCCGCGCTCGGCGAAGGCGAGCACCCCCGGCGGCAGCTGCGGGTGAGGGCTCACTCCGCCATCACATCAGGTGCCGTCACATCAGGTAGAAGGGCACCATCGCCCCGAGCACGAACAGCAGCAGCCCGAGGACGCGCCACGAGACTCGGCCGTAGACCCATCCTGCGAGGATGAAGTAGGCGGCGGCAGGCAGGGCGGGCACTGCGATCAGCGACCAGGTGTTGTCCGCGACGACGAACATGGCGACGTGCACGCCCAGCATGACGAGGGCACCGAACGCGTAACCGGCGTACCGGACGGTGCCGGTGGACGACGAGCGCCACGCCCTGTGGAGCGCAGCCTTGAACGGGATGTGCTGCTCGGTCCCGACCGCCTGGTCCTGGGTCATCTCCGACTCTCTCCGTCCGTGCCTGCCTGCTCGAGCGCGGTGTCGTGCGCCCGCCTGAACTCCGGGTCGTGCTCGCGCAGCTCCGCGACGATGGCGCGGGTCCGCTCGCCGACCGACTCGCGGAACTGCGACGACGAGCGCTCGTCGTCCTGACCGCTCAGCACCGCGCGCCAGCTGGTCTCGCCCCGCTCCAACCGCTCGGCGACCTGCCGGCTCCCCGGGTCGAGGCGGCCGGCGCGCAGGTCGTCGCGCAGCGCCCGCTCGCTGTCGTCCCGTTGCTGCCTCAGCCGGTCGCGCTCGGCCTGGAGGGCGGCGCGGGCGCGCTGTGCCGTGAGCGTCACCTGCATGGCCTGCTCGCGTGCGCGCAGGACGACGGTGCGCAGCTCGGCCAGCTCGGCCTCGGGCCCGTGCGCGGCCATCTCAGAACCCCGCCTGCGCGATGTCGTCGACCTTGCTGCCGCTGTTGGCGTTGGCCGAGACGTTGCCGATCAGGAACACGGTGTCCAGCGCCTTCATCATCGCCGACATCAGCGCGCATGCCTGGAGCAGCGGCGGGACGACGTCCTTCAGCGTCCGCACGGCATCGATCGCACGGTTCACCAGGCTGACGATCTTGCGGATCGTCTCGCCGCCGGTGGCGATCTCCTTCGCCGCCCGCAGCCAGCTGCTGACCAGCCAGACCACCAGGTCGTCGACCATCGAGAGCGTGTCGGCGATCAGCTCGACCACGGCCTTGGTGGCGACGAGCATGTCCTGCATCGCGGTCGAGACGAGGCGAGCTCCCTCGGCCTGGGTGGCGAAGCCTCCGGCGAAGTCACCCAGCTTCCCGGTCGCGGCGCTGGCGGCCTGGCCCGTCCAGACCTGGGACACGGCGTCGGTCAGCGCGGTGTAGTTGTCACCGATCTGCCCGAGCCCGGCACCCAGCACGCCCCAGTTGGCCGCCATCGCGTCCACCGCGTCGTAGTCACCGGCGATGGGGTCGAAGATCGCGGCGATCAGGTCGATACCGACCTGGCGCAGGACCCAGTCGATGCCCTGGATCACGAAGCCGCAGTTGTCGCGCAGCTCATCGATCAGGGGCCCCTCCCCGCCTGCCGAGCTGGGCGTGAAGGTCGTCGTCGGGTCGACGAGGTGCACGGTGAGCGCGGTCATCGGCGGCCTCCGTGCTGGTGGACGTACTCGTCGGCGTCGTCGGCGTGGTCGAGGCCGTCACCCATCCCGTTGGCGTCGTCCATCAGGCTCAGCGTGTTGTCGACGAGGTCCAGGGGGGCGGCCGGCGTCGAGGCGGCGTGCTGGTGCACGAAGTCGGGGACGGGCGGGCCGCTCATGGGGGTGTCGACGTCCAGCTGGTTGTTGAGGCTGACCAGGTTGTCGGGGAGCTGCGGGACGTCGCCTCCGCCGTCCCCCGGGGAGTACCCCTGGCACTCGACCTGGGTCTCGAGCCGAGCGTGCAGGACCTCCACGCCGTGGTCGGTGTGCCGCAGGTCGTCACGGACGTCGCCGATACGGTCCGACAGCGCCTTGGCCGCCGTCATGGCGTCGTCGAGGCTGGCCGTGACCGCGTCGAGCGCGTCCTGGTAGCTCCCCCTGAAGAGGCTCAGGAAGCCACTGAACGCACCTGTGTTCGCCAGCTGCCCCGAGCACGTGAACCCCGATGCCTCCGACAGGTTGAGGTACTGCTCGTTGGTCAGCGAGACCAGCTGCTCCATGCCCTGCCAGGACACCTTCACCTCGTCAGCCATCACATCCCCCGTTTCCCGGTCATCACTGGTTCGGACCGGCGTCCATGGGCTACCCCGACCACCTGCGGCCGAAACCTCGTGGCCGTCCGGGCTCACCCGCCCGAGGTGGTCCCCGAGATCCAGTGGTCCGGCGGCACCTCGGGCTTGCCGGGGACCGGCCGGGCCTCCTCGGTCCATCCGTCGAACACCTCGTCGGCGATCGCCCGCCAGAATCGGCCGGCGCCGACGTTCTCGTCCTGGAAGGCGATCTCCCACGGGCCAGGGTGGCGGCCGATCACGTCCAGCGCGAGCCTCCGACCGAGACCCGAGCGACGTACGACGGGAGCGACCCAGAAGGCACCGATGCCGCGTGGACCTTCGCGCAGCCGGTTCACGACGGCGAACGCCACCGGCGCCTCACCCTCGTGGGCGAGGTAGCCGGCCGCATCCTCGGAGACCGCCCAGTCGTCGAGCCAGGCGTGGTTGTAGCGACCGTCGCTGCGCGGGAACGCA
Source organism: Nocardioides sp. GCM10023255 (assembly GCF_042653125.1). NCBI lineage: Bacteria > Bacillati > Actinomycetota > Actinomycetes > Propionibacteriales > Nocardioidaceae > Nocardioides > Nocardioides sp. GCM10023255. Next base: position 86,584 of record NZ_JBHSHU010000003.1, read on the forward strand.
CCCACGATCGGCGCCAGGTCCTGCCGGTAGGCCTGCCAGAGCCAGGCGATGACGGTCCAGTCCTGGCCCCCCGTGGCCCGTCGGATCTCCGCCAACGGGCTACTTCTTGCCGGGCTTCTCGGCGGTGGGAGCGTTGGAGAGCGCGGCGATGAAGGCCTCCTGGGGCACCTCGACCCGGCCGACCATCTTCATCCGCTTCTTGCCCTCCTTCTGCTTCTCCAGCAGCTTGCGCTTGCGGGTGATGTCACCGCCGTAGCACTTGGCGAGCACGTCCTTGCGGATCGCCCGGATGTTCTCGCGGGCGATCACCCGGGCGCCGATCGCAGCCTGGATCGGCACCTCGAACTGCTGGCGCGGGATCAGGTCCTTGAGCTTGCCGGCCAGCATCACGCCGTAGGAGTACGCCGCGTCGCGGTGGACGATCGCGGAGAACGCGTCGACCGGCTCGCCCTGGAGCAGGATGTCGACCTTGACCAGGTCGGCCGCCTGCTCGCCGGAGCGCTCGTAGTCGAGCGAGGCGTAGCCCTTGGTGCGCGACTTCAGCTGGTCGAAGAAGTCGAAGACGATCTCGCCCATCGGCAGCGTGTAGCGCATCTCCACGCGGTCCTCGGACAGGTAGTCCATGCCCTGCAGGTTGCCGCGCTTGGTCTGGCACAGCTCCATGATCGTGCCGATGTAGTCGGCCGGGCTGAGGATGGTGGCGCGCACGACGGGCTCGCGGACCTCGGCGATCTTGCCCTCGGGGTACTCGCTGGGGTTGGTCACGGTGTGGACCGTGCCGTCCTCCATCGTGACCTCGTAGACCACGTTGGGGGCGGTCGAGATCAGGTCGAGGTTGAACTCCCGCTCCAGCCGGTCGCGGGTGATCTCCATGTGCAGCAGGCCCAGGAAGCCGCAGCGGAAGCCGAAGCCCAGCGCGCCGGAGGTCTCCGGCTCGAAGGTCAGGGCCGCGTCGTTGAGCTGGAGCCGCTCCAGTGCGTCGCGCAGCGTCGGGTAGTCGTCGCCGTCGATCGGGTAGAGGCCCGAGTAGACCATCGGGTTGGGGTGCTTGTAGCCGCCCAACGGCTCGGTCGCGCCGCCGTGCTGGGCGGTCACCGTGTCACCCACGCGGGACTGGCGGACGTCCTTCACGCCGGTGATGAGGTAGCCGACCTCACCCACGCCGATCTCGCCGGCCTTGACCGGCTCGGGGCTGATCACGCCGACCTCGAGCATCTCGTGCACCGCGCCGGTCGACATCATCTTGATCCGGTCGCGGTGGGTGAGCTTGCCGTCGACGACCCGGACGTAGGTGACCACGCCACGGTAGGTGTCGTAGACGGAGTCGAAGATCAGCGCCCGGGCCGGGGCGTCGGCGTCGCCGACCGGCGGCGGGGTCTGCTTGACGATCTCGTTGAGCAGCGCCTCCACCCCCAGGCCGGTCTTGGCACTCGTCTGCAGCACCTCGGAGGGGTCGCAGCCGATCAGGCCGGCCAGCTCCGCGGCGTACTTCTCGGGGTTGGCGCTGGGCAGGTCGATCTTGTTGAGCACCGGGATGATGTGCAGGTCGGCGTTCATCGCCAGGTAGAGGTTGGCCAGCGTCTGGGCCTCGATGCCCTGGGCGGCGTCGACGAGCAGGATCGCGGCCTCGCAGGCCTCGAGCGAGCGGGAGACCTCGTAGGTGAAGTCGACGTGGCCGGGCGTGTCGATCATGTTGAGGACGTAGGTGCCCGGCTCGGCGCCCTGCTCGTTGTCCGCGGGCACGGTCCAGGGCATCCGCACGGCCTGGCTCTTGATCGTGATGCCGCGCTCGCGCTCGATGTCCATGCGGTCGAGGTACTGCGCGCGGGCAGCCCGCTCGTCGACGACTCCGGTCAGCTGCAGCATCCGGTCGGCGAGCGTGGACTTGCCGTGGTCGATGTGCGCGATGATGCAGAAGTTGCGGATGATCGCGGGATCGGTGTGGCCCGGTCGGGGCGCGGTCGCTGAGGTGGCCACGAACTGCTCTCGTCGAGGAAGGGATGGACGGGGTCCATTCTTCCATTCACTCGGGCGAGTCCACGAACTCCCGGGTCTTGGCGATGGCGAAGCCCCAGCCCTGCTGCAGCGTCGGCTTGGGTGGCACGGCGATCTCGTCGGGGTTGGTGAGCACGTCCAGCAGGACCGGTCCGTCGTGCGCGAAGGCCTCCCGGACGGCCGCCTCGACGTCGTGCGGGTCCTCCACCCGGATCCCCCGCAGCCCCACCGCCTCGGCGACCCGCGCGAAGTCGGGGTTGTGCAGGACCGTCCCGAACTCCGGCAGCCCCACCTGCTCCATCTCGAGCTTGACCATCCCCAGCCGGCCGTTGTCGAACACGACCAGCTTGACCGGCAGGTCGTGGGACACCGCGGTGATCAGGTCACCCATCAGCATCGACAGGCCGCCGTCACCGCAGAAGGCCACCGCCTGCCGTGACCGGTCCAGGCCCGCCGCGCCGAGGGCCATCGGCATCGCGTTGGCCATCGAGCCGAGGTTGTAGGACCCGACGAGCCGGCGGGTCCCGGTCATCCGGACGTACCTCGCCAGCCAGGTCGTCGCCATCCCGGTGTCGGAGGTGAACACCGCGTCGTCGGCGGCGTACCGGTTCACCATCTCGGCCAGCAGCTCCGGGCGGATCCGGGACTCGGGGTTGTCGACCTTGCGCCGCAGCAGCCCCTTGGGCTTGCGGTCGTAGTCGGGGTCGACGAAGTGCTGCTGCCGCTCGCGCCAGGAGTCGTACGACGACCGCGCCTTGTCGAGGTGGCCGCGGTCTTCCTTGGGCTCCAGCATCGGGATCAGCGCCTGCAGCCCGAGGCGGGCGTCGCCGACGACCGCGTGCTCGACCGGCGTGCGCCGCCCGATGTGGGAGCCGTCGACGTCGAGCTGGACGACGACCTTGCCCTGCGGGAAGAAGTCCTTGTAGGGGAAGTCGGTGCCGACCATGACCAGCACGTCGCAGCCCTCGAAGGCGACCGCGCTGGCGTGATTGCCCAGCAGGCCGGACTGGCCGACCTCGTAGGGGTTGTCCGCCTCGAGCCCCTCCTTGCCCTTGAGCGTCAGCACCATCGGCGCCGACAGCCGCTCGGCCAGCTCGAGGACCTCGGCCCGCGCGTGGCGGGCCCCCTGGCCCACCAGCAGGGTGACCGAGTCCGCGGCGTTGACGGCGGCCGCAGCCGCGGCGAGGGAGTCCCGGCTGGGCGGCACCGCCGGCAGGTCGGTGACGAACCGCGGGAGCGTCGTCCCCTTGGGCAGGTCGAGCCCGCCGACGTCGCCCGGCAGCGTGAGCACGGCGACACCACGCTGCTGCAGCGCGGCGTTGCCGGCCTGCTCGATCAGCAGCGGCAGCTGGTCGACGCTCGTGACGGTGCGGTTGAAGACGGAGACGTCGGCGAACAGGACGTCGTTGTCGACCTCCTGGAAGAAGTCGCTGCCCATCTCCTCGCGCGGCACCTGGCCGCAGATCGCGAGCACCGGCGCGTGTGACTTCTTGGCGTCGTACAGGCCGTTGAGCAGGTGGATGGCGCCCGGCCCGACGGTGCCCATGCAGACCGCGAGCCGGTCGGTCAGCTGCGCCTGGGCGCTCGCGGCGAACGCGCCGGCCTCCTCGTGCCGCACCCCGACCCACTCGATGCGGTCCTCGCGGCGGATCGCGTCGGTGACGGGGTTGAGGGCGTCCCCGACCACGCCCCAGACCTGCGTCACCCCGTGCTCGGCGAGTGCCTCGATCAGCAGTTCGGCAACGGTGGTCATGGTGCTCCTGTCAGGACGGAGGTCGATCAACGCGGGAAGCGGTCCGGGTCGGCTCGTACCCAGTCCCGGTCCCACGATGCCGGCGAGTCGCGCAGCGGCTGCCCCGGAGAGAGCTGCTCGGACATCTCCGCGTGGCGGGGCGACCGGTTGGCTCGCAGTCGCGCCCCTGGGAAAGGATGGACCGGTGATCCCGACGACGATCCCCCACGGCCGGACCGCCCGCCGGCTGGAGTGGGCGCACCTGCCGCCGCACGTCCGCGCCCTCATCGAGCGCCGGACCGGGTCGCCGGTGGTCTCGGCCGACTCGCAGACCGCGGGCTTCACGCCGGGGTTCGCCTCCGTCCTGACCTGCGCCGACGGTGGCCGGCACTTCGTCAAGGCGGCCTCGCTCAAGGCGCAGCGCCCCTTCGCGGAGTCCTACCGCGAGGAGGCCCGCAAGCTCCGCGCCCTGCCCGGAGCGGCACCGGCGCCGAGGCTGCTGTGGACCCACGACGGTGACGACTGGGTGGTGCTCGGGACGGAGTACGTCGACGCCCGGCGCCCGCGTCGCCCGTGGCGCGAGCGCGACCTCGAGGCCGCACTCACGATGCTGGGGGACGTCGCCTCCTCGCTGACGCCGGCCCCGGTGCAGCTGGGCCTCGACGACTTCGCGACCGAGTTCGCCGACTGGCCGGCGTACTGGGACGTGCTGCGCACGCGACGTCCGGACCTGTCGCACCTCGACGAGGCCGCGGCGCTGGCGACCCGGTTCGCCGAGGTGACCGCGGGGACGACCGTCGTGCACACCGACGTCCGCGACGACAACATCCTGCTGGCCGCGGACGGCCGGGTGCTGATGTGCGACTGGAACTGGCCGGTGGTGGGCGCCGCCTGGCTGGACACCCTGCTGCTCCTGATCGGCCCGCGCGGCGACGGCCTCGACGTGGAGGCCGTGCTCGCCACGAACCCGCTCACCCGCGAGGTCCCCGCGGAGCACGTCGACATCGTGCTCGCGCTGGTGACGGGCTACTTCCTCAAGTCCGCCGGCGACCCGGTGCCGCCCACCTCGCCGTACGTCCGAGACGTGCAGCGCTGGCAGGGCGAGGTCGTCTGGGAGTGGCTGTGCGAGCGGCGTGGTTGGGCGTGAGCGTCGCCGACCACACGATTTGGGCGGCCGAGCGCGCCGCTGCTAGTCTTTCTCGTCGCGTGTCTGGCGCCAGCACCCTGGCTGGAGCGCCGACAGCACCAAGAGCTCAGCAACATCCCACACCTACGACGAAGGCGCAGTAGTGGCGAACATCAAGTCCCAGATCAAGCGGAACAAGCAGAACGAGAAGCGTCACGAGCGCAACAAGGCCGTGAAGACCGGTCTGAAGTCCGCCGTGCGCAAGTTCCGCGAGGCCGCCGAGGCCGGTGACAAGGAGGTCGCGATCGTGGCCGGCCGCGACGCCGCCCGCAAGCTCGACAAGGCCGTCTCCAAGGGCGTCATCCACAAGAACCAGGCCGCCAACCGCAAGTCGGCGATCGCCAAGAAGGCCGCCTCTCTCTGAGGCCCCTCGCACTCAGGCGTCGTCCCCCCGGGGACGGCGCCTTTCTGCGTTTCCCGACGGATAGTCCGGCACGTTTCCGTTCCAGCACGGCTGAGAACGTGCCGGACTATCCGTTGGTCAGCGGTGGTCGCGCAGGCCGGTGATCGTGAGCACCAGCCGCTCGAGGGTGTACGACGCGTCGCTGGCCGCGCCCTTGATGTCGGCGTCGGCGCGGGCGACCGCCCGGATGGCGTGGGCGATCCCGCCGTCGGACCAGCCGCGGGCCTGGTCACGGATGGTGCGCAGCTTCCACGGCGGCACCCCGACCTCGCGGGCCAGGTCGGCGTCGCGCATGCCGCGCGGCGCGGACTTGTAGCGGGCGACCCCGCGGGCCCCGCCCGCGAACGCCGAGGTCACCAGCACCGGGGCGGTCCCGGCGTCCAGGGCCCAGCGCAGCTCCTCGAGGGCAGCCTCCCGGCGCCCCCAGAACGCGGAGTCCGCGACCGCGAACGACTTCGCCTCCGCCCGGCCGCCGAAGTACTGCTTGACCCGGTCGATGCTCAGCGGCTGACCCGGGAAGTCGTTGGTCAGCTGGTGCGCCGCGGCCGCCAGCGAGCGCAGGTCCTGGCCCACCGCCTGGATCAGGAACGCCGCCGCCTCGTTGTCGATCCGCGACCCGTGGCCGCGGACCTCGGCGGCCACGAAGGAGGGGTACTCAGACGCCCGCAGGTCGCCCGACTTCGACTCGGTCACCGGCCCCAGCTTGCGGAGCTTGGTGAGCACGCCGCTGCCCTTCGGGCCGCCGCCGTGCACCAGCACCAGGGCCACGTCCTCGGCGGGCGCGGCGGCGTAGGCCAGCAGCCCTTCGACCGACTCGTCGGGGAGGTTCTCCAGGCCGCGCACCACGATGCAGCGGACGCTGGAGAACAGCGACGGCGCGGCCAGCTCCCCCAGCGTCGCCAGGGTCAGGTCGGCGGCGCCCGTCTCCGAGAGCTCCGCATCCGGGTCGTGCTCGCGCACCGCCCGGCGGACCGCGGCGACGGTGCGCTCGTTGAGGAACTCCTCCTTGCCGGTCACGAGGGTGACCCGGGCGAGGACGTCTGCTGCGCGCATCTGAGAGGGGCCGGCCATGGTGCGGACAGCCTCCCACAGGCCGCCGACGCACCGATCGGGGTGCTCAGCCGCCGGTGACCGAGAGGAGGCGTCCGTCGCGCTCGACGACCGCCAGGTCGCCGTCGAGGTCGGTGCGCAGCACCCGCGCGCCCGACGCGGAGAGCGGCGCCAGCGTCGTGGTGGCGGGGTGCCCGTAGTCGTTGTCGGCGCCCACCGAGACGAGAGCCAGCCGCGCCCCCAAGGAGAGCAGGAAGTCCAGGTCCTGATAACGGCTGCCGTGGTGGGGCACCTTCAGCACGTCGACGTGCAGGCCCGGCAGCAGCGCTGCCAGCCGGGCCTGGCCCTCGGGCTCGACGTCACCGGCGAGCAGCAGCCGGACGCCGCGCACCTCGGCCAGCAGCACCACGCTCGCCTCGTTGGCGGTGCTGCCGTCGCCGGGCCCGGTCGTTGGCGAGTCGGCCGGCGGCCACAGCACCTGCAGGGTCACGGCGCCGACGGTCCGGGTGGCGGCGAACGGCGCAGGCGCCGCCACGAGCCCCAGCTCACCCGCGGCCCGGTCCACCCGGCGTACGCCGCCCGGCGGGTCGAGCAGGCGCGTGGTCTCGACGGCGCCGACGCGTCGGCCGTCCAGCACTCCCTCCACACCGTCGACGTGATCGGCGTGGAAGTGGGTCAGCACCAGCAGCGGCACGCTCCTCACCTCCAGCCGGCGCAGGCACGCGTCCACCGCACCCGGGTCCGGGCCGGCGTCGACCACCACGGCGGCGTGCGGGCCGGCGTTGAGGACCAGCGCGTCGCCCTGGCCGACGTCGCAGGCGACCATCACCCAGCCGTCCGGTGGCCAGCCCGGGGTGGGCGGCGGGACGACCACCCCCACCACCAGCACGGCGCAGCAGCCCAGCCCGGTGCTGCGGCGCCCCAGGAGGTGCGGGGCCACCAGGGCCAGGCACACCGTGAGCGCGGTCAGCAGCACCAGCGGGAGCACACCGGCGCCCCAGTCGAGCGCCGCGCCGGGCAGCGCCGCGCCGTGCCGGGCGACCAGCACCACCCAGCCCACGCACCACGCGGCCGGGGTGCCCGCCAGTCTCCCCAGCGGCGCCCAGACGAGCCCGAGCAGCCCGCCGGCCAGCCCGAGCACGGTGGCGGGTCCCACCGCCGGCGCCACGACCAGGTTGGCCGCCACCGCGACCAGGCTCACCTGGCCCGAGATCGCCGCCACCAGGGGCGTGCAGGCCAGCTGGGCGGCCGCCGGGACGGCGACGGCCTCCGCGAGCCACCGCGGCATCCAGCGGGACAGGGCGTCCCGCCACCCGGGCGCGAGCAGCAGGATGCCGCCCGTCGCCAGCACCGACAGCGCGAAGCCGACGGAGGTCGCCAGCCCGGGGTCGGCGAGCAGCAGCACCACGAGCGCGACCCCCAGGGCGCGGGTCCCGCGCTCACGACCGTTGGACGCCATCGCCAGCAGTCCCACGCTGCCCATCGCCGCGGCCCGGACGACGCTGGGCTCGGTCCGCGCCAGCAGCACGAAACCGGCGATCCCGAGCGCGCCCACGACGTGGAGCCAGCGCCCACGCACCCCCGCCCACCGAGACAGCACCAGCAGGAACCCGACGACCAGCGTCAGGTTCGTCCCGGACACGGCCAGCAGGTGCGTGAGCCCGGTGGTCCGGAAGTCGTCGGCGAGCGCGTCGTCGACGCCGCCGTCGTCCCCGTCGACCAGGGCCGGGACCAGGGCCCGCTGCTCCGGCGGCCGTTCGGCCACCGAGGCGCGCAGCGAGGCCCGCACCGCTCCGGACGCGCGCCACCACACGTCCGGCCGGACCAGGGTCTCCGGCGGCCCCCTGGCCAGCAGCACCCCCGCCAGGTCGGGTCCGCTCGACGCGGACAGCCGCCCGGACGCCCGGACCGTGGCACCGAGCGGCACTTGCTGCCAGGCCTCGTCCGCGATCACCAGCACCGGGGCGGCGAGGTCGTACGTCGCACCCCGGCCGGTGACCCGGCGCACCTCGAGGCGCACCAGCACCTGGGGGCCGAACCGCCCGGACGTCACCCGCGGGTCGGCGGTGACCGTGCCCTCGACCGTCGAGACGGCGCCCTCCCGGGCCAGCGCGGCGACGGGGCTGCGGGCGACCTGCTCGTGGCGCACCGACCCGACCCACGCCACAGCCACCAGGACCAGCACGATGCCGGCCGCGGTCGACCTGTGCTGCGGCAGGACCCGACGGCGGAGCGCTGCGAGGCAGGCCAGCAGCGCCGTGCCGACCGCCACCACGCCCAGACCGGGGACCCACTGCGCCAGCAGGGCTCCCACCCACGCGGCGGCGCCGAGCGCCGGCATCCGCAGGTCGGGCACCGGTCGGGTCGCCGGCTCCCCGGCCACGTCAGACGGTGACGTACGGCGCGAGCTGGCTCAGGGTCGCGTCACCGATGCCGTCGACCTCGAGCAGCTCGTCCACCGCGGTGAAGCCCCCGTGCTCGTCGCGCCACGCGACGATCGCCTGGGCGGTCACCGGGCCGACCTCGGGCAGGGCCTCCAGCTCGCTCTGGGTGGCGGTGTTGAGGTCGACCAACGCGCCCGTCGGGGACCCCGGGACCGTCGGGGACGGCCCCGAGGTGCCGACGGCCACCGAGGGCACTGCGACCCCCACCACGATCTGCTCGCCGTCGACGAGCAGCCGGGCCAGGTTGAGCTCCGTGAGGTCGACCCCCGGTCGCGCTCCCCCGGCCGCCTCCAGCGCGTCGACGACGCGGGCTCCCGCGTCGAGGACCGCGATGCCCGGCCGGCGCACCTTGCCGGCCACGTCCACGGTCACCGAGCCCGCCGTGCCGGCGTCGCCCGTCGAGGTGGAGGCGGTGCCCGAGGCGACGCCCGGAACCGCTGTCGACGCGTCCGGGGAGACGGACACCAGCCCGGCTGCCGGGCTGGGCAGGCTCGGCGCGACGACCTCGTCGGCCCGACCGCGGACCAGCCACCAGCAGGTGACGGCCAGCCCGAGCGCGACCAGGACCGCCAGCACCGTGACCTGCGAGGGGCCGAGCACCACCCGGCCACGGAGGGTCTCCGGCACCACGACCGGGACCAGCCGCCGGGACCGGCGGGACGCATGCCGACCGGGGGCCGGGACGAGCGGGGCCGGGTCGTCCTCGACGGTGCCGGGACCAGCTCCGACGGGTGCCGCCCGAGCCGTCGGCAGCCGGGTGTGGGGCGCCATCCAGTCGTCGGGCTGCTGCGGGTCCTCGACGCCCTGGGGGCGGACCGAGGCGAGCTCGGCGCCCAGCAGGGCCAGCCGCCGGGTGACGGCTTCCTGGTGCTCGGACGTGGGGCGGGTACGCATGGCAGCGACGCTAGGCAGCGGGCCCGACGCCCGTGCCGGGCCGGGCCGCGGGCTGTGGACAGCCGGCACCGACGCGCCGTCTGTGGATCCCCTCCGGCCCTCGCGCCGCCTCCGGGCTCGACCGCTCAGCCGCGCGGCGCCACGCACACGGCGAGCATGCCCGGGCCCACGTGCGCCCCGAGGACGGCGCCGAGCTCACCGCACCAGACCTCGCGGCCCTCGAGGTTCGTGGCCAGCCGCGCCGACAGGTGCTCGGTCAGCTGGGCGGCCCGGTCGGGGCTGGCGAGGTGGGCGACGCAGACGTCGACCGGACTGTCACCGGCGGCCTGGGCCGCGAGCTCCTCCAGCCGGCCCAGCGCCCGGGCGGCGGTGCGCACCTTCTCCAGCGTGGCGACGACGCCGTCCTGGATCTGCAGCAGGGGCTTGACCGAGAGCGCGCCCCCGAACAGCGCGGCGGCGGCACCGATCCGTCCGCCCCGGCGCAGGTACTCCAGCGTGTCGACGTAGAACAGGGACGACGACGCCTCGGCCCGGGCCCGGGCGGCCTCGACCGCCTCGTCGGCGCTGCCGCCGGCGTCGAGCACGTCGGCGGCGGCGAGCACGGCGTACCCGGTGGCCACGCCGACCTGCCGGCTGTCGAGGGGAAGCACGCGCACCGAGGCCTCGCGGGCGGCGAGCTGCGCCGACTCGAACGTGCCGCTCATCTCCCCCGACAGGTGGATCGACAGCACCTCGGTGGCGCCGGCACGCGCGGCCGCCTCGTAGGCCTCGAGCAGGACCGCCGGTGACGGCCGCGACGTGCTGACCGGCTTGAAGGCGCGCAGCGCCTCGGCCACCACCTGCGGGGTCGCGCCGTCGGCGCCCTCGTCCAGCACCCGGGCGCCGATGACCACCTGGAGCGGCACCACGGTGATGCCGCGCTCCGCCGCGAGCCCGGCAGGCAGCATCGCGGTCGAGTCGGTGACGATCGCGGCCGGCATGGCGCGAAGGGTACCCGCCGGGGACCGGGCCCGACGGGTCTCCCCGCGCCGCCGAGACGTCAGCCTCCGGTCTCCTCCCGGATGGTGTCCGCGATGACCTGCTGGTCGCTCGGCAGCCCCCGCACCGCCGAGGAGCGGAGAGGCATCGGGTTGTCCGCGGTCTGCTGGAGGCCGCGCACCCGGTCCTCGACCACGAACGAGGCCCGGGTGAACACGGGCGCGTCGGGCGTGGTCACCGCGGGGACGCACCGGAAGTCCGCCGCCAGCGCCTCCGGCGTGACGGTCGTGCTCACGTAGCCCCGCAGGTTGGTCCAGAACCTCAGGTTGGGGTTCCACGCCGCCCATGGGTGCTGCCCGGTCGGGGTGTCGTAACCGTCGCCGCCGGAGGTGATCGAGCTGCAGACCAGCTCCGACCCGAGGACCTCGGACGCGGGGTCCTGCCAGTCGGCGAGCACGTCGGAGGCCCAGTGCGCGTGCACGTCCCCGGTGAGCACGACCGGGTTGCGCACGCCTGCGTCGACCCAGCCCTGCACGACCCGGTCGCGCGAGGCCGGGTAGCCGTCCCACGCGTCCATCGACACGACGCCCGGCTCGCCGGCGTCGCTGTCCCTCCGCCCGAAGAAAACCTGCTGCCCGAGCAGGTCCCAGCGCGCCGTGGACCGGCGGAAGCCGTCCACCAGCCACGCCTCCTGCTCCGCGCCCGGCAGCGAGCGGGCCGGGTCGGCCGCGTCCGGACAGTCGTCGTACCCGTCCCCGCAGGCCTGGTCGGAGCGGTACTGCCGGGTGTCGAGCATGTGGAAGGTCGCCAGGCTGCCCCACGCGACCCGGCGGAACAGCTGCAGGTCGGGACCGCTCGGCACCGAGGTCCGGCGCAGCGGCATGTTCTCGTAGTAGGCGAGGTACGCCGCGGCACGGCGCTCGCGGAAACCCGCGGCGTCGGCGGGCTTCTCCGGGACCTCGTCGGCGTAGTTGTTCTCGACCTCGTGGTCGTCCCACACCGCGAGCCACGGGGCCGCGGCGTGCGCGAGCTGCAGGTCGGGGTCGGTCTTGTAGAGCGCCTGGCGCTGCCGGTAGTTGGCCAGCGTCCGGGTCTCGGGACCGACGTGCGGACGGCCCAGGGCGTTGGCGGCCGCCCCTCCCTCGTACTGGTAGTCGCCGAGGTGCAGGACCAGGTCCGGCCGCTCGTCGGCGAGGTGCCGATAGGCGGTGAAGAAGCCCGCCGGGTAGTTGGAGCACGACACGAACGCCATCGACAGCGATGCCACCAGCGCGCCCGGGGCCGGGGCCGTCAGGGCACGGCCGGCCCCCGAGACCCAGCTCCCGGTGCGGAACCGGTACCAGTACTCGCGGCCCGGCTCGAGCCCCGCGACCTCGACGTGCACGGAGTGGGCGCTCTCCGGGCCGGCGCTCACCGACCCGGCGCGCACCACGTCCGCGAAACGGTCGTCGGTGGCCACCTGCCAGCCGACCTGGAAGCGGCTGCCCGGCATCCCGCCCAGGCCGTCGTCCTCGAGCGGCGACGGCGCGAGCCGGGTCCAGATGACGAAACCGTCGGGCCACGGGTCGCCGGACGCGACGCCCAGCGTGAACGGGTCGGCTCCCAACCGCGGAGAGGCGGCGGTGGGACGCAGGTCGGGACGAGGACGGCCCGCGGCGAGCGGGGGCGTCGTGGAGGGCGAGGCCCCCGGCCAGGGCGGCGGACCCGGTGACGAGGCCCGCGGACAGGATGGTTCTCCGAGATGTCTGCACGCACGCGAGCCAACCGGCGGTCGGCGACCACCGGTTGGCCGCGCATGACGCGCAGGGGTCGATCAGACGACGACGTTGACCAGCTTCGGCGCGCGCACGATCACCTTGCGCACCGGGCGCCCGTCGATGGCGCGGACCACCGCCTCGTCGGCCATCGCCAGCGCCTCCAGGTCGGCCTCGCTGATGTCCGGCGAGACCTCCAGGCGGGCCTTGACCTTGCCCTGGATCTGGACGACCGCCGTGACGGCGTCCTCGACCAGCAGCGCGGGGTCGACGGTCGGCCAGCCGACGCGGGCGACGGTGGGCTGGTGGCCTAGCCGCTCCCACATCTCCTCGGCGGTGTACGGCGCCACCAGCGACAGCAGGATCGCCACCGCCTCGACCGCCTCGCGCACCGCCGGGTCGGCCCCGCCCGGGCCGGAGTCGATCGCCTTGCGGGTGGCGTTCACCAGCTCCATCGTGCGCGCGACCATGACGTTGAACCGGTGGCTCTCCACCAGCACCTCGGCGTCGCGCAGCGTCTTGTGCGTGACCTTGCGCAGGGCCACGTCACCGCCGGCCGGGTCGACGCCGGGGGCGCTGGTGACGTCGCCGCTCAACCGCCAGGCCCGCTGCAGGAAGCGCGCCGACCCTCCGGGCGAGACGTCCGCCCAGTCGATGTTGTCCTCGGGCGGGCTGGCGAACACCAGCGTCAGACGGACGGCGTCGACACCGAACTCCGCCAGCTGGTCCCCCAGGTTGACGCCGTTGCCCAGCGACTTGCTCATCTTGCGGCCGTTGTTGATGACCTTGCCCTGGGACAGGTACGCCGAGAACGGCTCGTCCCAGCTCACCATGCCCATGTCGCGCAGCGCCTTGGTGAAGAAGCGGGCGTACAGCAGGTGCAGCACGGCGTGCTCGTCGCCGCCGACGTACAGGTCGACGGGACCCCACGCGTCGGCCAGCGCACTGTCGAACGCCTGGGTGTCGTCGTGCGGGGAGACGTAGCGGAAGAAGTACCAGGACGAGTCCACGAACGTGTCCATGGTGTCGGTGTCGCGGGTGGCCGGGCCGCCGCACGTGGGGCAGCTGACGTTGACCCAGTCCGTGGCCGCCCCCAGGGGCGAGGTGCCCTTGGGCTTCAGGTCGGCGCCCCGCAGCTCGGGCAGCTCGACGGGCAGCTGGTCCTCGGGGACAGGCACCTCACCGTCGACCGGGCAGTGGATGATCGGGATCGGCGCGCCCCAGTAGCGCTGGCGCGACAGCAGCCAGTCGCGCAGACGGAAGTTGACCGTGCCCCGGCCCAGCCCGCGCCGTTCCAGGAACGCGATGGTCGTGGACTTGGCCTCGGCCACGCCCATGCCGGACAGGTCGATCTCGTCGTTGGCCGAGTTGATCGCCGGCCCCTCCCCGGTGAAGGCCTCACCGTCCCAGTCCTCCGGCGGCGCGACGGTGCGCACGATCGGCAGGTCGAACGCCTTCGCGAAGTCCCAGTCGCGCTGGTCCTGCCCGGGCACCGCCATGATCGCGCCGGTGCCGTAGTCGGCCAGCACGTAGTCCGCGGCGTACACCGGGATCCGGGTGCCGGTCAGCGGGTTGGTGGCGTGGACGCCCAGGAACACGCCGGTCTTGGGCCGGTCGGTGGACAGCCTGTTGATCTCGGTCTCCTTGCGGACCTCGACCAGGTAGTCGTCCAGCGCCTGCCGCTGCTCGTCGGTGACCAGCTCGGAAGCCAGCGCCGCGTCGGCCGCGACGACCATGAACGTCGCACCGAACAGCGTGTCAGGACGAGTCGTGTAGACCGTCAGGGGCTCCTCGCGGCCCTCCACGACGAAGTCGACGTGGGCGCCCTCGGATCGGCCGATCCAGTTGCGCTGCGCGTTGACGACCTTGTCCGACCAGGTGGGCTGCAGGTCGTCCAGGCAGTCCAGCAGCTCCTGGGCGTAGGCCGTCGTGCGGAAGTACCACTGGGTCAGCTCACGCTTGGTGACCTCGGCCCCGCAGCGCTCGCAGGCACCGTCGACGACCTGCTCGTTGGCCAGCACGGTCTGGTCGTTGGGGCACCAGTTGACCGGGCTGTTCTTGCGGTAGGCCAGCCCCTTCTCGTGGAACTTCAGGAACAGCCACTGCGTCCACCTGTAGTACGACGGGTCCGAGGTGTTGAACCGTCGCGACCAGTCGAAGCTCACGCCGTACCGCTGGAAGGACTCCAGCTGGGTGGCGATGTTGCCGTAGGTGTAGTCGGCCGGGTGCGCGTCGTTGCGGATCGCGGCGTTCTCGGCGGGCAACCCGAAGGAGTCCCAGCCCATCGGGTTCAGGACCTCGTAGCCCTTCTGCCACCAGTAGCGGGCGATGACGTCGTGCAGGGCCGTCACCTCGGCGTGGCCCATGTGCAGGTCGCCGCTGGGGTACGGGAACATCGTCAGCGCGTACTTCTTCTCGCGCGGGCTGTCGTCGTCGGCCCGGAACGGCTGCAGCTCGTCCCACACGGCCCGCCACTTGGTCTCGGCCGCTGCGGCGTCGTACGTCGCGCGCTCGTCGCCCTCCCGCGCGTCGGCACGCCCGTCGTCGGCGCTGGTTGCCTGCTCGCTCATCTCGTCTCTCCCACGTCTGGTCGGTGATCTGGCTCCGGGCACAAAAAAGCCCCTCGGGCACGAGGGGCAGCCGCGTCGATGTGTGCGTGTCGACGCGGCTAGGTAAGGAGCAGGATCCTCCGCATGACACCCATGGTACCGAACCTCCTCCGGGTGGCTACAGTCGCGGCATGGCCGACAAGACCGTCCCCGACCTGTTCCGACTCGACGGCAAGGTGGCCGTGGTCACCGGTGCCTCCAGCGGGCTGGGCGTCGCCTTCGCGCGGGGCCTCGCCGAGGCGGGGGCCGACCTCGCCCTCGGCGCCCGCCGCGCCGACCGGCTCGAGGACACCGCCCGACTGGTCGACGCCACCGGGCGCCGGGCGCTCACCGTCGCCACCGACGTGGCGGACCCGGACTCGTGCACGAACCTCGTGGCGCTGGCGATGGAGGAGTTCGGCCGGGTCGACATCCTGGTCAACAACGCCGGCATCGGCACCGCCGTGCCGGCCACGAAGGAGACGCCCGAGCAGTTCCGGCAGGTCATCGGCGTGAACCTCAACGGCTGCTACTGGATGGCGCAGGCCTGCGGCCGGGTCATGCAGCCGGGGTCGAGCATCATCAACATCTCCTCGGTGCTCGGGCTCACCACGGCCGGTCTGCCGCAGGCGGCGTACGCCGCGTCGAAGGCCGGCCTGATCGGGCTGACCCGTGACCTGGCCCAGCAGTGGACCGGCCGCAAGGGCATCCGGGTCAACGCGATCGCCCCGGGCTTCTTCGAGTCCGAGATGACCGAGCAGTACCCGCCCGGCTACCTGGAGTCCCAGGGCCAACGGATCCCCGTCGGCCGCAAGGGCGACCCGGCCGAGCTGGCGGCCACCGTCGTCTTCCTCGCCTCCGACGCCGCCGGCTACATCACTGGCCAGACGCTCCCGGTCGACGGCGGGATGACCATCACCTGACCCGCGGGGGGGCGCCCGGTCGGTCCGGTGCCGCGAGACCGCCTCCCGGATTTCCGTAACGTGTTCTACCGTCGCTCCATGAGCACACCACGGGTGGTCGTCATCGGGGCGGGCTTCGGCGGGCTCGGGGTCGCGCAGGCCCTGCGCAGGACCGGGATCCGGGACATCACGATCCTGGAGCGCGCCGACGAGGTCGGGGGCGTCTGGCGCGACAACACCTACCCGGGCGCCGCGTGCGACGTGCCGACCCCGCTCTACTCCTGGTCGTGGGCGGTCAACCCGGAGTGGGGCCGACGCTACGGTCCCCAGCCGGAGATCCTCGAGTACCTGCGCCGCGCGGCGGGCGAGGCCGGGCTGCTCGACCTGGTCCGCACCGGGGTGGAGGTCAAGGCCGCGGAGCACGACGACTCCCGCGGCTGCTGGCGGGTGACCACCGGCGACGGGGAGACCCTCGAGGCCGACGTCGTCGTCTCGGCCGTGGGCCAGCTGTCGAACCCGGTCGTGCCGAGGATCCCCGGCGCCGAGACCTTCGCCGGTCCGGCCTTCCACTCCGCGCAGTGGCGCCACGACGTCGACCTGACGGGCAAGCGCGTCGCGGTCGTGGGGACCGGCGCGAGCGCCATCCAGTTCGTGCCCGGCATCGTCGACCGCGTCGGCTCGATGACGGTCTTCCAGCGCTCGGCGCCGTACGTCGTCCCGAAGCCGGACCAGGCCTACGGACCCCGCCACCACGCGCTCTTCCGCCGGCTGCCCTGGACCCAGGCGGCGGAGCGCCGGACGGTGTTCTGGGTGACCGAGAAGCTCAACGCCGCCCTCGGGGGCGACTCGTGGCTCTCCACTCCCCTGCCCGCGCTGCTGCGCACCGCCTTCCGCCTCCAGCTGCGCCGCCAGGTGCGCGACCCCGAGCTGCGCCGCAGGCTGGTGCCGGACTACCCGATCGGGTGCAAGCGGCTGCTGTTCTCCAACGACTGGTACCCCGCCCTCGACCGAGACCACGTCGACGTCGTCACCGACCGGGTCACCGGGATCGAGCCGTCCGGCCTGCGCACCGCCGACGGGCGCCTCCACGAGGCCGACGTGCTGATCTGGGGCACCGGCTTCGCAGCGACCGACTTCCTCGCCGACATCGAGGTCCGCGGCGCCGACGGCGCCGACCTGCACGAGGTCTGGGCGGACGGCGCGCGGGCGCACCTGGGCCTGACCGTCCCGGGCTTCCCCAACCTGTTCTGCGTCTACGGGCCCAACACCAACCTCGGCGGCAGCTCGATCATCGCCATGATGGAGGCGCAGGCCGGCTGGATCGCCCAGGTCGTCGGCCGCATCGCCGACGGAGGGGCGCGGCGGGTGGCCGCGCGGCCCGAGGTCGCCGAGGCCTACGACCGCGAGATGCAGCAGCGTCTCTCCCGCAGCGCCTGGGCGGGCTGCGACAGCTGGTACCGCGACGGCGAGCGGATCACCACCAACTGGCCCGGGCGGGTGCAGGAGTACGTCGACCGGACCGCGACCGTCGACTGGTCGGAGCTCGAGGAGCTCGGCGGCACCCGGTAGCGGAGCTCCGTCCGTCATGCGCTCCGCAGGCCACGCCGCCGGACTTCGCGTTCGACGAGACGGACCCCGACACGCTCGTCGTCCACTACCGCTCCGCGCGCCGGCTCTGCGTCCTGGCCATGGGCATGATCGAGGGCGCCGCGGCCCACTACGGACAGCGTGCCGAGGTCGCGCAGACCTCGTGCACGCTCGACGGCGCCGACCACTGCGTCCTCAGCGTCTCGTTCGCGGCGTGACGCATCGATGACCACCACGGCGGGCCGCTGCACGACGAAGACCTCGGGTGAGTCGGAGGAGCTGCTCCGGCTGCGACGACAGCTGGAGCGGGAGAGGTCCCGGAGGATCGCCGCGGAGAACATCGGCGAGCAGGCCACCGCCGACCTCTACTCGACCGTGCAGCAGCTGCGCGCCGCGCAGGCCGAGCTGGTCGATCGCACCCACCGGCTCGAGGAGCTCGACCGGGCCAAGGACGCCTTCGTCTCCAACGTCTCCCACGAGCTGCGGACCCCGCTGACCAGCATCAGCGGCTACCTCGAGCTGATGGCCGAGGGCGCGCTCGGCGAGGTCTCGACGTCGATGGCGCGGGGCATCGACGTGGTCACGCGCAACGCCGCCCGGCTCACCCGCCTCGTCGAGGACCTGCTCACGCTCTCGACGTACGACGACCGAGGCGTCCGCCTCGAGCTGTGCGACGTCGACCTCGCCGCACTCGTGGCCGACTGCCACCGCAGCCTGCTGCCGACGCTGGCCCACCGTTCGCTCGACGTGGCGCTGCGGCAGCAGGCCGCTCTGCCCACCATCCGCGCCGACCTCGCCCAGGTCGAGCGGGTGGTGCTCAACCTGCTCACGAACGCGACCAAGTTCACCCACGACGGTGGCCGGGTCACCATCGACGTCGAGGCCGGCAGCCGGGACACCCTCGCGCTGACCGTCAGCGACACCGGCATCGGCATTCCCGAGGCGGAGCTGGGGCAGGTCTTCTCGCGCTTCTTCCGGTCCTCGCTCTCGGTCGCGGCCGAGATCCAGGGCACCGGCCTGGGCCTGGCGCTGACGAGGACCATCGTGGAGCTGCACGGGGGCAGCGTCCGGCTCGAGTCCGTCGAGGGGATCGGGACCACGGTCACCGTGGTGCTGCCGATCGACGCTCAGAACCAGCCGTAGGCGCGCAGCTGGGCCTCGCTGAGGCCGAACGCGTGGCCGACCTCGTGACCGAGGACCTTCAGGACCCTCGGCGCCACCTCGTCGCGGCTGCGGCAGACCGCGAGGATCGGGCGCCGGTAGAGCGTGATGACGTCGGGCAGGCTGCCGGGGACCCGGCCCCCGACCCGGGTGTGCTCGATGCCGCGGAACATCCCGAGCAGGAGCACCCCGGGCTCGGCCTCGCCGGGCTCGGGCTGCTCGCGCACCACGACCGCGATCTCGGCGACCAGTCGCAGCGCCTCGTCCGGCAGCTGGTCGAGCGCGTCACGGACCAGCTCGTCGAACTCCTCGCGTCCGACCGCGTCCGCATCCACCACCCCATCCTGTCCGCCGACACCAACCGCCGCGGTCCAGCACCTCATCCGTCGTCGCGGCACAGGCAGAAGGGGTGGCCGGCCGGGTCGAGGAGGACCCGGACGTGCTCCTGGGGCTGGGGCGTGGCCACGGTGGCGCCCAGCGCGACCGCGTCGGCGACCGCCGCGTCCAGGTCGCCGACCTCGAAGTCGAGGTGCATCATCGGTCGCTGCTGCCCGTCACCGGGCGGCCACTCGGGGGCCCGGTAGCCCTCCGCTTCCTGGAAGACCAGGTAGGCGGTCCCTCCCGGCACGGCGAGCACGGTCGTGCCCGGCTCCTCGTGGCCCAGGGGCCAGCCCAGCAGCTCGGAGTAGAACCTCGCCAGGGCGCCGGGGTCCGGCGCCTCGATGGCCGCTCCCCACCACATGCCGTCGACTCGGGATCGCATGGCCCAGCACCCTGCCGCACGACCCGGGTCGCGTCCACAGGTGCGCGAGAAACGCAGAAGGCCGGATCCGTCTGGATCCGGCCTTCTGTCCGGTGGAGCTGAGGGGACTCGAACCCCTGACCCCCTGCATGCCATGCAGGTGCGCTACCAGCTGCGCCACAGCCCCATCGCTTCCCTTGGCTTCCGCCGCGGTGAGCAACGCGTGGAATATTAGCCACTCGGTGCGTCGGTTGCGAAATCGGGGGTCCCCGTAACGGTCAGGACACCCGGATGAGCGGTCTCGTTGTAGGAGCTGAGGCGCAACCGGCCGCTGCGGTGCTCGGTCACGCTGGCCCATCCGCAGTTGTCCATGACGAAGATCGACTCGTCGGCCTCGACCGGGAGGCCGAGCAGCGCGACCAGGGACACCTTCAGGCAGGCCCCGTGGGTCACCACGACGCCGGTCTCTCCGGCTGCCAGCGAGTCGAGCATCTCCCGCAGCGCAGGGACCATCCGCCGGGTGACGTCCTCGACGGTCTCCGCGCCGGGGACACCGCCGGTGATGTGGCCGGAGGCCCACCGCGCGTGCGCCTCGGGGTACTTCGCCGCGAACTCGGGGACCGTCAGCCCGGCCCGCTCCCCCACGTCGAACTCACGCACCCGCGGGTCGGGGGTCGCGACCAGACCGGTCGCCGCCTCGACGTACGCCGCGGTCTCGCGGGCGCGCGCGAGGTCGCTGGACCACAGGGCCGCGGGCCGCAGGAGCGCGAGGTACGGCGCCGCCGCGGCCGCCTGGGCGCGACCGGTGTCGTCGAGGGGGACGTCGGAGTGGCCCTGGGCGCGTCCCTCGAGGTTCCAGGCGGTGCGTCCGTGCCGGAGCAGCACGAGCCGGCGACCGCCGGCGGTCTCGGCGACCTCCACCGCTGAGCGCTGTCGCTCAGCGCTCAACCGCGCCGCCCGAGGTGACGTCGGCCGGGAGCTCGATGACGGGGCAGTCGCGCCAGAGCCGCTCGAGGGCGTAGAACTGCCGCTCCTCCTCGTGCTGGACGTGCACGACGATCTCGCCGTAGTCGATGAGGACCCACCGGCCGTCGCGCTCGCCCTCGCGGCGGATCGGCTTGGCGCCGATCTCACGGAGCTTGTCCTCCACCTCGTCGACGATCGCCTTGACCTGGCGGTCGTTGGCCGCGGAGGCCAGCACGAAGGCGTCGGTGATGGCGAGCTGCTCGCTCACGTCGAAGGCCACGATGTTGGTGGCGAGCTTGTCGGAGGCTGCGCGCGCAGCGGTGCGGACGAGCTCGAGGGCGTGGTCAGTGGCGGTCATGCCTGGTCCTTGGCTGGGTAGAGGTGGTGCTTGGCGATGTACTGCACAACGCCGTCGGGCACGAGGTACCACACGGGTTCCCCGCGGCGCTTGCGCTCCCGGCAGTCGGTGGACGAGATGGCGAGCGCCGGGATCTCGACCATCGTCACCCGGTCGGCCGGGATGGAGTCGAGGGTGGCGGCGTCCATCGTGTAGCCCGGGCGCGTGCAGCCCACGAACTGGGCGAGCTCGAACAGCTCCCCCGCGTCGCGCCAGGTGAAGATCTCGGCGAGGGCGTCGGCGCCGGTGATGAAGTAGAGCTCGGCGTCGGGCATGGCCGCGCGCAGGTCGCGCAGCGTGTCGATCGTGTACGTCGGCCCCTGCCGGTCGATGTCGACCCGGGAGACGTTGAAGCGCGGGTTGGCGGCGGTGGCGATCACCGTCATCAGGTAACGGTGCTCGGCGGGTGAGACCTCACGGTCGGACTTCTGCCACGGGTCCCCGGTCGGCACGAAGACGACCTCGTCGAGGTCGAACCACGCCTGGACCTCCGACGCGGCCACGAGGTGGCCGTGGTGGATGGGGTCGAAGGTCCCGCCCATGACCCCCACCCGACGGGGTCCGGGCGAGCGTCCCTCCGTCGCCGGGGAGACGGCCGGGGCGGCGTTCGTGCTCAGCTGTGCTCGCGTCCCGCGCCGAACATGAGGAGTCCGACCAGCATGAAGAGCAGGATGCCCAGGGCGACCGCGCCCACAACCCAGTGATTCATGGCGGACACCCTACCGGTGCGCGTCGGGCGTCAGCGCACGTGGCCGTCCCCGGTGACGACGTACTTGGTCGAGGTCATCTCCGGCAGGCCCATCGGGCCGCGCGCATGGAGCTTCTGCGTGCTGATCCCGATCTCGGCCCCGAAGCCGAACTCCCCGCCGTCGGTGAACCGGGTGGAGGCGTTGACCAGCACCGCGGCGGAGTCCACCTCGGCGACGAAACGGCGGGCCGCCCCCTGGTGCTCGGTGACGATCGCGTCGGAGTGCTGGCTGGAGAAGCGGCGGATGTGGCGGATCGCCTCGTCGAGGTCGGGCACCACGCGCGCGGAGATGTCGAGGGAGAGGTACTCCTGCGCGTAGTCCTCGTCCGTGGCCGGCCGCACGCCGTCGTACGCCGCGAACGCGACGTCGCCGTGGATCGTCACGCCCGCCTCCTGCAGGGCCGCGACGACCCGGGGCAGGAACGCCTCCGCGACGTCCTGGTGCACGAGCAACGACTCGGCGGCGTTGCAGACGCTGGTGCGGTGGGTCTTGGCGTTCACGACGATCGCCAGCGCCTTCTCGAGGTCGGCATGGGCGTCGACGTAGACGTGGCAGTTGCCGACGCCGGTCTCGATGACGGGGACCGTGGACTCCTCCACGACGCTGCGGATCAGGCCGGCGCCGCCGCGCGGGATGAGCACGTCGACCAGCCCGCGCGCCCGCATCAGCACCTTGACGCTCTCGTGCGAGTCGCCGGGGACGAGCTGGACGACGTCGGCGTCGAGGCCGGCCTCGACGGCTGCGGCGCGCAGCACGTCGACGATCGCCGCGTTGCTGCTCCGCGCGCTGGAGCTGCCCCGCAGCAGCACGGCGTTGCCGGACTTCAGGCAGATGCCGGCCGCGTCCGCGGTGACGTTGGGGCGGGCCTCGTAGATCATCCCGACGACGCCGAACGGCACCCGCACCTGCCGCAGCTCCAGCCCGTTGGCCAGGGTGCTGCCGCGCACCACCTCCCCCACCGGGTCGGGCAGCCCGGCGACGTCCCGCAGGCCCTGGGCCATGCCGGCGAGCCGCTCGTCGGTCAGTCGCAGCCGGTCCACGATGTTCGGCGCGGTCCCGCCCTCCTCGGCGCGCCGCACGTCCTCGGCGTTCGCGGCCAGGATGCCGGCGCCCGAGGCGAGCAGCGCGTCGGCCATCGCCTGCAGCGCCCGGTCCTTGCGCGCCCGGGTCGCGAGTGCCAGGGAGTGGCTCGCCTCCCGGGCCCGCCGGGCGGCCTCGAGGACGTCGTGCTGGGTGCTGTCCGGTGCCATGCCTCCGAGCGTAGAGCGCCGCGAGGTCACAGTTCGGCGCGTCTCGGGGCAAAGGCAACCAAATGGCCGTTCACCGCGTCATACGCTCCGCAGGACTTCTCTCACCCGCCGTCTCTAAGGACACCTCGTGCTTCGTCATTCCTGGCGCCCCGGCGCCCGCGCCCTCGGGGTCGCAGCCGCACTCGCACTCGCGGTCCCCGCCGTCACCACCTCCGCCGACGCCACCCCCTCGGCGGCCGCCGAGGGCTCGCCCCTCACCCTGTGGGCGCCCGGCAAGGTCGTCGCCTACTCCTACGAGGGCCAGGTCTGGACCGACTTCGGCCTGCGCCTGATCGCGCCCACCGACCCGTTCGAGATCTACTCGACGCGGGCGTCGTACGACGCCCCGATCGTCAGCGAATGGCACTCCCCCACGGGCACCCAAGTGCTGCCCGAGGAGCTCGCCATGGCCGACTTCACCGGCCTCACCGGCTTCGCCGGCATCACCGTCCGCCGGGTCGACACCGGCAAGCGGGTCGCGAAGATGGACCTCAGCGGCTGCCTGAACGGCTACGACGCGCAGCGGGTCCGCCCGGACGCGCCCGCCCGGTCGACGTACCCGACGAGCTGCCCGTGGAACCCGTACACCCTGGGCTCGGTGATGGGGATCGAGGGGGGCTACGCCAGCCCGCTGCTGCCCGAGTGGGAGAACTCCTACGAGCTCAAGCCCGGCAAGTACGACGTCACCGCGAGGATCGCCCCGGCCTACGCCGACTTCTTCGGGATCGACGCCACGGACGCGAAGGCCACCACCCGCCTGGTCGTCAAGAAGGAGACCGAGGGCGACTACCGTCCCGCCGCCCCGCGCCCCGGGGCCATCGCGAAGCCGGCCGCCCACGCACCCCAGGGCGAGTCCGCGGGCGACATCTCCGGTCCGACGCCCGACCTGCGCTCGCTCCCCGCGTTCGGCATCGGCCTCAACCGCAAGGGCAACGCGCTGCGGTTCGCCGCCACGGTGTGGAACGCGGGCACCAGCCCGATGGTCGTCGACGGCTACCGCGGCGAGGACGGCGACCACATGGACGCCTACCAGTACTTCTTCGACACCGACGGCAACCAGACCGGCTACCAGCAGGTCGGCGAGATGCACTGGCACGCGCAGAACCACCAGCACTGGCACTTCGAGGACTTCGCACGCTACCGCCTGCTCAACGCGGACAAGACCCGCGCGGTGATCTCGGGCAAGAGGTCGTTCTGCCTCGCGAACACCGACGCCGTGGACTACACCGTCGAGGGTGCGGACTGGATGCCGGAGAACACCGACCTGTCGACCGCCTGCGGCGGCCACGACGCCCTCTCGGTGCGGGAGGTGCTCGCGTCCGGCTCCGGTGACACCTACATGCAGTACCGCTACGGCCAGGCGTTCCGGCTCGACAAGGTCGAGGACGGCATCTACTACATCGCGGTGGAGGCGAACCCGCTCCACTCCGGTGCCCGCAACCTGATCGAGTCGGACTACGACAACAACGACTCGCTGCGCAAGATCAGGCTCTCGACCGACAAGCAGGGACACCGCAAGGTGAAGGTGTTCCAGGTCGGCAACATCCTGGAGCCCGACTTCTACGGGAAGTGAGCCGTTAGTCGGCCATGGCTGGCGGGTACCCGTCAGCCATGGCCGGCGATCTCACCCCCGTCTTCGTCGTGCAGCGGCACGACGCGTCGACGCTCCACTTCGACTTCCGCCTCGAGATCGGCGGCGTGCTCGTCTCCTGGGCGGTGCCCAAGGGTCCCTCCCTCGACCCTCGCGACAGGCGGCTCGCCGCGATGACCGAGGACCACTCCCTCGACCACGCCGACTTCGAGGGACGGATCGGCGAGGGGTACGGCGCGGGGACCGTCGTCGTCTGGGACACCGGCCGCTTCGAGAACGTCACCGAGAGGGACGGGGAGCCGGTCACGGCTGAGGAGGCTCTCGCCGCCGGGCACCTGAAGTTCGTCCTGCACGGCAAGAAGCTCACCGGCGCCTTCGCACTCACCCACACCAGGATGGGCGGCGACGAGAAGAACTGGCTGCTGGTCAAGGTCGACGACGAGGGCGCCGACCGGCGCCGCAAGCCGGCCACCACGCAGCCCGAGTCCGTCCTGAGTGGGAGGACGAACGAGGACTTCGAGGAGTAGCAGGGGCGGGGCCCGGGCACGTGCGCGGGCGGTGAGCAGGCCACCGTCCCGCCCCCGACAACGGTGGCTCACTCACCGCCAGACCCCGGACACGCGTTCAGAGATGCCCCACCTTGCTCCGCGCCCTGCCGAGTCCCTGCGCGTGCCGCCGCACTCCTGCCCACGGATCGTCACGCTGGGCCAGTCGCCGACGGATCGAGACGATCGTGTGCTGGTCGGGCTCGACCCGAGACAGCTCGTCCCACTCGATCGGCGTCGAGACCGGCGCACCGGGGCGTCCACGGACGGCGTACGGCGGGACGGTGGTCTGCGCGTACGCGTTGCGCAGCACGTCGACGAAGACCCGCCGCCCACGCTTGTCCTTGCGCTGCTCGAGGGTGAGCAGGTCCGGCTCCCGCGCGACCAGCACCTCCGCCACCTGACGGGCGAAGCCGCGGACCTCGTCGAAGTCACCGTCCGGTCGCAGCGGCACCAGCACGTGGTAGCCCCGGGACCCGGTCGTCTTGACGTACGACGTGAGGCCGAGGTCGTCGAGGAGCTCGCCCACCAGCCGGGTCGCCCGGCGCACCCCGGCGAGGTCCTCGACCGAGGGGTCGAGGTCGAAGACCAGCTGGTCGGGCGTGTCGAGGGCGGCGTCCCGGCTCAGCCACGTGTGCGGGGTGATGCAGGCCTGCTGGGCGAGGTGGACGAGCGAGCGGGCGTCCTCGACCATCACCTGCCGCTGCGGCCCGTCGCCGGTGCCCACCTCCACGGTCGCGAACCAGTCGGGGAAGTGGGAGGGCACCTTCTTCTCGTAGAAGGCGTCGGCCTCGATCCCGTCGGGGAACCTCTGCATGTTGACGGGCCGCCCGCGCAGGTGCGGCAGCATCACGTCCGCGACCGCGGCGTAGTACTCCGCCAGGTCCCGCTTGGTGACCGCCGGTCCGCGGTCGCTCGCCGGGAACAGCACCTTGTCGGGGTTGGACACCTCCACCCCGGCGACCTCGACAGCCATCAGGCCTCCCTCACGACGTCGGCAGCATCCTTGTCGGTGCGCAGCCCGAGGTAGCGCGGGTGCCGCAGCTGGCCCGCGCTCGTCCACTCGGTGAAGGCCACCTCGGCGACCAGCTCGGGCCGCGCCCAGTGCACGCCGGCCGTCGGCAGCTTCCCGCGCGTGCACGGGGAGGAGTCGCGCTCCAGCCGGGTGAGTCGCGCGTGCAGGTCGCGGAGCTCCTTCTGGGAGAAGCCCGTGCCGACCTTGCCGGCGTACACGAGGTCGTCTCCGTCCCAGTGGCCCAGCAGCAGCGCCCCGAGCGCCACCCGGGAGCCCTCCGGGTCCGTCCAGCCCACCACGACCAGCTCCTGGTCCGCCTCGCACTTGAACTTCAGCCACCGGTCGGTGCGGCCGGAGACGTACGGCGCGTCCGCGCGCTTCGCGATCAGCCCCTCCCAGCCCCGGCGGCAGATGTCGGCGAAGTACTCCTCCCCGGCGTTCACCCGGTGCGGCGTCCACCGCACCGGGTCCGCCCAGGTGAGCAGTCCGCGCAGGCGCCGCTTGCGGTCCAGCAGGGGCAGGCCGGTGGTGTCCTCGCCATCGGCCCGCAGCACGTCGAAGGCGTAGAACCAGACCGCGACACCGGACCTGCGCGCCTTGGCCGCGCTGGAGACGTGGATGCGTGGCTGCAGGCGGGCGAAGCTGGTGCGCGACCCCTCGAAGGCCACGATCTCGCCGTCCACGACGAAGTCGGTGGACGCCTGCTGCTCGAGGGCCTCGGCGATCTCGGGGAAGGCGACCGTCACGTCACGACCGGACCGTGAGTAGAGCCGCGTCCCCCGCCCCGTGCGCACCGCCAGGCAGCGCTGGCCGTCGAGCTTGCGCTCGTAGATCCAGCCCGGTCTCCAGAAGCGTTCGTGGCTGAGGGTGGCCAGGGCCGGCGCTGGGACGTCGCTCACGACGGACCCGTACCCCGAAATGGCACCGACCCGCCCAGGTGTCCTGGACGGGTCGGCGTACGACGAAGGGTCAGCCCTTGCGCTTGTTGATCTCCTCGGTGGCGGCCGGGAGGACCTTGTGCAGGTCGCCCACGACACCGAAGTCGACGAGCTCGAAGATCGGGGCCTCCTCGTCCTTGTTGACGGCCACGATCGTCTTCGAGGTCTGCATGCCGGCGCGGTGCTGGATCGCACCGGAGATGCCGTTCGCGACGTAGAGCTGCGGCGAGACGGTCTTGCCGGTCTGGCCGACCTGGAAGCTGTGCGGCATCCAGCCCGAGTCGACGGCGGCGCGCGAGGCACCCACGGCCGCGCCGAGCGCGTCGGCGAGACCCTCGATCGGCTCGAAGTCACCACCGGTGCCACGACCACCGGAGACCACGATCGCGGCCTCGGTGAGCTCGGGACGGCCGGTCGCCTTGCGCGGCTGGGAGGCCACGATCTGCGCCTTCTTCGCGGCGTCGGAGATCGTCACGGCGAACTCCTCGACCGTGCCGGCACCGTCGGCCTCCTCGGGAGCGGCCGAGTTCGGCTTCACCGTGATGATCGGGGTGCCCTGGGTGACCTTGCCGGTGAGCGTGTAGTTGCCGGCGAAGACGCTCTGCGTCGCCACGCCGCCCTCCTGCACGTCGACGGCGTCGGTGATCAGGCCCGAGGAGAGCTTGATCGCGAGACGGGCGCCGATCTCCTTGCCCTCCGCGGAGGAGGGGATCAGGATCGCGGCGGGCGAGGCCTTCTCGGCCAGCTGCTGCAAGGCCTCGGCCTTGGGAGCCACCAGGTAGCCCTTGATCTGCGCGTCGTCGACGACGTAGACCTTCTCGGCGCCGTACTTCTTGACCTTCTCGGCGACGTCGGCGGCCTGGTCGCCCGCACCGATGAAGACCGCGGACGGCTCGCCGAGGCGCTTGGCGATGGTCAGGAGCTCGTACGTCGGCTTGCGGACCGCGCCGTCGACGTGGTCGATGAGAACCAGAACTTCAGACATGGGTCAGCGCTCCTCAGATGAACTTCTTGGAGGCGAGGAACTCGGTCAGCGCGGTGGCGCCGGAGCCGTCCTCGTCGGTCACGATCTCGCCGGCGGTACGCGGCGGACGGGCGGTCGTGTCCTCGACCGCGGTCCATGCGGCGTCGAGGCCGACCTCGCTCGCGTCGACCCCGATGTCGCTCAGCGACCAGGTCTCCAGCGGCTTCTTCTTCGCGGCCATGATCCCCTTGAACGAGGGGTAGCGCGCCTCGCCCGACTGGTCGGTGACCGACAGCACCAGCGGCAGCGTGCCACCGATGACCTCGGTCGCGGTGTCGCCGTCGCGCTTGATGCGGACCTGGTCGCCCTGGGCCTCCACCACCGAGGCCAGCGTGACCTGCGGGAGGTCGAGCCGCTCGGCGAGCATGGCGGGCACCACGCCACCGGAGGCGTCGGTCGAGGCCATGCCGCACATCACGACATCGGGCGAGCCGATCTTCTCGATGGCCTTCGCGAGCACCAGCGAGGTGGCGGCGTAGTCGGAGCCGGCGATGGCGTCGTCGCTGACGTGGACGGCCTTGTCGGCCCCCATCTGCAGCGCCTTGCGGACGGCGTCGACAGCCTTCTCCGGGCCGATGGTCAGCGCCGTGACCTCGGTGTCGTCGCCCAGCTTCTCCTTGAGCTGGAGCGCCTGCTCCACGGCGTACTCGTCGAGCTCCGACAGGAGCCCGTCGACGCCCACGCGGTCGACGGTGTTGTCCGACTCGAACTGCCGGTCGGCAGTGGCGTCGGGCACGTACTTCACACAGACAACAATGTTCATGGTGGTGTGGCCGTTACGGCCCCTCCTGTGCACTCGGTGTGTGTGGCGAGGTTACTAGCGAGTCACCCACCGGGGAACGGGTCCCCCGGTGGGGTCAGTCACAGCGTCGGATGGGTCACACGCCCCTCAGGGACGCACGAGCCGCTCCAGGACCCGACCGACGACGAGCCAGGCGATGGCGCCCAGGCCCCAGTTGACGAGGGCGTTCTTGGTGGCGGCGTCCTTGCCGGTGAACTCCTTGATCCCGTCGGAGCGGGAGAAGACGCCGAGGTCCAGCTTGTCGGCGGTCTCCAGGACGAACTTCACCAGCGCGTTGTCCTGGTTGGCGTCGAGGGCGACCAGCAGCGCGCCCACTGCGAGGAAGAGCGCGGCCAGCGCGCAGACGAGCCACAGGAGGCGGGCCACCTGCACCCGGACCTTCGCGACCGTGACCTTGCGGGTGGACGGTGAGTCCACCTCGGCTCTGCGCTTCATCAACGCCCCTTGAACTCGGCCTTGCCCGGACCGTTCTGGACGAAGGATTGCATACCGATGGTCCGGTCCTCGGTGGCGAACAGCCCGGCGAACTGCATGCGCTCGATCTCCAGCCCGGTCTCCAGGTCGACCTCGAGCCCGCGGTCGATGCACTCCTTGGCCGCCCGCAGCGCGTACGACGCGGCGCCGGCGAACTGGCGCGCCCAGGCGACCGCCTCGTCGTACACGGACCCGGCCGGGAAGAGCCGGTCGACCATCCCGATCGCCAGCGCCTCGTCGGCCTGCACGAAGCGGCCGGTGAAGATCAGGTCCTTGGCCTTGCTCGGGCCCACCAGCCGGGTCAGCCGCTGGGTGCCACCGGCGCCGGGGATGATGCCGAGCAGCACCTCGGGCTGGCCGAGCACCGCGTCGTCCGCGGCGAAGCGCAGGTCGGCGGCCAGCGCCAGCTCGCAGCCGCCGCCGAGGGCGTAGCCGGTCACCGCGGCCACGACCGGCTTGGGGATCCGCGCGACCGCGGTCACCGCGGACTGCAGCGGGCCGGAGCGCTTGACCATGTCGACGTGCGACATGTCGGCCATCTCCTTGACGTCGTTGCCGGCCGCGAAGACCCGCTCCCCGCCGTACAGCACGACAGCCTTGACGTCGTCACGCTCGGTGGCCTCGGCGGCCGCGGCCCGGAGCTCCTCCTGGACCTGCACCGAGATCGCGTTCATCTTGGGCCGGTCCAGCCGGATCGTGCCCACACCGTCAGCGACCTCGAGCCGCACGAATTCACCCATCGGGTCTTCCCACCTCATCGCTCGTCGGATCGGGCGCGCCGGGCGCGCCCACCCCGGCATTATTCACAGGTGGCCGTTCGGCGGGGACCCGGCCTCGATCGTGGAGAATGACCCGGGTGATACCGGGAATGTGGAGCCACCTGGGGCAGCAGGCGCTGGTGTGGCCCGGCCGCAACTACCCGCTGGGGTCGGACTGGTCGGAGGAGTCGACGAACTTCGCCGTCTACGCGCCGGCCGCGACGCAGGCCTGGGTCTGCCTGTTCGACGACGACGACGTCGAGACCCGCCACCAGCTCACCGAGCGGTCGCTGGGCATCTGGCACGGCGCGCTCCCGGGCATCGCACCGGGCACGCGCTACGGCTACCGGGTCGCCGGGCCGTGGCGACCCGACGAGGGGCTGCGGTTCAACCACCACAAGCTGCTGCTCGACCCCTACGGCCAGGCCGTCTCCGGGTCGTTCACCCCGCACCCCGCCGTCTTCGGCTACGTGCAGGGCAGCCCGAACGAGCCCAACCTCGAGGACTCCGCGCCGTACGTCCCCCGCAGCGTGGTCGTGCACGACTCGTTCGACTGGGGCGACGACACCCCGATGCGCCGTCGCTGGCGCGACACCGTGATCTACGAGATGCACGTCAAGGGCATGACCGCGCTGCACGACCGGGTGCCCGAGCACCTGCGCGGCACGTACGCCGGGCTGGCGACACCGGCGGTGACCGACTACCTGCGCGACCTCGGCGTCACCGCCGTCGAGCTGCTGCCCGTGCACCAGTTCGTGTCCGAGACCGCGCTCGTCGCGCGCGGCACCTCGAACTACTGGGGCTACAACTCGATCGGCTACTTCGCCCCGCACAACGCCTACTCCTCCTCGGGCGACCGCGGCCAGCAGGTCACCGAGTTCAAGCAGATGGTCAAGGCCTTCCACGAGGCCGGCCTCGAGGTGATCCTCGACGTCGTCTACAACCACACCGCCGAGGCCGGCGTCGAGGGTCCGACCCTATCGTTCCGGGGGCTCGACGATCGCGGCTTCTACCGTCGCGTCCTCCCCCAGCGCGACAAGAAGACCTCCGTCCTCGCCTTCGACGACACCTACTGGGACGTCACCGGCTGCGGCAACACCGTCGACACCTCCAACCCGCTCGCGCTGCGGATGATCCTCGACTCGCTGCGCTACTGGGTCACCGAGATGCACGTCGACGGCTTCCGCTTCGACCTGATGTCGGCGCTCACCCGCACCGGCTACGACATCGACATGCACTGCGCGCTGCTGGTGGCGATCGGCCAGGACCCGATCCTGCGGCACGTGAAGCTCGTCGCCGAGGCGTGGGACGCCTCGATGGACGGCTACCTCGTAGGCCGGATGCCGCCGCCGTGGGTCGAGTGGAACGACCAGTACCGCGACACCATCCGCGACTTCTGGCGCGGCCGCTCCTCCGGCATCCGCACGGTCGCGACCCGGCTCGCCGGCTCCTCGGACCTGTACGCCGACGACGGCCGGTCGGCGTACAACTCCGTGAACTTCGTGACCGCCCACGACGGCTTCACGCTGCGCGACCTGGTGTCCTACGACCACAAGCACAACGAGGCCAACGGCGAGGACAACCGCGACGGCACCGACAACAACCACTCGTGGAACCACGGGGTGGAGGGTGAGACCGACGATGCCGAGATCGTGTCGTTGCGGCGGCGCCAGGCCGCGAACCTGATGGCCACGCTGTGCCTGTCCAACGGCGTGCCGATGATCACCGCCGGCGACGAGCGCGGCCGCACCCAGCGCGGCAACAACAACGCCTACAGCCAGGACAACGAGGTCTCGTGGATCGACTGGCGCACCGACGACGCCTGGCTCGACGTCTACGAGGTCACCAAGGCCGCACTGCGGCTGCGCCGCGAGCACCCCGCGCTGCGCCAGCGGCACTGGTTCGAGGGGCGGCCCGCGATCCGGGGCGGCCCCAAGGACCTGGCCTGGCTGCACCCGTCGGGCCGGGAGATGACCGGTGACGACTGGCACGACGAGCAGCTCTCGGTGGTGTCGATGTTCGTGTCCGGGGCGCCGCTGCGCTCCCCCGGGCCGCGCGGCGAGCAGCAGGTGGACAAGTCGTTCCTGATCTACCTGAACTCCGGCGCCAGGCCGGTGCGCATCGAGATCCCCGAGCAGACCTGGGTGCAGTCCGGCGAGGTCGTGCTGTCCACCGACTTCAAGCTGCCGATCGGCACCGCGGTCAAGGTCGGCGACCGCTTCTCGCTCGGCTCGCGCTGCGTGCTGGTGCTCCGGGAGACCTGAGCGCTGTCAGTCGCGGCGGCCCAGCCACTCGAAGCAGTGCTCGGGACGGCCGGTGGTGCCGTAGCGCAGGCTCAGCCGGACGTGTCCGTCGCGGGCGAGGTCGGACAGGTAGCGCTGGGCGGTCGCCCGCGAGACCCCGGTCGCCTCGGCCACCTCGATCGCGGTGACCGCGTCGGTGGCGGCGCGCAGCACCTCGACGATCGCCTCGGACGTCACCGGGGAGCGGCCCTTGCGCGTCGAGGCCACCGGCGAGTCGGCCATCCGCAGCGCCTGGAGCGCCCGGTCGACGGCCGGCTGGTCGAGGTGGGCGCCGGCGCCCAGGAGGTTCCAGAACCGGGCGAACGCGACCAGCCGCTCGACCAGCACCGCGGGCGGAAAGGGCTTGAGCACGTAGTTGACGGCGCCCGCGGCCAGCGCGCGGCGCACCACCTCGGAGTCCTCGGCCGCGCTGACCATCAGCACCGCGGCGCCGAGGCGGCGCAGGATCTCCGAGCCGTTCGTGTCGGGGAGGTACTCGTCGAGCAGCACCAGGTCGGGCCGCAGCTCCTCGGACATGCGTACGGCGTCGGCCGCGGTGTGGGCCGTCCCGACGACCTCGAAGCCGTCGGCGGCCTCGACGTACGACGCGTGCAGCCGCGCGACCCGGAAGTCGTCGTCGACGACCAGCACCCGGATGGAACCTGTGCTCATGGGAGCCCTTCCTCTCGTGCCTCCCGGCCGGCGAGCGCCGAGGCCAGCCGGGCCTCGAACGCGGCCCCGTGGTCGTCGTTGCCGCCGTCGACCAGGCGCACGTCGCCGCCGTGCGCCCGTGCGGTGTGCCGGGCCAGCGCCAGGCCCAGGCCGTGCCCGGGCATGTCGCCGGGCCGGGTCGTGAAGCCGTGGTCGAACAGCTGGCCCGCGTGCGCCTCGGGGACGCCGTCGCCGCTGTCGACGACGTGGACGACCAGGTCGGCACCGTCGCCGAGCAGGGTCACCTCGACCCAGCGGGGGTGGCGCTCACCCTCGGCCGCGGCGCGGATCCCGTTGTCCAGCAGGTTGGCGACGACGGTCACCGTGTCCAGCGGGTGCGCCAGCCGCCCGTCCACCCAGCTGGCGTCGGACACCACGAGCGCCACGCCCGCCTCGGACGCAGCCGCGGACTTCGCCGCGAGCAGCCCGGCCAGGTAGGGGTCGTCGACCCCGGACACCCAGGTGCTGGCCTCGCTGAGGCCGGAGAGGTACTCCCCCGCTTCCGCGAGGTCGCCGTGGTGGAGCAGCCCGGTCAGCGTGTGCAGCCGGTTGCTGTGCTCGTGGGCCTGCGCGCGCAGCGCGTCGGTGAGCGCCCGGGTCGCCTCGAGCTCGCGACCCAGCTCGTCCAGGTCGGTGCGGTCGCGCAGCGTCAGGACCGTGCCGAGGTCGCGCCGGTCGCGGCGGACCGCCAGCCGGGTCACGAGCACGACCCGTCCGCCCAGCACCCGCAGCGCCCCCGTGGGTGGCGGTTCCTCGGCGAGGAGGGCGAGCACCTCGGGGCCGGCGCCGGTGTCGGTGAGCGCCGCCCCCCGGGGCAGGTCGCAGCCCAGCAGCCGGGCGGCCTCGGCGTTGGCCACGGTGATCCGGCCGGCCGGGTCGACGCCCAGGACGCCGTCCCGGACCCCGCCCAGCACCGCGGCGTGCTCACGCACGAGGTCGGCCATCTCCTCCGGCTCCAGCCCCAGGGTCGTCCGTCGCAACCGGCGGCCCAGCAGCACCGCGCCGGCCAGGCCGACCGCCAGCGGACCCAGCGCCACCAGCCCGAGCAGCACCACGAGCTTGTGCGTCTCCCGGTCCAGCTCCGAGATCGCGATGCCCACGCTGACCTCGCCGATCACGGCGCCGGCCTCGTCGCGCAGCGGCACCTTGCCCCGGGCGGAGTAGCCCAGCGTCCCCCGCTCGATCTTGACCACCTCGTGCCCCGCGAGCACCTCGTCCGGGCTGGTGCTGACCGGCTTCCCGATGTTGGCCAGCGTCGGGTGGCTGAACCGGATCCCCGCGTCGTCGGTGACGACGACGTAGAGCGCGCCCGTGGCGTTGCGGACCCGCTCGGCCTCGCGCTGGACCGGGCCCTCCACCGTGGGCCTGCCTCGCGCCACCCGCCGCGCCAGTCCCGGCGAGGACGCCATGCTGCGCGCGATCGCGAGCGCCCGTTGCTCGTACTGCTTCTCCAGGTCGTCGCGCAGCACCGCGGTCGACGCGGCCAGGGACCCCAGCACCACCACGACCAGCAGCAGCGCGAGCGCGACGATCGCCTGGGTGCTGAGGGCGAGCCGGGGGCGCCGGCGGAGCGCCTCGACGGGCGCTCGGAGGGGGCTGCGCACCCGGTCACTGTAGGACTCCCCGGACCGCGTGAGCACAACGCGCAGAACGTCGTTTGTGCGGGGATCGGCCACAAGCAGCACAAGGATGGTGACGGCCGTCACTCGCTCGTACGGTCCTGCGCCATGACCCAGATCACTTCGACGCCCCAACCCCCGAGCGGGGCGAGCGCAGGCCCGCCGGCGATCTCGCTGCGCGCCGCCACCAAGCGCTTCCCGACCAAGAGCGGCGGGGCGTTCACCGCCCTCCGCGACGTGACCCTCGACGTGGCGCCGGGCGAGTTCGTCTCGATCGTCGGCCCGACCGGCTGCGGCAAGTCCACGACCCTCTCCCTCGTGTCCGGGCTCGAGCCCGCCTCCCAGGGCACCGCCCACGTCCACGGGCGCCCGGTCGCCGGGATCCCCGACGGCGTCGGCTACATGTTCCAGGCCGACGCCGTGCTGCCGTGGAAGAACGTCCTCGACAACGTCGCGGTCGGGCTGCGTTACCGCGGCACCGCCAAGGCGGAGGCCAACGCCAGGGCCCGCGACTGGATCGAGCGCGTCGGGCTGGCCGGCTTCGAGGACCGGTTCCCCCACCAGCTCTCCGGCGGCATGCGCAAGCGCGTGGCGATGGCCCAGACGCTGATCACCGAGCCCTCCCTGCTGCTGCTCGACGAGCCGTTCGGCGCGTTGGACGTGCAGACCCGGGAGCTGATGCAGGACGAGCTGCTGCGGCTGTGGTCCGGCACCGGCGCCGCCTGCGTGTTCGTCACCCACGACCTCACCGAGGCGATCACGCTCGCCGACCGGGTGGTCGTCATGACGGCCGGACCCGCGACGGTCAAGGACGTCGTGGACATCGACCTGCCCCGCCCCCGCCGGGTCGAGGAGATCCGGCTGACCCCCGAGTTCATCGATCTCTACAAGCGGGTGTGGGACAGCCTGCGCGAGGAAGTCGAGATCACCCGCACGAGAGGAGCGTCCCGTGTCGCTTGACCTCCAGGCCCCCGCCGGGCCGGTCACCACCCCTGCGTCCGCCGAGACGCCCGCGCCGCGGCGACGTCGTACGTCGCGTCGCGCGCTGCTCACCCACGCCGTCCGGATCGCGCTCATCGTGGTCTGGCTCGGCTCCTGGGAGCTCACCGCCCGCACGGTGATCGACCCGTTCTACTACTCGATGCCCAGCCAGATCTGGGACAAGCTCGTCATCTGGTTCACCGAGGGCAGCTCGCAGGGCTCCATCTGGGGCACGATCGCGGTCACCCTCGAGGAGGCCGTGCTCGGCTTCGTGATCGGCACCCTCGCCGGTGTCGTGCTCGGCATCGTGCTCGGACGCAGCCGGTTCGTCGCCGACGTGCTCGCGCCGTTCATCAAGGGCGCGAACGCGATCCCGCGCATCGTCCTGGCCTCGCTGTTCGTCATCTGGTTCGGCCTCGGCATGTCGTCGAAGGTCGCGACCGCGTTCGTGCTGGTCTTCTTCGCGGTCTTCTTCAACGCCTTCCAGGGCGCCCGCGAGGTCGACAAGGTGCTGGTCGACAACGCCCGCATCCTCGGCGCCGGCCGCTGGGCGCTGATGCGCTCGGTGATCCTGCCCAGCGCCACCTCGTGGATCCTCGCCAGCATGCACGTGGCCTTCGGCTTCGCGCTGATCGGCGCGATCGTCGGTGAGTACACCGGCGCCGACAAGGGGCTGGGCCTGCTGATCAACCACTCGCAGGGCAACTTCGACGCCGCCGGCATCTACGCCGGGATGCTGATCACCACCGTGCTGGCCCTGGTCGCCGAGTGGCTGATCACCCAGCTCGAGGTGCGGCTGACCTCGTGGCGCCCGCCGGCGAGCGGCCAGGCCACCGGCCTCTGAAGGTCTCCACGCACGACCACCCCCACCCCCACATCCGTCCCTCCGGGCCCTGCCCGGGAAGGAGCACACCACCATGCAGCAGCACGCCCGACGCCTCGCCGTCGCCCTCACCACCGTCGCCCTCGCGTCCACCTCGCTCGCCGGCTGCCGCAGCAGCGGCGCCAGCGCCGAGAGCGGCGACCAGGCCAGCGGCCGTCCGAAGGTCACGATCATGGTCGGCGGCATCGACAAGGTCATCTACCTGCCCGCCATGCTCACCCAGCAGCTCGGCTACTTCGACGACGAGGGCGTCGACGTCAAGCTGCTCACCGAGCCCTCCGGCGCGAGCGCCGAGAACGTCCTGGTCGCCGGTCAGGTGCAGGGCGTCGTCGGGTTCTACGACCACACGATCACGCTCCAGGCCCAGGGCAAGTGCATCGAGAGCGTCGTCCAGCTGGCGAAGGTGCCGGGCGAGGCCGAGGTGGTCGCCACCGACGCCGCGAAGACGCTCACCGGCGCCGGGGACTTCGGCGGCAAGAAGCTGGGGGTCACCTCTCCCGGTTCGTCGACGGACTACCTGACGCAGTACCTCGCCACCAAGAACGGCCTCGAGACGTCGGACTACACGACCGTCACCGCGGGCGCCGGCTCGACGTTCCTCGCCGCACTGTCCAACGGGGGCATCGACGCCGGGATGACCACCGACCCGACCATCGCCACGGCGGTGTCCAAGGGCCTGGGCAAGGTGATCGTCGACATGCGCACCGAGGAGGGCACCCGCAAGGCGCTCGGCGGCCTCTACCCCGCGGCGTCGATGTACATGGACTGCGGCTACGTCGAGGAGAACCCCGAGACCGTGCAGAAGCTGGTCAACGCCTTCTCCCACACCATGACGTGGATCAGCGAGCACGACGCCGCCGACATCGCCGCGAAGATGCCGACCGACTACAACGGCGGCGACCCCGAGCTCTACGAGCAGTCGATCGAGGACTCCTCGCCGATGTTCACCACCGACGGCCGGATGCCCGAGGGCGGCCCCGAGACCGTGCTCGACGTGCTCGGCACGTTCAGCGACACGGTGAAGGCGAAGAAGGACGACATCGACCTGTCGAAGACCTACACCACGGAGTTCGTCGACAACGTCAGCTGACACCCGCAGACAGCGCAAGAGGCCGACAACCCCGAGGGGTTGTCGGCCTCTTCTGTTGCTTGTCGGCCGGTGCACTGGCCGACAAGCACAGGAGTCACCGGCCAGCCGGTGACTCCTGCACCACGATCACGCCACCACCAGCTACGGCAGGGCGATGACACCCAGCTCGGCGGGCGAGGTGAGCAGGTCGTTGCGCGGGATCACGCGCACCGTGTAGCCGAACGCGCCGCTGTGGTCGAGGACGACGTCACCGTCGAAGCGGTGCCGGCCGCCCTCGTAGCTCTCCGCGACGTGCAGGGTGTCCACGACGACGTCGGTGAGCCGGTCCTCGCTGTCGATGCGGCCGTGGACCAGCTGCACCGCCACGTCCTCGGGCGAGAGGTCGCCGAGCGCGATGAACGCACGCGCGCTCATCACGTCGCCGACCTCCGGAGCGTCGGTGACGCCGCTGCTCTCGACGTGCTCGACACGGACGCCCTCCCAGCCGCTGCGCACCTTCTTCTTCCAGGCGGCCAGCTCGGCGGCGCCGTGGTAGTCGGAGTTCAGCTGGCGCGCGATGCCGGCGGAGGGGGCGTAGAGCTGGCGCACGTAGTCACGCACCATGCGGGTCGCCAGGACCTTGGGGCCGAGCGACTTCAGGGTGTGGCGGACCATCTCCAGCCAGCGGGTCGGGACGCCCTCGCCGTCGGTGTCGTAGAAGCGCGGCGCGATCTCGTTCTCGATGAGGTCGTAGAGCGCGTTCGCCTCGAGGTCGTCGCGGTGGTCGGGGTCCTCGACGCCGTCGGCGGACGGGATCGCCCAGCCGTTGTTGCCGTCGTACCACTCGTCCCACCAGCCGTCGAGGATGGAGAGGTTCAGACCACCGTTGAGGGCGGCCTTCATGCCCGACGTGCCGCAGGCCTCGTAGGGACGCAGCGGGTTGTTGAGCCAGACGTCGCAACCGGGGTAGAGCGGCTGGGCCATCGCGATGTCGTAGTTGGGCAGGAAGACGATGCGGTGCCTGACCTCCGGGTCGTCGGCGAAGCGCACCATCTCCTGGATCAGCTTCTTGCCGCCGTCGTCGGCGGGGTGCGACTTCCCGGCGATCACCAGCTGCACCGGGCGCTCCGGGTCGAGCAGCAGCTTCTTGAGCCGGTCGGGGTGGCGCAGCATCAGCGTCAGGCGCTTGTACGACGGCACCCGGCGGGCGAACCCGATGGTGAGCACGTCGGGGTCGAGGGCGTTCTCGATCCAGCCGAGCTCGGCCTTGGCCGCCCCGCGCTTTTCCCAGGACCGGGCCAGGCGCTGGCGGGCGTCCTCGACCAGGCGCTCGCGGAGCTGGCGCTTGACCGCCCACACGTCCGCGCCGGGGATCTTGTCGACCGCGGCCCAGAAGCCGTCGGGGTCGTCGCTGTCGCGGTCCGCGCCGTGGGCCACGGCGAGGTCGATGACCTCGCGGGCGACCCAGGTCGGCGCGTGCACGCCGTTGGTGATCGACCCGATCGGCACCTCGGCCTCGTCGAAGGCCGGCCAGAGGCCGTTGAACATGCCGCGGCTGACGTGGCCGTGCAGCAGGGAGACGCCGTTCGCCCGCTGGGCGAGGCGGAATCCCATGACGGCCATGTTGAAGACCGACGCGTCGCCGCCGTTGTAGTCCTCGGAGCCGAGGGAGAGGATCCGGTCGATCGGGACGCCCGGGGTGGCACCGGCGTCGCTGAAGTACTGCTCGACGAGCGTCCGCGGGAACCGGTCGATGCCGGCCGGGACGGGCGTGTGGGTGGTGAAGACCGTGGAGGCACGGCTGACCTCGAGGGCGGTGTCGAAGTCGAGCTTCGGGCCACCCTCCTCCACGGTGAGCTCGCGGATCCGCTCGAGGCCGAGGAAGCCCGCGTGGCCCTCGTTGGTGTGGAACACCTCCGGAGCCGGGGCGCCGGTGATGCGGGAGTAGACGCGCAGCGCGCGCACGCCGCCGACGCCGAGCAGAAGCTCCTGGCGCAGGCGGTGCTCGCTGTTGCCGCCGTAGAGGCGGTCGGTCACGTCGCGGTAGTGGTCGGGGTTGCCCTCGACGTCGGAGTCGAGGAGCAGCAGCGGCACCCGGCCGACGCTGGCGACCCAGATGCGGGCCAGCAGGTCGGGACCGTCGGGCAGGGAGATGGAGATCAGGGCACGGGAGCCGTCCTTCTCGCGCAGCAGCGAGATCGGCAGGCCGTCGGGGTCGAGGACCGGGTAGGTCTCCTGCTGCCAGCCCTCACGCGAGAGGGCCTGCTCGAAGTAGCCGTGCCGGTAGAGGAGGCCGACACCGGTGATCGGCACGCCGAGGTCGCTGGCGGCCTTGAGGTGGTCGCCGGCGAGGATGCCGAGGCCGCCGGAGTACTGCGGCAGCACCGCGGTGATGCCGAACTCCGGGGAGAAGTAGGCGACCGCCCGCGGGCCCTCGTGCGCCTGGCGGCGCTGGAACCAGCGGTCACCGCTCAGGTACGCGTCGAGGTCCGCCTTGGCGGCGGCCAGCTGACCGAGGAAGGCCTGGTCGGAGGCCAGCTCCTCGAGCCGGCTCCGGCCGACGGCCCCCAGCAGCTTGACCGGGTCCCGCCCGGTCGACTCCCACAGCACCGGGTCGACGGCTGCGAAGACGTCCTGCGTCTCCGGGTGCCAGGACCACCTGAGATTGCCGGCCAGGTCCCCCAGGGCGGCGAGCGCCGCGGGGAGGACGGGCCGGACCGTGAATCGTCGAATTGCACGCACCCGAGGACGGTAGCGCTATTTCTTGGATCGATCCAAGCCTTGACGAAACCGTGACCAGGTGATGACGGCATAACGAACCCCACCCGAACAGCGTTGTCCGGCACATGACGACCCGCCCCGTGCGCCGCGGCCGACTCGCCGCCACCGTCGCCGTTGCGCTGACCGCCACCCTGGTCACCGGTCCGGCCCAGCTGCCCGCCCACGCGGCCGGACCCGCACCTGCGGCCGGCACGCCCACGCCGGTGACGCCCGGCGACCCGCTCCCCGGCCCCGCTGACCAGGACCTGCGGGGCACGGCGCTGCCGACGCTCGCCCAGCGCGCGGCGGTGTCGGAACTCGACGTCGTCGACGTCCGCTGGAACCAGTTCGGCACGCCCTCCTCGCTGCTGCCGGCGGACGGCAGCCTCGGCGCCGCCACCTCCGACGACCCGGTCGAGGCGGCCCGGTCGTGGCTCGCCGCGCACGCCGACGTGTTCGGCCTCACCGCGAGCGACCTCGGTGGTCTGGACCTGGTCAACGACCAGCGGCTCGCGCAGAGCGACGCGCACGCCGTCCTCTTCCGGCAGCGGTTCGGCGAGCTGACCCCCGCTCTCGACAGCATGGTCACCGTGGGCGTCGCCGACGGCCGGATCGCCTACGTCTCCTCGTCCCTGACGAGGACGACCGGCACCCCCGCCGCGGCGACCCTCAGCCCGCTCGAGGCCTGGCGCGCCGCGGCCGAGGCGGTGGACCTCCCCGTCGACGCCGGCGCCCTCGACGGTGTCGAGCCCGAGGTCGCCGGCGGCTGGACCCGGTTCTCCGTCCCCGGCCTGGCACAGGAGCAGCAGGTCCGGCTCCGCGCGCTCGCGATGGCCGACGGCTCGGTCCGGCCGGTGTTCGAGACCAACGTGCTCGACGTCGCGCAGGGCTCGGCCGTCGCCTGGACGGCGATGGTCGACGCCCGCGACGGCTCGGTCCTGCACCTGCAGGACCGCGTCGACAACGAGAACGACGTCCACCCGTTCCCCGGCGAGACCACCGCGACCGACTGCGGCCCGCGGCACGAGTTCGAGCTCGGCGACGACCGGACGCGGCGCCTCGACGCGGTCGCGGTGATGGCCAACGCCGCCGACGACGTCGTGGTCAAGCTGTTCGACCCGCAGGGCGAGCTGCTGGCGTCCGGCGACCTGGCCACCAGCCCCGAGACCGCGTCGTACACCACCGACGCCATCCCGGCCGGGAAGTACGCCGTCCAGGTCTGCCCGTTCGACGACCCGACCACTCCCCTGCTGCCGCCGTTCAACTACGCGGTCACGGTCACCTCGAGCGACGTCGCGACCCCCGGGGCCGACACCGCGCTCCCCGCCCCACTGTGGCGCTACTTCGCCACCAACCCGACCCTGGACTGGTCGCCCGACAGCACCCCCGGCAACAGCGTCGTCGGGTGCTGGACGGCGTCCGACACCTGCACGGCGCCGACCGGCCCCTTCGGGAACATCGCGGCCCCCGGACCGTGGGACACGGTCGTCAAGACCGGCCAGCCGACGCTCACGACGGTCGGCAACAACGCCAACACCCACGAGGCCTGGCTGAGCCCGGACAGCCCCGGCGGCACCCTGCAGGCGCCCGTCTCGCCGACCCGTGAGTACACCCAGGAGTTCACCGACGCCTGGAACAACTCCGGCTGCGACCCGACCCAGCTGCGGCCCGGGGGGAACGACATCAACCAGGCCGTGACCAACCTGTTCGTCGCGCACAACCGGATGCACGACTACTCCTACTACCTCGGCTTCACCGAGGCGAACTACAACCTGCAGCAGGACAACATGGGCCGGGGCGGGGTTGCCGGTGACTCGGAGACCGGCAACGCCCAGGCCGGCGCGATCGACGGAGGGGCCCCGTCCTACCTCGGCCGGGACAACGCCAACCAGATCACGCTGCAGGACGGCACCCCGGGCATCACCAACCAGTACCTCTTCCAGCCCATTGCCGGCGCGTTCTACTCGCCCTGCACCGACGGCGCCCTGGACATGAGCGTGGTCGGGCACGAGTACACCCACGCGATCAGCAACCGGATGATCGGCGGGCCCGACGAGGGGATCACCTCCGAACAGGGCGGCGCCATGGGCGAGTCCTGGGGCGACCTCACCGCCGCCGAGTACATGTTCAGCCACGGCTACTCCACCGGCACCAGCCCGTGGGTGGTCGGCCCGTACGCCACCGGGAACCGCAAGGCCGGCATCCGCGACTACCCGATCAACCGCAACCCGCTGAACTACT
Source organism: Nocardioides sp. GCM10023255 (assembly GCF_042653125.1). NCBI lineage: Bacteria > Bacillati > Actinomycetota > Actinomycetes > Propionibacteriales > Nocardioidaceae > Nocardioides > Nocardioides sp. GCM10023255. The sequence continues at coordinate 129,094 of NZ_JBHSHU010000003.1, forward strand.
CCGACTACGGGTTCGACAGCACCGGCGTGGAGGTGCACGCGGACGGCGAGATCTGGAACGGCACCCAGTGGCAGGTGCGCCAGGCGCTGGTCCGGAAGTGGGACGCGAAGTACCCCTACGCCGACAAGCGGCTCCAGCTCCGGTGCGCGCAGGCCGGCGCCGGCCGCACCCCCCTCCCCCCGAACCAGTGCCCCGGCAACCGCCGGTGGATCCAGCTGGTGTTCGACGCCTTCCTGCTGCAGCAGGGCGCGACCTCCATGCTCGACGCCCGCGACGCCATGCTCGCGGCCGACCGGATGCGCTTCGGTGGGAAGGACCTGACGGTCATGTGGGACGCCTTCGCGCGGCGCGGCATGGGCCGCGGGGCCTCGACGCCGAACGCCGACTCGGGCGACCCGACGCCGAGCTTCGCCTCGCCGAGGGCACGCAACGCGACGGTCACCGTCAAGGCGCCCGGCCGCGGCAAGGTGTACGTCGGCCACTACGAGGCCCGGGCCACCCCGGTGGCGGACACCTCCCGGAGGACGAAGCTCGACGACACCGTGCGTCTCGTGCCCGGCCGTCACCAGCTGCTGTTCGCCTCCGCGAAGCGCGGCTTCCAGCGCTTCACGCTGACCGTGCGGCCCGGCGAGCACCGGACCGTGCGGGTGCCCGGCCCGAGGAACCTCGCGGCGGGCAAGGCGGGCGCGAAGGTGATCCGCTCGAGCCCCGGCTCGCTCAACCCCGGGGCCCTCATCGACGGCACCGAGCGGACCGCCTGGGGTGGGACGAGCGAGAGCAACGTCGACGCCACGCACCCGTACGTCGCCGTCGACCTGACCGGACGCGTCCACACGGTCCGGCGCGTGAACGTGAGCGCGATGCTCAACCCTGCGCCGGCGAGCCCCACCGACGTACCCCTCGCCGCCGACCCCGACTCCGGGTCGCGCTTCACGGCGCTGCGGAGGTTCGCCCTGGAGGCCTGCGTCCGGCACTGCCGGTCCACCCGGGCCACCTGGAAGCGGTTCTACACCTCCGGTCCCGCCGCCTTCCCGGCGATGCGGCCGCGGCCGGTGGCACCCGACCTTGCCCTGCGGTCCTTCGCGGTGCGGCCGACCAGGGCGGCCGCGATCCGGTTCGTCGCGCTGGAGAACCAGTGCACGGGCTTCGCGGGCTACGCCGGCGAGCAGGATGCCGACCCGCTCAACGACACCGACTGCAAGTCGGCCTCGGACCGCGGGTCGATCGTGCACGCCGCGGAGCTGCAGGTGTACTGACCGCGGTCGGCGGGTACGACCGCCCCGATCTCGACCAGCGGGTGGGCTCTCTCGGAGGAGTCCACCCGTTGGTCGTTCCGAACCCCGGTGGCTTGCGTCGTCAGGGGCGATTCCGAAAGTGTGGTGGCATGGTCGGTCGCATCCCCGTCATGAATGTCATGCCCGTCGTCGATCTGGGTCGACAGCCGGCGAAGGCCACGGTCGGCGAGCCCTTCCCGGTCTCCGCCACGGTCTTCCGCGAGGGTCATGACAGGCTCGGCGCCGAGGTGGTCCTGACCGGTCCCGACGGCCGTCGGCGACCGCCGGTGCGGATGGTCAAGCACGCCGACGTCCCGGACCGGTACGACGCCTGGGTCACCCCCGACGCCGAGGGTCCGTGGACCTTCGAGGTGCAGGCCTGGTCGGACCCGCTGGCGACCTGGGAGCACAACGCGGGCGTGAAGATCCCCGCGGGCGTGGACGTGGAGCTGATGTTCCTCGAGGGTCGGCTGCTGCTGGAGCGGGTCAAGGCCGACCTCGACCCCGCCGACCGGCACGGCCACGGCATCCTCGCCGGCGCCATCGAGGCGGCCGACGACCAGGACCGCCCCGCGGGCGCCCGGCTCGCCGCCCTCCAGTCGCCGGAGCTCGTCGACCTGCTGGCCGCCAACCCGCTGCGCGAGCTGGTCACGGTGGAGGGCCCCTACCCGGCGTACGCCGACCGCCAGCGCGCGCTCTACGGCAGCTGGTACGAGTTCTTCCCTCGCTCCGAGGGCGCGACCGCGGACCCGGTGACCGGCAAGGTCACCAGCGGCAGCTTCCGGACCGCCGCCAAGCGCCTCGACGCCGTCGCCGCGATGGGCTTCGACGTGATCTACCTGCCGCCGATCCACCCGATCGGCGAGGTCAACCGCAAGGGCCCGAACAACACCCTCACGCCCGGGCCCGAGGACACCGGGTCGCCGTGGGCGATCGGCTCGAAGCACGGCGGCCACGACGCCATCCACCCCGACCTCGGCGACTTCGACGACTTCGACGCGTTCGTCGACCGGGCCCGCTCCCTCGGGCTGGAGGTCGCGCTCGACCTCGCCCTGCAGGCGGCGCCCGACCACCCGTGGGTGACCTCGCACCCCGAGTGGTTCACGACCCGCGCCGACGGCTCCATCGCCTACGCGGAGAACCCGCCGAAGAAGTACCAGGACATCTACCCGATCAACTTCGACAACGACCCGACCGGCATCTGCCGCGAGGTGCTCCGCGTCGTACGCCTGTGGATGTCGCACGGCGTGCGGATCTTCCGCGTGGACAACCCGCACACCAAGCCGGTGGCCTTCTGGGAGTGGCTGCTCAAGGAGATCCGGCGCACCGATCCCGACGTGCTGTTCCTCGCCGAGGCGTTCACCCGCCCCCCGATGATGCGCGGCCTGGGCGCGATCGGCTTCCACCAGTCCTACACCTACTTCACCTGGCGCAACGCCAAGTGGGAGCTGGAGGAGTACCTCCGGGAGCTGGCCGCCGAGACCGACCACATGATGCGGCCGAACTTCTTCGTCAACACCCCCGACATCCTGCATGCCTACCTGCAGTACGGCGGCCCGGCGGCGTTCAAGATCCGGGCCGCGATCGCCGCCACGGGCTCGCCGAGCTGGGGTGTGTACGCCGGCTACGAGCTGTTCGAGCACGTCGCGGTCAAGCCCGGGAGCGAGGAGTACCTCGACTCGGAGAAGTACCAGATCCGGGTCCGGGACTGGGACGCCGCGGACCGCGAGGGCCGCACGCTCGCGCCGTACCTCACCCGGCTCAACGAGGTCCGACGCGCCCACCCCGCCCTGCAGCTGCTGCGGAACGTGCACATCCACCACAGCGACGACGAGAACATCCTCGTCTTCAGCAAGACGCACGTGCTGCCGGACGGCCACCGCGACACCGTCGTCGTCGTGGTCAACGTCGACCCGCACGCCGCCCGCGAGACGACGGTCCACCTCGACCTGCCGGCGCTGGGCATGTCGTGGGGTGACTCGTTCGTGGTCCACGACGAGATCACCCACGACGACTGGAGCTGGAGCCAGCACAACTACGTGCGGCTGGACCCGGCGCACGAACCCGCCCACATCCTGACCGTGAGGAGCCCCCGTTGACGGACCGCGAGATCGACCTCCACGACTCGACGGCACCAGACGGGGATCCCTTCCCGGACTCCGTCGGCAGCACCCCTGACTGGTTCAAGACCGCGGTCTTCTACGAGGTGCTGGTCCGGTCCTTCCGGGACTCCAACGGCGACGGCACCGGTGACTTCAAGGGGCTGACCGAGAAGCTCGACTACCTGCAGTGGCTGGGCGTCGACTGCCTGTGGATCCCGCCGTTCTTCTCCTCGCCGCTGCGCGACGGCGGGTACGACGTCGCCGACTACACCAACATCCTCCCCGAGTGCGGCACCGTCGAGGACTTCCACCACCTCCTCGACGAGGCCCACAAGCGCGACATCCGCGTGATCATCGACTTCGTCATGAACCACACCAGCGACCAGCACCCGTGGTTCCAGGCCAGCCGCGAGGACCCGGACGGTCCGTACGGCGACTTCTACGTCTGGTCCGACACCGACGAGCTCTACCAGGACGCGCGGATCATCTTCGTCGACACCGAGCCGTCGAACTGGACGTGGGACCCGGTGCGCCAGCAGTACTACTGGCACCGGTTCTTCTCCCACCAGCCGGACCTGAACTTCGACAACCCCAAGGTCCACGAGGCCATGCTCGACGCGATCTCGTTCTGGTTCGACATGGGGCTCGACGGCTTCCGCCTCGACGCCGTGCCGTACCTCTACGAGCGGCCGGGCACCAACGGCGAGAACCTGCCCGAGACGCACGCGTTCCTGAAGAAGGTCCGCAAGTTCGTCGACGACAAGTACCCCGGCAAGGTCCTGCTGGCCGAGGCCAACCAGTGGCCCGCGGACGTGGTCGACTACTTCGGCGACTTCGAGTCCGGTGGCGACGAGTGCCACATGTGCTTCCACTTCCCGGTCATGCCGCGCATCTTCATGGCGGTGCGCCGCGAGTCACGCTTCCCGATCTCGGAGATCCTCGAGCAGACCCCGCCGATCCCCTCGGGCTGCCAGTGGGGCATCTTCCTGCGCAACCACGACGAGCTCACGCTCGAGATGGTCAGCGACGAGGACCGCGACTACATGTGGGGCGAGTACGCCAAGGACCCGCGGATGAAGGCCAACATCGGCATCCGCCGCCGACTGGCGCCGCTGCTGGACAACGACATCAACCAGATCGAGCTGTTCACCGCGCTGCTGCTCTCGCTCCCGGGCTCCCCCGTCCTCTACTACGGCGACGAGATCGGGATGGGCGACAACATCTGGCTGGGCGACCGCGACGGCGTCCGCACCCCGATGCAGTGGACGCCCGACCGCAACGCGGGCTTCTCCTCCGCGACCCCCGGCAAGCTGCACCTGCCCGCGATCCAGGACCCCGTCTACGGCTACCAGAGCGTCAACGTCGAGGCGCAGCTGGAGAACTCCTCCTCGCTGCTGCACTGGACGCGCCGGATGATCCAGGCGCGGCGCCGACACGAGGCCTTCGGCCTCGGGTCGTTCGTCGACCTCGGCGGCTCGAACCCGACGGTGCTCTCCTACGCCCGTGAGCACGAGGGCGACGACGGCCGCCACGACGCCATCGTGTGCGTCAACAACCTCTCCCGTTTCCCGCAGCCGGTCGAGCTGGACCTGCGGCGCTGGGAGGGCATGGTCCCGGTCGAGCTGCTGGGCGGCGTGCCCTTCCCGGCCATCGGGGAGCTGCCGTATCTCCTGACGCTCGGCGGGTACGGCTTCTACTGGTTCCGACTGACCGCACCGGACACCGACGAGGGGATGACCCAGTGACCGAAGCAGCGCCTCAGGCGCACGAGGCCCTCAAGCCGTTCATCGAGAACGCCCGCTGGTTCGGCGGGAAGGGGCGCGAGTTCTCCATCACCGGAGGGCGGCGGCTCGGCGAGGTCCCCGGTCATGTCGCGGACGGCCCCCGGGTGGCCATCGACCTGGTGACCCTGTCCTACGAGGACGGCGGTGAGGACGAGTACTACCAGGTCCCGCTGTCGTTCTACCCCGGCGCACAGTCGCGCCTCGAGCACGCGCTGGTCGGCGTCTGGCACGACGAGGACTTCGGGACCAGCCACGTGTACGACGCGGTGCACGACCGCGAGGCGATGGCCTGCTGGCTGCGCTCCTTCGACTCGACGCCGGAGGGTCCGCTGGCCTTCCACCGGCTCCCCGGTCACGAGCTCGACCTCGAGGCCCACTCCACGCTCTTCAGCGGGGAGCAGTCCAACTCCTCGGTCGCCTTCGGCGAGGACTCGCTGCTCAAGGTCTTCCGCAAGATCACGCCAGGGGTCAACCCCGACATCGCCATCCACGAGGTGCTGACCCGGGCCGGCTCGCCGCACGTCGCCTCGCTCTACGGGTGGCTGGAGTGCCCGGCCCTGCTCGAGGAGGGCGACGACCGGGACGCCGTGCTGCAGCTGGCGATGCTCCAGCAGTTCCTGCGCACGGCCACCGACGGCTGGGACCTCGCGCTGGCGAGCGTGCGCAACCTGTTCGCGGAGGCCGACCTGCACGCCGACGAGGTCGGCGGCGACTTCGCCGGCGAGGCGGCCCGGTTGGGCCAGGCGCTGGCGGAGACCCACGTCGCCCTGGCCGGGCACTTCCCCGTCGAGGACCGCGACTCCGCGGCCCTGGGAGCGCTCGCCGACGCGATGAACCAACGGCTCGACGCCGCGCTCGAGGTGGTCGCGCCGCTGCGCCCGTACGCCGACGAACTGCGCCGCGCCTTCGACGCGCTGCGCGAGCTCCCCGGCGTGCGCGTCCAGCGGATCCACGGCGACCTCCACCTCGGCCAGACGCTGCGCACGGTGCGCGGCTGGAAGATCGTCGACTTCGAGGGCGAGCCGGCCAAGCCGCTCGCCGAGCGCTCGCTGCCCGACTCCCCCTGGCGCGACGTGGCCGGGATGCTCCGCTCCTTCGACTACGCCCCGCGGGTCGTCGAGCGGACCTGGGCCGGGGACCTGGAGGACGCCACCGAGCAGCGCGCCTACCGCGCGGCCGAGTGGTCCGCGCGCAACCGCGAGGCGTTCCTGTCCGCCTACGCCGGGCGCGACCTGACCGACGACGAGAGGACCCTGCTGGAGGCGTACGTCGCCGACAAGGCCGTCTACGAGACCGTGTACGAAACCCGCAACCGTCCGACCTGGGTGGCGATCCCGCTCGAGGCCGTGGCGAGGATCGGAGTGTCATGACCACACCCACCGCCAAGCCCGTCGACACGCACGAGCTCGACCAGATCGTCCGCGGCGAGCACGGGCACCCGCACGCCGTCCTCGGCGCCCACCCGCACGACGGCGGCGTCACCGTGCGCGTCCTCAAGCCCCTCGCGTCCGAGGTCGCCGTCCTGCACGGCGGCGGGCGCACCGAGCTGACCCACGAGCACGAGGGGATCTGGTGCGGGGTGCTCCCCGTCGCGGAGGTCCCCGACTACCGCGTCTCCGTCGCGTACGACGGCGCGCCCACCGAGCTCGACGACCCCTACCGCTTCCTGCCCACGCTCGGCGAGGTCGACCTGCACCTGATCAACGAGGGCAGGCACGAGCAGCTCTGGGACGTGCTCGGCGCGCACGTGCACCACTACACGACGCCGTTCGGCGACACGATCAGCGGCACCGCGTTCGCCGTCTGGGCACCGTCGGCGCGCGGCGTACGCGTCAAGGCCTCCTTCAACAACTGGGACGGCCGCGAGCACCCGATGCGCCAGCTCGGTACCTCCGGCGTCTGGGAGCTCTTCGTCCCGGGCGTCGGCAGCGGCACCGGCTACAAGTTCCTGATCCTCGGGTCCGACGGCCAGTGGCGCGAGAAGGCCGACCCGATGGCCTTCCACACCGAGGTCCCGCCGGCCACCTCCTCGGTCGTCTTCGAGTCGTCCTACACCTGGGGCGACGAGGAGTGGATGTCCGCGCGCGCCGGCAAGCAGCCCGTGCACGAGGCGATGTCGGTCTACGAGGTGCACCTCGGGTCCTGGAAGAAGCACCACGGCGGCGGGCTGTACTCCTACGCCGACCTCGCCGACCACCTCGTCCCCTACCTGACCGACCTCGGCTTCACCCACGTCGAGTTCCTGCCGGTGATGGAGCACCCGTTCGGCGGCTCGTGGGGCTACCAGGTGACGTCGTACTTCGCCCCGACCGCGCGCTTCGGCGACCCCGACGGCTTCCGCCACCTCGTCGACCGGCTGCACCAGGCCGGCATCGGCGTCATCGTCGACTGGGTGCCCGCGCACTTCCCGAAGGACGAGTTCGCGCTGTCCCGCTTCGACGGCACCCCGCTCTACGAGGACCCGAACCCCTCGCGCGGCGAGCACCCCGACTGGGGCACCTACGTCTTCGACTTCGGGCGTCGCGAGGTCCGCAACTTCCTGGTCGCCAACGCGCTCTACTGGCTCGAGGAGTTCCACATCGACGGGCTGCGCGTGGACGCGGTCGCCTCGATGCTCTACCTCGACTACTCGCGCGAGCCCGGCGAGTGGTCGCCCAACGTGCACGGCGGCCGGGAGAACCTCGAGGCCGTCCAGTTCCTGCAGGAGATGAACGGCACGGTCTACAAGCGGGTGCCCGGCGCGATCACCATCGCCGAGGAGTCCACCTCGTGGGAGGGCGTCACCCGCCCGACGTCCGACGGCGGCCTCGGCTTCGGCTTCAAGTGGAACATGGGCTGGATGCACGACTCGCTCGGCTACATGCAGCACGAGCCGGTGCACCGGTCCTACCACCACGGCGAGATGACGTTCTCGCTCGTCTACGCCTGGTCGGAGAACTACGTGCTCCCGATCAGCCACGACGAGGTCGTGCACGGCAAGGGCTCCCTGCTGCGCAAGATGCCGGGCGACCGGTGGCAGCAGCTGGCCAACCTGCGGGCCTACCTGGGCTTCATGTGGGCCCACCCCGGCAAGCAGCTGCTGTTCATGGGCGCGGAGATGGGCCAGGAGTCCGAGTGGGCCGAGGCCCGCGAGCTCGACTGGTGGCTGCTCGACCACCCCGAGCACCGAGGCGTCCAGTCGCTGGTGCGCGACCTGAACCGCGTGTACGCCGAGACGCCCGCCGCGTTCACCCGCGACAACGAGCCCGGCACGTTCCAGTGGATCGACGCCAACGACGCGAGCCGCAACGTCTTCTCGTTCATCCGCCGCGGCTCGGCCGGCCCGGACCTGGTCTGCGTGTCCAACTTCGCCGCCGTCCCGCACGACGGCTACCGGCTGGGGCTGCCCTCCGCCGGGGTGTGGGAGGAGGTGCTCAACACCGACGCGGACACCTACACCGGCTCGGGCGTGGGCAACATGGGCGCGATCAGCGCGGTCGACGGCGAGTGGTCCGGCCAGCCGGCGTACGCCGACATCGTGGTGCCGCCGCTGGCCACCGTCTGGTTCCGGCGCCGCGACTGAGGGTCGGGCGAAGCGGCACCATCCGGTCGCTAGGGTGGAGCCGTGCCCGACCAGACCACCACCACGACCGTCGCCGACGGCGTCGCACGGGTCGAGTGGGTGGCCGACCTGCACGACGCCGGTTTCTCGGCCGCCGTCGAGGTCGTACGCCGTGAGGTCGAGGACGCGCTCGCCACGCACGGGCGGGTGGAGGCACTGGTCTCCCCCGACGACGAGCTGGGGCAGCGGGTCGCCACCTGGTCGGGGCTGCGACGTGAGGGCGTGATGCGCGGCATCACCGTCGAGGGTGAGAGCGTCGACCGGATCGTCTACGCGCGACTGTCCACCGACGCCCCCGCGCACGAGCCCGACGGCTTCCGGGCCCTGCTCAACTCGTTCCTCCCCCGCAAGCGCGCGATCAGCCAGATGCTGATCCGCGACCACGAGGAGCGGGTGCTGCTGTGCCAGCTCACCTACAAGCAGGACTGGGACCTGCCCGGCGGCGTGGTCGAGGTCGGCGAGTCACCCCAGCTGGCCGTGGCCCGCGAGGTCGAGGAGGAGCTCGGGCTGCAGATCGAGGCGGCCGGCCTGCTGCTCACCGACTGGCTGCCCCCGTGGGGCGGCTGGGACGACGCGCTGTGCCTGGTCTTCGACGGCGGCCGGCACGCACCCACGATCCTCGAGTCGGTGGTCAAGCAGACCCGGGAGATCCGGTCCGCCGAGTTCTGCACCCTCGAGCAGGTGGAGAAACGGTGCGCCGACTTCACCGCACGGCGGGTCCGGGCCGCCCTCGACCAGGTCGCCGGCGGCGGCCCCTCGGCGTACACCGAGTCGGGTTTCTGACCCGTTGCCCCTGCCCATCGGGGCCGAAACGGGGTACAGATTGCCCTGTGACCACCTACGTCTTCGACTTCGCCCAGGGCAACAAGGACCAGAAGGACCTGCTCGGCGGCAAGGGGGCCAACCTCGCCGAGATGACCAACCTGGGCCTGCCGGTGCCGCCAGGGTTCACCATCACGACCGAGGCCTGCCGCGCCTTCCTCGAGCAGGGGGACCTGCCGGACACGCTCGGTGAGGAGGTCAGCACGCACCTCGCCGCGCTCGAGAAGGCGATGGGCCGCACGCTCGGCGACCCCCAGGACCCGCTGCTGGTGTCCGTGCGGTCGGGCGCCGCGCACTCGATGCCGGGCATGATGGAGACGGTCCTCAACATCGGCCTGAACGACGAGTCGGTGCACGGTCTCGCGACCCAGAGCGACGACGAGCGGTTCGCGATGGACTCCTACCGTCGGCTGCTGCAGATGTTCGGCACCACGGTCCTCGGCATCCACGACGAGGTCTTCTCCGAGGAGCTCGACCAGCTCAAGGAACGGCGCGGCACCACCGACGACGTGGCTCTCGAGGTGGGCGACCTGCGCGAGCTGGTGGCGACGTTCCAGAAGGCGATCGAGGAGCACGCCGGCCGACCGTTCCCCCAGGACCCGCGCGAGCAGATGGACCTCGCCGTGCGCGCGGTCTTCGAGTCGTGGAACACCGAGCGCGCGGTGCTGTACCGGCGCCAGGAGCAGATCCCGGAGGACGGCGGGACCGCGGTCAACATCCAGGCGATGGTGTTCGGCAACCGCGGCATGTCCTCGGGCTCGGGGGTCGCGTTCACCCGCGACCCCGCCTCGGGCAAGCAGGGCGAGTACGGCGACTACCTGCAGAACGCGCAGGGTGAGGACGTCGTCGCCGGCATCCGCAACACCGTCTCCCTCGCCGACCTCGGCGACATCGACAAGAAGTCGCACGACGAGCTGCTCGAGATCATGGCGACCCTCGAGAACCACTACCGCGACATGTGCGACATCGAGTTCACCATCGAGCAGGGCAAGCTCTGGATGCTGCAGACGCGGGTCGGCAAGCGCACCCCCGAGGCCGCCTTCCGGATCGCGGTGGACATGGCCGACGAGGGCCTGATCGACCTCGACCAGGCGCTGGGCCGGGTCACCGGCGCCCAGCTCGCCCAGCTGATGTTCCCGCGCTTCGACCCGAAGGCCGAGCGCACGCTGCTGGCCAAGGGCATGAACGCCTCTCCCGGCGCCGCCGTGGGCAAGGCGGTGTTCGACTGGGACACCGCGGTGGAGTGGGCCGAGCGCGGCGAGGACGTGATCCTGGTCCGCAAGGAGACCAGCCCCGACGACCTGCACGGGATGATGGTCGCGCGCGGCATCCTCACCAGCCGGGGCGGCAAGACCTCGCACGCCGCCGTCGTCGCCCGCGGCATGGGCCGCACCTGCGTCTGCGGCGCCGAGGCGCTCGAGGTCGACACCCGCAACGGCGAGTTCACGGTGCGCGGCGGCAAGACCGTCCGCGAGGGCGACGTGATCTCCATCGACGGCACCACCGGCGAGGTCTTCGACGGAGCCGTGCCCGTGGCCGACTCGCACGTCGTGCGCTACTTCGAGGGCGACGAGCAGACCGGCGACCCGGTGGTGACCGCCGTCGCCCGGCTGATGGAGCACGCCGACGCCGCGCGGCGGCTCGCGGTCCGCACGAACGCCGACACGGCCGGGGACGCCGCGCGCGCCCGGAGGTTCGGCGCCCAGGGCATCGGGCTGTGCCGCACCGAGCACATGTTCCTCGGGGAGCGACGCGAGCTGGTCGAGAACCTCATCGTCGCCGAGGGCGAGAAGGGGCAGGCGAAGGCGCTCGACGCCCTGCTCCCCCTCCAGCGCCAGGACTTCACCGAGATCCTCGAGGCCATGGACGGCCAGCCGGTCACGATCCGGCTGATCGACCCGCCGCTGCACGAGTTCCTGCCCGACTTCACCGAGCTGTCCGTCGCCATGGCGCTCGCCGACACCCGCGGGCACCGCAAGAAGCGGGAGCGCAAGCTGCTCGAAGCCGTCCGCCGCCTGCACGAGCAGAACCCCATGCTCGGCCTGCGCGGGGTGCGGCTCGGCATCGTGATCCCAGACCTGTTCACGATGCAGGCGCGAGCGATCCTGGAGGCCGCCGCGGCGCGGGTCCAGCAGGGCGGCGACCCACGGCCGGAGATCATGATCCCGCTGGTCGCCTCGGTGCGCGAGCTCGACCTGGTCAAGAAGCGGATCGTCGAGGTGGCCCGCACCGTCCAGGACGAGACCGGCGTCGACCTCGCGTTCAAGGTCGGGACCATGATCGAGCTGCCGAGGGCCGCCCTCACCGCCGACCAGATCGCCGGCTCGGCGGAGTTCTTCTCCTTCGGCACCAACGACCTGACCCAGATGACGTGGGGCTTCTCGCGTGACGACGTCGAGGCGTCGTTCTTCGGGACCTACCTCGAGCAGGGCGTCTTCCCCGTCTCGCCGTTCGAGTCCCTCGACACCGAGGGGGTCGGCTCACTGGTGCGGACCGCCGTGGGGCTCGGGCGCGAGGCACGCCCCGACCTCCACCTCGGCATCTGCGGCGAGCACGGGGGCGACCCCGCCTCGATCCACTTCTTCCACGAGGTGGGGCTCGACTACGTCTCCTGCTCGCCGTTCCGGGTCCCGGTGGCCCGGCTCGAGGCCGGCCGGGCCGCGCTGGCCGGCCGCTGAGGACGCCGCGCCGGCCCGCGGGACGTCATGCGATCTGGTCGCCGCCGCGACCCGTTCGTACGACGTCGCCCGTGAACGGCGCGCGGGCCGCAGGGCGACCAGGACGCCGAGCACCAGCACCAGGCCGCCGAACGTCTCGGCAGCGTTCGGGCGCTGGTCGAGCAGCAGCCACGCCGAGGCCATTGCGACGACCGGCGCGAGCAGCACCCAGGGGACGACCGCGGCAGACGGGTTGCGGGACAGCAGGCCGTTGAAGAGCCCGTAGCCGACGAGCGAGGCCAGCCCTGCGGTGTAGAGCGTCGAGACCACCGCCTGCCAGGAGAACGACGCCAGCGCCGAGGACACCGCGGCGGGGCCGTCCAGCGCGACCGACAGGAGCAGCAGGGGCACCGGGACGACGAGCGCGGACCACACCGTCAGCGACAGCCCACCGGCGACGCCCGAGGCGCGGGAGACCACGTTGCCGATGCCCCAGGACAGCGCGCCGAGCAGGCAGAGCGCGAGCGCGGACGCGGGGACGTGGCCACCGCGCCCCACCGCGACCACGAGCAGCCCGGCCGAGCCGAGCAGCACCCCGACCACCTGGGCCGCGGTCGGCCGCTCCCGGAGCACGCCCGCGGCGATCACGACCGTGAAGATGACCTGTGCCTGCAGCACGAGCGCGGCGAGCCCCGGCGGCATCCCCGCCGCCATCGAGACGTACAGGAAGCCGAACTGGCCCAGGGACATGAACGCCCCGACCGCCGCGACCGTGCGCCACGGGGCGTTCGGCCTGGGCACCAGCAGCACCGCGGGCACGACGACCGCGGCGAACCGGATCGCAGCGAAGAGCAGCGGCGGCACCCCGTGCATGCCCCAGTCGATCACCACGAAGTTGAAGCCCCAGATCGAGGCGACCAGGGCGGCCAGGAGGGAGTCGCGACGGTTCACGGGACCACCCTGCCGGGTCGCGACCATGAAGCACCAGCGATGATTTCTCAGCCTGTCCATGTAGCATCGCTGCATGATCGACCTTCCGGCGCTCGCCTCGCTGCGCGCCGTGGCCGCGCACGGCTCGGTGGTCGCCGCCGCCGAGGCGCTCGGCTACACCCCGAGCGCGGTCTCCCAGCAGGTCAAGCGCCTCGAGCGCCAGACCGGCGTACCCCTCCTCGAGCGGGTCGGCAGGGGCGTCGTGCTCACCGGCCACGGCCGGCACCTCGTCGACACGGGCGCGCGACTGCTCGCGGACCTCGAGGAGATGGAGGCCGGCCTGCACCGGCGGGCCGGGGCGGTCGCGGGTCAGCTGCGACTCACCGCCTTCTCCACCGCCATGCGCGGCCTGGTCGCCCCGGTCGCGCGCGACCTCCGCTCCGCCCACCCCGACCTCGCGCTGGTCCTGACCGAGCGCGAGCCGTGGGACACCATCGACCTGGTCGCCTCCGGTCAGAGCGACGTCGGCGTCGTGCACCGCTGGGGCGACGTGCCGCTGGCGGTCCCCGAGCACCTCGCGACGACCCACCTCGCCCGCGACGTGGCCGAGGTGGTGGTGCGCGTCGACCACCCGCTCGCACGCCGACGCCGGGTCAGCCCTCGCGACCTCGTGGACGAGGACTGGATCGCCACCCCGGAGGGCACGATCTGCCGGCAGTGGCTGACCCGGATGTACGCCGGCACCGGCCGGCTGCCCCGGATCGCGCACACCTCGATGGAGTTCGACTCACACCTCGCGCTGGTGCGCGCGGGGCTGGGCATCGCCCTGGTGCCCCGCCTCGGCCGTCAGCCGCTCGGCGAGGAGCTGGTGGGCGTGCCCGCCCACGACCCGGAGCCCACCCGCGACGTGATCGCGGTGCACCGCCGGTCGATGTCCGACTCCCCCGCGGTCAGCGCGGTCCTCGCCGCGCTGGCCCGCTGAGCAGTGGCCCGCTGAGCAGTGGCCCGCTGAGCGCCGGTCCGCTGGGCGCCGGTCCGCCGGGCGCCGGGCCGACGGTCAGAAGAGCGCCGAGGCGAGGTTCTGGCGCCCGCGCAGCACCCGCGGGTCGTCGTTGCCGACGGCGCCGAAGAGGCCGAGCAGGTGCTCGCGCGCCTGGTCGCGCTCGTCACCGCTGCTGCGGCGGACCAGGTCGATCAGCCGGGTGAACGCGTCGTCCACGTGACCACCGAGCATGTCGAGGTCGGCGACCAGGGTCTGGGCATCCACGTCGTCGGGGTTCGCCGCGGCGGCCTCGCGCGCCTGCTGGAGGTCGACGCCCCGGGTCCGCTGGAGCACCTTGGCCATCGCGAGACCCGCGGCGGCCTCGGCGTCGGCCGGGTTGGCGTCCACCAGCTTCTGGTACTCCGCGACGGCCCGGTCGATGTCACCCTCGCCCAGCGCCTCCTGGGCGGGCGCGTAGCGCGGGTCGACCTGCTCCTCGGCGCCGGCGTCAGCCGCCTCGGGGGCGGTGCCGGCGCGCGGCTGGTGGCGGCCGGTGATGCCCTGCGCGGTGAGCTGCTGCATCACCTGGTTCAGCGCGGTGCGCAGCTCCTCGAGCGGCAGCACGTCCTGGAACAGCGGGGCCGGGCGGCCGTCGAGCACCGCGACCACGAGCGGGATCGACGGGATCTGCATGGCCTGCGCGATGCCGGGCGCGGCGTCGATGTCGACGAGGCCGAGCAGGAAGCGGCCCTCGAACTCGGCGGAGAGCGTCTGGAGGTCGTCGGCGAGCTGGCCGCTCTCCGGCATCCGGGCCCGGGAGTAGAACACCAGGATGATCGGCGCGGTCATCGACGCCTCGACGGTCGCCTGGAAGTTCTCCTCGGAGATCTCCACGGCGTACGGCGAGCCGCCGGCCGGCGCGCCGGCCGCACCGGCACCCGTGGGGGCACCCGCCGGGGGCGGGGTCGGCTGAGCGGGGCGCTTGAGGGCCGAGAGGTCGATCGCTCCGGGGCGGCTGAACGGCTGCTGCGTCATGCGGCCAATCCTAGAGAGCCGCGGCGAGGCCGAGCGCCACGGCCTCCTCGCGCAGCTCCTCGCGCACGTCGGGGTGGGCGGCGTTGTCGATGATCTGCCGGGCCTGCTCCTGCTGGTCGCGGCCGAACACCTCGGCGGCCCCCTGCTCCGTGACGATCGCGCTCATCTGGAACGACGTGACCGGCTCGTCCACGAGGGGGACGACGGTCGAGCAGTCGGCCTTGGGGTGCCAGGACCGCAGCGCCATCAGCGCCTGGCCCCCGCTGCTGTGCAGCGCCCCGACGATGAAGTCGGTCTGGCCACCGAAGCCGGAGTGGATGCGGGCCCGGATCCGCGACGCGTTCGCCTGGCCGAACAGGTCCACCTGGAGCGCGGTGTTGACGCTGACCATGGCCGGGTTCGCGGAGATCCGGGCAGGGTCGTTGGTGACCTCCGTGCGGACCATCTCCACCCGCTCGTTCCCGTCGACCCACTCCACCAGCTCCGGCGACCCGAAGAGGAACGAGGAGCGGACGGGCACGTCCACGTCGAGCGCCCCGGCCCGTTCGAGGGCCAGCACGCTGTCGGAGAACATCTCGGTCCAGATCCGCAGCCCGCGCCGCCCGACGAGGCCGCGCATGGTGGCGTCGGGCACGGCACCGATGCCGGCCTGCAGCGTGGCACCGTCACCGACCCGCTGCGCCACCAGGTCGCCGATCTGCGCCGACGCCTCGTCGATCGCCGCCACCGGCGCGTGCGCCAGCGGCTCGTCGGCCTCAACCATCAGGTCGATGGCGTCGGTGGGCACGAGAGCGTCGCCGAAGGTCCACGGCATGTGCCGGTTGACCTGGGCCACCACCCGCCCACCGCGACGCCGCACGGCCTCGAGGGCGGCGGGCAGCACGTTGACCTCGGTGCCGAGGGAGACCTGACCGCCACGGGGTGGGGTGGTGTGCACCAGCACCAGGTCCGGCGCCAGGGAGGTCTCGAACAGCCGGGGCACCAGCGACAGCCGCGACGGCACGTAGCTCAGCCGCGGGCTGCGTCGCATGCCGGGACCGACGAACGAGGTCTCGAGCACGACCCCGTCCCGGTCGGGCAGGCCGGCCTGCCCGTTGAGCGCCCAGAGCCGGTACGACGGCAGCGCCCCGTCGACCAGGGACAGGGTGTGCCAGGGCGTCGCGTGGTTGCCGGACACCACGACGCGCGGGTGGTCCGGCAGCCCGGCGAGCAGGCGGGTGGGGTTCACCCGACGATCACATCAGAACCGCGCGGGTTCGCGGTACTCCCCCCACTCGGCGCGCAGCGCGTCGCAGATCTCGCCCAGCGTGGCCTCGGCGCGCACGGCCTCGAGCATGGACTCGATGATGTTCTCGTCGGTGCGCGACACCTCGACCATCCGGTCGACCGCGGCCCGGGCCGCGGCCTCGTCCCGGCCCTGCCGGCGGGCGGCGAGCTCGCGGACCTGTTCGACCTCGACCTCGTGCGAGACCCGCAGGATCTCCAGGTCGTGGGTGACCGAGTCGGTGTGGCAGTTCACCCCGACGATCCGCTTCTCGCCCTTCTCGAGGGCCACCTGGTACTGGAACGCCGCCTCGGCGATCTCGCCCATGAACCAGCCCTCCTCGATGCCGCGCAGGAGGCCGCGGGTCACCGGCCACTCGGCGGCGTCGGCCGCGCCGGTGGACGCGCGCATCTTCTCCGCGAGCTGCTCGGTGTCGGCGTGGGTGAGCGTGGAGCCGCCCATGGCCAGGATCTTGTCGAAGATCGCGTTGGCCTCGGCCTCGATCCGGTCGGTGAGCGCCTCGACGTACCACGAGCCACCGAGCGGGTCGGCGACGTTGACGACGCCGGTCTCCTCCATGATCACCTGCTGGGTGCGCAGCGCGATCTCCGCGGCCTGCTCGGAGGGCAGGGCCAGCGTCTCGTCGAGCGCGTTGGTGTGCAGCGAGTTCGTGCCACCGAGGACCGCGGAGAGCGCCTCGATGCCGGTGCGCACCACGTTGTTGTAGGGCTGCTGCGCCGTCAGCGAGACACCGGCGGTCTGCGTGTGGAACCGCAGCCACTGGGCCTTCTCGGTCCTCGCGCCGTAGACGTCGCGCATCCAGCGCGCCCAGATCCGGCGGGCCGCGCGGAACTTCGCGATCTCCTCGAAGAAGTCGACGTGCGCGTCGAAGAAGAAGGACAGGCCGGGGGCGAACACGTCGACGTCGAGCCCGCGGGAGAGCCCGAGCTCGACGTACCCGAACCCGTCGGCGAGCGTGAACGCGAGCTCCTGAGCGGCCGTCGAGCCGGCCTCGCGGATGTGGTAGCCGGAGACCGAGAGGGGCTTGTAGGCCGGGATCTTCTCGGCGCAGTACTCCATCAGGTCGCCGATCAGGCGCAGGTGCGGCTCGGGGCCGAACAGCCACTCCTTCTGGGCGATGTACTCCTTGAAGATGTCGGTCTGCAGGGTGCCGTTGAGCTTGCCCGTGTCGACGCCCGCGCGCTCGGCGGCGACGATCATCATGCAGAACACCGGGACCGCCGGGCCGCTGATCGTCATCGACGTGGTGACGTCGCCGAGGTCGATCCCGTCGAACAGGATCTCCATGTCGGCGGCGCTGTCGATCGCGACGCCGCAGTGGCCGACCTCGCCGAGGGACTTGGGGTCGTCGGAGTCGCGGCCCATCAGCGTGGGCATGTCGAAGGCGACCGAGAGCCCGCCACCGCCGCGGCCGAGGATCATCTTGTAGCGCTCGTTGGTCTGCTGGGCGTTGCCGAACCCGGCGAACTGTCGGATCGTCCACGTGCGGCCGCGGTAGCCGGTGGGGTAGAGCCCGCGCGTGAACGGGAACTCGCCCGGCCACTCCGAGGTCTCGGTGCCGTACGCCGGCTCCACCTCGAGCCCGCTGAGCGTCGTGAAGTCGGCCTCACGCACCCGGGACTGCTCGTAGCGGGACTGCCAGCGGACGCGTGCGTTCTCGGTCATGGACAAATAGTAGGACGCCCTACTAATTCCGTGAAGTCGTCAGCGCACCCAGCGGCGCACCTGCCCGTCGAGGACCTCCACCCGCGCGGGCGGCCGCGGCGTCGGACCCGCTGCGCAGGTGCTCCAGCACCCGGGCGCGCCCACGCAGCCGCAGCGGCCCGTCCGACCACTCGACGTCGGGGTGCAGCAGCGTCCGCAGCCCGTCCCACTCCCCCGCGTCCATCGCCGCCCACGCCGCCGCGGTCGGCGCCGGCAGCTCCGGGAGGTCGTGCAGCATCGCCGGCGTGCACATCCGCCAGGCGTCGGTCACCAGCTCGCGCATCTCCTCGGGGTCCAGCCGGTCCAGGTGGGCACACACCCACTGGTAGCGCAGGTCCGAGGCCGGCGGGAGGAAGAACGTCCCGGGGTCCTAGGCGACCAGCCCGTCCCGCTCGGCCCGCGGGAAGCCGAACCCCATCGACGTCTCGTCGGCCGAGAACGCCACGAACACGATCTGGCGCACCTTGAGCTTCCAACGCCCCCGGACCAGCTGCTCGTACGCGCGCGGCAGCGCCAGCCCGACGCGGCGTACCTCGTCGGACGTGACCACGACTAGAAGTCGCCCGCTGCGTGCCGCACGGGCGCCAGCAGCTCGGACAGCGAGCGGAGCTCGTCGTCGGAGAGTGCCCCGAGCGCGAAGTCGGAGTCGACCAGGTCACCGGTGGCGGTCTCGACCAGCGCCCGGCCGGCGTCGGTGATCTCGGCCAGCACGGCCCGACCGTCCTCGGGGTGCGGGCGACGCACCACCAGCCCGGAGGCCTCCAGCCGCTGCACGATCGAGGTGACCGACGTGGGGTGCACCTGGAGCCGCTCGCCCATCTTGCCCAGGGGCAGCGACCCGCGCGAGGAGAACACGAGCAGCACCAGCGCCTCGTAGCGGGCGAAGGTCAGCCCGTGCGGCTTGAGGATCGCGTCGAGCCGTCCGATCACCAGCTGCTGCACGCGCATCAGCGACGTGACCGCGTGCATCGCGGGGACCCCCGGCCACCGCTGCGCCCACTGCCGGGCAGCCTCGTCGATCGGGTCGAAGGGCAGGCGCGACATGCGCGCACCCTAGTTCACCCGCTTCGGCCCCCGCAGGCCCGAGCGCTGCACCACCCGCTGGATGGAGAGGTCGCGCTCGTCGGGCCTCCCGACGTAGCGGATGTCGCGCAGCCCCTGCTCCTGCGCGGCGGACTCGAAGACGAAGTGCCCGAAGCCCAGGATCCGTCCGTGCAGCGGCTTGACCACGGTGATGTCGAGGATCCGGCTCAGCGGCATCGTCGCGAGGTTCGAGGAGAGGACGCCGTGCACCCGGAAGACCCGCATGTTCGTGATGACGAACCGGTCGCGGCGCTCGCGCGCTGCGCCCCACGCCGCGTGCGCGAACAGCGCCAGCGCGACGACGAACGGCACCGTGGACACCTGCACGGGGACCACCGACGTCGCCCCCAGCATCAGCACCGCGAGCGCGCTCTCGAGGACGGGGACGGTGTACGCCGCCCAGTGGTGGTGGACGATGTCGACGATCACCTCGCCCTCGTCACGCAGCAGGTGTCGACCGATGTCGGCGTCGGTCGGCCGGGCCAGCCTCACCACGACGTCGGCTCAGCTCATCTCGCCGATGAACCGGATCACGCCGCGGAACACCACCGTCAGCGCGTCCCACGAGCCGGCGCCGGCCGACTTGGCCGAGACTGCGAAGCCGTGCGGGTCCTGGAACATCCAGAAGCCCAGAAACAGCACCAGCAGGCCGAGGACCACTTTCTTGCCGTTCATCCCGAGAAAACTCCGTCCACTACCCCCGAAAGCACTGGTCCAGACGTGTCTAGCAGGGTCGGCGCGGCGGGTGCGCCAGGCGCGCCTGCGACACCGATGATGTGATCTGGGCCACCATGTGGACGTGCCCCCTGAGCCGATGTCCTTCTACTCCCCCACCGGCACCCTGCACGCGCTGCGCTTCGGCAGCGGCCCCCGCACGGTCCTGGCGGTCCACGGGATCACCGCCTCCGCGATGGCGTGGCCGGCGGTGGCCGCGGCCCTGCCCGACGACTGGAGCCTCGTCGCGCTCGACCTGCGCGGACGTGGCGCCTCGCGGGACCTGCGGGGTCCGTTCGGCCTCGGCGGCCACGTGACGGACGTGGCGACCGTCGCCGCTGCGCTCGGCGGTGACGTCGTGCTGCTCGGTCACTCGATGGGCGCCTACGTCTCGGTGCTGGTCGCCGCCGAGAGACCGGACCTCTTCACCCGGGTGGTGCTCGTGGACGGCGGCGTGCCACTGCCGCTCCCCGAGGGCGCGGACCCGGACGAGCTGCTGGCCGCCACCCTGGGGCCGGCCCTCGAGCGGCTCCACACGACGTACCCCTCGGTGACGTCGTACGTCGACTTCTTCCGCGCCCATCCCGCGCTCGGGCCCTCCTGGGACGCCACCATCGAGGCCTACGTCCGCTACGACGCGCTCGAGACGCCCGACGGCGTCCGCTCCCGTGCGGTCGAGGAGGCCGTGCGGGCCGACGGTCGCGACCTGCTCCTGTCGGCGCCGGCCATCGACCGCGCGCTGCGTGGCG
Organism: Nocardioides sp. GCM10023255; assembly: GCF_042653125.1. Lineage (NCBI taxonomy): Bacteria > Bacillati > Actinomycetota > Actinomycetes > Propionibacteriales > Nocardioidaceae > Nocardioides > Nocardioides sp. GCM10023255. Next base: position 149,816 of record NZ_JBHSHU010000003.1, read on the forward strand.
CGACCCTGCCCACCACGCTGCTGGTGGCACCGCGCGGCATGTTCGGGGAGCCGCCGGGACTGCTGCCCGCCGAGGCCGTGGCGGCGTACGCCGAGGCTGTGCCGGTGCTGAGCGTCGAGACGATCGACAACACGAACCACTACACGATCCTGTTCGACCCGGGCGCGGCCCGGCGTGTGGCGGAGGCGGTCAGTCGGTGAAGGCGTCCAGCAGCTCGTCGGCGGCCGAGTAGGGGTCGGACTTCCCGGCGGCGACGGCCGCGGCCAGGTCGTCCAGCTCGGAGCGTCCGTGGACGTCGCCCCAGCGCTCGCGCAGCGCGGTGACGGCGATCGCCTCGATCTCGTCGCGGGCGCGGCGGGTGCGCCGATTCTCGAGCTCGCCCGAGGACTCCAGCCACGCGTGGTGGGCGTCCATCTGCTCGACCACCTCGTCGAGTCCCTCACCACGCTGCGCGACGGTCTTGACGATCGGCGGCTTCCACGCACCTTCGGGACGGTCCGCGAGCGCGAGCATCGACCGCAGGTCGCGACGGACCTGGTCGGCGCCGTCCCGGTCGGCCTTGTTCACGACGTAGAGGTCGCCGATCTCGAGGATGCCGGCCTTCGCGGCCTGGATCCCGTCCCCCATGCCGGGTGCGAGCAGCACCATCGTGGTGTCCGCGAGCCCGGCGATCTCGACCTCGCTCTGACCCACGCCCACGGTCTCGATGAGGATCACGTCGCAGCCGGCGGCATCGAGCACGCGCAGCGCCTGCGGGGTCGTCCAGGACAGCCCGCCGAGGTGGCCGCGCGAGGCCATCGAGCGGATGTAGACCTCACGGTCCAGGGCGTGGTCCTGCATCCGCACCCGGTCCCCGAGGAGGGCGCCGCCGGAGAACGGCGACGAGGGGTCGACCGCGAGCACCCCGACGCGCTTGCCGTGGCGGCGCAGCTCGGTGACCAGGGCGCTGGTCGAGGTCGACTTGCCGACGCCGGGCGAGCCGGTGATGCCGACGATCTGGGCGTGACCCGTGTGGGGGGCCAGCGCCGCCATCACCTCGCGGAGCAGCGGCGACTCGTCCTCGACCAACGAGATCAGCCGGGCGACCGCGCGCGCGTCCCCCTCCCGGGCCCGGGAGACCAGGTCGGGGACCGACGCCGCCCCTCGTCCTGCGGGGCGGCGCCGGCCGCCCACCGGCGCGCCTCCCGCGCTCGTGCTCAGGCCGGGACCCGGATGATCAGGGCGTCGCCCTGCCCGCCGCCGCCGCACAGGGCAGCAGCGCCCGTGCCGCCACCGCGCCGCTTCAGCTCGAGCGCGAGGTGCAGCACGATGCGGGCGCCGGACATGCCCACGGGGTGGCCGAGGGCGATCGCCCCACCGTTGACGTTGACCTTGTCCTGCGAGACACCGAGCTGGCGCGCGGACTCGATGCCGACGGCGGCGAACGCCTCGTTGAGCTCGAACAGGTCGATGTCGGAGACGGCGATGCCCTCCTTGGCCGCCGCGGCCTCGATGGCGCGCGCGGGCTGCAGCTGCAGCGTCGAGTCGGGGCCGGCGACCTGGCCCGAGGCGCCGATCTCGGCGAGCCAGGTCAGCCCCAGCTCCTCGGCCTTCGCCTTGCTCATGACGACCACGGCGCAGGCGCCGTCGGAGATCTGCGAGGCCGAACCGGCGGTGATCGTGCCGTCCTTGGCGACCGGGCGGAGGCCGGCGAGCGACTCCACGGTGGTGTCGCCGCGGACGCCCTCGTCCTGACTGACGGTGATGTCGCCCTTGCGGGACGGGATGGTGACGGGCACGACCTCGTCGTCGAACAGGCCGTTCTTCCACGCCGCGGCCGCACGCTGGTGCGACTGCGCCGAGAACGCGTCCTGCTCCTCGCGGGTGAGGTTCTTCCCGGCGGCGTTGCAGCTCTCCGTCAGGTTGATCATCGCCTGGTCGGTGAACTGGTCGTGGAGCGCGTCGTAGGCCATCGAGTCGACCAGCTTGGTGTCGCCGTACTTGAAGCCCTCGCGGGACTTCGGCAGCAGGTGCGGCGCCTGGGTCATCGACTCCATGCCACCGGCCACCACGATCTCGTGCTCCCCGGCGCGGATCAGCTGGTCGGCCATCGCGATCGCGTTGATGCCCGAGAGGCACACCTTGTTGATCGTGATCGAGGGGACGGTCATCGGGATGCCGCCCTTGACCGCGGCCTGGCGGGCGGTGATCTGCCCGGCGCCGGCCTGGATGACCTGGCCCATGATCACGTAGTCCACCTGGTCGCCGGCGACGCCGGCCTTCTCCAGCGCGCCCTTGATGGCGACACCGCCCAGGTCGGCGGCGGACTGGCCCTTGAGCCCGCCGAGCAGGCGTCCGATCGGGGTGCGAGCCCCGGCCACGATCACGGATCCGCCGGTCTTTGCTGCCATGGGAGGTGCCTCCATCGATGCGTCAACGGTGGGCCCTGAGGGCGCTGCAGGGCGCTCACGGGCTGATGAGTGCGACGATACCCACACCCGCGAGCGGCGAGGCAGTGGGCGGCCGGTGAGGAAAACCTCACACGCCCTCGCGAGCACTCCCCCGTCGTACGACGATGTGCGCCATGACCTCCGCACCCCAGATCCCCGCGCACCTCTTCACCGCCATCGACCACGTCGGCATCGCGGTTCCCGACCTCGACGAGGCGATCGCCTTCTACCGGGACACCTACGGCATGCGGCTGGCCCACCAGGAGACCAACGAGGAGCAGGGCGTCCGCGAGGCGATGATGGCCGTCGGCGAGTCCGGGTCCTGCATCCAGCTGCTCGCGCCGCTCTCGCCGGAGTCGACGATCGCGAAGTTCCTCGACCGGTCCGGTCCCGGCATCCAGCAGATGGCCTACCGGGTGACCGACGTGGAGGCGGTCAGCGCGATCCTCCGCGAGCGCGGGCTGCGCCTGCTGTACGACGAGCCCCGGCGCGGCACCTCGGACTCGCGGATCAACTTCATCCACCCCAAGGACGCGGGCGGGGTCCTCGTGGAGCTCGTCGAACCGGCGGCAAGGTAAAACCTTCGGCGTGCGCTCGTGCCCGGCGGCCCGGACGGGTACGGACCTGCCTGGACACCGTCAACAGCGTCCGCGGCGACGCCGCGGTCCTTGGGGGGACGACGCATGTCGACCGACACCGGCCCGAACGAGGTCGTGCCCGACCTCCGGGCCCAGCTCATGGACGTCACCATGGACGTCTCACGCGCACACCTGCTGCTCAGCGGCACGCTCGACTGGGTCCCACGCACGGTCCGGCCGCACACCGACGAGGCGATGCGGATCCTGGAGGACTCGCTGCGGGAGCTGCGCGACATAGCGGTGGCGCTCCACGAGGAGCACCACCGCGCGGGCGACGACCTCAGTCCGCCGTAGGACGATCGCTCTGCACCGGAGCCATCGCGGCCAGCGAGGACCAGTGGTGGATGCTCGCCAGGTCGCCCATGACGTCGTGGATGTTCTCGTAGGCCGCTCGCAGCTCGGGGTCCTGGGAGTCGCGCAGCGGGGCCAGCAGCAGCATCGCCCGGCACACCCGACGCGATGCCTCGTGCAGGCTGCTGTCGACGCGCCGCGAGGCGAGGTCGGCCAGCGGCGTGCCCGGGGACATCGGTTTCGGTCGGACGGCTCGCCGGGACGAGGCCGCCAGCGTCGTTCGGGTGCGCGGCCTCCACAGCCCGGACAGGGCGGTTGCGTAGTCACGAGCGGACTGCAGCAGCCGCTCACGAGGGTGTGCCTGTGTGCTCGCCATGAGTGATCCCCCCTGGACTGTCGATGGCGTTCGCGCCTGACGCTAGGCGGACGTCGGCCTGTCCAGACAGGGACCAAAGACCTTCGCGGCATGACCCGTTCGGGCAGGACGACGCGAGACAGGTCACACGCGGCTGACACCCGTGGCTACCCATGAGTAGATTGCGACGCCACGACCGGCAGGCCTCCCGCCTCGCGCCGCGGGGCGGTCCGTGGTCGCGCCGACCCCTAATCGAGCAGGAGTCCTCGTGAAGCAGATCCTCGACGCCATCCTCGCCGGTGACACCTCCGCCGAGGAGTACGCCGCCCTTCCGCTGCCCGAGTCCTACCGCGCCGTCACGGTGCACAAGGACGAGGTCGACATGTTCGAGGGCCAGGCCAGCCGTGACAAGGACCCCCGCAGGTCGCTGCACGTGGAGGACGTCGCGCTGCCCGAGCTCGGCCCGGGCGAGGCGCTCGTGGCCGTGATGGCCTCGGCGATCAACTACAACACCGTGTGGACCTCGATCTTCGAGCCGGTCTCGACGTTCGGGTTCCTCGAGCGGTACGGCCGCCTCTCGCCGCTGGCCAAGCGGCACGACCTGCCCTACCACGTGGTCGGCTCCGACCTCGCCGGCGTCGTGCTGCAGACCGGCCCGGGCGTCCACTCGTGGAAGCCCGGCGCCGAGGTGGTCGCGCACTGCCTCTCGGTCGAGCTGGAGGGGCCCGACGGCCACAACGACACGATGCTCGACCCGGAGCAGCGGATCTGGGGCTTCGAGACCAACTTCGGCGGTCTCGCGCACATCGCGCTGGTCAAGGCCAACCAGCTGATGCCCAAGCCCGACCACCTCACCTGGGAGGAGGCCGCCTCCCCCGGTCTGGTGAACTGCACGGCGTACCGCCAGCTGGTCTCCAAGAACGGCGGCGACATGAAGCAGGGCGACAACGTGCTCATCTGGGGCGCCTCCGGCGGCCTGGGCGGCTTCGCGACGCAGTACGCCCTCAACGGCGGCGCCACCCCGATCTGCGTGGTCTCCAACGAGGAGAAGGCCGCCATCGCCCGGTCCATGGGCGCCGAGCTGATCATCAACCGCTCCGAGGAGGACTACCGCTTCTGGAACGAGGAGGGCACCGAGCAGAACCCGCGGGAGTGGAAGCGCTTCGGCGCCAAGATCCGCGAGCTGACCGGCGGCGAGGACATCGACATCGTCTTCGAGCACCCCGGCCGCGAGACGTTCGGCGCCTCGGTCTACGTCACCCGCAAGGGCGGCACCATCACCACCTGCGCCTCGACCTCGGGCTACATGCACGAGTACGACAACCGCTACCTGTGGATGAACCTCAAGCGGATCATCTCCTCCCACTTCGCCAACTACCGCGAGTCGTGGGAGGCCAACCGGCTCATCGCCAAGGGCAAGATCCACCCGACGCTGTCGAAGACGTACAGCCTCGACGAGGTCGGCCAGGCGGCGCTCGACGTCCACAAGAACGCCCACCAGGGCAAGGTGGGTGTGCTCTGCCTGGCCCCCGAGGAGGGGCTCGGCGTCCGGAATCCGGAGCTCCGGGAGAAGCACCTGGCCGAGATCAACCGGTTCCGCGGGGTCTGAAGCCCCGATCGCGCCACTTCCACCCCGGTTCGCGGATTTTGGTCCGCGAGCCGGGGTGGGTTGTTCCCGGGTGATCGGGGAGACTGGGCGCCAACGCCGGCAACACGACACTTCTGGGAGAGGTACCCACACATGAGCGACGAGGGTCTGTCCATCTTCGACAACGAGCCGGAGGCCACCGACACGTCCGTCGACGACGAGGCGACCCAGGTGATCCCCACGGTCAAGAAGTCCACGACTCCCCCGGCTGCCGCGAGCAAGCCCGCGGGCGGCCAGCCCGCGACGGGCGCCCCGGCGGCCTCGAAGCCCGGGCCGGTGCTGCCTCCGGCCGCCCCGGCCACGAGCCGACCGACGACCACCCCGGCCGCCGCAGCCACGCCGGCCGCCCCCGCCTCCTCCGGCGCGGTGACCGGCTTCCCGGTCGTGCGACGGGGCGGCTACGACCGGGACGCCGTCGACGCCCGCGTGCGCCAGCTCGCGTCCGAGCGGTCCGGCCTCAGCAGCGACCTCACGGCCGCCCAGCGCCGGGTCTCCGAGCTCGAGACCGCCCTCGAGGCGGCCCGGCAGGAGCTCGCCGAGAACCAGAACCCGTCGTACGCCGGCCTCGGTGGCCGCGCCAGCGCGATGCTGCGCCTCGCCGAGGAGGAGGCGGCCGAGGTGCGCGCCACCGCCCAGCGGGACGCGGCCGAGATCCGCCAGCAGGCCGCACGGGACGCGAAGGCGATCCGCGCCGAGGCCTCCAGCGAGGCCGAGGACATGCGGATGGTGCAGCTCAAGGAGCTCGACGAGAGCCGCAGCCGCCTGATGGCCGATGCCGAGCAGGAGCGGTCGATGGCCCGCGCCGAGTCCGAGGACATGCTGGCCTCGGCCAAGCGTGAGGCCGACCAGATCCGCCTCGCCGCCCAGCAGGAGACCAACGAGCTGCGCACCTCCGCCAAGCGCGAGTCGGAGCAGGCCCGGGCCGCCGCCGACCGTGAGGTCCAGGAGGCCCGCCGCACGCTCGCGGTCGAGAAGGAGCGGCTGGCCCGCGAGGCCACCGACCACCACACCAACGCGGTGGCCGAGACCCGTCGCCTCGTCGAGGAGGCCGAGCAGCGCGCGGCCGCGGCGGAGCAGCGGGCCCGCGAGGCGTCGAACCAGGCCAACGAGCTGCGGCACCAGACGCAGAAGGAGGCCGAGGCGCTGCTGGTCCGCGCCCGGCGTGAGGCCGAGCAGATCGTGGCCTCGGCCCGGACCCAGGCCGACTCGATCACGTCGGCGGGCAACGCCGAGCAGGAGAGGGAGCTCGCAGCCGTGCGCGCCGAGGTCGACCGCATGACCAAGCGCCGCGACGCGATCAGCGCCCAGCTGGCCTCCCTGCGCGACGTGGTCGCCGGATTCGGCGACGACGAGGACAAGTAGTGGCAGGCGACTCGGCTCCTGCCGCCGACGAGGCGGCAGGAGCGGGTCCCACGTCCCCGCCCGACGGGGACGGCGCGGCCGCCGGGACCGAGGAGGACTCCACCAGGGAGCCCGGGGCGGGCACCTGGGAGTCCGACGGGGAGCGTGACCTCGGCGAGCCCGGCAAGCCGTTCTCGAGGCGCTCGCCGTTCCTGATCGGGCTCTTCGCCGGGCTCGGTCTCTTCCTGGCCTGGTGGCTGGGCGGGCTGATCGTCGGCGTCAGCTCGGTGCTGATCCAGATCGTCGTGGCGCTCTTCCTGGCAGCCGGGCTGAACCCGGTCGTCGAGTGGCTCGAGCGGCGCGGGATGCGACGCTCCTTCGCCGTGGTCACGGTGATCATCGGCGTGGTCGCGGCCCTGGCCCTCTTCCTGGTGGCCTTCGTCCCGGTCATCACCGACCAGGTGACGGCGCTCGGCAAGAACGCCCCCGACTGGCTCGACTCCCTCCAGCACAACCGGTGGGTCCGCGACGTCGACCGGCAGTACGACGTCGTCGACAAGGCCAAGGCCTACGTCTCCGACGGCAAGTTCGTCAGCGGGCTCTTCGGCGGCGTGCTCGGCATCGGCCTGGCGGTGCTGTCGGTGCTGCTCAACGCCTTCGTGGTCGTCGTCCTCACCCTGTACTTCCTCTCGTCCCTGGAGAAGACCAAGCACGCGCTCTACCGCCTCGCGCCCGCCTCGCGCCGCGAGCGGGTGAGCAAGCTCGGCGACGAGATCATCCGCGGGGTCGGGGGCTACGTCTCCGGTGCGTTCGTCGTCGCCCTCTGCGCCGGGATCTCCTCGCTGGTCTTCCTGTTCGTGGTGGGCCTGAGCGAGTACGCAGTGGCCCTCGCGTTCGTCGTCGCTCTGCTCGACGTGATCCCGATGATCGGGGCCACGATCGGCGCCGTGATCGTCACGGCGATCGCGTTCGCGACAGACCCGAAGATCGGGCTGATCTGCATCGTGTTCTACGTCGTCTACCAGCAGCTGGAGAACTACGTCATCTACCCGCGGGTCATGTCGAAGTCCGTGGACATCCCCGGCGCGGTGACGGTGATCGCCGCGCTCATCGGGGCGGCGCTGCTCGGCGTGGTCGGTGCCCTGCTGGCGATCCCCACCGCGGCCGCGATCCTGCTGATCATCCGCGAGGTGTTCGTGCCACGGCAGGACGCGCGCTAACGGGCGGTCGTGCCCCGCTCGCCGAGCTTCACCACCACCACGCCGACCAGGATCAGCGCGCCACCGGCGACCTGGACCGCGCGGGGCAGCTCGCCGAGCAGCAGCCAGGCGAAGACGAGGGCGAACAGCACCTCGAGCAGTGCCACGAACGAGGCCAGCCGGGAGCCGAGCCGGCGGCCGGCGGCGATACCGGTGACGTAGGCGAGCGCGGCGGTGACCACGCCGAGCCCCAGCAGCGGGAGCCACCACGCGACCCGGACACCGTCGTAGGACACCGGGTCGGTGGCCGCGTGCATCGGCACGACGCCGACGGCGCCGGCCACGAGGAGGGCGACCGCCCCCAGCGTGAGCCCGGCCGCGGCGAGGACCAGGGGCGGCAGGCCGTTGCTCTCGCTCGCGGACAGCACGAAGTAGGTCGCGGCGCCGACCATCGCGCCGAGCGCCCAGACCACGCCGGGGACGCTGAGGTCGGCCCCCGAGAGCAGGTCGAGCACGAGCACCAGGCCGACGGCGGCGACCAGGGCACCGGCCAGGGTCAGCAGCCCCGGGTGGTGGCCGTGCCGAAGCCACATCCAGCCGATCACCGCGACGGGCGCGGTGTACTCGATGAGCAGGGCGACGCCGACCTGCATGTGGACGACGGCGTTGAAGTAGGCGAGCTGGCAGCCCGCGACCGCGACCAGCCCGTAGCCGGCCACAAGGCCCGCGTTGCGGCGCAGCAGCCACCAGCGCCCCCGCAACGAGACGACCGCGGGCACGGCGAGCACAAGGGCGGCGACGACCACCCTGACGGTGACGGCGGCTCCCGCGCTCCAGCCCGAGTCGAGCAGCCCCTTGGCCAGCGACCCCGACAGGCCGAACGACATGGCCGACAGCACCGCGAAGCCCAGGCCGGGCAGCAGTCGCGATGCCGGAGCAGTCAGGCCCCGGTCAACGTCATCAGTCATTGTCGTCATGACTCATGACAGTAGGCCTGGGTGCGGTAACCTGTCAACATGCCTTTCGCTCATGACACCGAGGCCTCGCTGCTCGCCGCGGTCGCGCTGGTCAACTCCGCCGAGGAGCCGGACACGCTGACGACGCTCGAGGAGCTGGACGCGTTCTACGTCGAGCACGGCTACACCGGTGGGCGCGCGCACGACCGGTCGGAGCTGGAGGAGGTGCGGGCGCTCCGCGCTCCCCTGCGCACCCTGCTCACCAGCACCCGGGACCAGGCCGTGCCGCTGGTGAACCGGATGCTGGCCGAGCACCGGGCGGTCCCCCAGCTGGTGCGTCACGACGGGGAGGACTGGCACCTGCACGCCACCGACCACGACGCACCGTTCGCGACCCGCATCGCCGTGGAGACCGCGATGGCGATGGTGGATGTCGTGCGCGCGGACGAGATGTCCCGCCTCGGGGTCTGCGCCGACGACGAGTGCGGCGGCGTCGTCCTCGACCTCTCCCGCAACCGCTCCCGGCGCTTCTGCAGCACCGCCTGCGGGAACCGCAACGCGGTGGCCGCCTACCGGGCCCGGCAGGCGGCCACCTAGGCCCGGGGGGGTCCCCAAATCTGAGGACCACTCCCCCATATCGGCGGCCGCCCGCGGCTCCGCGCCGTTTGGTTGCCGCATGGAAACGGGCTGGGGGGCACGGAGGGATCGACCACGCACGCACCACGGTCGCCGACTGCTGTCGGCGGTCGTCGTGGCGGGCGTCGTGGTCACGGGCGGCGTGACGTCGGCGAGCGCAGCGCCGCCGGACGGCACCGTCCCAGGGGTCACGTTCGCCGCTCGCCTCGACAGCCCGCACGACGGCGCCGGACGTCACGCGGCTGGCCGGTCATCGACCCGCGGCCCCGGGCACGGCACCGACGAACACGTCGACCGGCGCAACCGCGCGGAGGCGAAGGCCGAGCGGGACGTCGCCCTGGCCTCCACCTGGCACCTCGACCCCGGCCTGCTCGTGCCGCTGCCCACCGACAGCAGCGCGACCACCGCGGCGCGCCAGCAGCTCGGTGAGATCGACGGCCGGATGCAGGCGGCGCTGCACGCCTACGACGACGCGAGGGACGCGGCCGACGCCGCCTCGCTGCGCGCCCACGAGGCGCGCACCGCCTTGGCGGCCGCCCGGGCCGCGCAACAGGCGGCGGCCGCGCGCTACCGCGCCGACCGGGAGCTGATGATGTCGGTGGTCACCGAGGCCTACAGCACCAGCCAGGTCGGTGCGCTGAACCTGCTGCTGACCGCAGACTCCGACGAGGACCTCGTCCAGGGGCTCACGGTCCTGCAGGAGATGGGTCGGACCCAGGCCGACGCGGTCGAGGCCGCGGAGCGGTCACGCGACCGGTTGCGGGAGGCCACCGCGGCCGTGGCGGCGGCCGAGCAGGAGGCCGAGACGCAGCTGGCGGCGGCCCGTACGACGCTCGCCGCCGCCGCGGTCGCCCGCAACCGCGTCCTGGGCGAGGTGCGAGCGGCACGCGACCTGCTCGAGAGCTCGGTGATCGCCGACCAGGCGGTGCGCGACTCGGCGGCCGACGGCTACCGCGGGGCCATCTCCTTCCCGCTGCCCGACGGAACGTCGTTCGTGGACCAGCACAACTTCGGGCACCGCAGCCACCACTGGGCCAGCGTGCACACCGGTGACGACTTCTCCGCCGGTTGCGGCACCCCGGTCCTGGCGGTCACGGACGGCACCGTGCTGGTCCGCACCGACCAGGGCTGGTCGGGGCGCTGGCTCGTGATGGTCAGCACCGGCCCGGGCCGGCTCACCACGTGGTACGCCCACATGCAGGCGCTGACGGTCGCCCCGGGACAACAGGTGCAGGCCGGCCAGCAGATCGGCGTCGTCGGCCAGCAGGGCAACGCCACCGGGTGCCACCTGCACCTGGAGGTCCACCCGAGCGGCGGCTCGATCTACCAGGACGACATCGACCCCTCCTCCTGGCTGACCACGGTGGGGGCCTACGAGGGGCAGTCGTCCTAGCTGCCCGCAGCCCCGTCGCGCTGGGCCGGCCCGGGCACCGGCTTGTCCTTGTAGGCCGCGAGGTTGTGCGCGTTGTAGGCACTGGTGTCAGCGGTCTCCATCGGCCCGTCCCACTCGGTGGGCAGGGGTACCGGGACCCCCGGGGCGACCCGGCGCACGATCTCGTCGAGGACCCGCTCGGCGTCGCCGACCCACAGGTGCTTGCTGCCCTCGAACGGCACCACCTCGGCCTGCGGGATCGCTGCGAACCGCTCGCGCGCCTCGACCGGCCGCAGGTAGTCGTCGTGCTCGGGAACGAACGCGCTCACCGGCTTGCCGGAGTCGGCCCACTGCGCGAGGTGCTCGGGGTCGCTGAAACGCAGCGGCGGGCTGAGCAGGATGGCGCCCTTCACCAGCGGGTCGTGGCCGTGCATCAGCGCCAGGTCGGTGCCGAACGACCACCCCACCAGCCAGACGTTCGGCAGGTCGTGGAACTCGGCGTACTCGATGGCCGCGGCGACGTCGTACTGCTCGCCCACCGCGTTGTCGAACGAGCCCTCGCTGGTCCCCTGCTCGCTCCACGTGCCCCGGGTGTTGAACCGGAGCACCGCCACCCCGGCGAGCGCGGGCAGCCGGAACGCCGCCTTGCGGTAGACGTGGCTGTCCATCATCCCGCCGTGGGTGGGCAGCGGGTGCAGGCAGATGATCGTCGCCACCGGGTCACGGTCCTGCGGCACGGCGAGCTCGGCGACGAGCTCCAGGCCGTCCGCGGTCTCGAGCGTCACCGGCTCGCGACGGGCGGGCAGGACGGAGTTGGCGCGGATCTTCTGGCTCACGCGAGCAGGCTACCGAGCCGTGGACAGCAGACTCGTGCGGGTCACGGTGCGGCACGGCGCACCCCTGGCCGCACGAGTCCCGGCTCAGAAGTCGAACATGTCCCCGACGTCACCGAACATGTCGCCGACGCCGTCGCCGATCGAGCCGATGCCGTCGCCGATCCCGTCACCCAGGGCTCCGATGCCGTCGCCGAGGGCGTCGAAGCCGCCCAGGCCGCCGAAGAGCATGCCCATGAACATCATGTCCATGACCCCGGTGCGGCCGAAGTACCCGGCGGCGTACGGCTGGTAGGCCCGGCCGCCCTGCCAGTAGGGCACCCGCTGGGCGCCGACCATCACCTGGCGCACGTCGGGCTCGGCGCCAGCCCGGACCCGCTCCGCGTCGAGAGCGCAGGCCGGGACGTCGCGGGGCGCGCCGCCCGGCGGCGCCCAGGAGACGTCGGTGACGGAGAGGCCGTGGCGCGGGTCGAAGAAGCACGGCGGGCGACGGGTCGGCAGCGGCTGGCCGTCGACGCGGGCGCGCACGCAGGCCATGGCGTAGCGCCCGTCCTCGAGGATCTCGGTGACGTGCCGGATGTCCTCCGGCTGGGCGATGCGCTCGCCGGCCGTCTTCGCGGACTCGTAGGCGTCCAGGGCCCGCTGGTAGTCAGCGTGGGCACCCGGGTCGAGCTGGCGGCCGGCAAGATCCAGGTCGAGCGACTGGAGCTGCTCACCCAGGGCGGTGATGTCCTCGAAGGCGAGCTTCTTGACCGGCTCGAGCTCCGCCTGCCGCTGCGCGAGAGCACGCTCCTTGCTCCTGCGGTTGGACACGACGAAGGCGGTCACCAGCGCGACCAGGAGCAGCAGTACGACCCATCCCATGAGGTCAGGATACGGAGGCGCGGGTGAAGCGCTCGGCCAGCACGGCCACGGCGTCGCGCAGCTCCGGCGGATCGAGCACGTCGAAGTCCCAGCCGAGCAGGCCCAGGTGCAGCGCCAGCGCGTGCAGGCTGCCCGCTCCGCTGAGCAGCAGGCAGCTCTGCTCGTCGATCGGCTCGAGCGTCACGGATGCGGGCGTGGTGACCGCCCGCACCTCCTCGACCGGGGCGTGGATCCGCACGCGGGCGCGGTGGGGGTAGGCCGAGACGGTCACCGACCTCTGGACGTACGACGCCGGGTCGGGGTGGTCGCGCCGGGCGAACCGCCACGTCGTGGGCCGCACCTCGCTCATCCGGTCCAGCCGGAAGGAGCGCCAGTCGTCACGGTCGAGGTCGAAGGCCATGAGGTACCACCGGCGACCGGTCGCGACGAGCTGGTAGGGCTCGACCCGGCGGGCACCGGGCTCGGCCCCCAGAGCGACGTAGGTGAACTCGACGCGCACCGTGTCCCGCGTGGCCCGCGCCAGCGTCAGCAGCGCGTCGGCGTCGACCTCGATCCGGCTCCCCTCGAGGGTCACGATCGCGTCGTGCAGGGCGCGCACCTCCGCCCGCAGCCGGGCCGGCAGCACCTGGTCGAGCTTGGCCAAGGTCCGCACCGCCGCCTCGCTCGCGCCCGCCACCGTGCCACCTGCGGCCAGCCGCAGCGACACCGCCGTGGCGATGGCCTCCTCGTCGTCGAGCAGCAGCGGCGGGAGAGCCTTCCCCGCCCCGAGCCGGTAGCCGCCGCCAGAGCCCTGCGTGGCGTTGACGGGGTAGCCCAGCGCACGCAGCCGCTCGACGTCGCGACGGATGCTGCGGGTCGTCACGCCGAGCCGCTCGGCGAGCTCGGTGCCGGTCCACACGGGACGCTGCTGGAGCAGCGCGAGCAGCTGCAGGACGCGCTCGGTCGTGCCGGTCTCGGACATGCCGCGATTCTCGCACCAGAAGCGGACCGATCCTGTCCTAGTTGAGGTCGAGACTGACGGCATGACGACGACCACCGCCCTGACCTGGAACCCCCTGCTGCTCGACCAGCTCGAGCTCCACTGGCGGACCGCGCTGCGTCCCCGCCTCGAGGGGATGACCGACGACGAGTACCTCTGGGAGCCGACACCAGGTTCGTGGAGCGTGCGCCCGCGAGGCAGCTCGTCGGCCCCGGTCCAGGCCGGCCTCGGCGACTTCACGATCGACTTCGCGTTCCCCCAGCCCGAGCCGGCCCCGTTCACGACCATCGCCTGGCGGCTCGGGCACGTGATCGTGGGGTGCCTGGCGATGCGCAACGCGTCCCACTTCGGTGGAGGGGCGACGGACTACGAGAGCTGGACCTATGCCGGCTCCGCGGACGAGGCGCTCGCCCAGCTCGACGAGCAGCACGCCGCATGGTGCGCCGGGGTGCGCTCGCTCGGCGAGGAGGGACTGGCCCGGCCCTGCGGCCCGAGCGAGGGGCCGTACGCCGACCTGACGATGGCCACGCTCGTGCTGCACATCCACCGTGAGGTCATCCACCACGGCGCCGAGATCTGCCTGCTCCGCGACCTCTACCTGCACACCCACCGGAAGGACTCCTGACATGCCCGCCCAGGCCCCGCCCGTGACCGACGAGCGCTCGGCGCTCACGGCCTACCTCGTCCAGCAGCAGGACGCGTTCCGCTGTGCCGCCTTCGGCCTCACCGACGAGCAGGCCGGCCGAGCCGCCTCGCCCCCGAGCACCCTGACCATCGGCTCCCTGGTCAAGCACGTCACCCAGACCCAGGCGCACTGGCTCTCGGTCGCCGTCGCCGCCCCGGCGCGACCTGTGGACGACCGGACCATGGAGCAGAAGTACGCCGACCACCAGGACGGCTGGACCTGGCACCCGCACGACACGCTCGAGGCCGCGCTCGCGGCGTACGACGTCGTCTGCGCGCGCGTGCTCGACGCCGTGGCCGACCTGGACCTGGACACTGTGGTCCCGGTCCCGCCGGCGCCCTGGAACCCCACCGACATCGACGGCTGGTCGGTGCGCTGGGTGTGGTTCCACCTGATCGAGGAGCTGGCCCGGCACGCCGGCCACGCGGACCTGGTCCGCGAGGCGGTGGACGGCGCGACCATGTACGAGCTGGTGGCGGGCCGCGAGGGCTGGCCGGAGACCGACTGGCTCAAGCCCTGGCGACCCGCCGCCGCTCGTTAGGCCGTGGTGACGGTCGAGCTGGTGGCGACGGTGCCGTCGGCGCTGCGGTGCACGACGCCGTCGGTCACCGCGAAGGCCAGCGCCGCCTCGAAGCGGCCGGGCTCCCAGTAGTCGGCTCCCACGATGGCGCCCAGGGCGCCGGGCTGCAGCGGGCCGTTGACGGCGAGCGCCCGGGTGATCTGGCCGATCTCGTGGGCGACGTGGCGGTCACGGTGACCCTCGGTCGAGGGCCTGGGGGGTGGCATCGGCATGACGGTCTCCTCTCAGGCGGGCTGCGGGGCCGTACGGCCGTCGCCCGCGTCGCTGGTGCTGTCCTCCGCGGTCAGGGGCTGGGCGATGCTCTCGAGCGAGCGGCCCTCGGCCCGCACCCCGAGGAACGCTGCGACGACGCCGCCGGCGATCATCAGCGCGGCGCCGAGGAAGTAGCCCGGGGCGATGCCGGTGATGTCACCGCTGGCGGCCGCGTTGTCGATGAGCTTGCCGAACAGCAGCGGGCCGGTGATGCCGCCCGCGGCGGTGCCGATGGCGTAGAAGAACGCGATGCACAGCGCCCGCGTCTCCATCGGGAAGACCTCGCTCGCGGTGAGGTACGCCGCGCTCGCGCCCGCCGAGGCGAAGAAGAAGATGATCGCGCCCATGAGGGTCAGGGTCACGGCGGTGACGCTGCCCAGGTAGAAGCCGGTGGCCCCGAGCAGCACGCCCGAGATCACGTAGGTGGCAGAGATCATCTTGACCCGGCCGATCGTGTCGAAGAGCCGGCTGAGCAGCAGGGCGCCCAGGAAGTTGCTGACCGCGAAGACGGCGATGTACCACCCGGTCTGCTTCACGCCGAGGAACGTCGTGAGGCTGTCGCCGTAGGTGAAGAAGAACGCGTTGTACAGGAACGCCTGGCCCACGAAGAGCGAGAAGCACAGCGCCGTGCGCTTGGGATACATCGTGAAGACGGTCTTCGCGATCAGGACCAGGCTGATCGACTTGCGCTGCCGGATCGTGATCGAGTCGGACACGTCGTGCAGCTCGGCGTGCGACTCACGGGAGACCTTGTCCTCGATGCCGCGGACGATCTCCTCGGCCCGGTCCTCCTGACCGTGGATGAAGAGCCAGCGCGGGCTCTCCGGCACGTTGCGGCGTACGACGAGGATGCCGACGGCGAGGATCGCGCCGAGGCCGAACGCGAGGCGCCAGCCCCACTGCTGGTCGATCACGGTGGGGTCGAGCAGCGGGATCGTCAGGATCGCACCCCCGGCGGCGCCGACCCAGAACGACCCGTTGATGGCCACGTCGACGCGACCGCGGTACTTCGCGGGGATGAGCTCGTCGATGGCCGAGTTGATGGCGGCGTACTCACCGCCGATGCCGGTGCCGGTCAGGAAGCGCGCGGCGAGGTACCACGTGGGGTTCATCGAGAAGGCCGTGAGCACCGTGGCGAAGGTGTAGACCGCAAGGGTGATCAGGAACAGCTTCTTGCGCCCGAGCCGGTCGGTGAGCTGTCCGAAGAACAGCGCACCGAGGCAGGCGCCGGCCACGTAGACCGCGCCGGCGAGGCCGACCTGGTAGCTGCTCATGCCGAGCCCGGTCGTCGGGTCGGCGAGTGCCGTCGACATCGACCCGACGATGGTGACCTCGAGACCGTCGAGGATCCACACGGTCCCCAGGCCGATCACGACCAGCCAGTGCCACCGCGCCCAGGGCAACCGGTCCAACCGGGCTGGAATGTTGGTGGTGATGCGTCCTGTCTCGACTGACATAGCGTCGTCGCCTCCCTCGTCACGTCGCGCGGTGGAGGCCGGCCGGGGGTGTGGCGGCGCGCCTGCGCGAGCTCTGCCGGATCTCGTACCCCGCGTTCGCGCAGGTCAATCCTCGACCTCGTCGCGCTGCGTGCTCGGCCTGCTGCCGGCCCGGGCTCAGTGCCCGCCGAGGGCCTCGCCGACGGCCAAGGTCACGACGAGCAGGAACGTGATGGACGCGGCCACGATCACGATCACCGAGCGCTCCTTCGCCCGGAAGACGGCCAGGCCTGCAACGACGAGCGACGCGACGGCGAGCCCCATGACGGCCACGACGATCGCGATGCTCAGCGCCCGCCACGAGTCGGGGATGACGAGATAGACAGGAAACAGCAGGTAGAGCAGCACGGGCAGCAGGAGCCACAGTGCGCGACGACCCATCGGGGTGCGGGGCATGGCGTACATCCCGACCCCTCCTGTCCGACCGACGATGGGCCCTTCGTGCCGAGACCTGGCTCGAGCCAACCGCGGGATCGAGCGGCGCGGCAGAGGCCGAGGTCAGCGGTCGGCCGGGACGAACGCACTGACCGGCTGCCGGCCGCGCAGTCGCGCGTGCAACGGGTCAGGGCCCACCCGGTGAGGCCGCGGATCAGCGGATCCCCTCCACAGGGGCCTCGAGGAGCTCGAGCGGATCAAGTCCGCCGCAGCAGCCGCGCAGGCCCGCATCACCGACGCGCCGGACCGTCGGCGGTCCGTCGGGCAGCCGGTGCCCGAGACGGCCGCACTCGTCGCCATGGAGCGGTCACGCCCGATCTTCTGGCGTACGTCGCAGCGCGAGCAGCGCCTGGTAGCCCCCGACGAGGTCGGTGGCCCGGTGCAGCCCGAGCTCGCGCAGGGTCGCCGCGGCGAGGCTCGAGGCGTAGCCCTCGTTGCAGACGATCACGTAACGGGTGGCCCGGTCTCCTGCCCCGGCCAGGTGGTACGGGCAGGTCGGGTCGAGCCGCCACTCCAGGACGTTGCGATCGATGACCAGAGCCCCGGGGAGTTCTCCGTCCCTGGCCCGCTGCTCGACAGGTCGGATGTCGACGAGCACGGCGCCGGCCGCCACCTCGTCGGCGAGCCGCTCCGGATCGACCCGGTCGAGTCCTGCGCGAGCACGCTCCAGCAACGATTCGACGGACGCCGGCCCGGTCTTTCCCGGCCGGTCAGAAGGAGGCCCCACCGGACCGGAACCCGCGGGGCGGCTCGTCCTCCGGTCGGTGGATGGCGGTGTCGTTCACGCCACCGGACCGCCCGGACCTGGACCGCAGGGCCCAGGCAACGGCGAGGACGACGACCACTCCGAGAACGATCCACCACAGCATGGCGGCTCCTCACGACGAAGGTGCCACCAGCGTACGCCGATCCGCAGTGCTCGGCCCCGCCGCCGAAGCCCCCTGTCAGCGGCGCGAGTAGTCCCGGAACCCGCGCCCGGCCTTGCGACCGAGGTAGCCGGCGGTGACCAGGTGCTCGAGCAACGGCGCCGGCGCGAAGCCGGGCTCGCGGAACTCGAGGTAGAGCTCGCGCTGGATCGCGAGCGAGACGTCGTTGCCGACCACGTCGAGCAGCTCGAAGGGACCCATCGGCAGCGCACAGCCCTGCTTCATCGCCACGTCGATGTCGTCGGCCGTCGCGTAGTGGGCCTCGAGCATCTTGACCGCGTCGTTGAGGTAGGGGAACAGCAGCGCGTTGACGATGAACCCGGCCCGGTCGCCGCAGGAGACGGCCACCTTGCCGACTGATCCGCACAGCGCCCGGACCGTCTCGGTGACCTCGTCGGAGGTCGTCACCGTGGACACCACCTCGACCAGCTTCATGATCGTGGCCGGGTTGAAGAAGTGCATGCCGATGACGTCCTGCGGGCGCTTGGTCACGCGGGCCATCTCGATGATCGGGAGGCTCGAGGTGGTGGTCGCCAGGATGGCGCCGGGCTTGCAGATCTCGTCGAGGTTCTCGAACAGCGTGGTCTTGACGTTGAGGTCCTCGGCGATGGCCTCCACCACGATGTCGACGTCCGCGAGGTCGTCGAGGCTGGTCGTGCCGGACACCCTCGCGAGCACCTCGGACTTGGCCTCCTCGGTCGCCTTGCCGCGCTGGATCTGCTTGTCGAAGTTGCGGGTGATCGTGGCGGTCACGCCGTCGACCTTGTCCTGCGAGCGGCCGACGAAGAGCACGTCGTACCCCGCCTTGGCGAAGACCTCGACGATGCCGCTGGCCATGGTGCCCGTGCCCACGACACCGACGGTCCGGATGTCGTGGCGCAGCTGCGGCACGTCGTCCGCGCCCGGCGTCTGCGCGTCGGCGACCACGACCGGGCTGTCCGGGCCCTCGTAGGTGTAGAAGCCGCGACCGGACTTGCGGCCCAGCAGGCCGGCGGTGACGTACTGCTTGAGCAGCGGCGCCGGCGCGTGCAGGCGGTCGCGACCCTGCTTGTACATCGTGTCCAGGATCTCGTACGCCGTGTCGAGGCCGATCAGGTCGAGCAGCGCGAGCGGGCCCATCGGGTAGCCGCAGCCGAACCGCATCGCGGCGTCGATGTCCTCGCGGGAGGCGTACTTGCCCTCGTACATCGACACGGCGTGGTTGAGGTAGCCGAACAGCAGGGTGTTGGCGATGAAGCCTGCCTTGTCGCCGCAGACGACGGGGTTCTTGCCCAGCCGCTCCACCAGCGCGGTCACGTCCTCGAGGACGGACGGCTCGGTGACCACGGTGCGCACGATCTCGACGAGGTTCTGCACCGGAGCGGGGTTGAAGAAGTGGATGCCGACCACGCGGCCGGGGTGGGCGTTCGCCGTCGAGATCTCGGTGACCGACAGCGAGGAGGTGTTGGTCGCGAGGATCGCGTCCGGGGAGACGATCGCCTCGAGCTCGCGGAAGATGCCCTTCTTGACCTCGAGCGACTCGACGACGGCCTCGACGACGAGGTCGGCCTGCGTCAGGTCCTTGATCTCGGTGGTGAGGGTGATCCGGCCGAGGATCTCCGCCTGCTCGGCCTCGGTGATCTTGCCCCGCTTCACCGCCCGGGCGGTGGAGTGCTCGAGGTGCTGGCGACCACGGTCGAGCGCGTCGTCGCTCACCTCGACACCGACCACGGCGATGCCGTTGCGGGCGAAGACCTCGGCGATGCCGGCACCCATGGTGCCGAGTCCGACGACACCGACGGTGCGGAACTCACGGGTGGCGGGAGCGGCGTTCTCGGGGGGCGTGCTCGTCATGCCCGGCATCGTGTCACGCGCCACACGGGGGCCGCACCGTGAGTTAGTTCACCCGCCGGTAACTTGTCGGCGGCGTCAGCCGCGCCACCTCACAGGGCGGGCCGGGAGGTCGGCGGACCTGGGGTCCACGGTAGATTCGTCGCCCGTGAGACTCGTGGTGGCGCGCTGTCAGGTGGACTATGCAGGGCGGCTGACCGCCCATCTCCCGATGGCGACCCGGGTGCTGATGATCAAGGCCGACGGCTCGGTCCTCGTGCACTCCGACGGCGGCTCGTACAAGCCGCTGAACTGGATGTCGCCGCCGTGCACCCTGCGCGAGGGCGTCACCGACGAGGGCCAGGTCGAGTGGACCGTCACGAGCAAGACAGACGACACCTTGCGGATCCTCCTCGAGGAGGTCCACCACGACTCCTCGCACGACCTGGGCGTCGACCCGGGGCTGCAGAAGGACGGCGTGGAGAAGCACCTCCAGGCCCTGCTCGCCGAGCACCCTGCCAGTCTCTCCCCCGGTCTGACGCTGGTCCGCCGGGAGTACCCGACCGCGATCGGCCCCGTCGACCTGATGTGCCGCGACGCCGAGGGGCTCAGCGTCGCCGTGGAGATCAAGCGCCGCGGCGAGATCGACGGCGTGGAGCAGCTGACCCGCTACCTCGAGCTGCTCAACCGCGATCCCCTGCTCGCGCCGGTCCGGGGCATCTTCGCGGCCCAGGAGATCAAGCCCCAGGCACGCGTGCTCGCCACCGACCGCGGCATCGCCTGCGCCGTGGTCGACTACGACGCCCTGCGCGGCATCGACGACAGCGAGCACCGGCTCTTCTGAGGCGATAAACCGGTGGCCCGGCGCGGACCCGGGGCACCACGATGTCCGCCATGCTCCCCAACTACTTCGACGGTGACGTCGCGAAGCGCTACGACGACCCGGACGACGTGATGTTCTCGCCGGAGGTGCTCGGCCCCACCGTGGACCTGCTCGCCGACCTGGCCGACGGCCGCGCCGTCCTGGAGCTGGCGATCGGCACCGGTCGGGTCGCGCTGCCGCTGAGCGAACGAGCCGTGCGCGTCCACGGGATCGAGCTCTCGGCGGCGATGGTCGAACAGCTGCGGGCCAAGCCCGGCGCCGAGAAGATCGACGTGGCGATCGGCGACATGACGACCACCCGGGTCGAGGGCCGCTTCGGGCTCGCCTACCTGGTCTTCAACACCATCGGGAACGTGACGACCCAGGACGGCCAGGTCGCCGTCTTCGAGAACGCCGCCGCCCACCTCGAGCCCGGCGGCCTCTTCCTCGTCGAGAACCTCGTGCCGATCGTGCAGAAGCTGCCGCCCGGCGAACGGTTCGCCGTGTTCGACCACACCGACAAGCACCTGGGCATCGACGAGTACGACGTCGCGACCCAGCGCACCTGGTCACACCACTACTCGTCCACCGACGGGGAGACCTACCACCGGCGCTCGATCCCGTTCCGCTACGTCTGGCCGGCCGAGCTCGACCTGATGGCCCGCATCGCCGGTCTGCGGTTGCGCGAGCGCTGGGCGGGCTGGGACCGCAGTCCCTTCACGGCCGAGAGCCCGAGCCACGTGTCGGTGTGGGAGAAGCCGAGCTGAGCGAGCACCCGAGGGCCGCCAGGCCCGCCGAGCCGGCCGGGGTCAGCCGAAGCGCCCGGGAGTCCGACGACCGGCGGACGAACCACCCGCCCACGACCAGCGCCTCGGTGATCGACGCGGCGAGGCCGCCGGCGAGGTGGGACCGGCGCTCCGTCCAGTCCAGGCACGGCCGGGCGAAAGTACGCCGTCGCGCGCGGGTGGCCGCCACGTCGACACCCAACCCGGCCAGCCCGGCCTCGCCTGCGGCGGTCACGTCGTACGCCTCGGACAGCCAGCCGCGTGCGAGGAGCGCGTCGTGCAGCTCGACCCCGCAGCGACCGGCGAGGTGGTCGTAGCAGGTGCGCGCGAACCCCAGCGCCTGTGCGTGACCGGACTGCCGCAGCGACGTGACGGGCCTCGGAGGCGCGACGTGCGACAGCGCCTCCAGCGCTGCCCCCACCTCGGGGCCGGCAAGCCGGTAGTAGCGGTGCCGCCCCTGGGCGACGACCTCGACGAGGCCGCCCTCGAGCAGCCGCGCCAGGTGCTCGCTCGCGGTCGACCTTCCGACGCCGGCGACGCGGGCGAGCTCGCCGGCCGCGAGCGCCCGACCTCCCATCAGGCTGTCGAGCATCCGGGCCCGGCTCGGGTCCCCGATGAGGGCGCCGACGGCGGCGAGGTCGGTGTCGTGCACCGGTCGAGCGTACGGCCGCCACGTTTCGGTCGGCGCCGACACGTCCCGCTCCTACGGTGCCGCCATGGAGAACCCCGGAGAGCAGGTCGAGTCCGCTGTCGAGCACTGCCTGGAGGTCGCCGCGACCTGGCTGGCCTGGGACGGTCACCCCCGGGTGAGCGAGGACGGCGGGCGTGTCTACACCCCGCACAAGGCAGTACGCCGCATCGCCGACCACCTCATCGACCACCTCGCCGAGATCGAGGCGCTGCTCGCCGGGGTGGACACGATGCCCGACGGGTGGCACGCCAGCCTGGTCACGCTCGAGTCCGACTGGGCGAGGTTCACCGAGCTCGACCTGGACGAGGCCCGGCAGCGGCTGCGCCGGCTCGGACGCACGGTCTCGCTGCGCCTGGCCGCCGCAGGCCCGGACGCGTGGGACCTTCCCCGCGGGGACAACTGGTCCCTGCGCGAGATCGCCCGCCACCTCACCGGCATCCGCTGGTACGCCGACCAGGTGGGCCGCCTCTGAGCGCGGGCCCGGGTAGGTTGTGCCGATGCTCGAGCTGGTGCTCCCTGACGTCGCCCGCCACGCGGCATGGCTCGCGTCCCACCGGGAATGGGGGCCCGGCTTGCACGAGGACGGGTTCGGCATCGCCGCGGACGACGACGTCGAGAGTGCCGACGGGTTCGCCGCGTGGGTGGGTCGACAGAGGTCGCTGCCTGCGGCCCGCGCATGGTGGATCGTCGACGGCGGCACGGTGCTGGGAGGCATCGCCCTGCGCACGGGGAGCAACGACACGGTACTGAGACTCGGGCACGTGGGCTACGGCATCCGTCCGTCCGCTCGCGGACGGGGCATCGCCACGTGGGCGCTCGGACAGGTGCTCCCCCACGCGCGGGCGGCAGGCCTGAGCCGTCTGCTGCTGGTGTGCCTGGCCGACAACGTGGGCTCGATCAGGACCATCGAGCGACACGGCGGGGTCGTCGAGGAGCCCGACGACCGCGGCGACGCCGTCGTGCGCCGCTACTGGATCGCTCTGTGACCGATCGCCGGCACGTGAGGCACGATGCACCGGTGCGCATCTTCCACATCGCCACCGCGACCGACTGGGAGTCGGCGCAGCAGTCCGGCGCCTACACGACCTCGACCCTCGGCGTGACCCTCGAGGAGGAGGGCTACATCCACGCCAGCCGGGCCGACCAGTGGGAGGGGGTCAGGGCGGCGTTCTACGCCGACGTGACCGAGCCGCTGGTGCTGCTCGAGATCGACACCGACCTCCTCGAAGCGCCCGTCGTCGAGGAGGTTCCGGCCCCCGGCACGACCGAGACGTTCCCGCACGTCTACGGCCCGATCCCGCCCTGCGCGGTGGTGGGCGTGCGTCCCCTGGACGGCTAGCCGGCCGGTGGCCGGCCGGAGGCCCGCAGCGTGGCGCTCCCGGGGCCGGCCTCGTCCCACTGGCCGGTCACCGTGAGCACGGCGAGGGCCGAGGTCTTCATCGGCACCCACTCCCCCGCCAGCATCGAGGCCAGGTCCTCCAGCCCGGGGTTGTGCGCCACCAGCACGACCACGTCGAGGTCCGGGTCGAGCCCGCGCACCACGTCGAGCAGCTCCTCGGCGTCCGCGGCGTACACCCGCTCGTCCAGGGTGGCCTCCGGCGGCGCGGCGAGCTCGGCAGCGACGAGCTCCCACGTCTGCCGGGCCCGGGTGGCCGGGGAGACCACGGCCAGGTCGACGTCGCCCACGTGCGTCGCCAGCCACCGACCGGTCCGGGGCGCCTGTCGTCGGCCGCGGTCCGCGAGCGGGCGGCGGACGTCGGGCTCGCCGCCCGACCAGTCGGACTTGGCGTGCCGCAGCAGCACGAGGGTGCGCTCAGGCATGGTCGCCGCCGTTCGCGACCAGCGCCGCGACTTCGTCCGCACACCCCCAGCTCAGCGTCACCCCGGCTCCGCCGTGGCCGTAGCAGTGCACGACGTGGCCGACCCGCTCCAGGCGGACCGCCGGGCGCACCGGCCGCAGCCCCACCTTGTGCCGGAGCACCTTCGCGTCGCGCAGCGCCGGCACCAGCCGGGCCGCACGATCGAGGATGAGCCGCGCGGTCTCCGGGGAGGGCGTCCGGCTCCAGTCGCCCTCCTCGTCGGTGCCACCGATGACGATGTCGTGCTCGCGAGGCACGACATAGGTCGGTCCGGCCGAGTCCAGCCACCACCGGTCCAGGCCGAGCTGCTCGACGTAGAGCACCTGGCCCCGCACCGGCACCACGGTCCGGTCCGCACCCAGCAGGCGGGCCCCCAGGCCGGAGCAGTTCACGACCACGTCCGCTCCCTCGGGAAGCGCCCGCAGGTTGAGCCGGGTCACCGTGCCCCCGAGCCCCTCCACCTGCCCCACCAGCCAGCGCAGGTACACCGGCATCTCGACCACCGGCGTGGTGAACGTCCAGCCGTCCACGTAGCCCGGCGGCGGCGAGACGACCCGCTCGAGCGCCGGCACCGCCGACCGCCACCACGGATCGCCCTGGCGGCGGGTGAGCACCTCGCTGCCGCGCACCATCCGGACGCCGGCCTCGGGCGACCCCGCGTACTCCACCGGCGCGGCGAGCGCGTCGAGGACGGCGTACGACGTGGCCGCCCACGCGGTGACCTTGTCCTGGGGCAGGGCCCGGTAGGGGTACCAGAGCGCGGCCGCCACGGCCGAGGTCGTCTCCAGGGGCAGGTCCCGGGCGACGACGTCGACCCGGTGCCCCGCCTCGAGCAGCCGCACCGCACAGGTCAGCCCCACGACGCCGGCCCCGACCACGATCACCCTGCTCATGGACCCGAGTCTGTCCTACTCACGCGTAACCCACATCACAACGGTCTCGTTGGGAGGGCGACGAAAGGACCGCACATGCGTCGACCCACTGGTCTCCTGCTCGCCCTGCTCGTGGTGTGGGGGGTGGGCGTGGCCCCGCCGGCCGACGCCCACGAGGAGCGTCCCGCCGTGTTCCCCGACGGCACCGGCCACCGTCCGTCGTTCCTCGGCTGGGACAACCCGCGGCAGCGCGTGGTCTGCAAGCCGGGCAGCCAACGCCGCATCGAGGCGATGCCGGAGGGCGCGGTCAAGCGACGCAACGAGCGGCTCCTGCGGTCCTGCCAGTTCCACTCGATCCAGACCGCGATCAACTCGATCAGCAAGCGGCGCACCTCGGTCTACGTGCTGCCCGGCACCTACCACGAGAGCAGGTGGGCGAAGCTGCGGCGCAGCAGGTACTGCTCGCACCTCGAGACCTCCTCCAAGGCGCCGCTGCTCTCGGCGGAGTACATCGGCAGCCTCTCCTCCCCCGACACCGGCGCGAAGGAGGGCACCAACGGGAGGTCCAACCCGATCGCCCTCTCCTACGCCGACCAGCGCGCCTGCCCGCACAACCTCAACCTGATCGCGATCTTCGGCGACCGGACCCCGGGCGACAAGGACATCTCCTGCGACAGCCGGTTCTGCGGCACCCAGCTCGTCGGCACCGGGCGGCGGATCACCGACGTCACCGTCGACAACCGCTTCCAGAAGCTCAACGGCATCCGTGCCGACCGGGCCGGCGGTCTCTACCTGCGCAACATGACCTTCGAGCAGGCCGAGTTCAACTCGATCTACGTGCTCGAGACCGACGGCTTCGTCCTCGACCGGGTGATCGCCCGCGGCAACGACGAGTACGGCATCCTGGCCTTCGCCAGCGACCACGGGCTGATCCAGCGTTCCGAGGCCTACTTCAACGGTGACTCCGGCATCTATCCCGGCTCCGGGTCCGACCTCAACGCCGACAACACCGACTTCGAGCCCACCCGCTACGCGATCGAGATCCGCCGCAACAGCAGCCACGACAACACGCTCGGCTACTCCGGCACCGCCGGCAACTCGATCTGGGCCCACCACAACGACTTCTTCGACAACGCGACCGGCATCGCCACCGACTCGTTGTTCCCGGGCCACCCCGGGCTCCCGCAGGACCACGCACGCTGGAACCGCAACCGGGTCTTCTCCAACAACTCCAACTACTACACGAAGTACGTCGACACCGGGATCTGCGAGAAGCCGATGAGGGACCGCGGCTACATCCACGGCACCGTGTGCCCCGTGGTGCCGGTCCCGGTCGGCACCGGGGTCCTGATCGCGGGCGGCAACTACGACTCGACCGACCACAACTGGATCTACGACAACTGGCGCAACGGCACCATGCAGTTCTGGGTCCCGGCCGCGCTGCGCGACGACTACGACCCGGCGCACCAGAACGACACGTCCAACCACAACCACACGTTCGCGAACCACATGGGCATCGCCCCGGACGGCAGCGAGCACCCCAACGGCCTGGACCACTGGTGGGACGATCAGGGCGTGGGGAACTGCTGGGAGGACAACGTCTACGCCGGTGGCAGCGGGAGCGACAACTTCACCGTCCCGCCCCCGTCCTGCGCGGACGGCGGCTCGGTGCTCGCGCCGGGGGTTCCCGTCAAGGACGCCGGGTTCCTCACCTGCAGCCAGTACGACCGTGGCGACCCCACTTGGCGGCACCCGGCCGGCTGCAGCTGGTTCGACAGTCCGGCGGAGCCCGGCACCGGCACGGCCGCCACGGACCGCGACGCGCTGGTCGCGGCGCCGGTCGTCGCGATGCTCGGGGCCCTGCTGACGGCCATGGGCCTGGCCCGGCGCCGGCGAGGCAGCCGTGCTGCGTAGGGCCGGCCTGGCCGGGGCCCTGCTGACGGCACTGCTCACCGGCGGCGGCGTCGCCGTCGCCGGCGACGGCCCGTCGCTCACCACCGGCGGTCCCACCTCGGTCAGCGGCACGCAGGCCACGACGGTGTTCCGCATCGGCGACCACACGGTCCGCCAGGTGCGGTACGCCGACGGCGGGACGCTGCGCTACACGTTCCGGGTGACCAACCGGGGCCGGTTCCCGGTCACGGTCCTCGGCCTGGCGGACCGGCAGCCGGAGTCGCGGCTGTTCACCGCCACCGGCCTGACCGGGACCGACGGCGGCGACGACGTGCGCCTGGGCGCCGGCGAGAGCCGCGAGCTCACGCTCGAGCTGCGAATGGGTGGGTGCGAGAGCCTCTCCGCCCGGGCCGGCGCCTTCGTCGACGAGGTGGTGCTGCGCACCGAGCGGGCCGGGGTGCTCCGCGACGACGTACGGCTCGACCTCCCCGAGGAGGTCCACACCGGGTCGCCGCGCGAGGCGTTCTGCCCCCGGTCGACGGCCACGTCCCGACCCCCCGGCTGAGACGCGGACCACACCGGCGCCGACGACCGACGTACCGCCGGTATGGCATCATCGGCAGGGCCACACCTTATTGACGACGATTCAACAAGGAGCTCTCCCCGTGCGCCGTCCGTCCCGACCCGCCGCCCTCGGGGCCGCGCTGACCTCGCTGGTCGCCTCCGTCCTCGTCGCGACCACCCTCACGACCCTCTCCCCCACGCCCGCCGCGGCGGACCCGGGCGGCGAGGTGGTCTCCCGCGCGGTGACGATCGACGTCGAGAACACCAACGGCACGTCGGTCGCCTGCCTGCCGGACAACAAGTCCTACGCGCTCCACGCGAGGCTCGTGGGACCGCGTCGCGAGGTGCTCGGCGCCAACGTCCCCCGGATCAACGTGCTGGTGCACGACCTGGCGACCGGATCGTGGTTCTGGCACCTGACCCGCCGCCCGGCGTACGACTACGCGGGCAGGCTCGCCGCGGCCGGCGAGACCTCGCTCGTGGTCGACCGGCTGGGGTACGGCGCGAGCCGGCTGCCCGAGGGCGACGCCACCTGCCTGGGCGCGCAGGCCGACATGCTCCACCAGGTCGTCCAGCACCTGCGCTCCGGGAGCTACCGGTTCCGGGACAGCGCCCGGGCCACCCCGGCCGTCCACCACGTGGTCCTGCACGGCCACTCGGTGGGCGCCGCGATCGCCCAGGTGGAGGCGGCCACGTTCGACGACGTCGACGGCCTCGTGCTGATGTCGTGGACCGACAGCGGCCCCTCGTCCCGCGCCGTGGACGAGGCCTCGCGCCAGTCGACGGCGTGCCTGCGGGGCCAGGACTACGTGCGCTTCGGGCAGAGCCGGAGGGACTACCGCTCGCTGCTCTTCCGGACGGCCCCCTCCCGCGTCCAGCGCACCGCGCTCGCGCACCGCGACGAGAATCCCTGCGGCGACGCCCTGAGCCTGGCCCAGATGGTCACCACCTCGACGCTGACCGCGGGCCGGGTCGAGGCGCCGGTGCTGCTGCTGTTCGGCGGCAGGGATGCGCTCAACCGGGACGGCGCCACGCAGCAGCAACGCCAGGCCTACTCCTCGTCGGTGGCGGTCAGCTCCCGCACGATCGCGGGCGCCGGCAGCGCCCTGCCCCTGGAGCGGTCCGCACCCCGGACGCGGGCGACGGTGCTGCGCTGGCTGGACCGCCTCGACTGAGCGGGGCCGCCACCGCCCGGTGGCTCAGGCCCCGGCCTGGCGGGGCGCGGTCGGGTCGGTCTCGGGACCGCTCTGCTCGCGCGCGACGTACTCCTCGATGTTCTCGATGTCACCGCGGTTGCGGGTCACGACCGCGAGCAGGTCGCTCATCGTGGCGACCTCCTCGACCTGCTCCTTGACGAACCACTGCAGGAACTGCTCGGAGGCGAAGTCGGACTCCTCGCGCGCGGTCTTGAGCAGCGAGACGATCTGCTCGGTGACGCGCTTCTCCTGGGCCACGGCGAGCTGCACGGGCGCCGCCACGTCGTCGAAGGTCGGCGTCGGCGCCTCGACGCCGGGAATGACGACGTCGGCGTCGGTGTCGAGGAGGTACTGCACCATCATCATCGCGTGCGCGCGCTCCTCGAGCGCCTGCTCGTAGAAGAACGCGGCCATCCGCGGCATGGTCTGCGCGTCGTAGTAGACCGCGCACGCGAGGTACTGGTTGTGGGCGGCGAGCTCGTTGCCGATCTGGGCGTTGAGCTGCTCGACGAAGCGTGCGGCGGGCACGTGGTCTCCTCTGGGGATCGGTGGCGAGGATCGCCGGTCAGGCGGCCCTGGACATCTTCTTGGCAGGCTTGCCCGCCGCGTCGACCTTGACCAGCTTGCGCTTCTTCACGGTGTAGCCCTCCGGCAGGGTGCCCTCCTTGAGCATGCGCAGGGGGCACCGCTTGCAGCGGTCCTTGGAGACGCAGCACTTGGACTTGGGCAGGCGCGCGACCTGCCCCTTGCCCTTGGCCTTGTCCTTCTTCTTGCTCTTGCCCACGACTGGCACTGTATACGACTAAGGTTTGCCTAACCTATGTCGCGTCGACCGTCCCACGTGGTGAGCCGCCAGCCCTCCGCGTCGGCCTCGAGCTCGACCGCGGCGCAGTTCGGCAGGGACAGGCCGCGCACGCGCTCGGCAGCGATGCCGACCAGGGGCGGCAGCGCGGCCAGGATCGCGCCCCCGTGGCTGACGACCAGGGCGGTCTCGCCGCGGTGCTCGTCGGCGACCTCCTCGAGCACCGTCGTCACCCGGCCCACGAACGCGTCGATCCGCTCGCCGCCGCCGATCGTGGCATCGCGGTCACCCTCGACCCACGCGTCGAACGCCGCACCCACGTGGGCGCGCTCGTCGGCGTGGGTGCCCGCGATGGCGCCCACGCCGTACTCCCGCAGCCCCTCGCGGACGACCACGTCGACGTCGAGGCGCGCGGCCACGATCTCCGCGGTCTGCACCGCGCGCGACAGCGAGCTCGTCCAGACCCGGGCGATCCGCTCCCCGCGCAGCCGGTCGGCGAGCGCCCGCGCCTGGGCCCGCCCCTGCGGGGTCAGGCAACCACCGTCGTCGGTGACCAGGTCGGTCTCGTACTCCGCCTCTCCGTGTCGGGCGACGAAGACGCGGGCCGGGCACTGCAGCGAGCTCATGCCGGGACGGTATCCGCTCAGTCCAGGTCGTTGGCCCGACGGATGACGTCGACGATCCCGCCCATGATCTCGGTGAGCCCGAAGTCCTTGGGCGTGTAGACCGCCGCGACGCCCATCTCGACCAGCCGGCGACCGTCGGAGTCGGGGATGATCCCGCCGACGATGACCGGGACGTCGCCGAGACCTGCCTCGCGGAGCCCGTCGAGCACGGCCGGCACCAGCTCCATGTGGGACCCGGACAGGATCGACAGGCCGACGCAGTGCACGTCCTCGGCGACCGCGCCCGACACGATCTGCTCGGGGGTGAGCCGGATCCCCTGGTAGATGACCTCGAAGCCGGCGTCGCGGGCACGGACCGCGACCTGCTCGGCACCGTTGGAGTGACCGTCGAGGCCGGGCTTGCCGACCAGCAGCCGCAGCCGCCCACCCTTGTTCCCGGCCAGCTCCTCACCCGTGGCCTTGACCCTGGCGCGCACCTCCGCGAGCTCGGCCCCGGCGTCGGCCACCCCGACCGCGCCGCTGACCCCCGTGGGGGCGCGGAACTCGCCGAAGACCTCGCGCAGGGTGCCGGCCCACTCACCCGTCGTGGCGCCCGCCCGGGCGGCCGCCAGCGTGGCGGCCATCAGGTTGGCGTCGGTCTTGGCGGCCTCGGCGAGCGCCGCGAGCGCGGCGGCCACCTCGGCCTCGTCGCGCTGCGCCTTCCAGGCCGCCACGCTGTCCAGCGCAGCCTGCTCGGCCTCGGGGTCCGCGGTCTGGATGGCGGTGTCGAGGTCCGCGGTCAGCGGCGAGGGCTCGGTCGTCTCGAAGGCGTTGACGCCGACGATCTTCTCCTCGCCGTTCTCGATCCGGGCCCGGCGGGCGGCGTGCGCGCTGACCAGCTCCTGCTTCATGTACCCCGAGTCGACGGCGGCGATCGCGCCGCCCATCGCCTGGACGCGGTCGATCTCGGCGCGGGCGCCCTCGACCAGCTCGGCGACCTTCTTCTCGATCACCGGGGAGCCGTCGAAGATGTCACCGTACTCCAGCAGGTCGGACTCGAACGCGAGCACCTGCTGCAGCCGCAGCGACCACTGCTGGTCCCACGGCCGCGGCAGGCCGAGCGCCTCGTTCCAGGCGGGCAGCTGCACCGCGCGCGCCCGGGCGTTCTTCGACAGCGTCACGCCGAGCATCTCCAGCACGATCCGCTGGACGTTGTTCTCGGGCTGGGCCTCGGTCAGGCCGAGCGAGTTGACCTGCACGCCGTACCGGAACCGTCGCATCTTGGGGTCCTGGACTCCGTACCGCTCACGGGTGATCTCGTCCCAGAGCTGGACGAAGGCCCGCATCTTGCACATCTCCTCGACGAAGCGCACTCCGGCGTTGACGAAGAAGGAGATGCGGCCGACGACCCTCTCGAAGTCGTCCTCGGAGACCTGCCCGGACGCCTTGACCTGGTCGAGGACCGCGATCGCGGTGCACAGCGAGTAGGCCAGCTCCTGCGTCGGCGTGGCCCCCGCCTCCTGCAGGTGGTAGCTGCAGATGTTGATCGGGTTCCACTTCGGGATCCGGTGGACGGTGTAGGCGATCATGTCGCTGATCAGCCGCATGGAGTGCTCGGGCGGGAACGCGTAGGTCCCGCGGGAGAGGTACTCCTTGATGATGTCGTTCTGGGTGGTGCCGGCCAGCTGCGCGGCGACCTCCTCGGCCGAGAGCTCCGGGTTCTGCTCCTCGGCCACCACCTGGTAGAGCGCGAGCAGCCACATCGCGGTGGCGTTGATCGTCATCGAGGTGTTCATCTCGACGAGCGGGATGTCCTCGAAGAGCCTGCGCATCTCACCGAGGTGCGGGACCGGGACGCCGACCTTGCCCACCTCGCCGCGCGCGAGCGGCGAGTCCGGGTCGTAGCCGGTCTGGGTCGGCAGGTCGAAGGCGACCGACAGCCCGGTCTGTCCCTTGGCGAGGTTGGTCCGGTAGAGGGCGTTGGACGCCGCGGCCGTCGAGTGGCCGGCGTACGTGCGCATCACCCAGGGCCGATCTTTCTGGGGACGTTCCGTCTCGGTCATGGTCCGAGAGTAGGACCAGAACTACCGGGAGGTAACCGGGCGGGCGTGTGGGATGTCCGACACGGGAAGGCCCGGTCAGGCGGGTGTGGCGGCCCGCTCGATCTCGACGACGCGGATCAGCCGGGAGAGGTGCAGCAGCCGCCGCACGGCGGGGCCGCACCCGCGCAGGGTGAGGTGGTGACCGGCGGTCCGGGCCTCCCGGGAGGCGACCGCGAGCACCTTCAGGGCGGTCACGTCGACCGCCCCCACCCCGGTGAGGTCGATGACGACGTCCTCGTCGTGACCCTCGAGGAGGTCGTAGATGGCCTGGCGGACCTCCCACGTGCTGCGCACGTCGAAGTCGCCACTGAGCACGAGCGTCGGACCGTCGGTCATGATGTCCATCGTCTGCCGTTCCCCCAGGGCCCAGAGATACCCCGGCTTCCTCGCTGTCGATGACTCTCTGTACCCACTATGACGCGCGTCACCCCCGTTCGGTTGCACCGGGTCGCGAGGAAATTCGTGTCGCGTCTACTCTCCGTGCATGGTCAACCTCACCCGGATCTACACGCGCACCGGCGACCACGGCGAGACCCGCCTGGGCGACATGAGCCTCACCTCCAAGAACGACCTGCGCCTCCAGGCGTACGCCGACGTCGACGAGGCCAACGCCCACATCGGCGTGGCGCTGGCCCAGGGCGGGCTGGAGGACGACGTGGTGGCGGTGCTGACCACGATCCAGAACGACCTGTTCGACGTGGGGGCGGACTTCTGCACGCCCGTCGTCGAGAAACCGGAGTTCCCCCCGCTGCGGATCGAGCAGGCCTACGTCGACCGCCTCGAGAAGTGGTGCGACCAGTACAACGAGGACCTGCCCAACCTGCGCTCCTTCATCCTCAACGGTGGCACCCCCGGCGCTGCCCTGCTGCACGTCGCGCGCACCGTCGTACGCCGCTCCGAGCGGTCGGCCTGGGCCGCCTTCGCCGAGCACGGCGAGACCATGAACGAGATCGCCATCCACTACCTGAACCGGCTCTCGGACCTGCTGTTCATCCTGGCCCGGCACGCGAACCGCGAGCAGGGCGACGTGCTGTGGGTGCCCGGCGGGGAGCGCTGACGCAGACCCCCGACCTTGGGGAAACGGGCCGATCGACCCTGACCTCGGGGCTCCGGCGCGCTCTAGCGTGCCGACATGAGGACTCGTGCATTCCGCGTGCTCGCGGTCGTGCCGGCGCTGGCCCTGGTGCTCGCGGCGTGCGGTGGCAATGGTGGTGGTGAGACCACGAAGAGTGGGGCCCAGCTGATCAGGAGCGGAACGCTCACGGACTGCTCGGACGTCCCCTACCCGCCGTTCGAGGACTTCGACAAGGGCTCCCCCACCGGCTTCAAGGGCTTCGACATCGACATCCTGACCGAGATCGCCAAGGGTCTCGACCTCAAGCTGGTCGTCACGGACTCCGCCTTCGACCCGCTGCAGAGCGGGCTGGCCCTGAACTCCGGGCAGTGCGACATCGTCGCCAGCGCGATGACGATCACCCCCGACCGCAAGCAGAACCTCGACTTCAGCGACGGCTACTACGACTCCAAGCAGTCGCTGCTGGTCCCGACCGGCTCCTCGATCAAGAGCATCGACGACCTGTCCGGCAAGAAGGTCGGCGTCCAGCAGGGCACCACCGGCAAGAGCTACGCCGAGGAGAACGCCCAGGGCGCCGACATCGTGAGCTTCCCCAGCGACGCGGAGATGTACCAGGCGATCAAGGCCGGGCAGGTCGACGCGCTGCTCCAGGACCTGCCGGTCAACCTCAACCACCAGCAGGACGGTGGCTTCGAGATCGTGCAGACCTACTCCACCAACGAGGAGTACGGCCTGGCGATCAAGAAGGGCAACACCGCGCTGGTCGACGACGTGAACGCACAGCTGAAGAAGATGCACGACGACGGCACGTACGACGAGATCTACAACAAGTACTTCGCGACGAAGTGACCACGCGGTCGGGCACCGGAGCTCCGGAGGGGGTCTCGTGAGACGCACCACCCGACGCCGGCTGACCAACGGCGTCCTCTACGCGATCCTCGTGCTCGCCGTCCTGCTCCTCGGCGCGCTCGTCGACTGGGGCGCCGTCCGCGCGAACTTCTTCGACAAGGCCGGCTGGGAACGCGGGGGCAACTGGGGCGACCTGATCACCATCGGCGTGAAGAACACGGTCATCTACACCGTCATCGCCTTCGTGTTCGGCTTCGCGCTGGCGATCCTGCTCGCCCTGATGAAGCTGTCACCGGTCGCGCCGTACCGCTGGCTGGCGACGGCGTACATCGAGTTCTTCCGGGGGCTGCCGGCGCTGATCGTCATCCTGGTGATGGGGTTCGGCGTACCGATCGCGTTCAACTGGCGACCGCCGGGCGGCCTGGTCGGCGCGGGCCTGATCGGGCTGATCCTGGTGGCCGGCGCCTACATGGCCGAGACCCTGCGCGCGGGCATCCAGGCGGTGCCGAAGGGGCAGACCGAGGCGGCACGGTCGCTGGGCATGGGAGCCGGCCGGACGACGGTGTCGGTGGTCCTCCCCCAGGCCTTCCGGATCGTCATCCCGCCGCTCACCAACGAGTTCGTGCTGCTGATCAAGGACACCGCGCTGCTGTTCGTGCTCGGCGTCCAGGTGGACCAGCGCGAGCTGACCACGGTCGCCAGGGACCTGCTGACCTCGGGTCCCACGGCGGGCACGTCCACCAGCCTGATCCAGGCCGCGCTGCTCTACCTCGTCATCACGCTGCCGCTCACCCGCCTGGTGGCAGCGCTCGAGAAGCGACAGCAGAGGGCACGGTGACGACATGACGGCTCCGGTGGAGCAGAGCGGCCGGGCGATCGAGGTCCGCGACCTGCACAAGTACTTCGGCGCCAACGAGGTGCTCAAGGGCATCGACTTCCACGTCGAGCACGGCCAGGTGGTCTGCGTGATCGGCCCGTCCGGGTCGGGCAAGTCGACGCTGCTGCGCTGCGTGAACCGGCTCGAGGACCCGACCTCCGGCACGATCCTGGTCGAGGGAGTCGACATCACCGACCCCGAGACCGACCTGGACCAGGTGCGCAGCCGGATCGGCATCGTCTTCCAGTCGTTCAACCTGTTCCCGCACATGAACGTGATGCGCAACCTGTGCATCGCCCAGCAGCGCGTCCGCGGTCGCAGCAAGGAGGAGGCGATCGAGGTCGCCCGGTCGAACCTCTCCAAGGTCGGCCTGGCCGGCAAGGAGGACGCCTACCCCGCGCACCTGTCCGGCGGCCAGCAGCAGCGGGTGGCCATCGCCCGGGCCCTGTCCATGGACCCCGACATGATGCTGTTCGACGAGCCGACCTCGGCGCTGGACCCCGAGCTGGTGGGCGACGTGCTGGCGGTGATGAAGAAGCTCGCCTCGGAGGGCATGACGATGATGGTCGTCACCCACGAGATGGGGTTCGCCCGCGAGGTCGGCGACAAGCTGGTCTTCATGGACGACGGCGTGATCGTCGAGGAGGGCGACCCGGTCGAGGTGCTCGCGAACCCCCAGCACGAGCGCACCCGCTCGTTCCTCTCCAAGGTGCTGTAGCCGCGGTCCCTCACCTCAGGGCGTAGGAGAGCATCGCGACGACGGCCGCCGCCGTGCACCCCGAGGTCACCAGCATGGTGCCCAGCACCGTCAGCGTCGCACCCCGGACCGCCTGGGCACGATCACCGCCGGAGGCGAACCGGCGTCCCCGCCGTATGACGCAGACCCCACCGAGGACGGACCCCAGTCCGAGGACGCCCGGGACCAGCCACCACGGCACGTCAGCCCTCCACGGTCTCCGCGACCCGGGTGGTGCGGGGCGACCGGACCGCGGTCACGCTGAGCGCGGCCGGGACCATGAGGGCGGCCACCGCGAGCAGCGACTCCAGCGTGCCGACGCGGTCCCCCAGCTGGCCGAGCAGCGGTGGGCCCGCCAGGAAGGCGGCGTACCCGATGGTCGACACCACGCTCACGCGAGCGGCTGCCCGCACAGGATCGTCGGCGGCGGCGCTCATCCCGACGGGGAACCCCAGCGAGGCCCCGAGCCCCCACAGCACGATGCCCAGGCCCACGAGCAGCCCGTGGCCGCCCCACACGACGAGCAGGATCCCGGTCGCGGCCGCCGCACTGGTCGCCCACAGCACGGGGGCGCGGCCCCACCGGTCCAGGAGGACCGGGCCGACCATCCGGCCGGTGGTCATCGCGGTGACGAAGACCGCGAAGCCCAGGACCCCCACCCAGTGCCGGGTGCCGTAGCCGTCGATGACCGCCAGCGACAGCCAGTCGTTGGCGGAGCCCTCGACGGTCGCGAAGGCCAGCACCATCACCCCCACGGCGAGGGTCCGCGGCTCCCGCCACGCCGACCGTGCCACGGAGCGGGCCTCCTGCGCAGGGGTCGGCGGCAGGAACGAGCGGCCGAGCACCACCACGATCACGAGCGCGAGCAGCCCGGTCCCGCCGAGGTGGACCGCAAGGGGCGCGTGCACGGCAGCCATCGGGATGCCCACGGCGGCGCCGACGATGCTGCCCAGGCTCCAGCCGGCGTGGAACCGGGGCATGACCGTGCGCCCGAGCCGTCGCTCCACCTCGGCGCCCTCGACGTTCATCGCGACGTCCCAGACGCCGGTCCCGAGGCCGTAGGCGAAGAAGCCCGCAGCCGTGGCCGGGACCGAGCCCAGGGCGGCGACACCGAGGCCGGCTGCCCCCAGCCCGACCGCCGTCAGCAGGCCGCCGAGGCGTACGACGGCGGCGGCCGACGTCCGCTCGATCAGGTGCCCGCTCGAGGGCAGCGCGAGGACCGAGCCGGCCGCGATCGCGAGCAGGAGCAGGCCCAGCGACCCGTTGTCGAGCCCGAGGCCCGAGCGCAGGTCGGGGATCCGCGACACCAGGGTCGCGAAGCAGAGCCCGTTGAGGGCGAAGGTCAGCGCGACGGCGTTGCGCGCGGCGGTCACCTGGGGCACCCGCCCAGTCCATCCCACCTCGGCCACCATCTCCAAGTCCGTCCCAAGCCGGTCTCAAGCGCCGGAGCGGATCGTGGTCCCACCGACAGCGACACGTGAGGAGCCGATCATGACTGCGACGCCACAGCAGGCCACCTGGCCGCGACAGCTGCGCCTCCCCGGGCAGGCCGACGCGCCCGAAGGGCCCGTCGACCTGTCCATGATGTACCTGATGCACCACGCGTTCCGGCGCGACCTCGCGGCGTTCGCGCGCGCGGTGCCCCGCACGCCGATCACGGAGCCGGCCACCTGGCGGGCCCTGCTGCGTCGGTGGGAGGTGTTCTCCGAGGCGCTGCACCACCACCACCGCGGGGAGGACACCTGGCTGTGGCCGGCGCTCGTGGCGAAGGCGGACGCCGACGAGCGGCAGGTGCTGACCGCGATGGCGGCCGAGCACGACGAGATCGACCCGCTCCTCACCGGCTGCCTGGCGGGCCTGCGGATGCTCGCCGGCGGCCACGCCAGTCCGGACGACCGCGCTGCGCTGGCGGTCCGGCTCTGCGCGGCCCGCGAGAGCCTGGGGCGCCACCTCGCCCACGAGGAGCGCGACGCGATGCGGATCCTGCAGCGGCACCTCACCCCGGAGGAGTTCGAGGCCGTCGACGCGCGGTTCGTGGAGGACCTCGAGCCGCGGCGGCTGCTCGCCCTGGTGCCCTGGGCCCTCCACGAGGTCCCCACGGACGTACGCCGCGACCTGCGCCGCAGGGCCCGGCCCGCCCAGCGCGTGGTGTGGCGGCTGACCCGACGCCGGTTCGAGCGCCTCGACCGGCGCGCGTTCCGGTACGCCGGCTGAGCGCCGGACGTCTCCCCGGCACAATCTCGTTGCGGGCCGGCTCGCGGGCCACCTAGCGTCGTGCGGGTGACCACGCACCTCCACGCCCTCTGCTTCGACGCGACCGACCCGGTGGTCCTCGCGCGTTTCTGGGCCGGCGTCCTGGGGCGGGAGCTGACCGACGACCCCGGTGACGGTCTCACCGTCCTGCCCGACGACGACTCCGGGTTCCGGATCCGGTTCCGTCCCACCCGGGAGCTGCGCACGGGCCCCAACCAGCTGCACCTCCACCTGACCAGCAGCTCGCTCGACGACCAGGCCCGGACGGTGGCCCGGGCGCTCGAGCTCGGCAGCCGGCACCTCGACGTGGGCCAGCTGCCGGAGGAGGGGCACGTCGTGCTGGCCGACCCCGAGGGCAACGAGCTCTGCGTCATCGGGCCGGGCAGCAGCTTCCTCGCCGGCTGCGGGTTCCTCGGCGAGCTGGCCTGCGACGGTTCCCCGCAGGTCGGCCACTTCTGGAGCGAGGCACTGGGCTGGCCGCTGGTCTGGGAGCAGGACCAGGAGACCGCGATCCAGTCGTCCCTCGGCGGGACCAAGATCGCCTGGGGCGGCCCGCCCGAGGCGCCCTACCCCGGCAGGGACCGGCTCCGCCTCGAGCTCGCACCACTTCCCGGCGGCGACCAGCAGGCGGAGGTCGACCGGCTCCTCTCCCTGGGGGCGACCCGGGTGGACGGGATCCGGGACGACAACGGCCGGGTGCCGATGGCGGATCCGGAGGGCAACGACTTCAGCCTCCTGAGCCCTCCGCCGTCCTAGAAGCCGTGGGTCTCCCGGATCCCGGCGAACCACCTGGCGAACAGGGGGATGTCCCACTCCTCGGCGAGCGCGGCCGCGGTGTCGGCGTGCCGGGTCGCGATGTCGGTCTCGCCGGTGGCCGCCGCGGCCATCGCGAGATAGGCGTCGACCGGGCCGCTGGCGAGGTTGGAGCCCGCTCCGCAGCTCTGGCCCGCGCAGCGCGCCAGCAGGTCGTAGCAGCGGCCGGCCAGCTCGGCGTCGCCGAGGTGGAGCGCCAGCTCGGCGGCGTGCCCCCAGCTCAGCGGGGCCGAGTGGCCACCGTGGTCGAGGTTGTCCCGGTGCTCGGCGTGCATCGCCCGCGCCCGGTCCTGCTGGCCACCACGCCAGAGGAAGACCGCCAGGGTGGTCCACATCTCGTAGCCCTCGTTCAGCTCCTCCAGCGCGGGCACGGCGTCGAGCGGCCGCCCGTCCCAGAGCCGGACGGCGATCACGGCCGCGGCCCGCGCCTCCTCGCCGTGCTGGTGTGAGATGCGGCCGGCGACCTCGCGGATCCGGGCCGCGGTCTGCTCGCAGTCGTCGAAGCGCCCCGCCATCGCCTGCCAGGGGAGGTCGAGGCCGTCAACGATCATCTCGGCGTAGGAGATCCGCAGCCGGCGGGCCTCCGTGCGCGTCAGCTCCATCGCCTCGAGCATCTCCGTCCGCCGGCCCAGCTCGCAGAGCACGACGGTGCGCAGCGTCGCCGAGACCACCAGCGCCCGCTCGTCGCCGAGCGACCGGGCCAGCTCCAGCGCCTCGGTGGCCAGGCCGAGCCGCTCCTCGGTGGTGTCGGCGTGCCAGAGGGCCATGAACGCGATCTGGTCGGCGGACAGCAGCAGGGCGGGGTCCCCGAGCCGGCGGGCCATGGCGAGCGCCTCGTCGCAGAGCGCCCGCCGCTCCTCGAAGGACGTCTGGGCCCACAGCTCGTTGCCGAGCGCGAGCATCGCCAGGCAGCGCAGCTCGCCGTCCTCCGGCGAGAGCCGCTCCAGGCTGCCGCGCAGCGCCGAGACCACCACGTCGTTGACCTGCCCCGGCGGCGCCGAGCGCCACAGGCCGTCGCGCGAGGTGGCGATGGCCGCGCGCGCCACCGCCTCGGGGTCGCGCATCTGCTTGCCCACCCCGATCGCCTGCTCGACCGCCCCGACGAGCGCGGGCAGGTTCGCCGACCAGCGGTAGGCGTCCATGAGCGCGAGCAACGCGTCGTACCGGTCCCGCAGGCTGGCCCCGCTGTCGTCGTCCATGGCCCGGAGGGCGAGCTGGAGCAGGTCCGCCGCCTCGTCGTAGGCGTGCAGCCGGCGGACGACGACGGCCGCGGCGAGCGCCGCGCGCCAGGCCCGTGAGGCGTGGGCCGGTCCGGACTCCAGCCAGTGCCGGGCCACCTCGGTCTCGCGGCCGCCCATCACCTCGAGCACGCCGGCGACCCGGGCGTGCACCCGTGCGCGCCGGCTCGCGGACATGCCGGCCCGCAGCGTGTCCCGGACCAGGGCGTGCGAGAAGAGGAACCGGTCGATGCCGTCCTCGCGGACCAGTCCGGCGGCCTGGGCCGGCTCGACCACGTCGAGCAGGTCGTCCTCGTCGATCCCGGTGGTCGCGGCCAGCGTCGGGGTGTCGAACTGGCGTCCGATCACCGCGGCGGTCCGCAGCGCCTTCACGGTGTCCTCGGGGAGCTTCGCCAGCCGGCGGGTGAGCACCTCGGTGACCGCGGTGGGCATCGTTGCCGCGAGCCCGTCGAGGTCGGCCCGATCCCCCGCCAACCGGGCGAACTCGACCAGGAAGAAGGGGTTGCCGTCGGTGCGCTCGCGCAGCTGCCGGGCCACGTCCTCGGAGACGGGCGCGTCGCTGACCCGCTGCAGAAGCTCCAGCACCGCCGGCGCCGGCAGCCCGTCCAGGGCCACCCGCACCGCGTGCCGGCGGGCGAACGACTCCGCGACGTCGGCCAGCACCCCGGTCGGCTCGGGGTGCGGCCGCCAGGTGGCGACCACCAGGAGCCGCTCGTCCCCGCCCGGGTCGGCCGTCTCGACCAGCAGCCGGAGCACCCGCAGCGTCGAGGGGTCGGCCCAGTGCAGGTCGTCGAGGACGACCACCGTCGTGCGCTCCCGCGCGGCCTCGCGGACGGCGTGGACGATGCGCTCCCAGGCGCGGAACTGGGCGCCCTCGTCCTCGGGCTGGTCCGCCTCGACCGGCGACCCACCGGGACCGTCCGGGGCGAGGGCCCCCAGCACGGCCGTCCACGGCCACAGCGGAGGAGCACCGTCGTCCTGGGAGCAGCGGCCCACGAGCACCCGCGCCCCCCGGTCCCGCGCGCGCAGCGCCAGCTCCGCGGCCAGACGCGTCTTGCCGATGCCGGGCTCGCCGGTGAGCACGGCGTACGACGGGGTGCCGGCCTCGGCGCCGGCCAGCGCCTGCTCGAGGCCGGCCAGGTCCTCCTCGCGCCCGGCGAGGGGCCAGGGCGCGACCGGTTCGGGCAGGGGTCGGGCCCGGACCGGCTCAGGTGCGGGCGCGGTCCCGGCCACCGGGGCTGCCCCGGCCTCCGGCGCGACCCACTCCAGCTCGGGATCCTGGCGCAGCACCGCGGTCTGCAGCTCGCGGAGCTCGGCAGAGGGCTCGAGCCCGAGCTCCTCGTCGAGCACCTCGCGGAGCTGGCGCAGCACGTCCAGCGCGTCCGCCTGGCGACCGGACCGGGTCAGCGCCAGCGCCCGCAACGCCCAGAGCCGCTCGCGCAGCGGGTAGGCCTTGGTGAGCGCCTCGAGCTCCGCCGCCACCGTGGCGTGCCGGCCCAGGGCGAGCTGGACGGTCGCGCGGTCCTCGAGCGCCACCGTGCGCAGCTGCTCGAGGCGGGCGCGCTCGGCCACCGCGGCGTCGGCGTCGCCCAGCTCGGCGTACGGCGTGCCGCGCCAGCGCGCGAGCGCCTCGTCGAGCCGCGTGGAGACCTCGGTCAGCTGGCCGGCCGACAGCGGCGACGGCCCGCGCCCGGTGAGGGGCTGCAGCCGCTTGTTCTCGGTCGTGACGACGGCCTCGAAGCGCGCGGCGTCGATCGCCTCGTCCGGCACGCGCAGGGCGTAGCCGGGCGCCACCGTGACCAGGACCGTGGCGGGCGCACGGCGCTCGCGCTCCGGCTCGAGGACCCGCCGGAGCTGGGACACGTAGGCCTGCAGCGTGGCCGTCACCCCGGGAGGGGGCCCCTCGCCCCAGAGCAGGTCGACGATCGCGTCCACCGACACCGGCCAGCCGCGCGAGAGGGCGAGGGCGGAGACCAGGGCGCGCTGCTTGGGCGTGCCGAGGTCGACCGGCGACCCGTTCAGCATCACCTCGACGGGTCCGAGGACTGCCACCTCCACGTCGGCAGCATAGGGACGTCGAGGACACCCCGCGTCCCCTTTGTGGGCCAAGGACCCACGCGGGACCGGGCCCGGGCCTGGGCTCCAAGTCGGCTCGAAGTCTCCTCCAAGTGTCCGGCGGCACGGTTGCACCACCGATCACCAACGAAGGAGCAACCCCTGTCATGACCATCGAGCTGACCCAGTCCCCCGCCTCCGCGCTCCGCGGCCTGCTCGGCGACCGCATCCACCTCCCCGGCGACCCCGGGTACGACGCGGCCCGCACCCCCTGGAACTTCGCTGTCGACCAGCGCCCGGCAGCGGTCGCCTTCCCCCGGACGGCGGCGGAGGTGTCCGCGGTCGTGCGCGCCGCCGCTGACAGCGGCCTGCGCGTCGCCCCCCAGAGCACCGGGCACAACGCCGGACCGCTCGCGGCCCGTGGGCTCGACGACGTCGTGGTGGTGCGCACCTCCGAGATGGGCACCGCGATCGCGGACCCGGCTCGCGGCATCGTGCGCGTCGAGGGCGGTGCCCTCTGGGAGCCCGCGGTCGAGGCGGCCGCCGCGCACGGCAAGGCGGTACTGCACGGGTCCTCCCCCGACGTCGGCATCGCCGGCTACTCCCTCGGCGGCGGCATCGGGTGGTACGCGCGCAAGCTCGGCCTCGCCACCAACAGCCTGACCGCGGTCGAGCTGGTCCTCGCCGACGGCAGCCTGGTCCGGGCCGACGCGCACACGGACGCCGAGCTGTTCTGGGCGCTGCGTGGGGGTGGCGGCAGCTTCGGGGTCGTGACCGCTCTCGAGTTCCGCATGTACGACGTCGAG
Source organism: Nocardioides sp. GCM10023255 (assembly GCF_042653125.1). NCBI lineage: Bacteria > Bacillati > Actinomycetota > Actinomycetes > Propionibacteriales > Nocardioidaceae > Nocardioides > Nocardioides sp. GCM10023255. The sequence goes on from NZ_JBHSHU010000003.1 coordinate 192,473, forward strand.
ACCGCGTACGCCGGGTTCCTGATGTGGGACCTGGAGCAGGTCGAGCCCGTGCTGCGCACCTGGGCCGCGTGGGCGCCGGGCGCACCCGACGAGGTCACCACGTCGTTCCGGGCGATGCGGCTGCCCCCGATGCCCGACCTGCCCGAGTTCCTGAGCGGTCGCGAGCTCGTCGTGATCGACGGCGCCGTGCTGGGCTCGGACGAGCTGGGCCGCGAGCTGCTGGCGGAGCTGCGGGCCCTGCGGCCGGAGATGGACACCTTCGCCCGGGTCCCGGCCAGGTCGCTGGTGCGGCTGCACATGGACCCCGAGGGCGGAGCGCCCTTCGTCTCCGGCAGCGCGATGCTCGAGTCGTTCCCCGACGCCGCCGTCGACGCGTTCCTGGCCGAGGTCGGACCGGGGGTGGAGACGTCGCTGCTGATGGCCGAGCTGCGCCAGCTCGGGGGTGCACTGGGCCGTCCGCACGAGGGAGGTGGCGTCCTCACCCATCTCGACGCGTCGTTCGTCACGTTCGCCGGCGCGATGGCGATGACCCCGGAGATGGGAGCGCAGGGTCACGCGGACGCCGCGCGGCTCGGCGACGCCCTGGCGCCGTTCGCGAACGGAAAGGAGTACCTCAACTTCGCCGAGAACCCGGTCGACCCGCGGGCGGCGTACGCCGACGGGGTCTGGACCCAGCTGAAGGGCATCCGCAGCGCCGTCGACCCGCACGGCGTCTTCGCCGCGAACCACCCGGTCCCGCGGCTGTGGGAGGACGGCGCACCGACGGCGTGAGGCCTACGCCGGGCGCGGGCCCCGGGTCCAGTCGGTCCCGGGCGGGCCGGCCTCGAGCCACGACTGGAAGCCCATCAGCGAGGACGGGTTCATCGCGAGCTCCACGTCGCCGGTGGGGGTGGTGCACCGGATCACGACGTGGTCGGGATACAGCGACATCTGCTCGACGCCCTCGGGCTGGCGGCGCCCGTCGAAGGAGAGGGTCTGGCGCTGCCAGACCCTCTTCGGGCGCGGGGAGAGGGAGAAGATCCGGAACCACTCGAGCGTCTCGCCCGAGTAGCGACCGAGCCCGAGAAGCCAACCGCGCCCGGCCCTCTCGGGACGGACGCGGTAGCTGACCTCGAAGGTGCCGCCGTTGCGGGACAGCACACGGCGCCGCACGATGAGCGCGACGCCGTAGAGCAGGACGAGGAGGAGCAGGGCGCCGGCTGCGTCGAGCAGCCACTGCCACACCGGCATCCGTCGCCTCCTCCTCACACCTCGTCCGCGAAGGTGCTCACCCTAGCGGGCAGCAAGAACAGAGCCGGCCCCGGGTCAACCCGGGGCCGGCTCCGTGTTCGACGGTGTCGGTCAGGAGGCCTTCTCGGCCGCCCGGACCCGCGCCTCGGCGCGCTTGAGGCGCTCCTCGGCGTCCTCGCTGTCGCTGTCGGCCTCGGCCGCCTCCAGGTCGGCACGGGCCTGCTCCACGTTGATCTCGTGGGACAGGGCGGTGTGCTCGGAGAGGATCGAGACCCGGTTGTTGGCCACCGAGAGGAAACCCCCGTCGACGGCGGCGACCAGGTCGTCGCCCTCCACCGCGCGGATCTCCACCACGCCCGGCACGAGCAGCGACAGCAGCGGCGCGTGGTTGCGCAGCACGCCGACGTCGCCCTCGGTCGTGCGGGCGATCACCATCGTCGCCTGGCCGGACCACACGGTCCGGTCGGCGGCGACGAGCTCCACCTGCAGCTGGTCGCCCCGCTCTGTCGTCGACTGGGCCATCAGAGGTTCTTCTGGATCTCGGCCCACTTCTGCTCGACGTCGTCCAGACCGCCGCACATGAAGAAGGCCTGCTCGGCCACGTGGTCGTACTCGCCGTCCGCGATCTTGTTGAACGCCTCGATCGTGTCGGCGACCGGAACCGTCGAGCCCTCGATGCCGGTGAACTGCTTGGCGACGTAGGTGTTCTGCGACAGGAACCGCTGGATGCGGCGAGCCCGGGACACGATGATCTTGTCCTCTTCGGAGAGCTCGTCGACACCGAGGATCGCGATGATGTCCTGGAGCTCCTTGTTGCGCTGCAGGATCTGCTTGATCCGGATGGCGCAGTCGTAGTGCTCCTGCCCGATGTACTGCGCGTCGAGGATCCGCGAGGTCGACGTCAGCGGGTCCACCGCCGGGTAGATACCGAGCGAGGCGATCTCGCGCGAGAGCTCGGTGGTCGCGTCGAGGTGGGCGAAGGTGGTCGCCGGAGCCGGGTCGGTGTAGTCGTCCGCCGGCACGTAGATCGCCTGCATCGAGGTGATCGAGTGACCGCGGGTCGAGGTGATCCGCTCCTGCAGGGTGCCCATCTCGTCGGCGAGGTTGGGCTGGTAGCCCACCGCGGAGGGCATGCGGCCGAGCAGCGTCGACACCTCGGAACCCGCCTGGGTGAACCGGAAGATGTTGTCGATGAACAGCAGCACGTCCTGGCTCTGCACGTCGCGGAAGTACTCCGCCATCGTCAGCGCGGACAGCGCGACCCGCAGGCGGGTGCCCGGCGGCTCGTCCATCTGGCCGAAGACGAGGGCGGTCTGGCCGATGACGCCGGCCTCCTCCATCTCGACGATCAGGTCGTTGCCCTCACGGGTGCGCTCGCCGACACCGGCGAACACCGACACACCACCGTGGTCCTTGGCGACTCGCGCGATCATCTCCTGGATGAGCACGGTCTTGCCCACGCCCGCGCCACCGAACAGGCCGATCTTGCCACCCTGGACGTACGGCGTGAGCAGGTCGATGACCTTGATGCCGGTCTCGAACATCTGGGTCTTCGACTCGAGCTGGTCGAAGGCCGGCGCCTTGCGGTGGATGCCCCAGCGCTCGCTGACCTCGAGCTTCTCGTCGCCCTCGAGGTTCAGGCACTCACCGAGTGCGTTGAACACGCGGCCCTTGGTGACGTCGCCGACGGGGACCGTGATCGGCCCGCCGGTGTCCTTCACCTGGGCGCCACGCACCAGGCCGTCGGTCGGCTGCAGCGAGATCGCGCGGACCATGCCGTCACCGATGTGCTGGGCGACCTCGGCCGAGAGGATCTTCTTCTCCCCGCCGAGCTCGAGCTCGACCTCGAGCTTGTTGTAGATCGCGGGCATCGAGTCCACGGGGAACTCGATGTCGACGACCGGACCGATGACCCGGGCGATGCGACCGACGCCAGCGGAGCCGGTCCCCTGGGTCTCTTCGACAATGGCAGTCATTTCTCACTCACTCCCGGCTTGTGCGTCGGCCAGCGCGTTGACGCCACCGACGATCTCGCTGATTTCCTGGGTAATGCCGGCCTGGCGGGCCTGGTTGGCGATTCGGGTGTACTTCTTGATGAGCTCGTCGGCGTTGTCCGTGGCGGACTTCATCGCCTTCTGGCGGGCGGCCAGCTCGGAGGCGGCCGCCTGCAGCAGGGCGAAGAAGATCCGGCTCTGGACGTACTGCGGGAGCAGCCCGTCCAGCACGTGCTCGGCCGAGGGCTCGAACTCGTAGAGCGGCAGCACCTCGTCCGACGACGGCTTCTCCTCGCCCTCGACGACCTCGAGCGGCAGCAGCCGGACCGCGGTCGGCTCCTGGACCAGCATCGAGCGGAAGCGCGTGTAGACCACGTGCACCTCGTCGACGGCGTGCTCGCCCTCCTCCTCGAGGAACGCGCCGATCAGCGACGTGCCGATGTCGCGGGCGACGTCGTACGACGGCTGGTCGGAGAACCCGGTCCAGGACTGGACGACGGGACGCCCACGGAACCGGTAGTACGCCTCGGCCTTGCGGCCGCACAGGTAGGTGCTGATCTCCTTGCCCTCCTCGCGGAGCTTCTCCGCGAGGCGCTCGGCCTCCTTGAGCACGCTCGAGGAGTAGGCACCGGCCAGGCCCCGGTCGCTGGTCACGATGAGCACGGCGGCCCGCGTGGGGTTCTCCGGCTCCCGCGTCAGCGGGTGGTCGACGTTGGAGTACGTCGCCACCGCCGACACGGCACGCGTCAGCTCCCGGGCGTACGGCGCGGCCGACTGGGCCCGGTTCTGCGCCTTGATGATGCGGGACGCAGCGATGAGCTCCATGGCGCGCGTGATCTTCTTCATCGACTCCGTCGACTTGATCCGCGCACGGTACTCACGCACCGAAAGAGCCATGGGTCAGCCCCGCTTCTGCTTGACGATCTGCTCCTGGTCCTCGTCCTCCAGCGCCTCGGCCTCGGGCTCGTGGCCGACCTTGATCGAGCCACCCTCCGAGGTCTCGAACTGGTCGAGGAAGGAGTCGTAGGCACCCTCGAGCGCCTGCGCGGTGTCGTCCTCGAACTTCAGCGTCTCGCGGATGGAGGACAGGATGCCCTCGTGCGAGCGACGCAGGTAGTCGAGGAACTCGTGCTCGAAGCGCAGCACGTCGTCGGCCGGCACCTTGTCGAGGCGGCCGGTCGTGCCGGTCCACAGCGAGACGGTCATCTCCTCGAGCGGGTACGGCGAGTAGGCCGGCTGCTTGAGCAGCGCCATCAGGCGCTGGCCGCGGTCGAGCTGCTGGCGCGAGGCGGCGTCGAGGTCGGACGCGAACATCGCGAAGGCCTCCATCGCGCGGAACTGCGCGAGATCCACCTTGAGCGAGCCGGTGACGGCCTTCATCGCCTTGGTCATCGCCGAGCCACCCACGCGGGACACCGAGACACCGACGTCGATCGCGGGCCGCTGGTTGGCCGCGAACAGGTCCGACTGCAGGAAGATCTGGCCGTCGGTGATCGAGATGACGTTGGTCGGGATGTAGGCCGACACGTCGTTGGCCTTGGTCTCGATGATCGGCAGGCCGGTCATCGAGCCCGCGCCCATCTCGTCGGAGAGCTTCGCGCAGCGCTCGAGCAGGCGGCTGTGCAGGTAGAACACGTCACCCGGGTAGGCCTCACGACCCGGCGGGCGGCGCAGCAGCAGCGACACGGCGCGGTAGGCCTCGGCCTGCTTGGTCAGGTCGTCGAACACGATCAGGACGTGCTTGCCGTCGTACATCCACTGCTGGCCGATGGCCGAGCCGGTGTAGGGGGCGAGGTACTTGAAGCCCGCGCTGTCCGAGGCCGGGGCGGCCACGATCGTGGTGTACTCCAGCGCGCCGGCCTCCTCGAGGGCGCCACGCACCGAGGCGATGGTCGAGCCCTTCTGACCGATCGCGACGTAGATGCAGCGGACCTGCTTGGTCGGGTCGCCCGACTCCCAGTTCTGCTTCTGGTTGATGATCGTGTCGATCGCGATCGTGGTCTTGCCGGTCGCGCGGTCACCGATGATCAGCTGACGCTGGCCACGGCCGATCGGGGTCATCGAGTCGATCGCCTTGATGCCGGTGGCGAGGGGCTCGTGCACCGACTTGCGCTGCATGACCGTGGGCGCCTGGAGCTCGAGCGCACGACGTCCGGCGGACTCGATGTCACCGAGGCCGTCGATCGGAGTGCCGAGCGGGTCGACGACGCGGCCCAGGAAGTTGTCACCGACGGGGACCGAGAGGATCTCGCCGGTACGGCGCACCGTCTGGCCCTCCTCGATCTTGTCGAAGTCACCGAGGATGACCACACCGATCTCGCGAGTGTCGAGGTTCAGGGCGATGCCCAGGGTGCCGTCCTCGAACTCCAGCAGCTCGTTGGCCATGGCCGAGGGCAGACCGGTCACGCGGGCGATGCCGTCACCGGCCTCGGCGACGGTGCCGACCTCTTCCCGGCTGGCGGCCTCGGGCCGGTAGTCGGCGACGTACTTCTGCAGCGCGTCGCGGATCTCCTCCGGACGGATCGTGAGCTCCGTCATTGTCGTCCCTACTCTCTTGTCTCTTCGAAAAACTCGGTGTGTGGGTGGCGGTTGCCGGTCAGCCGACCAGACGCCGGCGGGCGTCGTCGAGGCGACTGGAGATGGTGCCGTCGATGACCTGGTCACCGATCTCGACGCGGATGCCGCCGAGCACGGAGGGGTCGACCACGACGTTGAGGTGCACGGGCCGGTCGTACTGCCCGGCCAGGGCCCCCGCGAGCCGCTGCTGCTCGGCGTCGCTGAGCGGCGTGGCCACCCGGACGAGCGCGACCAGGCGGTTGCGGCTCTCCGCCGCCACCTTGGAGTACTCCTCGACCGCACGCGCCACGGTGAGGTGGACGCCGCTGACGGCACGCTCGGCGAGCCGCAGCGCACCGCTGCTCACCTTGCCCTCGAGCAGCGAGCGGACCAGGCCCCGCTTGTCGGACACCGAGCGAGCCGGGTCCGAGAGCGCGTCGCGCAGGCTGGGGTTGTCGGCGACGAGCCGGCCGAAGCCGAACAGCTCGTCCTCGAGCCGGTCACCCTCGCCCGACGCGTCGGCCGACTTCACCAGCGCCACGACACCGAGCCGCTCGAAGGCCGTGGCCAGGTCCAGGCTGCTCGCCCAGCGCATGCCTGCGGCCTGACCGATGATCTCGGTGGCGGCCTTGTCGAGGTGCGCGCCGAAGACGCCGGTGGCCAGCGCCGACTTGGCCTCGGCCTGGGTCGACGGATCGGTCACCGCGCGGCGGAGTGCCGGCTGGTCGCGCAGCACGTCCGCCGCGGCGAACAGGCTCTCCCCCACGGCCGCGCCGTCGGCGCCACCGTCGAGGGTCGAGCCCAGCGCCTCGGTGAGCCGCGCGAGCGACTCTCCCGACGAGCCCTGGAGCACCGCGGAGGAACCAGCCATCAGTTGGCCCCGCTCTTGGTGTCCAGGTCGGCGAGGAAGCGGTCGACCACGCGGCTCTGGCGAGCCTCGTCGTCCAGGGCCTCCCCGACGATGCGTCCGGCGAGCGTGGTGGCCAGCGTGCCCACCTCGTTGCGCAGCGACGCGACGGCGGCCTTGCGGTCCGCCTCGATCTGGGTGTGGGCGTGCTCGACGATCCGCTGGGCCTCGGCCTGCGCCTGCTCCCGCATCTCGGCGATGATCGCCGCACCCTGCTCACGTGCTTCCTCGCGGATGCGAGCGGCCTCGTGACGGGCGTCCGCGATCTGCGACCGGAACTCCTCCTCGGCCTCGTGGGCCTCGGTCTTCGCCTGGTCGAGGTCGGCGAACTGCTGGCGGATCGCCTCCTGGCGGGCCGTCATCGCCTTGTTGATCGGCGGGATGACGAACTTGGCCAGGATCCAGACCAGGATCGCGAACGCGAACAGCTCGACGAAGAACGTGCCGTTCGGCACGAGGAAGTTGCTCTCCTTCGCGACGATCGCTTCGGTTGCCATCGATTGGTTCCTTTGCTCTGGGGCTGTGCTTCGAGTGGTGCCCTAAGGCCCGGGTGGGATCAGGCGAGGACGAAGACGAACAGCGCCATGAACGCGAGGTTGATGAAGAACATCGCCTCGACCAGACCGACGGTCAGGAAGAAGATCGTCTGGAGGCGACCCTGCGCCTCGGGCTGACGGGCGACGCCCTGGATGTAGGACGAACCGGCCAGACCGTCGCCGATGCCGGCGCCGATGGCGCCGCCGGCCAGGGCAAGGCCACCACCGACGAACGCGCCGGCGGTCTGGACTGCGGTGTCACTCACTGCCATTGATATGCCTCTCTTGGTGTACGCCGACATCCGGCGCAGCTGGGTTACCTCTGGTGCGCCCGACCGTGACGGTCAGTGCGCGAGCTCGGGGGTTTCGTGGGACTCGGACTCGTGGTCGTCCTCGTGGTCGTGACCGGCGCCGGCCATGCCGAAGTAGAGCACGGTCAGCAGCGCGAAGATGAACGCCTGGATACCGCCGATGAACATGTCGAACAGCTTCCAGACCAGGTTCGGCGCCCACATCGCGTAGAAGGGGATCAGGCCGATCAGCGCCAGCATGATGCCACCGGCGAAGATGTTGCCGAAGAGTCGCAGCGCGAGCGTGATCGGCTTGGTCAGCTCCTCGAGGATGTTCAGCGGGAGCAGCACCGGGAAGGGCTCGAGGAAGTGCTTGAAGTAGCCCTTCACACCCTTCTCCTTGATGCCGTAGATCCACACGCCGACCATCGCCATGATCGCCATCGCGTAGGTCAGGTTGGTGTCCGCGGTCGGGGCCGGGAGCAGGTGCACGTCGTGGTTGATCTCGGTCGGCAGCAGCTCGAGCCAGTTCGCGAACAGGATGAAGAAGAAGAGCGCGACCGCGAGCGGCACCACGAACGGGTTCAGGCGGCCGAGGTTGGCCTCGACCTGGGTGTTGACCTCGCCGACCACGGACTCCCACAGGATCTGGATCTTGGTGGGGACGTGGCTCGGGTTCTTCTTCGTCAGCGCCGAGCGGGCGATGAAGCCCAGGATCAGGACCAGGGCCCCGGCGACCAGCGTCGAGATGATCGTGTCGATGTTGAACGTGATGCCGTTCCACTCGACGGTCTTGTGCTCGCCGATCGTGATGTCGGCAGAGAGGGGCAGCAGGCCGGTCACGGCTTCTTCAACTCCTTCAGCAGCGGGATCGTGGTCATCACCAGGGCGATGAGCCGGAAGATGGCCAGGCCGAGCAACAGCCCGATGCCGTCAGGCCAGAAAGCGACGGCGATCCCGACCGCGACCACGGTCAGGACGAGGAGCCGGACGAAGGTGGCCGCCGCGAGCTTGCCGCGGGTGACCTCCTCGCCCGACCGGATGGTCTTGAGCAGCCACATCTCGGTGGCCAGGTGGTTGACCAGCCCGAGGAGCACGCCGGTGGAGATGCAGCCGGCGAGGGTCCACCGGTCGAGCTGGCCGGCGATCCAGTACGACGCGACGCACAGGACCACGGCGACGCCGATGGTCTTGCGCTGGTCGCGCAGCACCTGCAGCAGCACGGGGCCGCCCGCAGGAGTGGTGGTCTCGGAAGTCGTCATCGCCTTGCTCACGTCGAGGTCGGGGTTCGTGGTCAGCTGGTCGCTCATCGGGCGAGGTCACCCCCGCAGCGCGGCACGGACCCGGAGCCAGAAGCCGACGCAGCCTGCGACGACACCGATGCCGATCCCCACGAGCGTGAACGTCGGGGACGTGCCGGCAGCGTTGTCGGCGAGGAGACCGAGGACCATGCCGGCGACGACGGCGCCTGCGAGGAGTCCCCCGAGGCCTGCGAGGTCGCGGCCCCGCAGGTTGTTGTCGGAGTTCTCATCGACCATCCACCCAAGTCGCTTTCATCGGCAGGCTTGTAGACGTCGACGCGGAGGGCGCTCGAACGGGCCCACCCAGGTACGTCTGACGACGGCGTGAAACTACCACAGCGGGACCGGCCGACGAACCCGGGGACCGGGGTGGTCCCGGTCGTCCCCCGGGTGGTCCCGGAGGGGGTGCTGTGAAGCGCGGTCGTCATGGTCGGCGGCCGTTCTGTCAGGGGTCTGCTGGGCGCTTGTGAAAACTAGCACAAAGTCCGGACGCGGCAGCAACCGGGGTCCTCACCCCTCCTCCGGGACCGCCTCCACGGGCCGGTGCACCCGCGGCACCACGAAGGTGAGGGTGACCGTCACCAGCGCCATCGCGGCCAGCGAGATCCACATCCAGCGGCCGGTGTAGAGGCTGGCGAGCACGGTCCCGAACGCGACCAGGCCGGCCCACAGCCACATGATCAGGACCGCACGACGCTGCGAGTGGCCGATCTCCAGCAGCCGGTGGTGGAGGTGCTGCTTGTCGGGGGCGAAGGGCGACCGGCCGGCCCGGGTGCGGCGTACGACCGCGAGCACGAGGTCGAGCAGCGGGATGACCATGATCGAGATCGGCAGCAGCACCGGCAGCAGGGTGGGCAGCAGGCTGGCCCGGGACCCGGAGGCGCCCTGGGTGATCTGGCTGCCGGAGAACTGGCCGGTCAGGGTGATCGCGCTGGCCGAGAGCACCAGGCCGATCAGCATCGACCCGCTGTCGCCCATGAACAGCCGGGCCGGGTTGAAGTTGTGCACCAGGAAGCCGGCACAGGCCCCGGCCAGCGCCGAGCTGAGCAGCGCCCCGGTGGTTGCCAGCGAGACGTTGTTGATGTTCGCCAGCTGGTAGCAGTAGGCCCAGAACGCCAGCGCCCCGATGCCGACGATCCCCGCGGCGAGCCCGTCGAGCCCGTCGACGAAGTTCACCGCGTTGACCGTCGCCACCACGATGAAGCCGGTCAGCAGCGCGCCCTGCGACGCGTCCAGCGCGAACTGGGTGCCGTCGGGCATCGGGAGGAAGACGTACTGGATCCCGAACACGATCAGGAACCCGGCCGCCAGGACCTGACCGCCGAGCTTGGTGAGCGCGTCGAGCTCGAAGAGGTCGTCCAGCACCCCCACCGCGCAGATCAGCGCACCCGCGATCAGCACGATGCCGGCGTCGCGGAAGACGAACGGGCCGCTGGTGGAGAGGAACGGCAGCTGCTGCGCGACGACGTACGCCGCCACCAGCCCGCCGAGCATCGCCAGCCCGCCGAGGTACGGGATCGGCTCGTCGTGGACGTCCCGGTCCCGCACCTGGGCCACCGCACCCGTGCGCAGCGCGATCTCGCGAGCCACGACGGTGAGCAGGTAGGTCACCGTGGCGGCGACCAGGAAGACGAGGACGTACTCACGCACGGGACACCATGCCCGTCAGCCCTCGTCCACCAGCGGGGTGCCCAGGGGCTCGAGGACCTCGTTGAGCCGGTCGAGGGAGAGCGCGCCGCGGCGCAGCACGCGGCCGCGGGGGCCGGTCACGTCGACGATGGTGGAGGCCTCGCCACCGGGCGACTGCGCCTGACCGACGGGGCCGGCGTCGACGATCACGGCCACCTCGGAGCCGAGCATCTGCTCGGCCTGGTCGGCGTCGGTGGCCGCGGGCATGCCGGTCTTGTTGGCGGAGCTGACCGCCAGCGGGCCGGTGCGCTCGAGGATCTCGCGGGCGACCTCGTGGTCGGGCATCCGCACCGCGACGGTCCCCCGGGTGTCGCCGAGGTCCCACCGCAGCGAGGACTGCTGGTGGCACACCAGCGTCAGCGGGCCGGGCCAGAACGCCTCGACCAGCGCGCGGGCGTACGCCGGGATGCTGACCGCGAGCGCGTCCAGCGTGGTCGCGGCGCTGACCAGGACCGGCGGCGGCATCTCGCGGCCACGGCCCTTGGCGGCGAGGAGGCCGCGCACGGCGACGGGGTCGAACGCGTCGGCGCCGATGCCGTAGACCGTGTCGGTCGGCAGCACCACCAGCTCGCCGCGTTGGACCGCCAGGCTGGCGGCCGCGACGGCGGCCTCGCGTTCGTCCTCGGTGCTGGTCGGGTAGCGCTGGCTCACGGAGGTCATCGTGCCAGTCGCGCGGTCACGAAGCGCGGGCGACCTGCCAGGTCGAGGTGGTCGCGGACCTCGGTCCAGCGGCCGGTCCCGGCGAAGACCGCGGGCGCGGACTCGCCCTGCACGTCTGCGTGCTCGAAGCCGACCACTCCCCCGGGCCGGAGCAGGAGCGCGGCGCGGCCCTCCAGCACCCGGATCGCGTCGAGCCCGTCGGCACCGGAGAAGAGCGCCAGGTGCGGGTCGTGGTCGCGCGCCTCGGGCGCGACCGACTCCCAGGCGTCCAGCGGGATGTACGGCGGGTTGCAGGTCACCACGTCGACGGTGCCGGCGAGGTCGTCGAAGGCGGAGGCCATGTCGCCCTGCCGCAGGTCGACGCCGGTGCCCTCGAGGTTGCGCGCTGCCCACGCGTGCGCCGGCTCGTCCAGCTCGACCGCGTGCACCCGGGCGCCGGGCACCTCGTCGGCGAGGGCCTTGGCGACCGCTCCCGAGCCCGTGCACAGGTCGACGAGGACGGGCTGCTCCCGCAGGCACGCCTGCTCGACGGCCCAGCCGGCCAGCAGCTCGGTCTCCGGGCGCGGGACGAACACCCCGGGGCCGACCAGGAGCTCGACGTGCCGGAAGTGGGCGACGCCGGTCAGGTGCTGGAGCGGCTCGCGGGCGGCCCGGCGCGCCACCAGCGCGGCGTACCTCCCCAGCACCCCCGGCGGCACGTCGTCGACGAGCACCAGCCGGGACCGCTCCGTGCCCAGCACGTGGGCCAGCAGCTCGGAAGCGTCGTGCTCGGGACTGGCCACCCCGGCCGCGGCCAGCGTGCGCACCGCGTCGGCGAGCACGGCCCGGCGCGGGCTGCTCACTTCTCGAGCGCCTCGAGCCGGGCGGCCAGGTCGGCCTGGACACAGGAGTCGAGGACCGGCTGGAGGTCGCCGTCGAGCACCTGGTCGAGGTTGTAGGACTTGTAGCCGGTGCGGTGGTCGGAGATGCGGTTCTCCGGGTAGTTGTAGGTGCGGATCCGCTCCGAGCGGTCCACGGTGCGGACCTGGCTGCGGCGAGCGTCGCTCGCCTCGGCGTCAGCCGCCTCCTGGGCGGCCGCGAGCAGCCGGGCCCGCAGGATGCGCATGGCCTGCTCGCGGTTCTGCAGCTGGCTCTTCTCGTTCTGGCAGCTGACCACGATGCCGGTCGGCACGTGGGTGATGCGCACGGCGGAGTCGGTGGTGTTGACGCTCTGCCCACCCGGACCGCTGGACCGGAAGACGTCGATGCGCAGGTCGTTCTCGTCGATCGAGACGTCGACCTGCTCGGCCTCGGGCAGCACCAGCACGCCGGCCGCGCTCGTGTGCACCCGGCCCTGCGACTCGGTGACCGGCACCCGCTGCACGCGGTGCACGCCGCCCTCGAACTTGAGCAGGGCGTACGGCGCCTCCCCCGGCTCGGGAGTGCCCTTCGCCTTCACCGCGACGGTGACGGACTTGTAGCCGCCCAGGTCGGACTCGGTGGCGTCGAGGATCTCGACCTTCCAGCCGCGGGTCTCGGCGTAGCGGGAGTACATGCGCAGCAGGTCCCCGGCGAAGAGCGCGGACTCCTCGCCGCCCTCCCCCGACTTCACCTCGAGGATCGCATCCTTGTCGTCGGCCGGGTCACGCGGCACCAGCAGGTGCCGCAGCCGCTCCTCGGCGGTCGCCAGCTCCCCGGTCAGCGACCCGACCTCGTCGGCGAAGGTCGGATCCTCGGCGGCGAGCTCGCGGGCCGCCTCGAGGTCGTCGCCGAGCTGCCGCCAGTGGCGCCAGGCCCCGATCACCGAGGAGAGCTGGGCGTAGCGCTGGTTGAGCCGCTTTGCCAGCCGGGCGTCGGCATGCGTCTCCGGCGCAGCGAGCTGGCGCTCCAGCTCGGCGTGCTCGGTGACGAGCCCCTCGACGGCCTCGAACATGCGGACTCCCTCCACGACAAATGACGAGCGCCGGTCCCCACGACCAGGTGGGGACCGGCGCTCGGAGGCGACTACTTCTTGTTGGCAGCAGCCTTGGCGTAGCGGGCCTCGAAGCGGGCCACGCGGCCGCCGGTGTCGAGGATCTTCTGCTTGCCGGTGTAGAACGGGTGGCACTGCGAGCAGACGTCGGCGTGGATCGTGCCGGAGGTCGCGGTGCTGCGGGTGGTGAACGACGCGCCGCAGGTGCAGGTCACCTGGGTCTCGACGTACTCCGGGTGGATGTCCTTCTTCATGGTGTCCTCTCTCAGGCTGCCGGGTCGCCTCCGCCTTCTGCGGACAGCGTGAACCGGAACCAGCAGGCAATTGTGCCACCTGTGACAACACAGCGGTAATCCGAGGCATTCCTCAGCTCTCGGTCGTCGACAGCCGCTCCTGCGGGACGTCCGGCAGGTGCTCGGCGAGGCGCAGACGCAGCACCACCGTGGTCCCCCGGCCCTCCTGGGAGTCGATGACGACCTCGCCGCCGTGCTTCTCCACGATCGTCTGCACGATCCGGATCCCCAGGCCGGTGCCGGCGATCTCGTTGACGACCGCGTTGGAGGCCCGGAAGAAGCGGCTGCCGAGCCGGTCCAGCTCGGCGGCCGGGATGCCGATGCCCCGGTCCGACACCCGGACCTCGACGAGGTCGCTGGAGTCCGCGACCTCGATGTCGACGACGCCGCCCTCGCGGCTGAACTTCACGGCGTTGGCGAAGACGTTGAGGAAGGCCCGGTGCAGCATCACCCGGTCGCCGAGCACCACCTGCGGCCGCTCCGGCACCTCGACCCGGACCTTCACACCACGACGCGCGGCGGTGATGCGGACGTCGGTGACCGCGTCCCTGACCACCGCGACCACGTCGACGCACTCCATCTCCGGTGGCCGGGCCTCGGCCCGCGACAGGGTGAGCAGGTCGTCGATCAGCTGCTTGAGCCGGCTGACGTTGCGACGCGTGGCGTCGAGCATCCGCTCGTGCCGCGGGTCCAGCCGGTCCTCGAACTCCTCGGCCACCATCTCGAGGTAGCCGCTGATGGTCGTCAGCGGCGTGCGCAGCTCGTGGGACACGTTCGACACGAAGTCGTCCCTCGCGGTGTCGAGGGTGCGCAGCTCGTCCTGGATCCGGTTCTCGACCTCCCGGGCCCGCGACTGGGCGTCGGCGAGGTCGTTGAGCGCGACCGCCACCGCCCGGACCTCCTTGGGCCCGTCGACCGGTGCGCGCACGTCCGGCTCGTTGCGAGCCATCCGCTGCACGGCTGCCTCGAGGGCGAGCAGCGGGGTCGAGAGCTCGTGGAGCAGCCGGCGCCGGCTGCGCGCGATCACGGACCAGGCCGCCAGGGCGAGCAGGACGATCGCCAGCACGGTGCCCTGGAGGCGGTACGACGCGTCGGTGCCGGCCTCGCTGATGCGCCGGTCGAAGGCCGCGGCGGTGTCCTCGCGCGCCGAGTCCGCCCGCGCGAACAGCTCCAGGCCGCGGCGGAACCGGGCCGGCTGGTAGGTCCCGGGACCCCCGGGTGCGCGCAGCCGCGGCTCGGCGTACTGCGTGATCCACGCCCGGCCGGCCCGCTCCTGCTCCGCGACCAGCCGCGCGAGCTCCTCGTCCCCCTCGGCGAACGCGCGGACCTCCCGCTCGTGCCCGGGCAGCGGGGCCGCCGCGGTGCGGTAGTCGGCCACGGCCGAGCGCTGGCCGCTGCGCGACCAGGCCGAGACCGCCGCCTGCATCTGGTTCAGGTCGAGCTGGGCGGCCTGGTTGGCCGCGGCTGCCGGCTGGAGCTCGTCGGTCAGGTGGTCGACCGAGCGGGTCGACAGCACCACGCCGGCGAGCGCGATCAGGGCCATCAGCCCGACCACCACGCCCACCCGGACGATGACAGGCGTCACCAGCCGTGCGACCGGCCGTTCCGCGCTCATCGAGGCCCGGTCAGCCGGCGCGGGTCAGCAGGGCCTCCACCCGGGAGGCGAGCTCGCGGGGGCTGAACGGCTTGGTGATGTAGTCGTCGGCACCGGAGTCGAACCCGGTCTCGACGTCGGACTCCTGGGCCCGGGCCGTCAGCAGGATGACCGGGATGTCGGCGAGCGAGGGGTCGGCCCGGATCACCCGGATCGCGTCGAGCCCGGACACGCCGGGCATCATCACGTCGAGCACGGCGAGGTCGGGCCGCGAGGCCTGGCACGCGTCGATCGCGGCGGCACCGTCGGCGACGACCACGACGTCGTGCCCGAGCGTCGAGAGCTTGAACTCGACCAGCTCGCGGATGTCGACATCGTCGTCGGCGACCAGGATCCGTGCCACGACTTCCCCTTCCGTCCTGTGTGCGTGCAGCCTAGCGGTGGAACGCCCCCGACGAGCCGGAAGCCGGCACGCTCTGCGTCGAGCGGGCCGGCCTCCGGATCAGGGAGCTGACGTCAGTCGCCCTGTCCGCCCGGGGTGGGCGTCGTCTTCTGCACCTGCATCAGGAACTCGATGTTGCTGTGCGACTTCTTGAGGCGCTCGAGCAGCAGCTCGAGGGCCTGCTGCCCGTCGAGGCCGGAGAGCACGCGACGCAGCTTCCAGACGACGGCGAGCTCCTCCTTGCTCATCAGGAGCTCCTCGCGACGGGTGCCGGACTGGACGGCGTCGATCGCCGGGAAGAGGCGCTTGTCCGCGAAGTCGCGGCGCAGGCGGATCTCCATGTTGCCGGTGCCCTTGAACTCCTCGAAGATCACCTCGTCCATCTTCGAGCCGCTCTCGATCAGGGCGGTCGCGAGGATCGTGAGCGAGCCGCCGTTCTCGATGTTGCGGGCCGCGCCGAAGAAGCGCTTGGGCGGGTAGAGCGCCGCGGAGTCCACGCCGCCGGAGAGGATCCGACCGCTGGCCGGGGCCGCGAGGTTGTAGGCCCGGCCGAGCCGGGTGATGCCGTCGAGCAGCACGACCACGTCGTGGCCGAGCTCGACGAGTCGCTTGGCCCGCTCGATCGCCAGCTCGGCGACCATCGTGTGGTCGCTGGCCGGCCGGTCGAAGGTGGACGAGATGACCTCGCCCTTGACCGAGCGCTCGAAGTCGGTGACCTCCTCGGGGCGCTCGTCGACGAGGACGACCATCAGGTGGCACTCGGGGTTGTTGGTGGTGATCGAGTTCGCGATCGACTGCATGATCATCGTCTTGCCGGCCTTGGCGGGCGAGACGATCAGGCCGCGCTGGCCCTTGCCGATCGGGGCGGCGATGTCGATGACGCGACCGATCAGGTTGCCCTGCTCGGTCTCGAGGCGGAGCCGCTCCGAGGGGTAGAGCGGGGTCAGCTTGGAGAACTCGACGCGGTGCTTGGCCGCCTCGGGGTCCGCACCGTTGACGCTCTGGATGCGCACCATCGGGTTGAACTTCTCCTTGCGCTCTCCCTCACGGGGCTGGCGCACCTCGCCGATGATGGCGTCACCGCGGCGCAGGCCGTACTTGCGGACCATCGACAGCGAGACGTAGACGTCGTCGGTGCCGGGCAGGTAGCCGCTGGTGCGCACGAACGCGTAGTTGTCCAGCACGTCGAGGATGCCGGCGGCCGGGACCAGCACGTCGTCCTCGAGGATCGTGGTGTCGGGCTCGTTGCGCTGACCGCCACCGGTGCCCGTGGTGGGGCGACCGCCGCGCTCGCGGTCCCGGTCGCGGTCGCGTCCCCGCCTGCGGCGGTTGCGGCGGCTGCCCTCGCCGGCCTGGTCGTCCCGGTTCTGCTCGCCACGGTTCTGCTCGCCGCGGTTCTGCTCGCCGCGGTTCTGCTCGCCACGGTTCTGCTCGCCACGGTTCTGCTCGCCGCGGTTCTGCTCACCACGGCTCTGCTCACCACGGCTCTGCTCACCACGGCTCTGCTCACCACGGCTCTGCTCACCACGGCTCTGCTCACCACGGCTCTGCTCACCACGGTTCTGGCTGCGGTCGCGCCCCTGCTCGGCGCGGCCCTTGTCGCGGGCCTGCTGGTCGCGGTTGTCCTCGCGGCCCTTGTCCTCGTGCTGCTGCGCGGACTGCTTGTCCTCGCGCTGCTTGTCATCGCGCTGCTTCTCGTCGCGCGGCTTCTCCTCGCGCTGCTGCGCGGGCTGCCGGTCCTCGGCCGCCGGGGTCTCACCCGAGCCGTCCGCGGTCTTCGCGGACGCCCGCCGGGCCGGGCGGTCGGCGCCGGCGTCGCGCGGCTGGCTGCGCTGGGGCGCCGCGCCCTGGGCGGCCTTGATCGCCTCGATGAGCTGGGCCTTCTTCATGGTGCCCGCGCCGGGGATCCCCATGCCCCCGGCCATCGCCTTGAGGTCGGCGATCAGCATCGAGTTGAGCCCACCACCGCGCTTCTTGGGAGCGCCGGCAGATGCCTCGGGCGCAGCGGGGGTGGAGTCGATGGTTTCCGTCACGTGAGGTCCTTCCCACGTATCAGTGCCGAGCCGGCCCGCAGGCCGGTGGCTGCTGGTCATTGCTTCCTCCCCGCCAGTGCGAAGCCGATGAGGGCTACTGGCGGCGTGCCGGACGAGGCCCGCACAGAAAGAGGAAGGAGTTTGCGCCCAGTGACGACCGATGCCATCACTGCAAGGTGCTGCGCCGAGATGTCTGACGCGCCTTCAGGGTACCACCCGCGCAGACAAATGTGGCATCGAGCACGTTCTGCGTGGCGCGGTCCCGCGGACCGCGTCGCGCCGGCTCGCTGCTCAGTCCAGGCGGACGCCGTCGCGGTCGACGGCGAGGTGATGGGCCGCCCAGCCCTCGGGCGCCCGCGCGAGCAGCCGGTCCGGCTGCGCCGCGCCCGGGTCGGGTCCGTCGGCGAACGCGAGCACGGTGGGCCCCGCACCCGAGACCACCGCCGGCACCCGGTCCGCGCGCAGCGCGTCGACCAGCGCCAGCGACCCGGGCATGGCACGGCGGCGGTACTCCTGGTGGAGGTAGTCGCGGGTGGCGCGGAACAGCTGCTCCGGCTGACCCGCGAGGGCGGCGACGAGCAGCGCCGTACGACCCGCGTCCGCCGCCGCGTCGGCGTGCGGCACCTCGGCCGGGAGCAGCCCGCGGGCCACCTCGGTCGAGACCGGGGTCGGTGGCACGAACACCACCACCCCCACCCGCGGGTCGACGGCCGAGCCCACGGCGTAGAAGCCGTCGTCGTCACGACCCGAGATCGCGAACCCGCCGTAGAACGCGGGCGCGACGTTGTCGGGGTGGCCCTCGATCCGGGCCGCGAGGTCGAACAGGGCGTCGTCGCCCATCAGCAGCGCACCGCCCGCCACCAGCCCGCGCGCCAGGCTGACCCCCGCGACGATCGCCGCCGAGGAGGAGCCCAGGCCGCGGGCGTGCGGGATGACGTTGCGGCAGGTCAGCCGCAGGCCGGGCGGCTCGGCGCCCATCTCGGCGAACGCCGCCCGCATCGCGTGGACCACGAGGTGCGACTCGTCGCGCGGGACGTCGTCCGCCCCGGCGCCCTCCACCCGGATCTCGAGCCCGCCGACGGTCACCTCGGCCTCGAGCTCGTCTCGCAGGTCGAGGGCGATACCGAGGGAGTCGAAGCCGGGACCGAGGTTCGCGGAAGTCGCGGGGACGGTGACGCGGACCGCGTCACGGACGAAGGTGGCCATGCCTCAGGCGAGCCCGGCGGCGCGTGCCGCGGCGGTGACGTCGGCATCGACCACCGTGTCGACGATGCTGCGCCCGGCGCCGGCGAACCCCTCGAGGGCGGTGGCGGTGTCCTTCAGGCCGTGCCCGGTCACGGTCACGACGACCGATGCGCCGGCGTAGGACTCCCCCGCCGCCAGCTCCTGGAGCAGTCCGGCGATGCCGGCGGCCGAGGCCGGCTCGACGAAGACCCCGTCGTGGGAGGCCAGGTCGCG
This sequence comes from Nocardioides sp. GCM10023255, assembly GCF_042653125.1. Taxonomy (NCBI): domain Bacteria; kingdom Bacillati; phylum Actinomycetota; class Actinomycetes; order Propionibacteriales; family Nocardioidaceae; genus Nocardioides; species Nocardioides sp. GCM10023255. Next base: position 211,407 of record NZ_JBHSHU010000003.1, read on the forward strand.
CTGGGCGGCGAGGATCTGGTCATCGCTGACCGCCGCGAAGCGGCCGCCCGACTCGTCCCGCGCGGCCTCCGCGAGCTTCCAGGAGGCGGGGTTGCCGATCCGGATCGCGGTCGCCCTGGTCTCCGGGTCGGGGAACGGCTCGCCGGTCACCAGCGGCGCCGCGCCCTCGGCCTGGAAGCCCCGCATCACGGGGCGCCGGGTGGCCAGGCCGAGGTCGGCGTACTGCGTGTAGCCCAGCCAGTACGCCGAGATGTTGCCGGCGTTGCCGACCGGGAGCAGGTGGAAGTCGGGGGCGTCGCCCAGGAAGTCGACGATCTCGAAGGCCGCGGTCTTCTGCCCCTCGAGGCGGACCGGGTTGACCGAGTTGACCAGGGCCACGGGGTAGTCCCAGGACAGCCCCTTGGCCATCGCCAGGCAGTCGTCGAAGTTGCCGCGCACCATGATCACCTGCGCGCCGTGCACGATCGCCTGCGCCATCTTGCCGGCCGCGATCTTGCCCTCCGGCACCAGCACCAGCGGCTTGAGGCCGGCCTTGGCGGCGTAGGCGGCCATGGAGGCCGAGGTGTTGCCGGTCGAGGCGCAGACCACGGCCTCTGCGCCGTCGTGCTTCGCCACCGAGATCGCGGCGGTCATGCCGCGGTCCTTGAACGAGCCGGTGGGGTTGTCGCCCTCCACCTTGAGCCACACCTCGGCCCCGGTGAGGCCCGAGAGCCACTCGGAGTGCACCAGCGGGGTGCCGCCCTCGCGCAGCGTCACCGCGTGCGTGCCCTCGGGGATCTCCAGCAGGTGGCGGTACTCCTCGATCACGCCGCGCCACTGGTGGGTGCGGGTGACGGCCCGGGTCCCGGTCATTCGTGGTCCCCCTCGACGCGCATCACCGAGGTGACCTCGCGCACGATGTCCATGGAGCGGAGGTGCTGCACCGTGGCGCTGAGCTGGGCGTCGGTGGCCTCGTGCGAGACGACGACCAGCTCGGCGTCCAGGCCACGGCCCTCCTGGCGGACCGTGGAGATGGAGACACCGTTGTCGGCGAAGGCCGTCGCGACCGCGGCCAGGACGCCCGCGCGGTCGTCCACGTCGATGGCGACGTGGTAGCGGGTGCGGGTCTCTCCCATCGGCAGCACGGCCCGGTCGGCGTACGCCGACTCGCCGGCGCCGCGGGTGCCGGCGAGGCGGTTGCGGGCCACGGTCACCAGGTCGCCGAGGACCGCCGAGGCGGTGGGCGAGCCGCCGGCTCCGGGCCCGTAGAACATCAGCTGCCCGGCGGCCTCGGACTCGACGAAGACCGCGTTGTAGGCCTCGCGCACCGAGGCGAGCGGGTGGCTGCGGGGGATCATCGCGGGGTGCACGCGTACGGCGACGGCGTCGTCGCCGCCCGGGTTCGGCATCAGCTCGCAGATGGCGAGCAGCTTGACGACGCTGCCCATCTCGCGGGCCGACTGGACGTCGGCCGCGGTCACCTCGGAGATGCCCTCCCGGTGGACGTCGTTGGCGGTCACCCGCGAGTGGAAGGCCAGGGACGCCAGGATCGCCGCCTTCGCGGCGGCGTCGAACCCCTCGACGTCGGCGGTCGGGTCGGCCTCGGCGTACCCGAGGTCCTGGGCCTCCTCGAGGGCCTCGGCGAAGCCGGCCCCGGAGGTGTCCATCTTGTCGAGGATGAAGTTGGTGGTGCCGTTGACGATGCCGAGCACCCGGGTGACCCGGTCGCCGGCGAGCGACTCCCGCAGCGGACGCAGGATCGGGATCGCACCAGCGACGGCGGCCTCGTAGTAGAGGTCGCGGCCGGCCTTCTCGGCCGCCTCGAACAGCGTCGGGCCGTCCTCGGCGAGCAGCGCCTTGTTGGCCGTGACGACCGAGGCACCGTTCTCCAGCGCCGAGAGGATCAGCGAGCGGGCCGGCTCGATGCCGCCGATCACCTCGATCACCAGGTCGACGTCGTCGCGGGCCACCAGGCCCGCCGCGTCGGTCGTCAGGAGCCCCTCGGGCACGTCCACGTCGCGCGGCGCGTCGAGGCGGCGCACGGCCACCCCGACCAGCTCGACGGGTGCGCCGATGCGCGCGGCCAGGTCGTCGGCCTGCTCGTCGAGCAGCCGCACCACCTGCGAGCCGACCGACCCGCAGCCGAGCACCGCGACCTTCAACGCCCGGGTCCTCATTGCTGGGCTATCCACTGATCGCTCCCACGTCCGTTGCCAACAGGTCGTCCACAGTCTCCCGGCGAACGACGACGTGCGCCGCACCGTCCCGCACCGCGACCACCGGCGGCCGCAGCGCGTGGTTGTAGTTGGAGGCCATCGAGCGACAGTAGGCGCCCGTGCCGGGCACGGCCACCAGGTCGCCGGGAGCCAGGTCGGAGGGCAGGAACTCGTCCTTCACCACGATGTCACCGGCCTCGCAGTGCATGCCCACGACCCGCGACAGCACCGGCGCCGCGTCGGAGGCACGCGAGGCGAGCGTGCACGAGTAGTCGGCGTCGTACAGCGCGGTGCGGATGTTGTCGCTCATCCCGCCGTCGACGCTGACGTAGGTCCGGCAGGCCCCGCCGTCGAGTGCCACGTCCTTGACCGTGCCGACCTCGTAGACGGTGCACATCGACGGGCCGACGATCGCGCGGCCCGGCTCGATCGACAGCCGCGGCTGCGGGATCGACAGCGCCCGGCACTCGTGCTCGACGATCTTGGTCATCTCGGTGGCCAGCTGCGAGGGGTCGGACGGGTCGTCCTGGGTGGTGTAGGCGATGCCGAACCCACCGCCGAGGTCCATCTCGGGGAGCGTCACGCCGAGCTCCTCGGAGATGCGGGCCTGCAGGGCCAGCACCCGTCGGGCGGCGACCTCGAACCCGGAGGAGTCGAAGATCTGGGACCCGATGTGGGAGTGCAGGCCGAGCAGCTCGAGACCCGCCGCGTCCTGCACGCGGCGTACGGCGTCGAAGGCGTCGCCGGAGGTGATCGAGAAGCCGAACTTCTGGTCCTCGTGGGCGGTGGCGATGTACTCGTGCGTGTGCGCCTCGACACCCGCGGTCACCCGGATCATCACCCGGGCGGCAGCCCCGAGCTCCGCGACGACCGCGGCCAGCCGCTCGATCTCCACGAACGAGTCGACGATGATGCGCCCGACCCCGAGACCGACGGCCCGGCGCAGCTCGGCGACGGACTTGTTGTTGCCGTGGAAGCCGACGCGGGACATGTCGAACCCCGCCCGCTCGGCGACGGTCAGCTCACCACCCGAGCAGACGTCGAGGCAGAGCCCCTCCTCGGCGATCCAACGTGCGGTCGTCGTGCACAGGAACGCCTTGCCGGCGTAGAAGACGTCGTAGTCCGCGAAGGCGTCCCGGAAGGCCCGGGCCCGGGCCCGGAAGTCGGCCTCGTCGAGGACGTACGCCGGGGAGCCGTGCTCGGCCACCAGGGCCGTGAGCGGCACCCCCCCGACCTCGAGGACCCCGTCGACCTTGCGCGCGGTCGTCGACCACAGGTGCTGGACGAGCTGGTTCGGGTCGGCCGGCTGGCGCAGCCAGGACGGGCGGAGCGCGCCGTCGGCGTGCGCCCAGCCTGCTTCATGGGCGTGGGGCATGGACTACTCCACCTTCTACATGCGCTCGGGCGCCGAGACGCCGAGCAGCCTGAGGCCGTTGGCCAGCACCGTCTTCGTGGCCGCGACGAGCAGGAGGCGGGCGCGGTGCAGGTCGCCGACCTCCTCGTCACCCATCGGCAGCACCCGGCAGTTGTCGTAGAACCGGTGGTAGGCCGCCGCGGTGTCCTCGAGGTAGCGCGCCACCCGGTGCGGCTCGCGCAGCTGGGCCGCGCTCGCGACGACGCGCGGGAACTCGGCGAGGGCGCGCAGCAGCTCGCCCTCCTTCTCGTGCGAGAGCTGCGCGGGGTCGAAGCCGCGCACCATCTCCTCGGCCGATCCGGTCGGGATCCCCAGGTCGGCGGCGTTGCGCAGGATCGAGGAGACCCGGGCGTGGGCGTACTGCACGTAGTAGACCGGGTTGTCGTTCGACGCCTTGGCCCACAGGTCCAGGTCGATGTCGATGTTGGAGTCCGTCGAGTAGCGCGCCAGGGCGTAGCGGCTGGCGTCGACCCCGATCGCCTCGACCAGGTCGTCGATGGTCACCACGGTCCCGGCCCGCTTGGACATCCGCAGCGGCTGCCCGTCGCGGAGCAGGTTGACCATCTGGCCGATGAGGATCTCGAGGTTCTCGTGCGGGGTGTCCCCGAAGGCCGAGCACATCGCCATCATCCGGCCCACGTAGCCGTGGTGGTCGGCCCCGAGCATGATGAAGCAGCGGTCGAAACCGCGCTCCCGCTTGTCGAGGTAGTAGGCGAGGTCGCCGGACAGGTAGGCACCCTGCCCGTCGGACTTGATGATGACGCGGTCCTTGTCGTCGCCGTACCGCTCGGTGGCGAGCCACAGCGCGCCGTCCTTCTCATACGTGCTGCCGAGCTCGGTGAGCCGGTCGACCGCGCGCTGGACCGCGCCGCTGCGGTGCAGGTTGTCCTCGTGGAAGTAGACGTCGAAGTCCACGCCGAAGTCGTGGAGGCTCTTCTTGATCTCGGCGAACATCAGCTCGACGCCCTCGGCCCGGAAGACCTCCTGGGCAGCGTCGTCCTCGAGGTCCAACACGTCGGGACGCAGCCGGACGACGTCGGCGGCGATGTCCTCGATGTACTGCCCGCCGTAGCCGTCCTCGGGGACGGGCTTGCCCTGCGCGTTGGCCAGCAGCGACCGGCTGAACCGGTCGATCTGGCCGCCGTGGTCGTTGAAGTAGTACTCGCGGGTGACCTCGGCCCCGGCCATGGTCAGGACCCGGCCCAGGGCGTCGCCCACCGCGGCCCAGCGGACACCACCGAGGTGCAGCGGGCCGGTCGGGTTCGCCGACACGAACTCGAGGTTGATCTTCTCCCCGGCGAAGGCGTCGGAGGAGCCGTACGACGCCCCGGCCGCGACGATGTCCGCGGCCACCGCGCCCTGCGCACCCGCGTCGACGGTGATGTTGAGGAAGCCCGGCCCGGCGATCTCGACCGCCGCGACACCATCGGCCTTCTCGAGCCGCGCCTGCACCAGCTCGGCGAACGCGCGCGGGTTCGTGCCGGCCTTCTTGGCCAGCTGGAGCGCCACGTTGGTCGCGTAGTCGCCGTGCCCCTTCTGCCGGGGCCGCTCCACCGTCACCGTCGTGGGAATCCCGTCGGGCAGGGCGATCGCACCCTCGCTGGAGAGGGTCGTCAGGACGTCGACGATGGTGGCGGAGAGCTGCTCGGGAGTCACCGGGTCAGCCTAGTGGCGCCACGCGCGCCGCCCTGAACCGATCTCCCGCCTCGATACCCGGGCCGGATCGGGGAGGCGGTTTCGTGCTCTCCTCTCCCCCGCTGTATGGTCATCCCGCACCTTGAGCCCCCGTAGCTCAGGGGATAGAGCACCGCCCTCCGGAGGCGGGAGCGAAGGTTCGAATCCTTCCGGGGGCGCCACACTTCTCGAGTTGGGCCCGATTCAGTCATGAGTCGGGCCCTTTTCGGTCTTCTGCGCCGCATCCGGCCCCGCTCGACCCCGAACGCGGATCGACCCATTCCCCGGGACGTCGTCGCACGTCCACCCGTATAGACAACTCTGTTGTCCATGTGTCACCAGCGCTAACCTCGTCAACAGACAACCTTGTTGTCTTAAGGAGCAGGTCACCACCACTGGAACAGCACTCGAGAAGGAGCAGCACCATGTCCCTGCACGTCTCCCCCGACACGGCCCGGAAGGTCAGCACACCGGCCGCGACCATGGTCACCCTGGCCAGCCCCACCACCGCCCCGGCACTCGACCTCGCGGTCTGGCGCACCGAGCTCCCCGCCGGCAGCGTCGGACCGCACCACACCATCGACGTCGACCAGTTCCTGGTCGTGCTCAGCGGGGCGGTGCGCGCCGAGATCGACGCAACGTCCTACGACGTCCGGCCCGGGGAGGGTCTCAAGCTGCCGGCCGGGACGGTCCGGGTGCTCTCGGCGGGTGGCACCGAACCAGCCGTGACCCTGACGGTCGGTCACCCGGACGCGTTCGCCACCGTCGGCGGTGGCGACCCGGTCCCCGTCCCGTGGACCGCCTGACCCGTGTCGTCCCTGCGCACCCCAGCGCCCGGCGCTACGGTCGGACAGGTGCACGAGATCCCCCTGGTCCGACTGTTGTCCATGGCCGTGACCGTGGCCCTGGACGAGCTGCACCACGAGCTCAACGCGAACGGTCATCCCACGCTGCGTCCCGTCCACGGCTACGCCTTGAACGCGGTGCTCAACGGTCACAACACGGCCAGCGCCATGGCGCCGTTCCTCGCCATGACCAAGCAGGGAGCAGCGCGTGTCATCCAGCACCTGCTCGACGAGGGGTACGTCGTCCTCGCCGACGACGGCGCGGGCACCGATGCCCGCAGCAAGCCGCTCGAGCTCACCCGCCGCGGCGAGGAGGCCATCGCGCTGGCGGTCCGGGTCCAGGACCGCATCGAGGCCGACTGGGTCGACGTCGCAGGTCAGCGGCGGATGACGGAGGCACGACAGGCGCTCGAGAGGGTCGTCCGTCACGGCCGCGACCAGCTCCCCGCCGTACGACTCGGCTGGTGAGGGCCTGACTCAGCTCGGTGTCGCGACGGGTCAGCAGTGCTCGAGCGTCGCGTCCCTGCGCGCCTCGTTGCCCAGCCTCCGCCCCTGCGAGGTGTAGGGCAGCACCACGCTCGCCCCACCGATGTTGCCGATCCCGCCCTGGATGACGCAGGTGGTGATCTTGCCGGGCTCGACCTGCGCCATCGCCTGCGCCAGCCGGAACAGCTCCGTCGGGCGGAGGTCGGTGTGCATGTGCTGCATCACCGAGACGACTCCGCGCTCCATGAAGCCCGGCACCGAGGCGCGTGCCCGCACCCGGGCCTGGATGCCGCGCAGGACGCGCTGCTGGTTGGCCGAGCGGTCGAAGTCGCCGGCGGGCAGGTTGTGCCGGATCCGCGCGAACGCCATGGCGTCGTACCCGCCGAGGTGGATGCGGCCGGCCCGGAACCCCCTCGGCTTGAGGTAGGTGTCGCTGAAGGCGCGCGGGTTCTGCACGTCGATGCCGCCGATGCTGCGCACCATGGCGATGAAGTAGGGGAATCGCGTCACGAAGACGTAGTCGGGCTGGATGCCGACCAGGTTGCCGACCGTCTGCCCGAGCAGCTGCGGCCCGCCGAAGTAGAGCGAGGCGTTGATCTTCTCGTAGCCGTGCCCGGGGATGTTCACCCACGAGTCGCGGGGCACGCCGATCGAGGCGGCCGCGCCGGTCCGGGTGTTCATGCCGATCAGCTGCAGCGCGTCGCCACGCGTGCGGGTCATGTCCTGGCCCGGACGGGCGTCGGAGCCCACGGCGAGGATCCACACCACGTCGGGGCTGACGTCGGTGCCGGAGCCCTGCCTCACCTTCACCAGGGTCACCTCGGTGGACTTCACCGCCGAGTCCGGGACGACCAGCGCGGCCACGGCCAGGACCAGCCCCAGGACGAGCAGGTGCAGGGCCCTGGTGGCGCGCGAGCGGGTGCGGGCGGCGTTCATCGACCGCCTCCCTTCTGGTGGTCCTTGCCGGAGTGCTCGTGGTGCTTGCCCGCGCCGTGCTTCGACGGCTTCCCCTTCGACGGTCTCTCCTTCGGCTCGAGCTCGTCGGGGGTCCCCTTCGCGACGTCGTAGCCGAACACCTTCCAGCCGCTCGGCCCGGGCACCAGGAACAACCGGCCCCGGACGACCACCGAGCGCTCCTTCTCCCCCGTCGTGGTGAAGGCCAGCCGGAAGCGCGCGGTCGCGGCGGCTGCCCGCCCGCGGGCGGGCAGCAGGTCGACCCACACCAGCCGCCGGTGGGCCGTCACCCCGTCGATCTCGCGGCCGAGCGGCCGGTTGGTCATCAGGTCACGGTCGCGGACGGCGTCCGCGCGGGCGCCGGCGGTGAAGGCCGGGTAGGCGTCGCTGAAGTCGTGCCGTGGGTACCTGCCCCCGACGTACGCCGCGTCGAACCAGTGGTCGACGACGTCCCCGACCGCGTGGACGGCGCGTTTGCGCGCCCGCGGCGGCAGGTGCCCCGGCACCCGGCCGACCGCCACCTTCGTCCTCACCTCGGGAGCCGGCCGGCCCGACTCCGAAGCCGTGGGGGACGCTGCCGGCGCTGCGCCGTCCCCGTCGTCGTCACCGCTGCAACCGGTGGCCGCGAGTGCCACCACCAGCAGCGGGGAGAGGAGCAGGGAGAGCGGCCTCGCGGCCCGTCGCCTGGGGGTGTTCATGGTCGGCCAATCTCTCACGTCGTGTGGATCACGTGACACCCTGCCCGAAAGGCCACCCTTGCCTGAGCATTTGCTGGCGTGTGGGTCTAGCCTTGACGACTGAAACCCATCCCCGCGCGCGTACACCGGAAGAGGCGAACCAACCCGTGCCGCAGTCCTCAGGCAGCCAGTCTCCCGAACAGCCCTCCGCCGACTTCGGCGCCAACGAGTGGCTCGTGGAGGAGATGTACGACCAGTACCAGAAGGATCCCGGCAGCGTTGACCCCACGTGGGTGAAGTACTTCCAGGCCAACGGCAACGGCTCCAACGGCGCCGGCCGCAACGGTGCCGCGACCAGGACCGAGGCCAGGCCGGCGACGACCAAGGCCCCCGAGAAGCCGGCTGAGAAGCCGGCTGAGAAGGCTCCCGCGAAGCCCGCGGCGAAGCAGGCCGAGAAGCCCGCCGCAGCCCGGACCGAGGAGAAGACCCCGGCTCCGGTGGCCAAGCCACGCCCGGACGCCCAGGCGGCCGAGCCGGCCAAGGGCACGACCAGCCCGGTCCCCAAGGACAACAAGCCGGCCGCTCCCGCCGCAGCGAGCGACGAGCCGACGTTCACCGTGCTGCGGGGTGCCCCCGCCCGCACCGCCCAGAACATGGACGCCTCGCTGAGCGTGCCGACCGCGACCTCGGTCCGCTCGGTGCCGGTGAAGCTGCTCTGGGACAACCGCACGGTCATCAACAACCACCTCGCCCGCGCCCGCGGTGGCAAGGTGTCGTTCACGCACCTCATCGGCTACGCGCTCATCAAGGCGGTCAAGGCGATGCCGGAGATGAACGTCGGCTTCGACGTCGTCGACGGCAAGCCGAACCTGATCACCCCGGCCCACATCAACCTCGGGCTCGCGATCGACGTCCCCAAGCCCGACGGCAGCCGCCAGCTGCTGGTGCCGAGCATCAAGGCCGCGGAGACGATGGACTTCGCCGGCTTCTGGACCGCCTACGAGGAGATCGTGCGCAAGGCGCGCGACAACAAGCTCACGGTGGAGGACTTCAAGGGCACCTCGATCTCGCTGACCAACCCCGGCGGCATCGGCACCAGCCACTCGGTCCCGCGCCTGATGAAGGGCCAGGGCGCCATCATCGGCGTCGGCGCGATGGAGTACCCGCCCGAGTGGCAGGGCGCCTCTGACGAGGCCATCGCCCGCAGCGCGATCAGCAAGGTCATGACGCTGACCTCGACCTACGACCACCGCGTCATCCAGGGCGCGCAGTCGGGCGAGTTCCTCAAGCGCGTCCACCAGCTGCTGCTCGGCGGCGACGACTTCTACGACGAGATCTTCCGCTCGCTGCGCATCCCCTACGAGCCGATCCGCTGGTCGAAGGACATCGCGACCACCCACGACGACGACATCAGCAAGCAGGCGCGGATCCTCGAGCTGATCCACGCCTACCGGGTCCGCGGCCACATGATGGCCGACACCGACCCGCTGGAGTACCGCCAGCGCAGCCACCCCGACCTCGAGGTCGAGTCGCACGGCCTGACCCTGTGGGACCTCGACCGGGAGTTCGCGACCGGCTCGTTCGGCGGCTCGGGTCGCCCGTTCATGAAGCTGCGCAACATCCTCGGGATCCTGCGCGACTCCTACTGCCGCACCACCGGCATCGAGTACATGCACATCATGGACCCCGAGCAGCGCCGTTGGATCCAGGAGCGCGTCGAGCAGCCGCACACCAAGCCGCCGCGCGAGGAGCAGCTGCGGATCCTGCTCAAGCTCAACCAGGCCGAGGCGTTCGAGACCTTCCTGCAGACGAAGTTCGTCGGCCAGAAGCGCTTCTCCCTCGAGGGCGGCGAGACCACGATCCCGGTCATCGACGAGATCTGCGAGGCGGCCGCCGAGGCCGATCTCGACGAGGTCACGATCGGCATGGCCCACCGCGGCCGGCTCAACGTGCTGGCCAACATCGTCGGCAAGAAGTACTCCCAGATCTTCCGGGAGTTCGAGGGCAACATCGACCCGCGCACCGTCCAGGGCTCCGGCGACGTGAAGTACCACCTCGGCGCCGAGGGCGAGTTCGAGGCCGGCTCGAAGGCGAAGATCAAGGTCTCCGTCGCCGCGAACCCCTCCCACCTCGAGGCGGTCGACCCGGTGCTCGAGGGCATCGCCCGCGCCAAGCAGGACGTGCTGAACAAGGGCGCCGACTACCCCGTGCTGCCGCTGCTCGTGCACGGTGACGCGGCGTTCGCCGGGCAGGGCGTGGTCGCCGAGACCCTCAACCTCAGCCAGCTGCGCGGCTACCGCACGGGCGGCACGATCCACGTGGTCGTCAACAACCAGGTGGGGTTCACCACCTCGCCGGGCTCCTCGCGGTCCTCGCTCTACTGCACCGACGTGGCCCGGATGGTCCAGGCGCCGATCTTCCACGTCAACGGCGACGACCCCGAGGCCTGCATCCGGGTGGCGCGGCTCGCGTTCGAGTACCGCCAGGCGTTCAAGAAGGACGTCGTCATCGATCTCGTCTGCTACCGCCGTCGCGGTCACAACGAGGGCGACGACCCGTCGTACACCCAGCCGCTGATGTACGACCTCATCGAGCAGAAGCGCTCGGTCCGCAAGCTCTACACCGAGTCCCTCATCGGCCGTGGCGACATCACGATCGAGGAGGCCGAGCAGGTCCTGCGCGACTACCAGCAGCAGCTCGAGCGGGTCTTCACCGAGGTGCGCGAGGCGAGCAGCCAGCCCTCGGAGTGGACCACCGTTCCCGACTACCCCGAGAAGCCCGCGGGCGAGGCCGAGACCTCGGTGTCGGTCGACGTCCTCAAGCGCATCTCGGACGCCTACGTCACCCCGCCGGCGGGCTTCACGGTCCACCCCAAGGTGATGCCGCAGCTGCAGCGTCGCGCCGCCGCGATCACCGACGGCCCGATCGACTGGGGCACCGGCGAGATCCTCGCCTTCGGCTCGCTGCTGATGGAGGGCCGACCGGTGCGGCTCGCCGGCCAGGACTCGCGCCGCGGCACCTTCGTGTCCCGCTTCGCGACCATCATCGACCGGGTCAACGCCGACGAGTGGACGCCGCTTGCCTCGCTGACCGAGGACCAGGCCAAGTTCTACGTCTACGACTCGCTGCTCTCCGAGTACGCCGCGCTCGGCTTCGAGTACGGCTACTCCGTCGCCCGCCCCGAGGCGCTGGTGCTGTGGGAGGCGCAGTTCGGCGACTTCGTCAACGGCGCGCAGACGGTCATCGACGAGTTCATCACCTCGGGAGAGACCAAGTGGCGCCAGCAGTCCGGCGTCGTGCTGCTGCTCCCGCACGGCTACGAGGGCCAGGGTCCCGACCACTCCTCGGCCCGCATCGAGCGGTTCATGACGATGTGCGCCGACGACGCGTTCGTCGTCGCCCAGCCGTCGACGCCCGCGTCGTACTTCCACCTGCTGCGCCAGCACTCGCTGGGCGAGGAGCACCGGCCGCTGATCGTCTTCACCCCGAAGTCGATGCTCAAGCGCAAGGAGGCGGCCTCGACGCCGGAGGACTTCACCTCGGGCTCGTTCCGGCCGTTCATCAGCGACGCCGGCGCCGACCAGGACAAGGTCGACACGCTGCTGCTCTGCTCGGGCCGCGTCACCTGGGACCTGATGGTGGAGCGGGCCAAGCGGGAGAACCCCGAGCGGTTCGCGATCGCCCGGGTCGAGCAGCTCTACCCGCGCCCGCTGGACGACATCAAGGCCGAGATCGCGCGCTACCCGCACCTGAAGTCGGTGCGCTGGGTGCAGGACGAGCCCGAGAACATGGGCCCGTGGCCGCACTACGCGCTCAACGTGTGGCCGGAGGTCGACGCCCAGGTCGAGGCGGTGACGCGCGAGGCCTCGTCCTCACCGTCGGTCGGCACCGTGAAGCGGCACCAGGCGGAGCAGAAGGACCTGCTCGAGCGGGCCTTCCGCTGACCGGCGCCGATGTACTTCACCGACCGCGGGATCGAGGAGCTCGTCAAGCGTCGTGGCGACGAGGAGTTCACGTGTGAGTGGCTCGCCGAGCGGCTCCAGGAGTTCACCGACACCCATCCCGAGTTCGAGACGGCCGTCGAGCGGTTCGCCACTTGGCTGGCCCGCCTCGACGACCCCGAGGACTGACGTGTCGTACCCCTCGGCGCCCTGGCAGCTGCAGGGCCAGCTCTGGCTCTCCCTGTTCAGGGTGTCGACGGCGGTCGACGCCGAACGCCCCGCCGGCCTGTACGGCGCCGCCTTCGTCAGCTACGAGCCGGACAGCCCGCTGACCTACTCCGAGCTGCTGGTCGCCCGCCCGGTGGACCGACAGGTCCGCATCACCGACATCTGGGTGGACTCCCCTGACTCGATGGCGGGCGGCCGGGAGCTCTGGGCGATCCCCAAGGAGCTGTGCGACTTCCGCCTCGAGACCGGCCACACCGGTCCGCTGTCGCGCACCGAGTGGTCGGCGACGCTCGAGCGGCGTCCGATCGCGGAGGCCCGGTTCACCGACGTCTCGAGAGCCGCTCTCCGGCTGCCGTTCCGCGCCGGTGTCCACCAGCCACCGCTCGAGGCCGGCGGTCCGGAGGGGCGGGCGGCGATGCGCGGGACGGCCAGGACGCTGCCGTGCCGCGGCCACTGGGACTTCGCCCCCGACGGCCCGCTGGGATGGCTCGCCGGCCGGCGCCCGGTGGCGTCGTTGCGGATGGCCGGCTTCCGGATGTCGTTCGGCTGACGCTAGGCGGCAGGGGCGTTGCGCTGCGCCGCGACCTGCACGATCGTGCCCGGGTAGCAGCAGTTGCACAGGTGCACCAGGTGCCCGACGAAGTGGGCCGGCACCCCGGAGGCCCGGGTGAGGTCGACGGTCAGCCGGCACGCCGTACGGCGGAACGCGCGCTCGACCTCCTCGTGCACCAGGGACCACGCGTCGCGGTCGAAGTCACCGCTGAGCTCGAGGGTGCTGGTGTCCGGGTCGTAGTGGGAGGCGAATCTGGTGTCCATGGATCCTCGGTTCGGTCGATGGCCTGGTCTCTCGTCCCCCGAGGCCTGTGACCTACCCTGGCCCCGGTGACCCGAACCACAGGTATAGACATTTCAATCGTCGTGGTCGCCGGCCGCCCTCCGCGCGGAGTCGCGGATCTCGAAGATCTCCGTCGCGAAGCCGCCCAGCACGCCCGCCACGTCGCGCACTGCGCCGGTGACGATCGAGGTCACCTGGCCCACGGTGCTGGCGGCGGCCTGCACGGCGTCCTGGACCACGTCCTTGCGGATCTCGGCCTTGCTCAGGTGGTCCTTCATGGCCCTCATCCTCAGGCAGCGACCGGCTGCTCGACAACCGTGTCCGTCTCCCGGGCGCGCCGGTCGGGCAGCGCGAGACGGCAGATCTTCCGGGCGACCGAGCCGAGCTGCCGGCGCAGGGGTCCGGTGTTGTAGGGCAGCCCGTAGCGCTCGCAGGCCTCCCGGACGTCCTCGGCGATCTGCGGGTAGCGGCGGGCCGGCAGGTCGGGGAACAGGTGGTGCTCGACCTGGTGCGAGAGGTTGCCGGTCATGACGTGGAAGAGCCGGCCGCCGGTGATGTTCGCCGACCCGAGCAGCTGGCGCAGGTACCACTGGCCGCGCGACTCGTCCTCGCACTCCTCCTGGGAGAAGGTGGCCACGCCCGCCGGGAAGTGACCGCAGAAGATGATGTTGAACGCCCAGATGTTGCGCGCCAGGTTGGCGGTCGCGTTGCCGGCGAGGGTCAGCGGGAACAGCGGTCCGGTCAGCGCCGGGAACAGCACGTAGTCCTTGAGCGCCTGACGCTTCACCTTGCGCATGATGCCGACGTGCAGGGCCCTGTTCTCCGAGACCTTCCGGCGGCCCGCGACGAGGTTCTCGACCTCGAGGTCGTGCATGGCCACGCCCCACTCGAAGAAGACCATCAGCAGGAACGCGTAGAGCGGGTTGCCCAGGTAGTAGGGGTGCCACGGCTGGTCCTCGTCCATGCGCAGGATGCCGTAGCCGATGTCGCGGTCCTTCCCGAGGATGTTGGTGTAGGTGTGGTGGATGTAGTTGTGGGAGTACTTCCACTGCTCGCTCGGGCAGACGTTGTCCCACTCGTACATCCGCGAGCTCAGGCCCGGGTCGCCCATCCAGTCGTACTGCCCGTGCATGACGTTGTGGCCGATCTCCATGTTGTCGAGGATCTTGGAGACGCTGAGCGCGGCCACGGCGAGCGGCCAGGCCGGCGGCAGGTAGAACAACGCGCGGCCGGCGACCTCGAGGGTGCGCTGGGCCTTGACGACCTTGCGGATGTAGGCCGCGTCCTCGTCACCGAGGTCGGCGATCACGCGCTGGCGGATCGCGTCCATCTCGGCGCCGAACGCCTCGAGCTGGTCAGGGGCGAGGATGGGTGTGGTTGCGGTCATCAGGGGTCCTTTCGGTGGTCCGTGGGCGCCGACGCGGGGGCTAGAGCTCCACGACGCAGTCGCCGACGGGGGCGGAGACGCAGATGCGGATGTCCTCGTCGGGCAGCGAGGACTCCGCGCCGGTCAAGACGTTGCGGACGGTGCCCTCGCTCTTGCGCGAGGTGCAGGAGAAGCAGATCCCCATCCGGCAGCCGGACTCGGGGCTCAGGCCCTGCGCCTCGGCCTGCTCCAGCAGCGAGGCGCCGGTGTTGGCGGCGGACCTGCCGGACCGCCTGAACGAGACCTCTCCCCCGGTCGGGCCGCTGGACACCCGAGGCGGCCTGAAGTACTCGACCCGCAGCGCGTCGGAGCCCTCGTAGGCCGCGCGCACCGCCTCGACCAGGGGCGCCGGCCCGCAGCCCCAGGTGGGCACGTCGCGGTAGCCGGGCACCAGCCGCTCCAGCCACGCCGGCGAGAGCGCCGGGTCGCCGAGCTCGGGGTGCAGCAGGTGCACGTCGATGCCGTGGCCCGAGCGCCGGATCTCGTCGAGCTCGGCGGCGAAGATCTGGTGGTCGGGGCTCGGCGCGTAGTGCACGAAGGTGACCCGGCCGCGGTGGGCGCGGCGCTGCAGCGAGCGCAGCATCGACATCACCGGCGTGATCCCGGACCCACCGGAGATGAGCAGCACGTGCTCGGGCACGTGGTCGGGCAGGACGAAGTCGCCCTCGGCCTGCGACAGGTGGACCATCGTGCCGGGCCGGGCCCGGTCCACGAGGTAGCGGGACACGCTGGGCCGGCCGGGGGTGTCCGGGTTGGCGCGCAGGGTCACCGTGATGCGGTCGCCCGGCCGCGAGTCGGGACTGGAGACGGTGAAGACCCTGGTGGTCCGGCGTCCGCCGTCGACCTCGACGCCGAGCTGGACGTGCTGCCCGGCCCGATGGCCCTGCCAGGTCGTCGTGGGTTGCAGCGTGATCGTGGCGACCGGCGGCTGGCCGGGCACGTCGACCTCCCGGTCGACGGCGACGACCCGGGCACGCACCTCGTGCGCCGCCCACATCGGGTTGACCTGCTCGAGGTACCGGTCGACGCCGTGCGGCGACACGAGGGCGGCGAGGGCCCGGGAGCGCAGGAGGCGCCCGGCCGCGCCGGCGGCGGTGATGGTCATGCCCGACCTCCGTCAGTTGAGTGAACATCTGTTCACTGGAACTATGCAGACATACCCGGAGTACGGTCAAGCACCGGGCGCGTGAGCCCGGCCACGCGCGGCGCTGCCGTGGACACGCGTTCACCCGCGGCTACGATCAAGGGCATGGCGGAGCAGTCGGTGTCCCGCCCCGAGACGAGGGGCGAGCGCAAGGAGCGCACTCGTCGCGCCATCCTCGACGCCGCGCTCTCGCTCTCCGAGGACAGCAGCCTGGGGGCGCTGTCGCTGCGCCAGGTGGCCAAGGAGGTCGGCATCGTGCCGACCGCGTTCTACCGCCACTTCGACTCCCTCGAGGCCCTCGGCCTGGCGCTCGTCGACGAGTCCTTCGCCTCGCTGCGCGCGATGCTGCGCGACGTACGCCGCGGAGGGCCCGCCTTCGACGACATGGTCGACACCTCGATCGACGTCCTCGTCGACCACGTGCACCGGCAGCGCGCCCACTTCCTCTTCATCGCCCGCGAGCGGGCGGCCGGGCCACCGGCGGTCCGGGAGGAGATCCGGCACCAGATCGAGCTGTTCGAGCGCGAGCTGGCGACCGACCTCGCCCGGCTCCCAGGCACGGACCCGTGGTCGGCCGAGGACCTGCGGGTGCTGTCGAACCTGATCGTCACCGCGCTCGTCGCCACCGCCGAGGCCATCCTGAGCGCTCCCGCCCGGCCTGACGCGGAGAAGGCCCTGGTGGAGACCGCGCGCACCCAGCTGCGGATGGTGCTGGTGGGCGCACTCAACTGGCGGTCCCACCCCTGACACGGATCGCCACGATCCCGCTACCGCCGCAGGATCACCGGTCGACGGCTCAGGATCCTCGTGCCGGAGCAGGCCTGACGGTGACGTCGGGGATCGTGGAGTCGGCCGGCAGGTCGACGACGTGGAGGATGGTGTCGGCGACCGTCGCGGCGTCGCTCCACCGCGCGGCGTCGTACTCCCTGCCCTCTTGGGCGTGCACCTTCTCCTGCATCGGCGTGGCGGTGCGGCCCGGGTAGACCGTCGTGACCCGCACCCCGTGCTCGAGCTCCTCCGCGCGCAGCGCGTCCGCGAGAGCCCGCAGGCCGAACTTCGACGCGGCGTAGCCCGACCAGGTGGGGTTGGCGGCGAGCCCGGCGCCCGAGTTGACGAAGACGACGGTGCCGCCCGCGGCCCGCAGGGCCGGGAGCAGCGCCCGGGTCAGCACGGCCGGCGACGTGAGGTTGACGTCGAGCTGGCGTTGCCAGTGGCCGAGATCGAGCTCCGCGACGGGCTCGAGGTCCACGACCCCGGCCACGTGCAGCAGGGAGTCCACGCGCTCCGGGAGAGAGGCGACCACGAGGGCGCCCTCCAGTCCCGCCGGGTCCGCGAGGTCGGCGACCAGGGTGCGCGCGCCCGGGTGGGCCTTCTCCAGCTCGACCGCCCGCTCCTCGCTGCGCGCGAGCAGCCAGAGCTCGTCACCGCGCTCGTGCAGGCGCCCGGCGAGCACCGCTCCGATGCCGGAGCCGGCACCGGAGACGACGTGGGTCCTCATCGGGTGAAGACGACCTTGCCGAAGACGTCACCCTCGGCCATCGCGGCGAAGCCCTCGGTGGCCTGCGTCATGGGGAGGGTGCGGTCGATCAGCGGCCGGGCGCCCGAGGCGTCGAGCAGGGTGACGAGCGACGCGAGCTCGGCGCGGGTGCCCATCGTGGAGCCGATGACCTGGAGCTGGAGGAAGAAGATCCGGGTCAGCTCGGCGTCGTCGAGCTTCGGCCCCGAGGTGGTGCCGGAGATGACGATCTTGCCGCCCGGGCGCAGCGCGCGGATCGAGTGGGACCAGGTGGCCCGGCCGACGGTCTCCATGACCGCGTCGACCTTGACCGGGAGGCGGGCTCCGGACTCGAAGACCTCGTGGGCACCGATCTCGAGCGCTCGCAGCCGCTTCTTCTCGTCGCGGCTGGTGGCGAGCACGCGCAGGCCGCCGGCCCGCGCCAGCGTGATCAGCGCGGTCGCCACTCCCCCGCCGGCGCCCTGCACCAGCACGGTGTCACCCGCCTTGAGGTCCCCCTGGGTGAAGAGCATGCGGTACGCCGTGAGCCAGGCGGTCGGCAGGCATGCCGCCTCCTCGAACGAGAGCGACGCCGGCTTGGGGACCACGTTGCCGCGCGGGACCACGACCTTGTCGGCGAAGGTGCCCTGGTGGCGCTCGGAGAGCAGCGACCGCTTCGGGTCCAGGGTCTCGTCACCGGTCCAGGCCGGATCGCTGACCACCGCGTGGACGAGGACCTCGTTGCCGTCCTCGTCGTACCCGGCCGCGTCGCAGCCGAGGATCATCGGCAGCGCCTCCTCGCGCAGCCCGACCCCCCGCAGCGACCACAGGTCGTGGTGGTTGAGGGAGGCAGCCTTCACCGTGACGGTCGTCCACCCGTCCGGTGCGACCGGGTCCGGCCGCTCACCGACCACGAGGCCGGACAGCGGGTCGTCGGAGGAGAACTTGTCGGCGTAGACGGCGAACATGCGTCCGAACCTACCGAGGTCGCCTAGCGGCGCGCGACGCCGTCCCGACGGGCGGCCTCGGCCACCGCGGCCGCGACCGCGGGTCCGACCCGGGGGTCGAACGGCGAGGGGATGACCATGTCCTCGGCGAGGTCGTCGCCCACCAGCGCCGCGAGCGCGTCGGCCGCGGCCAGCTTCATCCCCTCGGTGATCGCGGTCGCGTGGACGTCGAACGCTCCCCGGAATATGCCGGGGAAGGCCAGCACGTTGTTGATCTGGTTCGGGAAGTCCGAGCGCCCGGTGGCGACCACCCGGGCGTGCCGGTGGGCGACGTCCGGGAGCACCTCGGGGATCGGGTTCGCGAGGCCGAAGATGATCGCGTCCGGCGCCATCGCGGCGACGTGCTCCTCCGGCACCGTGCCGCCCGAGACGCCGATGTAGACGTCGGCGCCCACGAGCACGTCGGCCAGGGAGCCCGTACGGCCGTAGTTGTCGGCCGTGTCGACCGCGAGGGCGCGCTTCACCGGGGTCAGGTCGCCGCGTACGGAGTTCAGCACGCCCTTGCGGTCGGTGACCGCGAGGTCCTTGATGCCGGCCTCCAGCAGGATCCGGGCGACCGCGACACCGGCCGCCCCCGCCCCCGAGATCACGACCCGCGTCGACTCAGGGCTGCGGCCGGTCAGGCGCAGCGCGTTCTTCAGCGCTGCCAGGGCCACCACGGCGGTGCCGTGCTGGTCGTCGTGGAAGACCGGGATGTCGAGGCGGTCCTTGAGCCGCTGCTCGATCTCGAAGCAGCGCGGGGCGGAGATGTCCTCGAGGTTGATCCCCCCGAAGCTCGGCGCGAGCCGGGCGACGGTCTCGATGATCTCCTCGGTGTCGGTGGTGTCGAGGCAGATCGGCACGGCGTCGACGCCCCCGAACTGCTTGAACAGCACCGCCTTGCCCTCCATCACCGGCATCGCGGCGGCGGGGCCGATGTCGCCGAGGCCCAGCACGGCGGTGCCGTCGGTGACGACGGCGACGGTGTTGGGGACCCACGTGTAGTGCTGGGTCAGCGCCGGGTCGGCCGCGATCGCCTCGCACACCAGCGCCACGCCCGGCGTGTAGGCCAGCGAGAGGTCGTCGGGGCCGGACAGGGACACCGTCGACCGGGTCTCCATCTTGCCGCCGACGTGCAGGTCGAACACCGGGTCACCGGCACGGGGATGGGGCGTGTCTGCTGCCATGACCAATCTGACTCTCCGTCGCGAGGCCGTCGGGGACGAGGGGTCCAGCTCGACGCGGAGCGGGTGGCTCGCGGAACTGGTCGCACCAGGGGATCTCCCTGGCCACAGTCTGGCACAGCGAGGGCGAGCGACCCGACGGCGTCCACGAGCCGCCCGCGGTCCGCGCGACGACGTGACTCACCCGCGCAGTCGCCCGGGACGCGGCCACACGCGCCACACGGCCACCGCCCGCACCTGTTCGGCCGCGACCGGCCCGCGGTGCCGGGAGTCGACGCCACGATCGGGGTTGTCGCTCAGCAGCCACCACGCCGGGCTCCCCGTCCGGGAGGTACGTCGCTCGACCGCGCGCTTCACGGCCAGGGTGCCGTCGGGGAACCGGGCGACCACCAGGTCGCCGGGCCGCACCGGCACGGCGTACCGCACGAGCAGCAGGTCGCCGGGCCTCAGCGTCGGCAGCATCGACTCGCCACGGACCCTCGCGACGCCGAATGGCGGGTGCTTGCGGGGGTACGAAACCTCCCCGAGTGGTCGCCGCGGCACGGGAGTAGTGTCGCAGTCGACACGCCGATTCCCCACGAGAGGACACTGGATGTTCGCGCGACTTTTCGCACCCACCGTCGAGGTCTCCGCCCACTGCGACCTGCCCTGTGGGGTCTACGACCCGGCACAGGCCCGCATCGAGGCCGAGTCGATCAAGGCGATCATCGCCAAGGTCGCGGACAACGACGACCCGGACTTCCGCACCCGGGCGATCCTGATCAAGGAGCAGCGCTCCGAGCTCGTCAAGCACCACCTCTGGGTGCTGTGGACCGACTACTTCAAGCCCCCGCACTTCGAGAAGTACCCCCAGCTCCACACGCTGGTGAACGAGGCCACCAAGCTGGCCGGCGCGACCGGGACGAAGGGCGAGCTCGACGCGGGCAAGGCCGACGAGCTGCTCGCCAAGATCGACGAGATCGCGGAGATCTTCTGGGAGACGAAGAAGGGCTGAGGCACGAGGCTCGAAGAGCTGAGAGGCTCGACACGTGTGACGGGGTCGGTCACCGGGTACACCACCCGGGGGCCGGCCCCCACTAGTCTGCAGCTGCTGCGCACCCACCACGGAGGACGACGATGTCATTGAGCGGGCCACTGACCGGGCCGGCGAGCGGTCATTCCCAGGACCGCGCGGACGTGGAGCTCCGGGTCCCGGCCGACAGCGCCTACGTGTCCGTCCTGCGGACCACGACGGCCGGGCTCGCGGCGCGTCTGGACTTCCCCATCGACGACATCGAGGACCTCCGCATCGCCGTCGGTGAGGCGAGCGCCATGGTGCTGCCGGAGGCCGACGAGGACGGCGACCTGTGCTGCCGGTTCTACATGCAGCCGGGCCGTCTCACGGTCACGGTCGGCGTGCCCTGCTCGCACGGGGCGCTGCGCCCCGACTACGACAGCTTCGCCTGGCAGGTGCTCACCACCCTCGCCACCAGCGCCTCGGCCGACACCGACGGCGGCCGGTTCACCATCACCCTCTCCATGGAGTCCGGTCATCTGGAGGCCGGCCTCTGACATGGACCTGGACATCACGGGGGACGACGCCAGCACGCAGGACGTGCTGCCGTCCGGTGTCGAGGTCACTCGACGACGGAGCGCGGAGCTGTTCGCGCAGCTGCGCGACGCCGACGCGTCCGCTGCCGGCCGCGACCAGGCCCGGGAGGGCCTGGTGCACCTGCACCTGCCGCTGGTCGAGCACTGCGCCCGGCGCTTCCGCAACCGGGGCGAGCCCTTCGAGGACCTGGTCCAGGTCGGCACGATCGGGCTGATCAAGTCCATCGACCGGTTCGACTCCGACCGCGGGGTCGAGTTCTCGACCTACGCGACCCCGACGATCATCGGGGAGATCAAGCGCTACTTCCGGGACAAGGGCTGGGCGATCCGGGTGCCGCGGCGGCTCCAGGAGCTGCGCATGCAGATCGGCGCCACGACCGCCGAGCTCACCCAGTCCCTGGGCCGCTCCCCCACGCCCCGCGAGCTGGCCGAGAGCATCGGCTGCACGGTCGAGGAGATCGTGGAGGGCATCGAGTCCAGCAACGCCTACTCCACGCTCTCCCTCGACGCGAGCGACGACAGCGACGACAGCGCGGCGACGATGCTCGACGCCATCGGTGTCGACGACCACAACCTCGAGCACGTCGAGATCCGCGAGTCGATCAAGCCGCTGCTCGACCGGCTCCCGGCGCGCGAGAAGAAGATCCTGCTGCTCCGGTTCTTCAAGAACATGACGCAGTCGCAGATCGCCGAGGAGATCGGGGTGTCGCAGATGCACGTCTCGCGGCTGCTGAACCGGACCCTGGAGCAGCTGCGCGCCTCCCTGGAGGAGCAGAGCTAGAGCCGGTCGCGTCCCGGGTCGTCGGAGAGCGCGTCGAGGCTGTCGGGGTGGAAGATCCCCGCCATCACGACCAGCCCGAGGACCGCCAGCCCGATCGCGACGACCGGCGACTCGTGGTAGTTCCAGGCCAGGCCCAGCATGATCAGCTGGGTCAGCACGACCGGGCTGCGCGCCCACGACTGGCGACGCACCAGCGCGCGGGCGGCCCACAGCAGCAGGGCGCCGTACCCGACGAAGAACGCCGTCGTGGTCAGCCCCAGCATCACCCGGTCCGAGGACAGGTTGCCGAGCTCGAGGACCCCGAGGAGGGCGAGCAGCAGGCCCTCGACGGCCACCAGGGAGGCGGCCACCACGAGGGGGGCAGGACGGTCGGTTCGCGCGCTGGTCACGGCGCCAGCGTAGAGACCCCGGTCGCGGCTCCCCACGTCAACGGTCGCCACGTGTGACGCTTGTGACGGAAACACAAGGGCCTCAGGGGTTGTTTAACGGTCCAAGAGTTGCCACGCTAGACGACGCGCTCGCGAACGCCTCACACCGACCCCCTGTTCACCCCCGGTGCCGCTCGCGATCGCTCGCAGGGCTGTGAGAACTCCTGACCTGTACGCACGTAGAAGGAAAGAGGGATCCCCCAGCCATGGATTGGCGCCACCGTTCCGCCTGCCTCGACGAGGACCCGGAGCTGTTCTTCCCGATCGGTAACACCGGTCCGGCCATCCTCCAGATCGAGGAGGCCAAGCAGGTGTGCCGTCGCTGCGAGGTGCGCGAACAGTGCCTCGCGTGGGCGCTCGAGGCTGGCCAGGACCACGGAGTCTGGGGCGGCCTCAGCGAGGACGAGCGTCGCGCGCTGAAGCGTCGCAACGCCCGCGCCCGGGTCCGCACCGCCTGACCTCACTCGAGCGGCACGTCGATCGCGGCCCGCGTCCCCCGGCCACCGGGGGACGGGCCCACCTCCAGCTGTCCCCCCAGCTCGGACTCCACCAGAGTCCGGACGATGGAGAGCCCCAGGTTCGTCGACCCGTCGAGGTCGAACCCCTCCGGCAGCCCGCGCCCGTCGTCCTCGACGGTGACGTGCAGCCTCCCGACCAGACGTCGCACCGTGACCACGATCTCGCCCCGGACCGGCTCGGCGGTGTCCTCGGGGTAGCCGTGCTCCACGGCGTTCTGCAGCACCTCGGTGAGCACCATGGCCAGCGCCGTGGCCACCTCCGAGGGCAGCACACCGAACCGGCCGTCCCGACGCACCCGCACCCGGTCCCCCAGGGTGCTCACCTCGGTCACCATCCGCCCGAGCCGGTCGGCGATCTCGTCGAAGTCGACCTTCTCCTCGACCGCCTGGCTGAGGGTCTCGTGGACGATCGCGATCGAGCCGACCCGGCGGACGGCCTCCTCCAGCGCCGAGCGCGCGGCCTCGGAGTCCATCCGGCGGGCCTGCAGGCGTAGCAACGCGGCGACCGTCTGCAGGTTGTTCTTCACCCGGTGGTGGATCTCGCGGATGGTCGCGTCCTTGGTGACCAGCTCGCGGTCGCGACGCCGCAGGTCGGTGACGTCACGCACCAGCACCAGCGCGCCGATGTGGTCGCCCTGCGGGCGCAACGGGATGGACCGCACGATGAGCGAGACCCCGTCGGTGCCGATCTCGGTGTCGCGGTGGGCGCGCCCGCCCAGCACCGCGCTCAGCGTCTCCTCGTCCGGCCGGCGCCGTGGCGGGACCAGCTCGCGGGTCAGCTCGGCGAGCGAGAGGCCCGCCAGGTCACCCGAGAGCCCGAGCCTCCGGTAGACCGAGAGCGCGTTGGGGCTGGCGTAGACGACACGACCGGCCGCGTCCACGCGGAGGAAGCCGTCACCGACGCGCGGCGAGTCCGCGTGGTCGCTGCGCTGGCCGGGCGCCGGGAAGTAGCCGTGCGCGATCATCTGGGTGAGATCGGCCGCGGTCTGCAGGTAGGACAGCTCCAGCCGGCTCGGCGTGCGGACCCCCAGCAGGTTGGTGTTGCGCGCCACCACCGCGATGACCCGGCCGCCGCGCCGCACGGGGATCGTCTCGACCCGCACCGGCACGTCGTCGCGCCACTCGGGGTCCCCCTCGCGCACCAGCCGGCCCTGCGCCCAGGCCATGTCCAG
This sequence comes from Nocardioides sp. GCM10023255, assembly GCF_042653125.1. Taxonomy (NCBI): domain Bacteria; kingdom Bacillati; phylum Actinomycetota; class Actinomycetes; order Propionibacteriales; family Nocardioidaceae; genus Nocardioides; species Nocardioides sp. GCM10023255. The sequence goes on from NZ_JBHSHU010000003.1 coordinate 235,380, forward strand.
CATCGGGCGGCGCCCGACCGGCACGAACGTGCCGACCACGTCGTCGACGTACGCCGTCGGGCCGGTGGTGGGGCGCATCTGCGCTCCGGCCCAGAACCCCTGCCCATCCCGGTCGGGCAGCCACAGCACCAGGTCGGCGAACGACAGGTCGGCGATGATCTGCCAGTCTGCCTGCAGGAGCTGCAGCCAGGCCACGTCCTCCTCGTCGAGGTCGGTGTGGCTGCGCACGAGCTCGGTGAGGGACGGCACGGCACAGGTCTACCACCCGGAGACCACCGGACAGGTCGCCGTTCGGCCTTTGGCAGGATGGCCCCCATGTCGGGGTCGTACTGGAGCCAGGTCCATGCCGAAGGGCTCGCGGTCCCCTCGGACAGGCCGCTCGACGAGCTGACCGCCGAGCTGACGCGGATGCTCGGCTCACCCGACCCCGCGCAGCGCGACGGCACGGCGTACCCCACGCTGGCGACCTGGGTCGACCGGGGCGTGTACGACGACCTGCTGGCCGGTCTCGGGGACGGGATGGCCGCGGGGCTGCGCGTCGGGATCGGCGAGACCGAGACCGACACCGTGTTCCGGCGCAGCTTCTCGGCGCTGGTGCTGGCCGAGTGCATCAAGCGTGACAACGGCCGCCCGCTGCTGCCCGGCGGCAAGATCCTGGAGTGGGGCGACCGCATCGCCACCTGGCTGCTGCGCGAGCGCGACCTGCGCGGCTTCGTGCCCGGCAAGGGCTGGGCGCACGCGGTCGCGCACGGTGCCGACGCGCTGGGCGTCCTCGCCGCCTCCCCGCACTGCTTCAAGCCCGAGCTGACCGTCGTGCTCGACGTGATCGCCGACCGGGTGCTGCTGCCGGTCGACCGACTGTTCACCGCCGGCGAGCCGGACCGGCTGGCCCTGGCCACGATGAAGGTGCTGCGCCGCAACCAGGTCCCGCTGACCGTGCTCGAGCCCTGGATCGCCCGGATCGCCGCCGCGGCCGGCAGCCAGGGCTCCTACGACGACCGCGACCCGTTCCTGGTCGGCGGCAACGCCCAGGCCTTCCTGCGCTCGCTCCACCTGCAGCTCGCGCTCGGCCCGCGACCGCCGGAGGTCCGCTCCGACCTGCTGCTCGTCCTGGTGCAGGCGCTCAAGTCGACCAACCCCCACTACCTCGTGGCTACGCCCGAGTAACCTGCGGGCATGAGCGACGCCTCGACCCGGACCAGCGACGACTCCGACCTCGACGACCCGACGGGTGGGGAGGCCGCCGGACTCACGGGGCACGCGGGCGAGCTCGCGGTCGCCGTGGCCCGGGCGCACGGCGTGGAGACGATGTTCACGCTCTCCGGGGCGCACGTCTTCCCGATGTACGACGGCGCCGTGAAGGCCGATCCCCCGATGCGCCTGCTCGACGTCCGGCACGAGCAGACCGCGGCCTTCGCCGCGGAGGCGACCGGCAAGCTGACCCGGGTGCCGGGGCTGGCCGTGCTCACCGCCGGGCCCGGGGTGACCAACGGCGTCAGCGCCATCGCCCAGGCCCAGTTCGCCGGCTCCCCCATGGTCGTCGTCGGCGGCCGCGCACCGGCCAACCGCTGGGGCAGCGGGAGCCTCCAGGAGCTCGACCAGCCGCCCATCCTGGCCTCGGTGTCGAAGCAGGCGCGGACCCTGCACACCGCCGACGACGTGCTCGAGGGGATGCACCGCGCCTTCACGGCCGCCCGGTCCTCGCACCGCGGCCCGGTGTTCGTGGACGTGCCGATGGACGAGTTCTTCAACACGGCCTCCGGGTCGCTCCCGGCCCTCGGCACCGACCGGGGCGCCGAGCCGGACCCCGACGCGCTCACCGAGGTCGCCGAGCTGCTCTCCGGCGCGGCCCGCCCCGTGCTCGTGCTCGGCACCGACGTCTGGGCCGACCGGGCCGAGGAGGCCGCGCTGCGCTTCGTCGAGGCGGTCGGCATCCCCGCCATCACCAACGGCATGGGCCGTGGCGTCGTCCCCGGCGGGCACCCCCTGCTGGTCACCAAGGCCCGCGGCCGGGCGCTCGGCGAGGCCGACCTCGTGGTCGTGGTCGGCACGCCGCTGGACTTCCGGCTGGGCTACGGCGTCTTCGGCGGCAAGGACGGACGGGCCCCGGCCCAGGTCGTCCACGTCGCCGACTCCCCCGGCCAGGTCTCCGGCCACGCCGACCTCGCCGCCTCCGTCTGCGGCGACCTCTCGGCCGCGTTCGACGGGCTGCTCGCCGCCCTCGAGCAGGTCGTCCGACGCCCGGACTGGTCCGCATGGGTGAGCGGCCTGCAGGACACCGTCGCCGCCGCCACCGAGCGCGACCGGGCCCTGCTCACCGCCGAGGCCGACCCGATCCACCCGGCCCGCATCTACGGCGAGCTGGTGCCCCGGCTCGCCGACGACGCGGTGGTGATCGGCGACGGGGGCGACTTCGTCAGCTTCGCCGGCAAGTTCGTGGAGCCGAAGCGCCCCGGCGGCTGGCTCGACCCGGGGCCCTACGGCTGCCTCGGCGCCGGTCTCGGCGCCGCCATCGCGGCCCGGCTGGCCCGCCCCTCGGCCCAGGTCGTGCTGCTCCTCGGCGACGGCGCGGCCGGCTTCTCCCTCATGGACGTGGACACCCTGGTGCGGCACGGCCTGCCGGTCGTCATGGTGATGGGCAACAACTCCGCGTGGGGGCTGGAGAAGGGCCCGATGCAGATGCTCTACGGGTACGACGTGGCCGCCGACCTCGCGCCGCGCACGGCGTACGACGAGGTCGTCCGCGCGCTCGGCGGCGCCGGTGAGACCGTGACCGACCCGCGGCACATCGGCCCGGCGCTCGACCGCGCCTTCGCCTCGGGCGTGCCCTACCTCGTGAACGTGATCACCGACGTCGACGCGGCCTACCCCCGCAACACCTTCGGCATCTAGGAGCTCACATGCGGATCCGCCGCGCGACCGAGCGCGACCACGAGGCGGTGGGCGAGGTGACCGTCGCGGCCTACGAGGCGTTCACGCTGGGGCCCGGCGACCCGTATCTCGACCACCTGCGCAACGCGGAGGCCCGCGACCTCGAGGCGGAGCTCTGGGTCGCGACCCCGGGCGACTCCGACGAGGTCCTCGGCACCGTCACCATCTGCCGCGAGGGCTCACCCTGGCGCGAGATCGCCGCCCACGACGAGGGCGAGTTCCGGATGCTCGCGGTCGCCCCCCACGCGCGCGGGCGCGGCGTCGGCGAGGCACTGGTCCGGCTGGTGCTGGACCGGTTCCGCGAGGAGGGTGCGACCGCGATCGTGATGTCGACGCTGCCCGAGATGACCGACGCGCACCGCCTCTACGAGCGGCTGGGCTTCGAGCGCGCACCCGAGCGCGACTGGCGACCGGTGCCGCACGTGTCCCTCATCGCCTACCGCAAGGACCTGGCCTGATGAGCGAGTCCGCTGTCGAGGCCACGCTGCGCTTCACGGTCGGCGACGCCGACACCGCGCAGGCGGTCGGCTCGGGGTCGCTCCCGGTGCTCGGCACGCCGCGGCTGCTGGCGTGGTGCGAGGCGGCCACCTGCGCAGCCCTGCAGGCGACCCTGCCCCCGGGGTCGACCAGCGTGGGCACCCGGGTGTCCCTGGAGCACCTCGGCGCCAGCCCGGTCGGCCAGGAGGTCGAGGTGACCGCGTCGTCGTCGTACACCGACGGCCGGCTGCACCGCTTCGCCGTCGCCGCCCGCCACGTCGGCGGCAACGGCAAGCTCGTCGGCACCGGCGAGGTGACCCGCGTGGTCGTCGACGCCGAGCGCTTCCTGTCCCGTCTCTAGCCGGGGCCGGATTTCGTCTGCCGCCACGAGTTTGAGAGGATGGCAGACGGCCCCTCGCGGGGCGATGAACCTAATCGAACCGGAGGACACCATGGGCAAGACCGGCCGCAAGCGCCGCGCTCGCAAGAAGAAGGGCGCGAACCACGGCAAGCGCCCCAACGCCTGAGCGCCGCTACCGACGTAGCGAACGAGCCCCCGACCAGCTGGTCGGGGGCTCGTTGCATGTCGGGTGGGGCGGGTTCAGCCCTCGCTGATCTGCACCTGGACCTCACGGATTCGGTACATCACCCGCTCGCGCAGCTCCTGGGGGGCGGCCTCCGAGCAGGACCGGGCGACGACGGCCTTGACCGTGCGCTGGAGGTCGTACTTCTCCAGGCAGGGGTTGCAGGTGTCGAGGTGCGCGCGCACCACCGAGCAGTCGGCCTCGTCGAGCTCGTTGTCGAGGAAGTAGACGATGCGTTCGAGGTAGTCGGCGCAGTCGCTGGCCGAGACCTCGTCCGGGTGGGGGTGCTCGTGGCTCATGACTTGCCGCCTCCCTCGCGGCCGACGGTGAGCAGGTCGTTGGTGCGCACGTAGTCCGAGAGCATGTCCCGCAGCTGGCGGCGACCCCGGTGCAACCGGGACATGACGGTGCCGATCGGTGTCTCCATGATCTCGGCGATCTCCTTGTAGGCGAATCCTTCGACGTCGGCGAGGTACACCGCCAGCCGGAACTCCTCCGGCAGGCGCTGCAGCGCGTCCTTGACCTGCGAGTCGGGCAGGTGCTCGAGCGCCTCCATCTCGGCCGACCTCAGCCCCGTCGAGGAGTGGGACTCGGCGCGCGCGAGCTGCCAGTCCTCGACGTCCTCGGACATCGACTGCTGCGGCTCCCGCTGCTTCTTGCGGTAGGAGTTGATGAAGGTGTTCGTGAGGATGCGGTACAGCCAGGCCTTGAGGTTGGTGCCCGGCCGGAACTGGTGGAACGAGGAGTACGCCTTGGCGAAGGTCTCCTGGACGAGGTCCTCGGCGTCGGCGGGGTTGCGGGTCATCCGCATCGCCGCCGAGTACAGCTGGTCCAGGAAGGGCAGCGCGTCGCGCTCGAAGCGCGCCGAGCGCTCCTCGTCGGTCTCGGTGGCCGGGTCCACGACCTCGTCGGGAACGTTCAGGGAGTCAGTCATCGCATCCCAGTCTAGGTCGTCCCCCCGGCGCGGCGTGGGCACGCGACTGCTGGTCGGTTCGAGGATGGCAAGCACAAGGCCAGAACGCCTCAGGCGCCGCGACCATTCCCGACGACGTCGCGGACGATCCACTCCAGCGTCGCCTCCACGATCACGCCCATCGCCTCGGCCTCGCTGATGCCGGACCGGGCCGGCACCTTGAAGCCGTGGTCGCCGCCGGGGACGACCGCGAGGTCGATGTCGTCGGGGAACTCCTCGGGTCGACCCATCGGGTCGCGGTCCCCTTGGACGACGAGCGTGGGCACCCGGGCCTTGCGCAGCTCGTCGAGACGCGACTTCTCCGGGTGGCCCGGCGGGTGCAGCGGGAAGGCCAGCGCCAGGCACCCCGATGCCCCGAGGTGCCGGGCGCAGCGAGCCGCGGAGCGGGCGCCTGCGGACCGGCCGCCCACGACGAGGGGGGTCCGCACCCGCAGCTGGTCGGCGGCCGCCACCAGCGACTCGTCCAGCGTCGTCGGCGACGTCGCGATCTTGCGGCCGGCGACCTTCCAGGGCTGCTCGAACCGCACCACGGTGACCCCGTTGCGCGGCAGGTAGCGGGCCAGCGCCTCGAGGTCGCGGGTGTCGATGCCGTTCCCCGCGCCGTGGCTGAGAAGCAGCGTGACCAGGGGGCTGCGGGACCGGTGGGTGACCAGGCGGCCCTCGCCGTGGGGCGTGGCGACCCGGCGCTCGCTGCTCATCGTCTCGTCCTCCAGGTCGCTCCCGGTCCGCTCACTGCAGGGCCTCCTCGGCGGGGATCGGCTCGATCAGCTCGGGCCCGTTGTTGCGCACGTTGCTGACCGCCGCCGAGACGGGGTAGGCCTCCAGCCTCCCGGGGGCGGCCGGGACCAGCAGGCCGAGCAGGTCGTCGCGGTCGGCCAGGGTCGGGTCGAGCCAGTGGTCCCAGCGGTCCCGCTCCACGGTCAGCGGCATCCGGTCGTGGATGTGCCCCACCGCGTCCTCGGCCTCGGTCGTCAGCACGGTGCACGTCCACCGGAAGCGCTCGGGGTCGTCGTCGTCGCGGGTGGGGTCGCGCCAGATCTCGTAGAGCCCCGCCATCGCGAGCACGCCACCGTCGGCCGGGCGGATGAAGAAGGGCTGCTTGCGCGGCTTCCCGGACTTCGTCCGCTGCTGGGTCGGGTACCACTCGAAGTAGCCGTCGGCGGGCAGGAGGCACCGGCGCTTGGCGAACGCCCGCTTGTACGCCGGCTTCTCGGCGACCGTCTCCATCCGGGCGTTGATCATCCGGTTGCCGATCGAGGGGTCCTTGGCCCAGGACGGCACGAGGCCCCAGCGGACCACACGCAGCTGCCGGGCCGGCGGCTCCGGCTCCCCCGACTCCGAGGTGCGGGGCGGCCGCTCGACGACGGCGTACACCTCCTTGGTGGGGGCGACGTTGTAGTCGGGCGCCAGCGGCGTGGCGACCCGGTCGTCCTCGATCTCGAACTCCTCGACGAGGTCCTCGGGACGCCGGCTGGAGGCGTAGCGACCGCACATGCGGCCCACCCTAGGGCGTCGTACCCCCGCCGTGCTGCCCAGCAGGCCCGCAGCGGGCCCGCGTACCGGCCCCGCTCAGCCGCGGGCGAGCTCGTCGAGCAGCCGGGCCGCCGCGGCGTCCGTCCCCGGCAGGTCCTCGACCCACATCCGCACCGCCGGCGCGACGTCGGCCAGCAGCCGGCGCAGCAGGCCGAGCCGGTTGCCGAGGCGGTCGCGGCCGGCCAGGACCACGACGCGGAGCGGGCCGACTCGGGCGATCGTCTCGCTGCCGTGGAAGACGGTCCGGACCGTGCCGCCGAGCGCGCCGACGCGCAGCGAGGCGCCCAGCCCGTCGACCGCATCGTCAGGCCGCTCCCGGCCGTGCCGCGGCCCGTCGAGCACCACCAGCGCGTGGCTGCCCCGCACCGGCACGCCCTGGGGGACCTCACCCCTGTAGAGGTCCCCCAGGCGTGCGCGCAGGTGCGCCTGGGTGGCCAGCCCCGTCAACGGGTCCTCGCAGGAGAGCCCGTGCAGGTAGCCGAGCGTGGCGTCCGCCCAGCCCAGGGCGACGGCCCGGGTGGCGGCGTGCCCGGGGCCGCAGCCGCGCACCAGCCGGTACGTCGTGACCAGGCCCGCCAGTCCCTCCTCCAGCGACGCGCCGTCCCGGGCCAGCTCGCCACCGGCGGCCGTGCAGGCCTCCTCGGCGCCGGACCCCGAGACGAGGGCCTCCCCCACCGCCTCGAAGTGCCGCGGTAGCGCCAGCCGCAGCTCCTCGGGCAGCCCTGCCCTCGCCCCGGGTCCGTCCACGGGTCGGCGCACCCTCGTCCCGAACCTGCCCACGCCGACCCTCCCTCCCCGGACGGTGTCCTGCTCCGTCACCCGCCGTGGGACGTGCGTCCCCGGAGCTCGTGACGCGGTCCGCCGGAACTCGTTCGTGATCTTTCGGCTCCTGCTCCGTTGGACCTGAGTGAGCACCACGCTGCCGAGGCTCGACGAGCCCGCGGACGCCGAGCTGATCTCGGCCGTCCGCGGCGGCGACGTCGACGCCTACGGCGAGCTGTACCGCCGTCACGTCGAGTCCGCCCGGCGGCTGGCGCGGCAGCTGGTCGGCGGGCCGGACGTCGACGACCTCGTGTCGGAGGCGTTCGCCAAGGTGCTGGTCGTGCTGCAGCGCGGCGGCGGCCCCGACCTCGCGTTCCGCGCCTACCTGCTCACCGCCGTCCGCCGGCTGCACGTGGACCGGTTCCGCGCCACGGCACGCCTCCGCCCCACCGACGACCTGACCCCCTTCGACCCCGGGATCCCCTTCCGGGACACGGCGGTGGAGGGCTTCGAGAGCGGCGCCGCCGCGCGCGCGTTCGCCTCGTTGCCCGAGCGCTGGCAGCTGGTGCTCTGGCACACCGAGGTGGAGGGGCAGAAGCCCGCCGAGGTCGCTCCGCTGCTCGGCCTCTCCCCCAACTCCGTGTCCGCGCTCGCCTACCGCGCCCGGGAGGGACTGCGGCAGGCCTTCCTCTGCATGCACGCCCAGGACACCGTCGACGCCGCCTGCCGCGAGACCCAGGGCCGGCTCGGTCCCTACGTCCGCGGCGGCCTCTCGCGCCGGGACGCCCGCCGGGTCGAGGAGCACGTCACCGGGTGCCGGCGGTGCGCCGCGGTGCTCCTCGAGCTCACCGAGATCAACGCGGGCCTCGCGGGGCTGCTGGCCCCGACGCTCCTGGGCGCAGCGGCCACGGCGTACGTCGGGTCCGCCGGCGGCTCGGCGGCGACCGGGGCCCTGCTCGGCCTGCTCGGGCGGGCCCGCGACCTTCTCCTCGCGCATGCACCCGCCTCGGCGGTGGCCGGCGTCGCGGCGGGGTCGGTGCTCGTCGGCGTCGCCGTCCACTCGGTGGACCGGCCGCAGGCGAGCCCCGACGCCCGTCCCGCGGGTCCGGCCGCGAGCGCTCCGGCACGGTCGTCGCAGGCCGGGGACGCCCGCGGGCAGCGCACCGGGCGACCCGGAGGGCGCCACCCGAGGGCCGGCACCGCGGTGCCCGCCGAGGTGCTCCCCGTCGCGGACGTCCCGACGGCGGAGGCGCCCGAGCCGGCCTCGACGACGCCGTCGCTGCCGCCCCAGCCCGGGGGCCCGGAGTCCCCCGTGACGCAGCCTCCCGTGCCGCCGGGCGACGCGACCACCGACCAGCCCCCGGCCCCGCCCACCGGCCCCCAGCCCGGCGACGTGGACCTGGCCGTCACCGCCGGCGTGTCGCCGTCCGCAGGCGCCGCGCACGTGGTCCGGGTGACGGTGACCGGTCAGGGCCCGGGTGCGGCACCCACCCTCGGGGTCGACGCCGACCGACCCTCGGTGTCGCTGACGCCCGATCCGCGGTGTGGCGGCGTGCAGGTCGGCAGCGGTCGGTGCACGGTGTCCGGCGCACCCGCGACGTACACGTTCGTCGTGGGCGCGCTGCCCGACGCGCCGACCAGGCTGACCTTCACGGTGCGTCCCGGGGCGGGCACCGTCGAGACCGATCCGACGGACAACACGACCACGGTGCTGCTGGCCCCCTGAGCGAGGCTTCGGCCGCGGCAGATCGGGTATGAAGGTGTCATGACCGTCAGCCGAATGATCGCCCGTCCGATGCTCGCGTCCATGTTCGTCGTCGGAGGGGTCAACGCCCTGCGCAATGCCCCCGCCCTGGCCCAGAAGGCCGGTCCCGTCGCCGAGAGGCTCGTGCCCCTGGCCAGGAAGGCGGTGCCCGCGGCGCCGATCCCGGAGGACCCGGCCACGCTCGTCCGGCTCAACGCGGCCGCCCAGCTCGGCGCGGCCGCCGCGCTCGCCACCGGCCGCGCTCCCCGCCTGTCCGCCTCCGTGCTCGCTCTGTCGCTGGTCCCGACCACGCTCGCCGGGCACCGCTTCTGGGAGGCGGGCGACAAGCAGGAGCGCGCCCAGCAGCAGCTGCACTTCTTCAAGAACGTCTCGATGCTGGGCGGCCTGATCATCGCGGCCGGCGACACCGACGGGAAGCCGGGTGTCGCCTGGCGCGCACGCCGGGCCGCGAAGGACGCCCGTCGCGAGGCCAGGCGTCTCGCCCAGTCCGCCCGCCAGGAGGCGAAGCTCGCCAAGGCCAAGGTGGGCTGATCCCCGACCCGCACTGAGACCCGCGGTGCCGCGACACCGCCCGTCGCTAGGGTGAGACGGGTGACGACGCCTCCACCGACGACCCTCCCGACGCCGGCCGACCCCTGGCCGGCCCCGCGCGCGGGCGCGCCGGTGGACGCCGTCCTCTCGCTGCCCGGGAGCAAGTCGCTGACGAACCGGGCGCTGGTGCTGGCCGCCGTCGCCGACGGCCAGTCCGTCGTGCGGCGGGCGCTGCGCTCCCGCGACACCACGCTGATGGCGGCGGCGCTCACCTCGCTCGGGTCGTCCGTGGACACCTCGGGCGAGGACTGGCTGGTCACCCCCGGGCCGTTCGCGGGCAACGCACAGGTGGACTGCGGGCTGGCGGGGACCGTGATGCGGTTCGTGCCGCCCGTCGCTGCCCTGTCCCGTGGTGACGTCGGCTTCGACGGTGACCCGCACATGCGCACCCGCCCCATCGGCGGGGTGCTCGGTGCGCTGCGCACCCTCGGGGTGGAGATCGACGACGGCGGCCGCGACGCGCTCCCCTTCACGGTGCGCGGGCGCGGCGCCGTCCCGGGGGGCACGGTCGTCATCGACGCCTCGGCGTCCTCGCAGTTCATCTCGGCGCTCCTGCTGGCCGGCGCCCGCTACGAGCACGGGGTCGACGTGCGCCACGACGGAAAGCCCGTGCCGTCGTTGCCCCACATCGACATGACCGTGGCGATGCTGCGCGAGCACGGGGTGCAGGTCGACGACTCCGACGCCAACCGCTGGACGGTGGCGCCCGGACCCGTGCGGCCGGTCGACCACCTCATCGAGCCCGACCTGTCCAACGCAGCGCCGTTCCTGGCCCTGGCCGCGGTCTCGGGCGGGTCGGTGACGGTGCGCGACTGGCCGCACCACACCACGCAGGCGGGTGACGCGCTGCGCGACATCCTCTCCCGCATGGGCTGCACGGTGGAGCGTGTCGACGAGGGCCTGCGCGTCACCGGCAGCGGGACGCTCGAGGGCATCGACGTCGACCTGCACGACGTGGGTGAGCTGGCACCGGCCGTCGCCGCCCTGGCCGCCCTGGCCTCCTCGCCCTCCCACCTGCGCGGCATCGCCCACATCCGCGGCCACGAGACCGACCGGCTGGCCGCGCTGGCGACCGAGCTGGGCGCGCTCGGCGCCGACGTGGTCGAGCACCCCGACGGGCTGAGCCTCACCCCCAGCACGCTGCACGGCGGCGTGTTCCACACCTACGCCGACCACCGGATGGCCCACGCCGGCGTCATCGTGGGCGCCGCGGTGGACGGGGTGCTGGTCGAGAACGTCGCCACCACCAGCAAGACCTTCCCCGACTTCGCCGACTTCTGGTCGCGGCTCCTGGTTCCCGCGGACGCCCGTCGATGAGCGGGCGCTACTCCGAGCACGACCACGAGCACTACGAGCGCCCACGCCGTCACACCCGCCCGCGCACCAAGGAGCGGCCGACGTACGACGACGCCGTCGACGGGGTGGTCGTCACCGTCGACCGGGGCCGGTTCACGGTGCTGATCGACGGGCGCACGGTGATGGCGATGAAGGCCCGGCCACTCGGCCGCAAGGGCGTCGTCGTCGGGGACAGGGTGCGGGTCGTCGGCGACACCTCCGGGTCCCCCGGATCGCTGGCCCGGATCGTCGAGGTCAACGAGCGGCTGACGACGCTGCGGCGCACCGCCGACGACGACGACCCCGTCGAGCGGGTGATCGTCGCGAACGCCGAGCAGCTGGTCGTGGTCACCGCCCTCGCCGACCCCGAGCCGCAGCCACGGCTGATCGACCGCGCCCTCGTGGCGGCGTACGACGCCGGCATGCAGCCGCTGCTGTGCCTGACCAAGTCGGACCTGGCGGACCCGGAGACGCTGCTGGGCACCTACCGCTCGCTGGGGGTGCCCTGGGTCGTGACCCGGCGCGGCGGCGACCTGTCCGCGGTCCGCGAGCGCCTCAGCGACAGGACCAGCGTGCTGGTCGGGTCCAGCGGCGTCGGCAAGTCGACGCTGGTCAACGCGCTGGTGCCGGACGCCGGGCGCGACGTCGGCCACGTCAACGCGGTCACGGGACGGGGCCGGCACACGTCGACCTCGGCGTTCATGCTGGAGCTCCCCGAGTCGCCCGAGGGCCACCGGGGCTGGATCATCGACACCCCCGGCATCCGCTCCTTCGGGCTGGCGCACGTCCAGCCCGAGCACCTGATCGAGGCCTTCCCCGACCTCGACGAGATGACCGAGGAGTGCCCGCGCGGCTGCACCCACGGGACCGACGAGCCCGAGTGCGGCCTCGACGAGGCGGTCGCCGCCGGCCACGCCGACGCCGAACGCGTCGAGTCCTTCCGACGGCTGCTGGCGGCCCGCAGCGCCCCGGCGTACTAGCCCCAGACCGAGCGGGCGCCCGCGTCGCCGGTGAGCACGACCAGCACCAGGACCGCGAGCGCCGCGAGGCCGAGCAGGACGTCGAGGACCACCCGCAGGGCGCCCGCGCGGGCGTGCTGCCACCCGGCGGCCAGGGCCAGGGCCACGAACGGCAGCGTCACCCAGAACAGCAGCCGCCCGCGCGTGCGGTGCGTCGCCAGGCTCGGCAGCTGGTGCAGGTCGGGTCGGCTGTTGTAGAAGCTGTTGCCGGTCACGAAGGCCGCCGCGATCGACGCCGCTGCGAGCAGGGCCAGGGCGACCATCGGCCAGCGGAGCCGGTCCCGCCACCCCGGGAGAGCCACGTAGCCGAGGGCGGCCAGCGCCCCGACCGGGCCGAACACCACGGCCGCGTGCACCACCAGCGGGTGCAGCGGGAGCCCGTTGATCTCCATGCAACGACGGTAAGCCCGCCGGGACCGGAACGTCGCTGGGCATAGCCTGTGCGCATGCCGACCACCGGTTCGACCGACTACACCGACGACCTGCGCCTCGCGCACGTCCTGGCCGACGACGCCGACTCGCTCACCATGGCCCGCTTCAAGGCGCTGGACCTGCACGTGATGAGCAAGCCCGACCTCACGCCGGTCACCGACGCCGACCAGGCCGTCGAGGAGGGCATCCGGCGGACGCTCTCGCGCGTGCGCTCCCGGGACGCGGTCATCGGCGAGGAGCAGGGCTCGACCGGCCACAGCCAGCGGCGTTGGGTGGTCGACCCGATCGACGGCACCAAGAACTTCGTCCGCGGCGTGCCGGTCTGGGCGACCCTCATCTCGCTGGTCGTCGACGACGAGGTCGTGCTCGGCGTGGTGTCCGCGCCCCAGCTGCAGCGGCGCTGGTGGGCGTCGGCCGGCAACGGGGCCTGGACCGGCCGCTCCCTGCTCAAGGCCACCCGCTGCCAGGTCTCGGACGTACGCCGTCTCGAGGACGCGTCGTTCGCCTACTCCTCGCTCTCCGGCTGGGACGAGCGCGGTCGCCTCGAGGACTTCGTCTCGCTGACCCGGCGCTGCTGGCGCACCCGGGCGTACGGCGACTTCTGGTCCTACATGCTCCTCGCCGAGGGGGCCGTCGACCTGGCCGCCGAGCCGGAGCTCGAGCTCTACGACATGGCGGCGCTGGACGTCATCGTGCGCGAGGCCGGCGGCCGGTTCACCTCCCTGGACGGCACCGACGGACCGTTCGGCGGCAACGCGCTCGCCTCCAACGGCCACCTCCACGACGCCGCGCTGGCCTTCCTCGGCTCGCTCCCCCACGACGAGGACGACCCCGACTCCCAGCCCCACCGGCCGGGCTCGGTCCACGAGCTGAGGTCCCGCCGGCCCCGGCAGGAGTCGGCCGACGAGGAGCAGCCGCAGCTCGACTGAGGCCCGGCGCGCGACACCCACCCGCGCGCACGTCTGTACGCCGTAGCCACCGCGCGAGTAGCGTTTTCAGTGACCCCGGACACACCGGGGCGACGGAGGTGCAGCGATGCGGATCGGCGACGTTCTCAGGGCCAAGGCCAGCCACGACGTGGTGACGATCAGCCCCGACTCCGGGGTGCGCGAGCTGATCGCCATGCTCGCCGAGCACAACATCGGCGCGCTCATCGTCAGCGCCGACGGACGTGCCGTGGACGGGATCGTCAGCGAGCGCGACGTCGTGCGGCACCTCCACCACGACGGCACCGTCATCAACAACACCGTCGGCGCGATCATGACCGAGGAGGTCGAGACCTGCGACCAGGACACCCCGCTCGACGACCTGATGAAGATGATGACCGAGCGCAGGATCCGGCACGTGCCGGTGGTGCACGACGGCAGCCTGGTCGGGATCATCAGCATCGGCGACGTGGTCAAGCACCGGATCGACCAGCTGCAGTTCGAGCGGGACCAGCTCGACAGCTACGTGCACCAGACCTGAGCGGCCGGGGCGCCGCTCGCTAGGGTGGCGGCCATGGACAAGCCCGAGATCGAGTTCTTCGACCCCGAACCCCCCACCGACCTCGTCGTCACCGACATCAGCGTGGGCGACGGCCCCGAGGCCGCCGCCGGCAACACCGTCTCCGTGCACTACGTCGGCGTGGCCCACTCCACCGGCGAGGAGTTCGACGCGTCGTACAACCGCGGCACCCCGCTGCAGTTCCGCCTCGGCATCGGCCAGGTCATCTCGGGCTGGGACCAGGGCGTGCAGGGCATGAAGGTCGGCGGCCGCCGCCAGCTCGTCATCCCGCCGCACCTCGGGTACGGCGACCGCGGGGCCGGCGGCGTGATCAAGCCCGGCGAGACGCTGATCTTCGTGGTGGACCTGCTCGGCATCAGCTGATCGTCACCCGCGGTGTGCCCGGCCGCCCCGGGCCGGGCACCCCGTACGACGACGCCTCACCAGGGCAGGTCGTCGCCCGCGCTCTCGTCGGAGACGCGGGCCGACTGGCCACCCAGCGTGACGACGTCCCCCAGCACCAGCTGACGGCCGCGCCGGGTCTCGACCTCGCCGTTCACGCGGACGGCACCGTCGGCGATCACGGGCTTGGCCTCGGCGCCGGTCTCGACGAAGTTCGCCAGCTTCAGGAACTGCCCGAGCCGGATCGACTCGTCACGGATCGGGACGTCGAAGGGTTCGCTCACCAGGTCAGTGAACCACCAGGCTCACGGTGTGGATGAGCACCCCCACCAGGCCGCCGACGATGGTGCCGTTGATGCGGATGAACTGAAGGTCGCGCCCCACGTGCAGCTCGATGCGGCGGGCCGCCTCCTTGCCGTCCCACCGCTCGATGGTGTGGGTGATGACGGTCGTGAGCTCGGTCCCGTAGCGCTCCACGGCGAACACCGTGACGTCCGCGATGAACCCGTCGAGACGCCAGCGCAGCTCCTCCTCGGCCTCGAGCCGGTCCGCGAAGTGGCGGACCTCGGCGAGCAGTCGCTGGCGCACCGCCCCCTCGGGGTCGCCGAGCGAGGTCAGCAGCGCGCGCCGCAGGGCGTTCCACAGCGAGATGCTCGACGCGATCACCTGGGGGTGGTCCAGCAGCCGCTCCTTGAGCCGCTCGGTGCGCGCCTGGGTCTCGGGGTCCTCGAGCAGGTCGGTCGCCAGCTGGGCCAGCATCGAGTCCAGGGCTCGTCGGGCGTGGTGCCGCGGGTCGTCGCGGATGTCGCTCACCCAGCGGACCAGCTCGAGGTGGATCCGCGAGGTGACCGCCTCGTTGAGGCGGGCCGGCGACCACCAGGGCGCCCGCTCCCCCAAGATCTCGGCGACCGTCTCGGGGTTGCGCTCCAGCCACTCGTGCAGCTCGCCGAGGGCGAGGTCGACGAGGCCGTGGTGGAGGTCGTCGCGGACCACCTCGCCGAGCAGGCCGCCCAGCAGCGGGGCGATCGGCTCCTCCCGGAAGCGTGGCACCAGGGCCTCGGTCACCAGGTCGGCGACGTGCTCGTCGCGCACCTTGCCCAGGCCGATGGCGGCGACATCGGCCACCTCGTCCACCACGCGCCGGGCGTGCTTCGGGTCGGAGAGCCAGCGACCCACGCGCTGCGCGATCGTCGCCGCCGCGATCCGCTCCCGGATCACGTCCTCGGCCAGGAAGTTCTCCCCCACGAACTCCTGCAGGCCGCGGCCGAGCTCGTCCTTGCGCCGGGGGATCAGCGCCGTGTGCGGGATCGGCAGGCCGAGCGGGTGCCGGAACAGCGCGGTGACCGCGAACCAGTCCGCGATCGCACCCACCATCGAGGCCTCCGCGCCGGCGTTCACGAAGCCCCAGAACCCGCCGCGGTCGAGCGTGGCGACGTACACCACGGCGGCGAGCACGAGCAGGCCCAGCGCGAGCGTGCGCATCCGGCGCAGGCCGCGCCGGCGCCCCTCGTCGGCGGCGGAGTCGGGCATGGTCATCGACATGGTGGCGGTCATCCCGGCCGATTGTTCCGCACCGGCGGTCAGCGCCCGCGAGTCGGAAGGCCGACGGTGGACGTGCCAGAATCCCGGGCATGGCTCGCACCGTCATCACGTTCGGCACCTTCGACGTCTTCCACGTCGGCCACCTCCGGGTGATCGAGCGTGCCGCGGCGCTCGGCGACCGGCTGGTCGTCGGGGTCTCCGCCGACGAGCTCAACCTGCGCAAGAAGGGCCGCGAGCCCGTCTTCAGCCAGTCCGAGCGGCTGGCCATCGTCGCGGCCCTCAAGCCCGTCGACGAGGTCTTCGTCGAGGAGAGCCTCGAGCTCAAGCGCGACTACATCCAGCAGTACGCCGCCGACGTGCTCGTCATGGGCGACGACTGGTCCGGCCGCTTCGACGAGCTCGAGGACATCTGCGAGGTCGTCTACCTGCCCCGCACGCCGGCCATCTCCACCACCGCGCTGATCGAGAAGATCTCGGCCACCAGCTGATCACCCGACCCGGGCCCCTTCGCGCGTCGGTTTAGGGTGGCCACTGGTCTGGGCAGGCTCGCGTCGGCCCACCGGCGGCCTCCTGCCGGACACTCACGACATCAAAGGGGACACACATGCGTCGTTCGATCGCCGCCGCCGCGGCGGCCCTGGCCACGGCTCTGTCCGTGCTGCCTGCCACCGCCGCCACCGCCTCGGACGGGGCACTTCCACCGGCAGCGTCCGACCCGAGCCCGCTCGCCCGGGTCCAGGCACGGCAGGCGCTGGAGCGGGCCCAGGACGTGCTGTCCGGGTCCGTGCAGCCGGCCGCCGGCGCCCGCCCGGAGGGCACCCTGGCGCTGCGGGACCTCTTCGCCGCGCTGCCCGCCCTGGCCCCCGCCGACCGGGCCGCGGCCGCGAGCGTGCTGGCCCGACCCACCGACGGTGCCAACGACCCCTACGGCGACGGCTACACCGTGCCGGCCAAGCGCAAGTGCCGGGGCCACATCTGCATCCACTGGGTCCCCACCACCGCCGACGCCCCGCCCAGCAAGGCGTGGGTGAACAAGAACCTCAGGACCATGAACAAGGTCTGGAACCTCGAGGTCGGCAAGCTCGACTACCGGCGCCCGGTCAAGGACGGCCAGCGAGGCGGCAACAGCAAGCTCGACGTCTACCTCAAGGACGTCGGCTCGGAGTTCCTCTACGGCTACTGCGCCCCCGAGTACTACAAGCCCGGCCGCAAGCGCGAGGCCTCGGGCTACTGCGTGCTGGACAACGACTTCGCCCAGAGCCAGTTCGGCGCCCCGCCGGTCAACAGCCTCAAGGTGACCGCCGCCCACGAGTTCTTCCACGCCGTGCAGTTCGCGTACGACTTCAAGGAGGACCACTGGATGATGGAGGCGACCTCCACCTGGATGGAGGAGCGCTTCGCCGACGCGGTGAACGACAACCGGCAGTACCTCTCGGCCGGCCAGGTCGCCCGTCCCGCCACGCCCCTGGACACCTTCAACCCCAACGGGGTGGAGCAGTACGGCAACTGGGTCTTCTTCGAGTACCTCAGCAGCCGCTACGGCAAGGGCATCGTGCACAAGATCTGGAACCGCGCCGGAGCGTACCCCGGCGCCGGCAAGGAGTACTCCACCCAGGCGGTCAAGGGTGTCCTGAAGCCCCACGGTGGCTTCGCCTCGGTCTTCGCCAGGTACGCAGCCGGCAACACCATCCCCGGGCGCACGTACGCCGAGGGCGGGGCGTGGCCGAGCGCGGCGATCTCGAAGAGCTTCACGCTCTCCAAGGGCGCCCGCAAGGACCACACCGGGCTCCGGGTCAACCACATGGCCTCGCGCAACGTGGCGCTGGCTCCGGACTCCTCGCTCGCCGGCAGGAAGTGGCGTGCCCGCATCATCGTCGACGGTCCCAACCGGGCCAAGAGCCCGGTCGCGTACGTCGTGGTCAAGCGCAAGCACGGCCACCCGCTGAAGAAGGTCCTGCACCTGAGCCGCCGCGGTCACGGCAAGCTCGCGGTGCCGTTCTCGGACGGCCGTGTCGGTCGGGTGACGGTCACGCTGGCCAACGCCTCGACCCGGTTCAACTGCAACGAGAACACCTACCTCTCGTGCCAGGGCAAGCCGAAGGACAACGGCAGCCGCTTCAGGGTCAAGGTCGTCGCCTTCAAGCGCTGACCGACACGCGGCGCTGACCGACACGCTGCCCGGGGCCGGCCTCCCTCAGGAGGCCGACCCCGGGCAGTCGTCGTTCAGGGGCGGCGGGGTGCGTACAGCTGGTCGGGGCTGGCCACCCACCGGCGCGCCCGGCCGTCGGGGGCCGAGCGCCGCTCGAGCTCGTCGAGCAGCAGCGTGCGGACCTGCACGATCCGGGCCTTGGTCGCCACGTCCGTGGTCGTCTGCAGGGCCGCGTAGCTCGACTGCCACGCCAGGGCGAGGTCCCGGTCGCTGATCCGCGCGGCGAAGGACGGCCGCGCCCGCCACGACGGCCCGCGGCCGCCGTACCGCTGGTTGAACCAGGTCACGGCCGTCGGCGAGAGCGCCAGGAAGCCGCCCAGCGGGATCAGCGCCCCCGGCCCCAGGGGGCCGAGCAGCCCGACGACGGCGGGAGCCCCGACGCCGATGCGCAGCGACCACCGGATCACGTGCCCGGGGCCGCCTCCGCCCTCGGGGGCGTACAGGTAGGCGTACAGGCCCGCGATCCCGGCCAGGGGCACCGCGATCGCCAAGATGTCGGCGAGGCCGATCCGGTGGACGGCCAGCGAGAGCCCGAGCGCCACGAGCAGGCCGGCGACGGTGTTCCAGAGGGCACGGTAGGCGTTCATGAACCCGACCCCGGGGCGACCAGCACGAGCACCTCGTGGACCGTCAGCGCGAGCACCTTGCCCAGCACGGTGCCGACCAGCACGCCGATCGCGACCAGCCAGCAGACCGTGATCATGACGCCGGCCACCGGCCTGCGCTCGCCGAACGTCGGCGCGGACGCCGCACGACGACGGGCACGGCGGTGCAGCGCCTGGGGCAGCGGACCGGTCCGCAGCAGGGTGCGCCACTCGAGCCCGTGTCCTCCCGGACCGTGCCAGGCCCATCGATGGCGATGTGTCACGTGCGTCGTCATGGCGACCACCTCCCTGGTCTCCACGGTCGCCCGTCCCGCGGGCGGCCAAGCAGGGCCGGAGGTCCCCGCCGCCCGGTGCCGTGGGTCCCGCGTGGATGACCCCCGCAGATGGCCCGACCGGTTGCCCCGCCGACGGCTCGTCCGGCCGCCCGGGCGATTGGTCCCCCTGCGTGGGCCTTTGGTCACTGTCTGTGCCCGCCCGGGCCGGGAAGTGTGGGCCCCGCCAGGACCAGACGACCGGTGAGGTGTGCCCAGTGCGTACGGACCTACCTGTGCTCGTGGCCGTCGAGGACGAGGCCGAACCCGCCGTGCGGCACGCCGTCGAGGCGGCGGTGCGGGCCGGCTGCCCGGTGCACGTGCTGCACGTCGTGGATCCCGGCGACGGGCTGGCGGCCCACGCCGACGGTGAGCGGCTGCTGCACGACGTCGCGCTCCGGGCCGAGGGGCTCGCCGAGGGCCAGGTCACGGTGAGCACCGAGCTGGCCCACGCCGGTCCGGTGGTCGACGTGATCGTGGAGCGCGCCGGTCGCGCCCGCCAGGTCGTGCTCCAGCGGCACGACGGCGGCCGGCTGACCGGCCCTCCTCCCTCGACGCGGCCCGGCTCGACCTGCACCGAGGTCGCCCTGCGGGCCACCTGCCCGGTGGTGCTCGTCCCCGGGACCGACCGCACGGCTCCGGCACCCGGCGAGGGCACCCCCGGGCTCGACGTCACACCGGTGCTGCCGGGGGTGCTGCCGTGAGCGGCGCGGTCATCGTCGGGGTCGACGGCTCGGCGGCCAGCGTCCGGGCGCTGCGGTGGGCCGTGTCGGTGGCGGCCGGTCAGCAGTGGGACGTGGAGGTGGTGACGGCCTGGCCGCACACCGGGCCCGTGTTCGTCCGGGAGGTCCCCGGCCACCACAGCGACGCCCGCGAGCGCGCCCGCTCGGCCCAGCGCGACGCCGTGCACGCGGCCCTCGGGGACGCCCCGCGCGACGTGCGGGTCACGACGGTGCTCGAGAACGCCCGGCCCGGGGACGCACTGTCCCTCCACGCCACCGACAGCCCGCTCCTGGTGCTCGGGGACAGCGGCGACGCGGTCGGCGCCCACGAGCGACCGGAGAGCCTCGCGGGTTGGTGCCGGACCCGCCTCGGGTGCGCGGTCGCCCTGGTGCCTGCCGACGGGGCCGTCCACGTCCTCACGCCGGTACGGCCCTGATGCGCGCGTGGGTCGTCGAGCGGCCGGCCGCGGTCGAGGACCACCCGCTCGCGACCGCGACGCTCCCCCGCCCCGAGCCCCGCCCCGACGAGGTCCTGGTGCGGGTCCGGGTCTGCGGCCTGTGCCGCACCGACGTGCACCTTGCCGAGGGCGACCTGCCACCGCGCGGAGCACGGATGACGCCCGGGCACCAGGCGGTCGGGGTGGTGGAGCAGACCGGGCGTGACGCCCACCGCTTCGCAGTCGGCGACCGGATCGGCATCGCCTGGCTGCGCCGGACCTGCGGGACCTGCCGGTGGTGCCGCCGGGGGGCGGAGAACCTGTGCCCCGAGTCGTCGTACACCGGGTGGGACGCACCCGGCGGGCTCGCCGAGCTCGCCGTGGTCCCGGAGGCCTTCGCCTACCGGCTGCCCGAGGAGTACGACGACGTGCACGTCGCGCCGCTGCTGTGTGCCGGGATCATCGGGTACCGCGCCCTGCGCCGGGCGGCCGTCCCGCCCGGGGGCAGGCTGGGGATCTACGGGTTCGGGTCCAGCGCGCACATCACCGCCCAGATCGCGCTGGCGCAGGGCGCCGAGCTGTACGTCATGTCCCGCGGCGAGGGCAACCGCCGGCTCGCCGAGGAGGTCGGGGCCGCCTGGATCGGGGGTGAGGTCGAGGCTCCCCCGGTGCCCCTGGACTCGGCGATCGTCTTCGCCCCCGCGGGGACGCTGGTGCCGGTCGCGCTGGCGGCCCTGGACCGGGGAGGCACCCTGGCGCTGGCCGGCATCCACATGAGCGGGGTGCCCGCGCTCGACCACGACCGGCACCTGTTCCGCGAGCGGGACCTGCGCACGGTCACGTCGAACACCCGCCGCGACGGCGAGGAGCTGCTGCGGCTCGCCGGCCGGCTCGGGGTGCGGGTGCACGCCACGGCGTACCCCTTCGACGAGGCGGACCGCGCCCTCGCCGACCTCGCGGCCGGCAGGGTCAGCGGCTCGGTGGTCGTGACCCTGGACTGAGCATCGCTCAGGAGGTCACGAACGGCTCCTGCGTGCTCTTCGGCGCCGAGGCGTGCCCGGCGCGGTGCACGTGCGACGGGTTGGCCAGCAGCACCGGGCAGGTGGCGTCGCGCAGCACCGCCCGCGCCACCGGGCCGAGGTGGGAGCCCACCGGGACCAGCGGGTCGTGGCGACCCACGACGAGCAGGCTCGAGTCGCGGCCGGCGTCGATGAGCGCGTCGGCGGGGTGGGCGTGCCGCGCCTCGACGTCCACCGGGAGCCCCGCGACGGCGTCGCCGAGACCCTCGAGGACGGCCCGGATCTCCTCGCGCGCCTTGTCGGCCCAGGTGTCGTTCTCGACGCGGCTCATGATGATGTCGTCGTACACGCTGGGGAACCACCAGGTGTGCAGCACGTGCAGGCGGGCGCCGCGCGAGCGGGCGGCGGCCGCGGCCGTCGCGACCACGGGCGCGCACCGTTCGGGGATGTCAACGCCGACCGTGACCACGGGCTGCTCCCCCGGGTGGTCGGTCTCCTCCGACCAGCCGGCCGGGACCGAGATCACCGGCACGTGCGCGTGCGCGGCGACGCCGCTGGACACCGACCGGGTCACCGTACGCCGCATCCGGGACAGGTCGCGCCGCTGCAGCACGACCAGCCGGGCGTCCTGCGTGGCCTCGAGGATCGTCTGCACCACCGGACCACGGACCATGGCGCTGGTCAGTGGCGCCCGGCCGCGCAGCAGGTCCTCGGCCTTCTCCACCGCAGCGTGCAGGGTCGCGTGCCCGATCTGCTCGATCTCGGCGAAGTCCAGGAGCACCATCTCCGGACCGGTCGGCTTGACGTGGACGGCGTGCAGCACGTGGACGCCGCAGCCCTCGCGCAGCGCCTCGGCGACGGCGTACTCCAAGGCGCTGTCGACCGGGTCGTTGCCGACCGCCACGACGACTGGCTTCGTGCCGGGCTTGTTGCTGGGCTCGGGCATCCGACCTCCCAGGTCCGGGTGAGACTTCCGACTCCAGACAAGCCCCGCGGTCCCGCCACACCTAGGGACCAACGTCCCGGCGACCACCGGTCCGACGCCCCTGAGTTGTCACCACCACGGACGACAGGCTGGGACCGCACCCGTCACCCACCCGAGAGGCCACGGCACACATGAAGGCACTCCGCCTGAAGTCCTGGAAGAGCGACGCAGTCCTCGAGGAGGTACCCGTCCCCGAGCCAGGGCCCGGTGAGGTGCTCGTGCAGGTGGGCGCGGCGGGTGCCTGCCACTCCGACCTCCACCTGATGCGCGACTTCGAGGCCGGGGCGCTGCCGTGGGCGCCGCCCTTCACGATCGGCCACGAGAACGCGGGATGGGTCCACACCCTCGGCGCCGGGGTGCGCGACCTCGAGCCCGGCCAGCCCGTCGCGGTGGTCGGCGCCTGGGGGTGCGGCACGTGCGCGCGCTGCCTGGACGGCCTGGAGACCTACTGCGAGCGCCCCGACCGGGCTCCGATCCCCGGCGGGGGCGGCGGCCTGGGCCTGGACGGCGGCATGGCGGAGTACCTCCTCGTGCCCGCTGCCCGGCACCTGGTCCCGCTGCCCGACGGGGTGGACCCCGTGGACGCCGCGCCGATGACCGACGCCGCCCTGACGCCGTACCACGCCGTACGCCGCTCCAACGCCAAGCTCGGCCCGGACGGAACGGCGCTCGTCATCGGCGTCGGCGGGCTCGGGCACCTGGGCATCCAGGTGTTGAGGGCCACGACCGCCGCCCGCGTGATCGCGGTCGACTCGCGAGAGTCGGCCCGGGCGCTGGCGACCTCCTGCGGCGCCGACCTCGCCCTCGCGCCCGGCGAGGACCTCGTCGAGCAGGTGCGCGACGCCACCGGCGGCCGGGGTGCCGATGTCGTCCTCGACTTCGTCGGCTCCGACGAGACGCTCGCCGCGGGCGCCGCGAGCGCGCGTCAGCTGGGCGACATCACCATCGTGGGGATCGCCGGCGGCACCCTGCCCGTGTCGTTCTTCGGCGTGCCCTACGAGGCGAGCGTGCAGACGACGTACTGGGGCAACCGCCGCGAGCTCGTCGAGGTCCTCGACCTCGCCTCGCGCAAGCTGCTGCACGCGGAGACCACCATCTACACCCTCGACGACGCCGAGCAGGCCTATCGCGACCTCGCCCACGGGACCGTGAGCGGGCGCGCCGTCGTCGTCCCGCACGACAGCTACCGAGCATGACGGCCCACGACGCCCGACCCCGGATGGAGTGCGAGGAACCATGGCCAGCATGAAGACCGTCATCGTCTTCGAGTCGATGTTCGGCAACACCGAGCAGCTCGCCCGTGAGATCGGCGACGGCCTTGCCGCCGAGGGCGGGCAGGTCGCGCTCGCCGACGTGCGGCACGTACGCCCCGCGGACTTCGTCGGCTGCGACCTGGTCGTCATCGGGGCACCGACCCACGCGCTCAGCCTGAGCCGACCCAGCACCCGCGCCGACGCCGTCCGGCAGGGCGCCTCGGAGTCACGCGCCGCCGGGGGCGTGCGCGAGTGGCTGGCCGACGTGGAGGAGGCCTTCCCCGCGGTCGAGCCACGCCCGTGCGTGGCCGTCTTCGACACCCGCATCGAGAAGGTCCAGCACTGGCCCGGCTCCGCCGCGCGGAAGGCCGCACGCGTGATGCGTGGCCACCGCTTCGAGGTGATCGACCACCCGACGAGCTTCTACGTCGTCGACGTCCGCGGGCCGCTCGTCGAGGGCGAGCGGGAGCGGGCCCGGGTGTGGGCGCGTCGCCTGCAGACGATCGTGCGGACCCGCCCCACGCGCAAGTCCGCCTGACCTGCGCGCGGGCGGCCGCCGTCCTCAGTCCTCGATCGTGTGGACCGCGGCCTCCTCGGCGCTGGCGCCTGCGCCGTCGATGCCCTCGTCCTCGGCGACCAGGCCGTCGACGTCCTCGTGCGCCCCCTCGTCGGGCGCGAGCAGGCGTCCGGAGCGCTCGCTGCCCACCTCGCCGCCGACGTCACCGTCGACGACCTCGGCATCGCGCTCGGCCTCGGCCTGCTCCCAGACCTCCGGCTCCTCCTGGCTCAGCCGGTCGTCGATCGTCTCGCCCTCGGCGGCCTCGGCGGGCGTGACGCCCTTGGCGGTCACCCCGCGCGGGCGCTCCGGCGGGGAGATCCCCTCGTCGAGGACGTCGTCGACGCCACGGTCGTCCAGCGTGTCCTGGGGCTGCAGCTGGTCTTCGCTCATGCTCCGACCGTAGCCAGTGGGCCTGAGGCGCAAACCTGTGGTCCTCGCGGCGGCTGCCGATCCGGCGGTCGCCGGGATTCTCGCCGGCCGTGGCTCGGTGATCCGTCTCGACGCCGTCGGGCGCGGTCCACCTGCTGTCGCGTGGCTGGCCACGTCGCCGGCCGCCGTCCGATGGTCAGAGACCGCACCGAAATCCCCCGAATCCCTGCGGTTGGTGACCAAACCCCACCCCCAACCCGAAGACCCACCCCCACCCCGACCAGCCCTCGTCCCGGCCGGCCCTCGTCCGATGGTCAGAGACCGCACCGAAATCCCCCGAATCCCTGCGGTTGGTGACCAAACCGCACC